>JBKQIY010000114.1:0-43510 GCA_052148155.1 Acidimicrobiia bacterium | reverse complement strand
GGTGACGAACAGCGACGGTCTCGTCGCTGTGACCTTCCAGGTGCCGGATCCACCGTTGTTCATCGCGCCCGACGTCACCGAGCCAGAGAAGCCGGGCGTGTCGATCGATGCGAAGTTGGCGATCTTGGAGGTTGGAATCGTCCCTTCATCGACGTAGGCGTACTGAGTGAGATTGGTGTCAGTCGCGGTGGTGAGCGCAGTGCGGGCGTCGTCGAGCGACGCAACTCGAGTCGCGCCGACAAGATACGACTCAGGCAGACGAGGCGTGTACGTATAGATGTAATAGACAGGAGCGATTGGGGGACCCACCGCGGGCGTCGTTCCCGGAGGGTTCGCTGGCCAATCGTACGAGTGTGAAAACTTCCAACGTGAGCTGATCTGACCTGCGTACGGACTGGCCAAGAAGGTCGTGACCCGCAGCACGTCGGGCAACCAGCCACCTTCCCAGAAGATGTGGTCCGGCATATAGCCGAGGTACGCCATGTAGCCGAGGCTTTGGGAGTAGTCCGCCTGGAGTAATGGGTCGTAACCATTGACGCTCTGAAATTGGTGGCCGATGACGCTCGGCCAGAGCGACGATGCGTCCGGGATGTCACTCACCCAGCGGGCAAGTCCACCGGGTTTGGCGACCGCCCCTCCGAACGCCGGGGGGGAGTTGCTGAATGTCGTCGCAACTTGTGACGGTTTGAGGCTCAAGCTGCGCCACGGTGCGGAGAAGGCGAACAACCCAAGGTCGAGTGCGCACACCGCGACCAGGGCGGCGGTCCCGACGACCCGTGAGCGAGTCATGGCCAGAACGGCGCCGCCAAGGGCAAGCAGGAGGAGTGGCGGCATGAATCGGGCGACCGCGCCTTCTCCGCCCCCCAGCAGCGCGCCACTCAAGTTCGTCATCGTCGGGAGCAGCAACATCACGATGGCGAAACTGGCCGCGGCGATCATCAACCGGAGGCCCCACTCTCGGGGTATGCGAGTCACTTCCCGCGCGCCAGCTCCCGCCAACATGATGACGGCGATGTAGGTCCACAGCAGGTTCCTTGCCCAACCTCGGAACCGGTTGGCGAGCGGTACGACATCGAACATGAGGTTGCCGATGAAGGTGCGACCACCCAACGATGAGACAACTCCGAGCACGGCAAGCGCCACCAAGGCCATACTCAACCGGTCGCGTCCGAGGCGGACCGCACCGATCACCGCAAGTGCCGCGATCGTGATCCCGAGGTAGTTCGCGAGTTCGTTCTGCAGAGGTCCGCCGAGCCATCCGGTCTTCCACCACAGTCCGCTATTCGCTCCTCCCATGATGTTCGGGACGAGAAGTGTGAGCAGATGACGGGGCTCCATCGAGAACTGGAACGCCACCGCCTTCGTCAACGTCGGACGGACGCTCGTCTTGCTGAACGCCACTTCTGGCAGCAGTTGCATTGCTGACAGTCCGACGCCGAGGAGTATCGCCGCGCCAAGACGCAGCCAGGGGCCGAAGCCGACACCCCGGCGCGCCAAGCTGAAGACGGCGCATACCCCGAGAGCAATGAGTGTGAGCCAGAGGAACTGGGCGAGCTGGATGGCTATCCCTGCGATGAGCACCGCGAGGATCGCGACATAGCGCACACGCGCCGATTCCATGAGGCGGTCGAGCGTGATGAAGGCGAACGGGAGCAATGTCCACGCCGCGATGAACGGCATCGACGTGGAGTGGTAGAGGACATATCCGTTGATTGTCCCCGCGATGCCGCAGACGGTTGCCCCCAGGACTGATTGCCACCGTCGCCACGACCAGATGTACCACCCGGTTGTCATCACCCAGAGGTGACCGAAGAACCACCATCTGAATGCGTTCTCTGGTGAGGTCCAGCCGAAGATGGCGTTGGGGAGATAGAAGATCCCTGCCTCGCCGCCACCGAGTTCGTTGAATCCGCCGAACATGTTGCGCCACCAGAACGGCGACAAGCCGTGACGAATGTTCGCCCAGACGGCAAGGTACCTCGGCACCTGTGCGGCGATGACGTCTGACCACATGTTGGTTCGAGTGCCGATCAGGACTTCCACGAACGGCAACGTCACGCAGACCAGCGCGATACCGAGCCCGAGCCCGAGCCGTCGTCGTTCGCTACCCGAGATGCGTGACTCGATGCTGGCGATCATGCGGCGCGCCCACGCAGCCGCAGTCGCGTACACGTCACGCCAGGACTTACCTGTGACGCTAGAGATCTGGCTACGACGAACGCACTGAAGCTTCTGTGGTCGACTGGGCGCCGTCGGGTAGTTACGGGCCTCCGCACAGATGGGACGGACGCGAGGCCAATCGCGGCTGCGCGACCTCGCCTGAGTCGCCGTGCTGCGCAGACGACAGTGCTTGCGAAGCGATACTGCTGGTCGACCGTTCGGAGGCCGACTCGTTCATCGCAGTCGCGACCGCTTCCCAGCCGACAGGGACGGTCGTACCCGAACATCCCGTCATCCGCACACCAGAGCCATACGCACAGCGGTGCGGCATCGAGGTAGACCGGGGCAGGCGCGCTGGAGAGATCTTGCCCCAACAACATCACATCATCTTGTACGTGCTTGAGCACGTCGACGCACACCATCAGGATGGCTTTCGCCCCATCGTCCGGCTGAACGTAGTCGGCGAACCCCAGCCGACCTTGTCTTTCGGCCCATTCTGGCTTGTCGTTGCGTTCGGCACCGGCCATCTCGCCGTCCGACGCGAACGTGACGACGACTGCGGGAACAACCGTGGCCTCAGGTCCGACGTCAACGATGGCGCGAAGGGCGTCGACCAGGTTCGTCGTGCGAGCCTCAGCAAGGAGAGTTTCGACTGGCAGTCCCAGTGGTTCTCGGGGTCGATCAGCGCAGGGTCTTTGAGATCCACCTCGGTTTCAGTTCCTCCTGAGCGAACAACGAGTGTAGCTCGTCGAAGTGTGAGAGCCAGTGGACTCCCTCACCGTCGGTCCGTTCACCACGCAGCCGGGACGCTGCGGCATTGAGCTTTTTCGTTCATGTTGTGCGTTGACCGCGGCATTGTCGTTGTGCGCGTCAGCGCACATGCCGTCGAGTCGATCGGCTCGGTTGTTGTGTTGCACTGCGACTGCGCGGGTGTTCGCAACCGTGCAGATCACGTCCTCTTACACGACGGTCGTGTGCTTCGGCGTGATCATCCGCGATCTGGCGAGTGTTTCCATAATCGACCTGTTCGTGTTCCGGTTCGAGACCGCGGCGGACGCGACAGTGGCCAGCGCATCCGAGGACCGCGCGGCGGCCAATGCGGCCGCGCTGGTTCTCGCAGCGAGCAGTCTCATGTCAGCGCTCTTCGATGACATTCGGAGTCCGCTCGCGTCGGTACCTGGACGTTCTTGGGCGAACCGGGTGTCGACGCGACTGTCGAGCAAGTCGTACGCGGTCGTGATCTGGCGTGCCGCTCGGGTGGCACGCCGACGTCGACCAGAGTCGGGCTTCGCCAGGTTTCGCACCACCGACCGCGTCGCTCGAGCCCGCACGATCTGAGCCGTTCGGTCGCTTGGTCGGCGACGTGAAGGGCTCGCAAGTCTGCCAGTTGCACGTCCACATGCGCCAGCATTCGCGAACACGGCCGCCGTTCGAGGCGGGTGCCATCTGCGAAATTGGCGGTGCGGCGATCGGTCGGCCGTGGCGTTCGCGTCGTCTTTCGGTTGGCTCAGCTGGTCTGTCACCGTCGACGTGCGCGCTCGTCGGTGTGATCGACTTGCCCGCATCGGTAGCCGAGCGTGCCCCCGGCGCCGACCAGGCGATGAACCGTCGCGAAGAACGAGAAGAAGATGCACGCGTCGACGAGTCGGGACGTCGCGCGTCGAGACAGACTCGGCATCGGGCCAAGCTGACAGACCGGGACCGAACGAACGTCCGAGTATGCAATGTGCTGCGCTCGGCTGGGGTCGCTCCGACGTGATACCCGTTCCGTTAGGTGATCGGCCAGAAATTGAGCGAATATCGGCGGATGAGATGGACGGATCCCAGCGGCTACTGGGTCAGTGACGATCGGCCGTTGGTCAACGTCGCGCTGGTGCACCGTTGGCTGAGCACGCTGAGTTACTGGGCCGAAGGCCGGCCGTATGACGTTGTCGCCCGGTCGATCGAAGGGTCGTTGCCGCTCGGCTTGTACCGCCCCGACGGGGCCCAGGCCGGATTCTGCAGGTGGGTGACGGATTACTCGACGTTCGCTTGGCTTGGTGATGTCTTCGTTGATCCGGCGCTCCGGGGAGCGGGCCTCGGCAAGTTCCTCGTGGGGACGGCGACGGATCACCCGGCGGTGCGAGATCTGCCCCTCCAGCTGTTGGGCACGCGCGACGCGCACGGGCTCTACCGGCAGTACGGATTCGTGAATGTTCCGGAGCCGCAACGCTGGATGGAACGTCGACGGTGACTCGGCCGGGTGCTGGCTGCCAGGGTCGGCCGCGGCGGCATGTGCGATTGCGCGGCCGGGTCACCGGTCGGCGCCAAACTTCGGAACCTGTTCCGGGTGGTCGTCGGTCTTGAGGCAACCGCACCAACCGATCAGAATTCGCGTGCTCCAGTTCCGCTTCCGCGGCCAATGCAACACCAAAGTTCATGTGTAACCGGGGCGTGCAACCAGGAGATCTCAGCGTCCGCCAGCCCGTGTTCGGCTACCGCGAGCTACTCCTCCGCTTTGCTAGGAGTCCGCGGACTGATCGCGAGCCAGCGCGTCGAGGCTGCGAGACAGCAGCCTCGACACGTGCATCTGGCTCACGCCGATCGTCTCGGCGATCTCTGCTTGGGTCATGTCCTCGAAGTAGCGCATGTACATCACTCGCTGTTCGCGCTCCGGCAAGCGGTGCAGGAGATTCAGCAGTGTCGCTCGATCTTCGACTGACGCGAATTCGGTATCGGCGTCGCCCCGCAGGGTCTCGCCGGCAGCGCCGTTCGGGGTGAAGTCGAGCGACGTCGGTCGATAGCGGTTGCCGGCATCGAGGGCTTCGAGCACGTCTTCGTCGCGAACGCCGGCGGCCTCGGCGATCTCTCGAGGGGTGGGGGACTGTCCGAGTTGCTGGCTGAGCTCCGAGATCACGGTTCCGATCCGCAGGTGCAGATCTTGGACGCGTCTCGGAACGCGTACCATCCAGCCCTGGTCGCGGAAGTGGCGGCGCAACTCGCCGATCACTGTCGGTACCGCGAACGCCGCGAACGGGGTACCTCGATCGGGATCGAACCGTTCGACCGCCTTGAGCAGGCCGAGCATCGCGACTTGTTCGAGGTCGTCGAGCGGTTCGCTCCGATTCGCGAATCGGCGGGCGAGGGACTGCGCGAGATGCACATGATGCTCGATGAGACGGTTTCGAAGCGTACGGTCGTGGGTGCGGCGGTACTCGCGAAACTCGCCGAGGAGCTCGGACGGCTCAGCGGACTCTGCGCGCTCGCAGGAGTCGTCGGCGGTCACGTTCGACTTCGCTTGACAAGCCGGAACCGTCGGATGCCGTCGCGGTCGGAGATTTCGTGCTCGTCTACGACTGCGCCGATGATCGTCTGGCTCAGCTCGCTCATCACGGGCTCGCCGGCCGCGACGCACGTTCCCTCGATTTCGACGACGCCCTGTGACGCGAGATAGCGGAGGGTCAGCGTCTTGTCGACGGGGTTCTCTCCCATGAGCGCGTAGGTGAGCTCATCGACCGCGATGCGGAGATCTTCGACGTCGTCGATCGAGAGGTCTGCCCGGGCGCCGCTGTCCGCTGCGGCGAGTCGTACGAGTCTCAGGTATTCGGGCCGTCCGGGAACAGTGAGCGACACCGAACCGTCGTCGACGCGCTTCGAACTGCTCATTACCCAGCTCCGATCACCGGACCCGACCTGCGGGTTTGGTCTTCGATGTTTGCCGGCGGTTCGACCGGGGTACCAAAGAAATACCCCCCAACCAAGCCCGCCGCGGTCGGCGGAACGGATTCATCCCCGCCCGGTGCCCGTTTCGCCTCCGCGGCTGGTTTTGGGCGCCGCCGCGTTTGTCTCCGGGACGTCCGGGCGAACGTCGGCTCTGCCGCGGTCATGTTTCTTGCACCACGAATTCGTTCAACACGCCGCTGATCTCGAGCACCCGTCGACACGATGCTGAGGGGTTCAACAGCGTGAGTTCGCCACCTGCCCGCTGGGCGGCGAGCCTGGCCGTGAGGAGCTCCCGTATTCCGGACGAGTCGATGAAGCCGACACCGGAGAGGTCGACGAGTCCGGTGCCGTTCGAGTCGTCGACGAGGGTCGCGAGCTCTTGGCGCAACCGGCCGGTTACCGCCAGGTCGATCTCGCCGGTGACAGCCAGCCTGATCCGGCTGGCACGTTCCGATCTTTCGAAGACGACGTCCCATTCGCTCATCGTGCCTCCACGGTACGCGAATTCGCGCCGTGACGGTTCATGTCTCGATTTGGAGCACGACAACCGCGAGATCGTCGCGGGGTTCCGCCGGCCCGTATTCCCTGACCGCGGCGAGGATGCCATCCGCGACGTGGTCGACGTCGCGGTCGGCGTCCCGGATCACCTCGATCAGCCGTTCTTCGCCGAACAGCGGCTGGTTCCGGTGGTGTGCCTCGGTCACGCCGTCGGTGTAGAACACGACGACGTCGCCGAGCGAGAGCTCCACCGACTGCTCTTCGAACATGAGTTCGACCGGCATGCCCAGCAGAGATCCGCGACAGGTCGCGACGTCGACGGCGCCGTTCGCCCGCCGGATGATCGGCGGCGGATGTCCGCCGCACGCGATCGAGAGCAGGGCGCCGCGCGCGCGGGGTTGGAGCAGCGCACAGCAGACCGTGCAGAATTCGGCGTTGTCCTCGTCGATCAGCAGCGTCTCGTGCAGCGCGGTCAGCAATCGGCTCGGCGACCGTTCCTGCAGCGCAAACGCGCGCAGGGTATGCCGTGCGAGACCGGCGACTGCTGCGGCTTCCGGTCCCTTGCCGCTCACGTCGCCGAGCACGACCCACCATGCACACTCGTCGACCTGGAACACGTGGTAGAAGTCGCCGCCGACCTCATTTCCCTCACCGGCTGCCTGGTATCTCGCGGTGACCCGCACGCCGGGGATCGCCGGCAGAGACGGCGGCAACAGACTCGACTGCAGCGCACGCGCGACGTGGGCGCGCTCCGAATACAGGCGGGCATTGTCGATCGCGAGTCCCGCGCGCCGCGCGAACTCTTCGGCCAGCGCGAGATCCGCGGCGCCGAAGTGCCGACCTGATCCCGACGACACGAGGGTGAGCGCACCGAGGACCCGACCTCTTGCCTGGAGCGGCACACACATGTACGACACGAAGTCGAGCTCTTTGACGATCTGAAAGTGTCGATCGTCTCGCGTCGTGGCCCTGAGGTACGTGTCTTGCATTTCCTCAGCGACTTCGGCCTTGCCGCCGCGAAGCACACTCGCCGCCGGGTGCGCACCGTACGGGTCGGGCGGGTAGTGGGTTTCGAGCTCGGCGACGAGCCGCTTCTTGTCCGGATCGGCGTGAACTGCGGCGAGCCGGCGCACGCCGCGCTCGTGGGCGACGTCGATCAGACAGAGGTCGGCCAGAAACGGAACACAGAGCTGCCCGAGCTGCTCGAAGCTTTCGGGGTAGTCGAGCGACAACGAGAGCACGGCGCTGGTTTCGGCGTAGAACCGTTGGACTTCCTCGGCGCGTCGGCGCGCCACGATCTCGGCCTCTGCGGCGCGAAAGAGTCGCGCGATATCGAGCACGATGCCGGCCTGCACGGCGATGTCGGCGAGCAGCTGTTCTTCTGAGAACGTGAAACGGCCGGCCTCCGTGTGAGCGAGAAGCATCGCGCCCACCACTTCGCCGTCACGCGATCGGACCGCCATGACGACACAGCTGCGTAACGGCGGTTCGAGCGCCGGCATCACCGCGTCGAGTGTTGCGACGTACTGCTCGTCGACTGTCGTGTCGTCGAAGCGGAACGGTGCCGTGCTCGCCAGCGCGGGTGCAAGCAGTGGAGCGTTGACGGGAATCGGGACGCCGATCGAGGAGGCTCGGGCGCGACCTGAGGTTGCGCGTACGACGAATTGGTCCTCGGAGGCGTCGGTGTCGACGCGAAGGAACGCGCTCATCGACGCGCCCGCGAGTTTACGAGCCGCGGCTGTCACGGTTTTCATCACTTGGTCAGCGTCGAGCTCGGCCACAAGCGTTGCGCCGATGTCACGGAGGATCTGCGCGACGGCCAAGATCCGACGCAGATCGTCCGGGGAGAGGCGCGGTGTCGCGACGTCGTACGCGACGCTCATCACGCCGGTGACCTTGCCGCCGTCATCGAAGACCGCCGAATCGACACCGTGGACGTCGACCGCGGTGCCATCGGGGCGCTGGACGCGATACTGGCCCTCCCAGGTACGCCCGCTGAGGATCGCCTCGTTGATCTCCGACCCCATCGTGGGCTTCGTCGGGTCGGTCGCGAACTGCTGGGCGTTCTCGCCGACAAGCTCGTCCGGGCTGCGGCCGTACAAGATCTCGCAATACGAGTTCGCTAGGAGCACGACCCCCGCGAGGTCGGTCACCAGCACGGCAGCCTGCACCCGCTCGAAAAGCTGCGATTCGAGCGCGACGCGTCCGCGCGTCGGCGTGACCCTGGTCATCGCGTCAGTAAAGCATTGGTCAACCGTCGGGGTCATCCCGGCTCGGTGGATGACCGGGGAACGCTCGGGCGTGACACGAAACCTGCGGGGATTAGGGGGCAACGGCCCGAGCGCCCCGGTGAGCTAGCTCGCTGATCATTTGTTACCCATCCAGGCCGCGCTCAAAACCTCGGTTTATCGGTGGGTGCCGAACGGGTACCGGTTGGGTAGCGGCGAAGGGAACCCAGACGTGAGCGCGAGGACATTGGTTGCATCCAAGCGAGTCCCGCCCGAGGGGGCCGCGCTCGAGGACGCGACCGTTGCGAGTCGCGGCGAGTGCTCAAGCTTCGTCGATTTGGCTCGACGCATGAGCATCACGCCGGACGACGCGATCCGTGAGTTCATCGACTTCAACCGGCGCCGCCGTACGGGACGGTCTCGTCGAGCATGATCGCGGGCGCCGACGCCATACGGTGCAGGGATGCGAATGTTGTTTCCCGACTCCGTCGGGGTGGTCGATCCCTTCTCTGTCTATGCTGACTTGCCTCACAACGAACTGCGTCCGTGTGTTCGCTTGAACATGATCGTGAGCGTCGACGGTGGGACGTCCTGGGGCGGTGTCTCCGGCGCGCTCGGCGGATCTGCCGACAAGGCCCTCTTTTCAGTTCTGCGATCGTTCGCCGATGTCGTGCTCGTTGCGGCTGGAACGATGCGCGCCGAGCACTACGGTCCGGCCCAGTTGACCGCCGCCATGCAACAGGCGCGTCGCCAACGCGGTCAGGCACCCATTCCGAGCATCGCGGTGGTCTCGCGTAGCTGTCAGATGGACTGGGACACGCCCTTCTTCACGGCAGCCGTCGCTCGGCCCTTGGTCATCACCGTCTCTGCCGCGCCCGAGGCCGATCGGGCCCGAGCGGCAACCGTCGCCGACGTCATCGTCGTCGGCGACCAAGACGTCGACCTGGCCGGCGCACTCGATGAACTTCGGATCCGCGGTGCCGCCAACGTGCTCGCCGAGGGCGGACCCACACTGAACGGCGAGCTGGCACGCGCCGGCCTGTTAGACGAACTCTGCGTGACACTCGCGCCGCGGCTCGCCAGCGGAGACGCGAAGCGAATTATCTCCGGATCGACACTCGACGAATTGGAAGAACTGGAACTGCGGTCGATCTGTGAGGAAGACAACTACCTGTTCCTGCGGTACCGGCCCGCGCGTCAATAGACCCTTTCCGCACGCTGCGGGCAGCGAATAGGGTTGCCAGCATTGATTGGACGACGCAAGTTCGTACTCGCAGTCGCCGTCGGTTTGACGGTGGCCGGTGTGGTTCCCATCGTCGCGGCTGCGGCGGCGCCATCGTCCCAGCGTGAGGTTGTGTCCGCATCCCCGGCCCTCCCCCATGCGGAGGTGCGCCGTTATGTCGCGCTGGGAGACTCAGTGCCGTACGGGTTCGGGCTCGCGAATCCGGGCGCAGTCACCCATAGCGGTTTGCCGGCGAACCAGCCGCCGTCGGTGGATGCGTATCCGAGTGTGTTGGCGAAGAGCCTCGGGCTGAGCTTGAACATCCGCAAAGATGGCTGCACGCTGACCGGAGATCAGTTGGCGGTGAGCGGCGCACCAACCGTCGTGGCAAATGTCAACGGTCCCGACGTCGAGTGCCATTCGTCGCATCCGCACAAGGCCGTCGATCCCGACGAACTCGATCACCTCGGCACCGCGGCCGCGTCGCTGGTCACAATTCAAGTCGGCGCTGACGACATCGATTTCGGCGGCTGTCTCATGCACGAGATCAACATCTATGTTCCCTATTCGATCTACGGCCAGACCTCTCGAAAGTGCACCTCCGGCACTGGTCTCACCGGTACCGAATCCAACCGGCTCAACACGATGCGAGTCGCGTTCGGCGTGCTTCTCACATCGATTCGACGCCTCCAGCCGAACGCAACCATCGTCGTGCTGAACTACTACCAGCCGATCCCCGCACCTTCGGAGTTCGTGAACATCGATCACTCAGAGGTCTGCACACAGCTAGCGGACCCCGGTCGGCTTCAGACCGCGTACACGCACGCGGTCATCATTCAAGACGCTCTCAATCACGCCATCGCGACGGACATGAAGCTGCACTCACACGATCATCTCGTGAACCTCGCGTTGGGCAGCGGATTCGCCGGGCACGGGATGTGTACGAGAAACCCGTACCTGTTCACGGGTGGGCCAACCACCGGCCTGTGGCGGTTCGGGTATCCCAACCTTGCGGGTCAGGCCGCGATCGCCGAGGCGATCCGCGCGCAGGTACCCGGCCTGCACTGATCCGCCCGGTCGGACCAGCCGATATCGGTTGACCGTGAGACGTCGGATTGTCGAGCACGGCCCGACGCGCCCCGGACCAGACCAACGGTAGGAACGTCAACCACGCTGTCGGCCTGTACCGCAGTGGGTACGGTCGACGTTCGGCCAGGGGATCAAGAGTCGACGATCCGCCGTTTCCCGCACCAGCACGATCGAAGGGTCGTGTCGGCAAAATTATGCCGGCCAGGCCAGGACAGATCCGTGGGCACGTATGGTCACGTGAGCGTCGCGTGCGAACACCTGCGTGCCTTCGACACGGGCCACGATGAGCTCGTCGCGACCATACGGCTCGAGCGGCTCGATCGTCACGAGGGCGTCGTGCCCGTGGTAGTCGCTTCGCACGACCCGGCCGGCGAGGCCGCCGTGCTCGGATTCGTCGCACACATCGATCTGTTCGGGCCGCACGAGCACGGCCGCGGGGACGGACTCGGCTGTCGTGGGCCCGACACCACGAATAGGTAAACGTCCGAGCACGGTGGTCGCGTATGCACCTTCGATCGTGCCGGTCAACAGATTGGCGTCGCCGACGAATGCGGCCATATCGGGATCGAGCGGATGCGAGTAGAAGTCTTGCGGCGCGGCCGTCGGCGTCATGTTTCCGGCGCGGATGATCGCGAGGCGATCCGCCATGGAGAACGCTTCGTCCTGATCGTGGGTCA
The DNA here is from genome assembly GCA_052148155.1 of Acidimicrobiia bacterium. Classification (GTDB taxonomy): domain Bacteria; phylum Actinomycetota; class Acidimicrobiia; order IMCC26256; family PALSA-610; genus JBBQER01. Next base: position 31,934 of record JBKQIY010000114.1, on the reverse strand, counting down.
CGAGCACGGCCGTCGTTCCCGCGTCGTGGAGGATTTGCGCGACGTCAGCGCGCACCGTGGTACGCAGGCTCGCGTCGAGCGACGCGAACGGCTCGTCGAGCAGGACCAACTCGGGCTCGATCGTCAGGGCTCGGGCGAGTGCGACGCGCTGTTGCTGGCCGCCAGAAAGCTGGTGAGGGAAGCGATCCTCGAGCCCAGCGAGGCCGACCATCTCGATCAGACGCTCGACCTCGGCGCCGCGCCGTTGGCGTCGTGGCAATCCGAATCCGACGTTCGCGATCACGCACAGGTGAGGGAACAGCGCCCCCTCCTGGGGCACGTAGCCGATACGTCGACGCTCCGGCGGCACGTAGTGCCTGCCGTCGTCGACCGTCTCGTCGCCGATACGGACAACCCCGCGATCGACGCGTTCGAATCCTGCGACGATGCGCAGCAGTGTGGTCTTGCCGCTGCCCGACGGACCGAGAATCGCGGTCAGCGTCCCGTCGGCGACCTCCAGGTCGACGTCGCGCAAGACCGATAGCCGCCCGAACGACTTCCACACTCCGCCGATCGACAGGCTCGTCACGCGCGGACGCGGCTCGGCGGTCGTTCGAACCACCGGCCGAGCACGTATGTCGGGAACGCCGCGATACCCACTATCAGCGCAGCGTAGGGCGCCGCGGCACCGTCGGAGAGATTGGTCGCAGACGACCACAACGGCGTCGTAAGGGCCCGAGTCCCGGTGCTGGTGTTCGCGAAGAATCCTGATGTCGTTGTTCGCAGCGCTGCGCCGGCCGTCTCGTCGGTCCCGCGCGGTTCACCCATCGTGTACGGACCGCGCTCGCCGTTGCGTCGACACGGTCGGTGTCGCCGCACCGAACCCTGGACGTCGCTCCCGCTACGGGTGGGGTCGCGACAAGTTGCGGCCGCGCTTTTCCCAACGCATCGATCCCATCCGAACCAACGCGTCGCGTACGCGATCGGGCAGGCGGGTCAGCACATGACCAGCGAGTTTGGCATCGGGTCCCACGAGGTAGCGGGCCTTGGGTCGGGTCGCGGTCAGGGCATGCTCGACGGCGTCGGCGACCGTGGCGGGCGGTACGCCTTTGTCGCGACCTTCGTCGATGAAGCCACGTGATTCGTCGAGGAGCCATTGGTAACGCTTACGGCCGACGTCGTCGAGTGAGCGTTCGATCTCATCAGCGCTCGTGTCGGCTTTGTCCCAGATCGCGGTTTTTACCTCGCCGGGCTCGATCAGCGCGACGCGGATCGGGGTGCCCGACCTTGAGAACTCGTGACGCTGTGCCTCCGCGAGTGCTTCGATCGCATGCTTCGAGGCGCTGTACGGCGCGAGTCCGGGCGAGGCCAACCGACCTCCGATGGAGCCGATGTGCACGATGCGCCCGTGTCCCGTCCGCAGCATCGGAATCGCCGCACGCGTGAGTTCGACGACCGCGAACAGGTTCACGTCGAACACCCACCGCCAGTCGGCTTCGGTCACGTACTCAACCGGGCCGCCGACGCCGACGCCGGCGTTGTTGACCAGCGCCTGCAAACCTCGGTCGCCAACCTCGCGCGCGATCTCTGCGACCACACGCGCGATGTCCTCGCTCTTGGTCACATCGAGGATGATGGGACGTACATCGCCTTGGTATTGCGCCTTCACGCGGTCGCCGTCCTCGGCCCTGCGCACCCCCGCGTACACAGTCCAGCCGCGCTCGGCGAGCCGTGCGACGCACGCTTCGCCGATTCCAGAGGACGTTCCGGTGATCAATGCGTTGGGCATGCGTCCAACGGTACCGTCAGACTGGGGTGGGCGCACCGGCTGCGAGTGGCCGAGTCCGAGCACTCGACCCTCCGCGTCGGTCCCAGCCGGGGGGACGCGCTAGCCATCGGCCTGCGCGCTCGGATGAGCCGCTCGGTTCTTGCCACAGCGAGACGACAGGCGCCGCGGTGACCAGGCCGATCAGATGACGGGTGAACAGTTGATCGTCGCGGTGGGAACGTTCCTTCGCCCGGCGTGCGAGCTCGACGAACGCGAGCCGAATCGCGGGCAAACGGCGACCACATGACTTTGGGTTCAGTGGCTGGCCAGCGTGCGTGAAGCAGCGCGTGCCAACGGCGCATGCGGTCGAGATGGTCATGCAACGAGCTCATTGAGCGTTCCCGCGTTCGCAGACCGCTCGCTTGCGATGTGGAAGTCCGCGCGTCCGCCGTCCGGGTCGGCCGACTTCGAGGCGAGCGGCACGACGACAGCCGGCCAAGGGTCTCGGTCCCCGTCGTTTCCAAGCGGTCGACCAACCGGTGGCGTTGCGGTTCGGTTGCTCGACGACGCTTGTCGTGGACTGCCTGCACCAGCCCGTCGCAGTTGGCGACCTGACCCGGCGGCGGCGCGCTGACGTTGCCCGGCTCGACGGGGCGGTTGATCGCCCCGTCGACCCACCGCGAATCCCGCGCGCTCGCGAAGAGCTTTTCAGCGGCAGAGATCAGCTGGTCGCGCACATCCGGAACGGCCGGGGCCGTGACCACGAAGGAACGTAGATTTGTCGCAAGTTTCGTCTGTGCGATGATTCGCGATATGGGGGTTCCGATGCCGTTGAGCAGGCATGGGTTGGCTGCAAGCCTCATGATCGTGTGCTGCGTCGCGGCCGCTGCCTGTTCGAGCTCGTCGTCGCATGCTTCGTCGACGAGCACGTCTACTACGACCGCGTCCACGGCACCGGCACCATCAACCGTGACGACATCAGGGTCGAACATCGTATGGCTGTGCCGTCCTGGCCTCGCCGACAATCCGTGTGAGAGCTCCGAAACCGCGACTGTCGTGTCGGCCACCGGCCAGACGTCAATGCAGCAGATCGCCAAGCCGGCCAGCCAGCCGAAGGTCGACTGTTTCTACGTCTATCCGACCGTGAGCGACCAGAAGACGCTCGTCGCGAACCTTCACATTGACCCTGAGGAGCGGGCGATCGCAGCCGCGCAGGTATCGCGCTTCTCGCAGGTCTGTCGCGTCTTCGCGCCGATGTACCGGCAGGCGACGCTGGCAGCGATCACTGGTGCGACCGCCCCTGGAGCGAAAACCAACAAGGTGAACATCGACGTCGGCTACCAGGACATCCTCGCCGCGTGGAACAACTATCTCGCCCACGACAACGACGGTCGTGGCGTTGTGTTGCTCGGCCACTCGCAGGGTGCCGGTGTGCTCATCCAGCTCCTCAGACAGGAGATCGATCCGAATCCGAGCGAGCGCCGTTTGCTCGTATCGGCCGTGCTCCTAGGCGGCAACGTCACCGTCAAGCAGGGGAGCGACGTCGGCGGCGACTTCCAGCACATTCCGGCCTGCCGGTCGTTTACGCAGACAGGCTGCGTCGTGGCCTACTCCAGCTTCTTGCAGCCGCCGCCTTCGGGCTCGCTGTTCGGACGTCCCGGCGCCGGGCCGCGCGCCGGCCAAACGCAGACGGCCGACCTTCAGGTGCTGTGCGTCAATCCCGCGGCCCCAGCCGGCGGTTCGGCACCCATCGTCTCGTACTTTCCGACCGCCAAATTCCCCGGATTCATCGGCACCGTCTCCGGTCCGCCACCCACCGCGCCGACACCGTGGGTGGCGTACCCCGACCGTTACACCGCGCAGTGCGTGAGCGCCGACGGCGCCACCTGGCTGCAGATCACGCCGGCGGCCGGAGATGTACGACCGACGGTGGCGCAAACCCTCGGCCCCACATGGGGACTGCATCTTTACGATTTCAATCTGACGCTCGGCAACCTCGTGAACCTCGTCGGCAAGGAAGCGCAGGCGTACACGTCGTCGTAGGCTCGTATGTATGTGCCGAAACATCACTGAGCTGCGAGGCCTCGAGCCCGCAGCGACCCGCGAAGAAATCGAGGCGGCCGCGCGCCAGTACATCCGCAAGGTGACCGGTGTCGCCAAGCCGAACGTCACGGTCGCCGCCGCGCTCGACGCGATCGCGATCGAGGTTGCCGACATCACCGAACGTGCCCTCGAGCTGGTTCCGAACCGGCGCCAGCCGCCCAGCACGTTGCCGCCTCTTCGGCGGGCCGACGTACGCCAACGACTCGGTCTGGCACCGTTTCCGGGCTGACCGGCGAGGGGTCGATATCTCCGGCGGGTGTGGGCGCCGGTTCAGCCGAGCGCTGACCGCCGGCTCGCGCTCGGAGCCGGCGCGAGGGTGAAGAGGTCCGCGTTCCGCGCCGGCGCGAGTGAATGGATGAAGCAGCCGCTCGGTCTTCGGGTGTGACACGAACGTTCGCGAGTTGTGTGGTCGGCGCAACGACTCGTGGTGTTCCTCGAGCTACTGACGGCGGGTGGCGAGGAACAGCGGGATGAGGCGTTCGGTGTTCGCCTGATACTCGGCGTACGGCGGGTACGCGGCGACCGCGCGGTCCCACCACTGGGCCCGTGCGCTGCCGCTGAGCTCACGCACGGTCGCGTCGAAGCGCTCCGGACCGTCTTGGATCCGGACCGCGTCGGGATCAGCTTTGAGGTTGTAGTACCAGACCGGATTCTTCGGGGCTCCGCCCATCGAGGCGACGAGCAGGTATTCGCCGTCGTGTTCGACACGCATAAGGGCCGTCTTGCGCACCTTCCCGGTCTTGTTGCCACGGCTCGTCACGATGATCACGGGCATGTCGGTGTCGCCGAGGGTGGCGGCCTCCCGCCCGTCCGAACGTTCGTACTGCTCGACCTGGTTGCGGACCCATTCCCATGGGCTGGGCTCGTATTCGCCTTCGACTGCCATCGACACACAATACGCGGTTCTGGTCTTCCGTCCCCCGTGTATGGGAACATATGTTCGTGTCCGGAGCGGCGACGATCCTGCACGCCGACCTCGACGCGTTCTACGCGTCAGTCGAGCAGCGCGACGATTCGCGATTACGCGGCCGACCGGTGATCGTCGGAATGGGAGTCGTGCTCGCCGCGAGCTACGAGGCCAAGGCATTCGGGGTCCGCACCGCGATGAGTTCGGGATACGCGCGCCAACTGTGTCGCCGTGCCGTCGTCGTCGAGCCGCGCATGGCGGCGTATTCCGAGGCGAGCAGAGCGGTGTTCGAAGTGTTCGCCGACACGACTCCCCTGGTCGAAGGTCTGTCGATCGACGAGGCGTTTCTTGACGTCGGTGGTCTGGGTCGGCTTCGCGGACCGCCGGCCGACATCGCGGCGCGACTGCGCCGCGATGTGCGCGAGCGGGTCGGACTCGCGATCACCGTCGGCGTGGCCCGCACCAAGTTTCTCGCCAAGGTTGCAAGCGGCGTCGCCAAGCCTGACGGTCTGCTCGTCGTGCCGCCCGACGGCGAGCTCGAATTCCTGCACCCGCTGCCCGTCAGCCGGCTCTGGGGCGTCGGTCCAGTGACCGCCCGCAAGCTGCACGATCGAGGGATCGTCACCGTCGGCGAAGTCGCGCAGCTCGGCGAGACCGCGCTCATCTCGATCCTCGGGCGCGGCAGCGGCCGCCATTTGCATGCGCTCGCGCACAACCACGATCCGAGGCCGGTTCAGGTTGGCCGCCGACGACGCTCGATCGGCGCCCAGCGCGCGCTCGGTCGCGCGACCACCTCGGCGGATACGATCGACGCGACGCTCGTCACGCTCGTCGATCGTGTCGCCCGTCGCCTGCGCGTCGCGGCCCGCGAGTGCCGGACGGTGATGCTCCGACTGCGTTACGACGACTTCTCGCGAGCGACTCGATCGCACACCATGCCGTTCGCAACCGCGCACACGCGCACCATCCTCACGATCGCGCGCGCATTGTTGGACGAGGCCGCCCCAATGATCAACCATCACGGACTGACGCTGATCGGGATCTCCCTTGCCAATCTCGACGACGACGACATCGTGCAACTCACATTGCCGTTCGATCGTGCCGGCGGCGCAGCCCTCGACGCGGCCGTCGACAACGTGCGGGAACGTTACGGGTCGACCGCGGTGACCCGCGCCGTGTTGCTCGGACAGAATCCAGGGCTGACCGTGCCCATGCTCCCAGACTGAGACAAAAGAAATCTCGAAACCGTGTCGATTTCGCGAGTGCTTCTTCGACGTAGGGAGAGAACCGTGGATCAGCCGGCCGAGATCGGCCGGTCCCTCCGACCACCAAGGAGACACGACGATGCGTTTCATGATGTTCATGCTCCCAAACATCCCGCAGGCAGGGCAGTGGATGCCGACGGCCGAGGCGGTCGCCGCGATGACAAAATTCAATAACGAGCTGACACAAGCCGGGGCGCTGCTCGCCCTCGACGGTCTGCACCCGCAGGCCGAAGGCGTGCGCGTCACGTTCGGCGTCGACGGGAAGCGGAACGTCACCGACGGGCCCTTCACGGAGGCCAAGGAGATGATCGGCGGATACTGGATCATCCAGGCGAAGTCGAAGGAAGAAGCGGTCGAATGGGCATCGCGTTGCCCGGCCGAAGATTGCGCGATCGAGATCCGCCAAGTGTTTGAGATGACAGAATTTCCCCCCGACGTGCAGCGGGCCGCAGCGGGTAGCGGTGAGTGAGACCGACGTACATCGTGCGATCGACGCCGTGTGGCGGATCGAGTCGGCGCGACTCATCGCCCGTCTCGCAAGACTTGTCAACGATGTGGGCATCGCCGAGGAGCTCGCGCAGGACGCGCTCGTCGCCGCACTGGAGCGGTGGCCGGAGTCAGGTATCCCGGACAACCCGGGTGCCTGGCTCACGGCGACTGCGAAATATCGTGCGATCGACCTCCTGCGCCGCAGAACCGCACTCGAAGGCAAGCACGCAGACCTCGTACGCCAGAGCCAATACCGCAACGAGCTCGCCGAAGTCGACCTGGATGCCGTCCTCGACGACGACGACGTCAGCGACGACCTGCTGCGTCTGGTCTTCGTGGCGTGCCATCCCGTCCTGTCGACTGAAGCACGGGTCGCCCTCACGTTGCGTTTGCTCGGCGGTCTGACAACCGACGAGATCGCACGCGCGTTTCTCGTGCGGGAATCGACCGTGGCGCAACGCATCGTGCGAGCCAAACGAACGCTCGCGGAGGCCAACGTCCCGTTCGAGATTCCGCACGGCCCCGAGCTCGGCGAGCGTCTGGCTTCGGTTCTCGAGGTGATCTACCTCGTGTTCAACGAGGGCTACGCGGCGACCGCCGGCGACGACTGGATCAGACCGGGGCTTTGCGAGGACGCACTGCGTCTCGGGCGCATCCTCGCCGAGCTGGTCCCGACCGAACCCGAGGTTCATGGTCTCGTCGCACTCATGGAGATCCAGGCGTCGCGTTTGGCCGCGCGGATCGCACCGTCGGGCGAGCCGGTCCTACTGCTCGATCAAGACCGCAACCGTTGGGACCAGCTCCTCATCCGGCGCGGTCTAGCGGCACTCGCCCGCGCCGAGCAGCTCGGCCGCACGCTCGGCCCGTACGCGCTGCAGGCCGCGATCGCCGCGTGTCACGCGCGAGCCCGTCGTGCTGAGGACACGGACTGGACGCGCATTGCCGCGCTCTACGACGCGCTCGCCCAGATCGCGCCCTCCCCGGTTGTTGATCTCAACCGTGCGGTCGCGCTCGCGATGGCGTTCGGCCCGGCCGCGGGACTCGAGGTGGTCGAGGCGCTCATCGCCGACGGTTCGCTCGCGGGTTATCACCTCTTGCCGAGCGTGCGGGGCGATCTCCTCGCCAAGCTCGGCCGATTCGACGAAGCCAGAGCGGAGTTCGAGCGAGCGGCGTCGCTCGCTCGCAACTCGCGCGAGCGCGACCTCCTCCTGTCACGCGCGGCGATCGATCCGTCGTCGCCGTAACGTTCAGCTCGGCTGAAGTTGCAGTACGAACTCCATCTGACCCGCGTTGCCGACGCTTGCTGGGCCGCCGCTCGGGTTGTCGATGTTGTAGTCGGCGAACGAGATCGTCAGGATTCCTTGGACCTCGATCACGTTTCCAACGCGCTTGGTCGTGAGCGGGATCGTGACCGCTTTGGGCGTGCCGTGCAACGTCAGCTTGCCCGCGGCGGAGTAATCCCCGATGACGCCGTCCTTCGGTACCGGCGCGAGTTCGATCGGACTCGTGAGCACGAACGACGCGGTGGGATAGTCGGCCGTGTCCATGATCCGGCCTTGGAACTGGCCGTCTCGCTCGCTCCGGTCGCTCGTGACCGAGGTCATGTCGACGGTGAACGACGCCTTCGTGACCTGCGTGCCGACAATCGTCATCGAGCCGGTCACGCCGTTCGTGCGTCCGACCGCAGTGGCATGCTGACCGAACAAGGTTTCCCTCACGCGATAGCCGGCGGTGGATCCGGTGCCGACCTTCCACGTTCCGGCTAGCGGCGCCCGTGCGCCGCTCGACGCAGGCCTGGCCGGCGTCGTGTTGGAGAGCGAGAGCTTGGGCGGCGCTGGACCCTCGATGAAGTGGATGTACACGAAAGGTCCGCCGACAACGAGGACGATGATTACGACGATGCTGCCGATCAGCCAGCGCAGCCAGGAGCGCCTCTTTGGAGATGTCGCCATTGGTTGATGTCTTTCGAGGGGTCACGGGTTCGGGGCAGTCTCACGGCTGTCTCTGAACGTTCACTGTGAAGACCTGGTGCGTGAGTTGTGACTAGCTGAACCACATGCGGTGCTGACCGACGGCGTCAGCGATCTCGTCGAGCGTGTGTTTCGTTCGGTCCGCGCGCGCTTCAGAACGAGCGCTTCGGCAGTCGTGCAGTTTGCTTGCACCGACACGCGGCCGTGCGCCTGGGCGAGCTTCGTCACCCGTTCCCTCGGCGAGGTTGCGCGGTCACTCACGTTGAACATCGTTGACGTTTCCGCGCTCGGTAGAGAGGGCCGCAGGCCCCGTCCGTCGCATCTGCCCGAGTTACGCCATTCGCGGTGAACGCGCATCACGATGGATGTCAGACATCTCCGAGCGTGCCACGGCGACCCGATCCGAGCGCCCGGCGACTTTTTCGGACGCTCCGCGCGAGCGTCGACCGGCTCTCCGACCCCGCCCGGTCGGAGAGCTAGTCGAACGAGAGCCGCCGGTTCAAGACCGCGTCTGCGATGTCGAGCAACGTCTGACCGTCCACCTTGGCCCGTTCGTGCATCATCGTAAGCGCCTCACCGAACGCGCAGTGCGCCTGCAGCGACACCATGCCCTGCGCTTGCGACACGCGATGCCGTTGCGCCAAGTCCGAGCGGTTCTTGCGCATCTCTAGCTTCTATTCATGTCGTCCATGGTCGGCGCCGAGACGGTCGAGCGCTAGAGCCGAAAGCCCTTAGCCATACTCGGGCTGGCACAATCAGCGCCATGCCTATCGAGCCTGTTCGTCTCGACGTCGACGTCGACCTTCACCCGGTCCCCGCGCTGGTGTTTGTTCCCAGGTCCGAGACGCCCCTTCCGCTTGTGCTGCTCGGCCACGGCGCCCACCTGTCGAAGGACGACGAGGTGATGCAGATGCTCGCGCGTGGCATCGCCCGCGGAGTGCCCGCCGGGGTCGTCCTGATGGACTGTCCGGGCCACGGCGAGCGTCGTGCTCCCGGTCTGACCGACGAGGAATTCGAACGAGATGTCGCACGACGCATGGGCGATCCGGCCGGCGACGCCGCGCTCGTCGCCGATTGGCAATCGGTCGCGGCCGCCGCACGAACGCGTGTGCCGCTCCTCGCCGGCCCGCTCGGTTACGCAGGGTTTTCGATGGGCGCGCTCCTCGGCCTGTCGATTGTCGCCGACATGGCGGACGTCCGCGCCGCGGTCTTTGCGCTCGGTGGCGTCCTCGATGACGGCGCGCTCGGCGGGCGCGGCGCCGTCCGCAACGCGCGCGTTCGCGACGGTGCGAGCCGTCTCGGCGAGCGAGAGGTCTTGATGCTCAACATGACCCGAGATGAGCATTTCCCGATCGCCGGCGCGATCGATGTGCTCGAAGCGATCCCCGGCCCGAAGCGCATGTCGGTGTGGTCCGGTACGCACACCGACATCCCACCCGAGGCCATCTCTATCGCGAACCAGTTCCTGGCGCGCACGCTGACCGCATAGTCAATCTCGGACGAACGGGCTGTCTCAGGTGAGCCGTACGATCCCCGGGTGCCTGTTCGCGTAATTCCCACGCCGTACGGCCGGCCGGCCACGCAGGCATTGCACGTCGAGATCGCGCGGGCGAAGCACACCTCGCCGTTCTCGCCGGTCGCGGTCGTCGTGCCCGGCAACTCGGTCGGGGTCGCGGCGCGCCGGCTGCTGGCTTCGGGTGAGCTCGGGCCGATCTCGAGCGCAGGGTCGGGACTCATCGGCGTCACGTTCCTCACCATCTACCGCCTCGCCGAAATGCTCGCCGCGCCTCGTCTCGCAGCCGACGGTCGTCGGCCCGTGTCGACGCCAGTGGTCGCGGCGGCCGTCCGTCGCGTCCTCGCCACCGATCCCGGTCCGATGTTCCGACGCGTCGCGACGCACCCGGCCACCGAAGAAGCGCTCGTCGGTGCGCATCGCGAACTGTCCGACCTCGATGATGTGGCGCTCGGCGTGCTCGCAGATCAGAGCGCCCGAGCGCGACAGGTCGTTCGGATCCATCGGCTCGTCAAGCAGCATCTCGCCCCGGCGTGGTACGACGAACACGATTTGATGCGCGCCGCCTGCGGGCTCGTCGTTGCCGGCGCGCCACTTCTCGACGAGCTCGGCACCGTCGTGTGCCATCTTCCGCAACGGGTGTCGACACCGAGCGCGCGCTTGTTGCGCGTCCTGGCCGCGAACAACGACCTTGCCGTGATCGTCGGGCTCACCGGCGCGGCCAAAGCCGACGCAGTTGTGGTGGCGAGCGTCGAGCGGCTCGGCGGCACAATCCCAGCCGACGTCGACATCCAACCCGCGTACGGAACCGCGGTGTGCTCGGTCTCCGATGCGGACGACGAGGTCCGCGTCGTCGTTCGCGGCCTCGTCGACGCGATGCGCGACGGCGTACCGCTTGAACGGATGGCCGTCGTCTTCGGTAACAACGAGCCGTACGCACGCTTGCTGCACGACCACCTCGAGCTTGCCGGCATCACACACAACGGCGTCTCGGTTCGGACATTGGCCGATTCGGTGCTCGGTCGTGCGTTGCTGCGGCTCCTCGCACTTCCCGACGACGACTACCGGCGCGACAACCTTTTTTCACTGCTCGCAGCGGTCCCCGTGCTCGACGGACACGGCCGCGAAGTTCCAGCGGTCGCGTGGGAGCGGGTGTCCCGAGACGCCGGTGTGGTCGGTGGAGTTTCCGAATGGACCGCGCGCCTCGAGCATTACCGCGCGAGCTTGCCGGCCGGAGACGCCAACGACGACACCGCGAACGCGACGCAACGCAAGCACGATCGGGCCGCCGATTTGCAGCGCTTCGTCGCGGAACTCGCCGCCGATCTCGCCGCTGCGCCGGCCACCTGGAACGCGCTGTCGAAATGGGTTCACCGGCTCATCGGACGTTGGGTCGGATACGAAGATCGGCGTTCCAGCTGGTCGCTGTTCGAGCAGGAGGCCGCTCGCCGCGTCGAGGCTGCCGTCGACCGCCTCGGGGGACTCGACGCCGTCGACGCGAACCCGACGCTCGAAGTGTTCCGGCGATCGTTGGCCCTCGAGCTGGATGCTGCCCGGGATCGGGTCGGACGCCTCGGCGAAGGCGTATTCGTCGGGCCAGCCGCCCTCACGCTCGGTGTCGAGTTCGATCGCCTCTGGGTATGCGGGCTGGCCGAAGGTGTGTTCCCGGCGCTGCCAGGCGACGATCCGCTGATCGCCGACGCCGACCGTTGCGCGCTGGGCGACGAGCTCGCCAGACGCGCCGATCGCGTCGCCGACGATCAACGCGGGCTGCTCGCCGCGCTCGCGAGCAGCCACGATCGGGTGATGTGTTTCCCGCGCGGGGATCTGCGGCGCAGCACCGTTCACGTCCCGTCGAGGTTCTTGCTCGATACGGTCGAAGCGCTCTCGGGTACACGGCCGCTCGGCCCGAAGCTTCCCAACGCGCCGTGGTGTACCGAGGTTCCCTCCTTCGTGCACGGCCTGACCCACGCGTCGTTCCCGGCCACCCGCCACGAGCTCGACGTGCGCGCCGCGCTCGCCGACGATCCGAGGATCGCCGCCGTCCCCGAAGTTGCGCGTGGCCTGGACCTGACACGCGCCCGGCGGAGCTCGGCGTTCACCCGTTTCGACGGCAATCTCACACGCCTCGGTTCGCGACTCGAGGCGCGGGCCCCGACCGGTACCACGATGTCCGCAACCCGGCTCGAGCAGTGGGCGAAATGCCCGCACGCGTTCTTCACGCGTTACGTGCTCCAGGTCGAGCCCGTCGAACGACCCGAAGAAATCGTGCAGCTCACACCGATCGACCGCGGGAACGTCGTGCACGAAACGCTCGACCGATTTCTTCGCGAACTCGTCGGCGTCGGCGGTGTCGGCCGCCCGTGGGCCGACGAGCACCGAGCCCGCCTGCACGACATCCTGCGCGAGGGATTCGCCGAGGTTGAGGCCCGCGGGGCCGCCGGCCGCCGGCTGCTCTGGGACCGTTCGTGCCGGCAGTTGCACGCGCAGCTGGACCTCTTCCTCGACGTTGACGGTGCATACCGCATCGAGCACGACGCCGACACGATCGAAACCGAGCTCGCGTTCGGCCGAGCCGGCTCCGCGCACCCTGCGGTCGAGATCAAATGCTCCGACGGCCGAACCGTACGCATGAGCGGCTCGATCGATCGTGTCGACCGCTTCGCCGACGGACGACTCGCGGTCATCGATTACAAAAGCGGTTCCCCGACGCCGTACCTCAAGATGTCGCCGGCCGATCCGCTGCTCAACGGGCAGCTCCTGCAGCTCCCGATCTACGCGCACGCCGCGCACGCGCTGCTCGGCGCCAACGGCGACCGGCCGATACGCGCATCGTACTGGTTCGTGCTGCGGGATCCGAAGAACGAGCGCGGCTACACGGTCGACGGCCCGATCGAAGAGGCGCTCGACCGCGCGCTGCGCATCATCGTCGACGGCATCGAGCGTGGCATCTTCGTCGCGAGGCCTCCGGCTCCGGGATGGCACATGTGGGTCGAGTGCCCCTATTGCGATCCCGACGGCCTCGGCACGACCGACACCCACCGCGCCTGGCGCGCCAAGCAACACGCCCCCGAGCTCGCCGACTATTGCGATCTTGTCGGCGCCGACGTACCGGCCGCGCCGGCATGAGCGGCCAGAGCCTCACCGACGCGAGCGCGCGTGACGCAGTTCGCAGGCGTCTCGACGAGACGCTGTTCGTGGAAGCCGGAGCGGGCACGGGAAAAACGACGGTGCTCGTCGATCGCATCGTAGAGCTCGTGACGGCCGACGGACCCGGCCTGCCCGTACCGATGCGGAACGTCGCCGCGATCACCTTCACCGAGAAGGCCGCGGCCGAGTTGCGCGACCGCGTGCGCGGCGAGCTCGAACGGCGGGCCCGGTCTGCCGAGACGTCGCCGGCCGCGGCCGACGCCTGCACGAACGCGCTCGAGGAACTCGACGACGCGGCGATCTGCACACTGCACGCCTTCGCGCAGCGGATCCTGACGGCATTCCCGGTCGAGGCCGGACTCCCACCGCGCATCGAGGTCCGCGACGAGGTGTCCTCGTTGCTTGCGTTCGATGCCCGCTGGCGCCGCACCCGTGACGATCTGCTCGACGACCCGCGTCTCGAAGCGGCGGTCCTTGTGACCCTCGCGGCCGGTGCCACCCCCGAGCACTTTCGGCGCGTCGCCGAACACCTCGACGACAACTGGGACCTGCTCGATCGCATCGGTCCAGCCCCCGATCTCCCGACGATGGATCTCGGTCCGTGGCTGACCGACCTCGACACGGTGTGCGCTGCGCGCGATGACTGCACCGACCGTGACGACAAGCTCCGTACCCACATCGGCTCGTTCGACGACTACTGCCACCGGGTGCGCGCCGCCGTCGACGACGCCGAACGAGTCGAGCTGCTCTTGGCCAAGGATCCGTCGTTCAAGCCGCGTGTCGGTCTGCGCCCAAACTGGCCCGATGTCGACGGGTTGCGTTCCCACATCAAGCAGCTCGGCGAGCAACGAACCGCGATCGTCAAACCCGTCATCGACGCGGCCTTGCGCGTCGTGGTCAGTTTCCTCGCCCAACGCGCCGCTGAACATGCCGCCGACCGCCGACGCGCCGGACAACTCGAGTTCCACGATCTGCTCGTGCTCGCACGGGCAGTGTTGCGTGATGCGCAACACGGCGCCGCCGTGCGCGTCCGGCTACGTAATCGTTACGAACGATTGCTCGTCGACGAGTTCCAAGACACCGACCCGATCCAGGTCGAGATCGCCGCATTGCTCGCCGCGACCGACGGGCAGGACACGGCCGAGGACTGGAGGCGTCTCGAGGTCACACCAGGGCGGATGTTCTTCGTCGGTGACCCCAAGCAGTCGATCTACCGGTTCCGCCGGGCCGACATCGCGACGTTCCTCGACGCGCGGGCGCGGTTCGCGGACGAGCCGATCCGCCTCACGTCCAATTTCCGTTCGACCGAGCCGGTGCTGGATTGGATCAATCTGGTGTTCGGTGCCCTGATCCGGCCCGAGCCAGGTTCGCAGCCCGAGTACCTCGCGCTCGACGGGATCCGCCCGCCCCCGCCGAACGGCCCCGGTGTGCTGCTGCTCGGTGTTGATCCACTCGATCCCGAGCTCTCCGCCGACGCCACCCGCGAGTACGAGGCGGCAAGCGTCGCGGCTGCGGTGCGCGCCGCGATCGAAGACCGATGGCAGGTCGCCGACGGCGACAACGGATGGCGAGACGCTCGCCTCGGTGACGTCTGCGTCTTGTTGCCCGCTCGTACGTCGCTGTACTTCCTCGAACGCGCCCTCGACGACGCCGGTATCTCGTACCGTGCCGAGACGAGCTCCCTGGTATACGGGACGCGGGAAGTTCGCGACCTCCTCACCTCGCTGCGCGCGGTCGATGATCCCAGCGACGAGCTGGCGCTGGTGAGCGCTCTGCGTTCCTCGGTCTTCGCCTGCGGCGACGACGACCTGTTCGAGTACTTCGTCGAGCACGGCGGCCGGTGGGACATACGCGCCGTGCCGCCCGACTCGCTCCCGGCCGGCCATCCGGTCGCCGACGCGGTGGCCTATCTCGGCGCGCTCCACGCCGAACGCACCTGGGTGACGCCGAGCGAGCTGCTCGAACGGGTCGTGCGTGAACGCCACATACTCGAGGTCGGGGCAGACTCCGGCCGGTTCCGCGACATCGCCCGGCGGGTCCGCTTCGTCGTCGACCAGGCACGCGCGTTCGGCGATGCCGCAGGAGGCTCGCTGCGCGACTACCTGGCCTGGGCGACCCTCCAAGGCACCGAAGGAGCACGGGTCGTCGAAACCGTGCTTCCCGAAACCGACGACGACGCGGTGCGGATCATGACGATCCACGGGGCGAAAGGTCTCGAATTCCCGATCGTCGTCTGCTCCGGCACCACCACCCGCTCGAACGCGATCCGCACCGGCGTCCAAGTGTTCTTTCCGCCCGCCGGCGGCTACGAAGTTCGGCTCTCGAAAAACGCCCAGACCGACGCGTTCGACCTGTACAAGGCCATCGACGAGCAGATGAGCTTCCACGAGAAACTGCGGCTCCTCTACGTCGCGTGCACCCGGGCGTCCGACCATCTCGTCGTGTCCGTACACCGCACCGACCGCGTCCGCCCCGACGACCAGACCAAATGCACCGCCGCGGAACTGCTCTGGTATGCCGCACCCGACGCGCACGCCGAGACCGACCAGCCGTTGCCGGCACCCCGATTGCCGCCGCCGACGCTGTCGGCGCCCGCTCCCCCCGATCTCGAGACATGGCTCGCTGAACACGACGCCGCGTTCGCGACCGGCGCTCGCCGCCGGTTCGTATCCGCGACTGCCCTCGCGCAACTGGACGACACCACCGCGGCGCTGGATCCGGGCATCGCCAAGGAAGGACGCGATCTCGAGCTGCCCCCGTGGAGCAAAGGCCGCTACGGAACCGCGATCGGCCGCGCGGTCCACGCGGTCCTCCAGACGGTCGACCTCGCCACCGGCGTCGGCCTTGTCGATCTCGCCGCGGCCCAGGCCGCGGCCGAAGGCGTGTTGGGATCTGAAGCGACCATCGCCGAACTCGTACGTTCGGCGCTCGCCAGCCGGACAGTGCGTGCCGCGTCGGCAGTCGAGCACTGGCGCGAGACCTACGTCGCGGTACCGGTCGACGGACTGACGCTCGAAGGCTATGTCGACCTCGTCTACCGCGACGGCGCCACCGCCGGCGAGGCGCTCGTCGTCGTCGACTACAAGACCGACGCGATCGAAAGCGAAACGATGCTCGCGGCACGGATGTCGCACTATCGGGTGCAGGGCGCGGCGTACGCGATCGCCGTCGCGGCCGCCACCGGCGGGCGGGTCGACCGGTGCGTGTTCGTCTTCTTGGCGCCGGACGGTGTGCGGGAAATCGAGATCGCCGGCGAAGAACTCGCAGCCGCGGCAACCCATGTGCACGCGCTGATCCAGACGTTCCGTGACGAACCCCCACCTGCCGGCGCCGCAGTCCTGGCCGACGCCTGACCCACCGCCCCGAGCCGGGTGCGCTGGTGTGACATTCTGGTGGACCCGTGAAAGCCGCCCGTATCACCGTCACCTTCGTGTTGACCGTCGCGTTGGGCGCGACCGCGCTCGCGACATCCGTCGCGCTCTTGGTGCCGGCCTCTCACGCACTGCTGGCCGCCACCAGTCCGTTGCCCAAGATCGAGGTGAGCCTCAAAGCCGAACCACAACGGTCGTACGTCTTCGACAGCCACGGCGGCTTGATGACGACACTCTTCGACGTCGACCGGGCCCCGGTCAGTCTGCGCAACGTGCCCAAGCAGCTCATCGACGCGGTGCTCGCGATCGAAGACCGCAAGTTCTACGAGGACAACGGCGTCGACTGGGCCGGAACGGTCCGAGCGCTATTCCGCAACGTCGGCGCCGGAACCGTCGAACAGGGCGCGTCGACGATCACAGAACAGTTGATCAAGAACACGTTAACGAAAGGTCTCAAACGCGACCTCAAGACCAAGATCCGCGAGGCGGACCTCGCGATGCGACTCGAAGACGAACTCTCAAAGAATCAGATCCTCGAGGACTACCTCAACCTCGTCTCGTTCGGGAACAACGCGTTCGGCATCGAGGTCGCGGCCGAGCGCTACTTCGACGAGACGATGGTCCACCTGACCTTGCCCCAGTCCGCACTGCTCGCCGGTCTGGTGCAGGCGCCTTCCGCGCTCGACCCGATCACGCATCCGGCCGCCGCCGCCCGGCGACGCAGCGAGGTGCTGCAAGCGATGGTCGAGACACACACCATCACCGTCCGCCAACAGACCGCGGCCAACTCCGCTCCGTTGCCGACGAGGGTCTTCTACCCGGTGCCGTCGCAGCGCAGCTACTACATCGACGCATTGCTCGACCAGTTGTCGAACCCGAATCCCTACGACCCTGCCGATCCCGCGAATGCGCTCGGCAAGACCGCCGCACAGGTCAAGCAAGCCCTCTACGAGGGCGGCCTGCACATCTTCACCAACTACGACCCGGTGATGGAGTTCGAGGCCAACGCCGCGATCTCCAACATCATTCCGCAAAACCAGTCGCAGTTCACCGCGGCGCTCGTCGCGATCGACAACACCAACGGCGCGGTACGCGCGGTCGCGTTCGGACGCGGCTACGACGCCAGCCAATTCGATCCTGCGGTCGACGGTCCGGGACGCCAGGCCGGTTCGTCGTTCAAAGGCATCACGCTCGCGACCGCGCTTTCTAGCGGCTACTCGCCCGACGACCGGGTGAGCGGCAGCCCATTGAGCTGGCGGATCGGTCCCGGCGGCGGGAGCGGCTCGTTCTACACACTCTCCGGCGACTGCCACGGCGGCGATCCGACACTCACCGAAGCGATCGCGATCTCCGACAACTGCGCGTACGTGCGTACAGAGATTTCGCTCGGTCCCGGCAACTACGGCCGAGACGGAGTGACGCGCGTCATCGCGATGGCGAACCGCATGGGCATCAACACGTCGAATTTTCAGCCGGTCGTGTCGACCACCCTCGGAACGAACGGCGTACACCCGCTCGAAATGGCGCAGGCCTACTCGGTGATCGCGGCCGACGGGGTCCTGCACCCGGCCGAGTTCGTCTCCAAAATCGTCGGGCCGACCGGCAAGGTGCTGTACCAGAACAACAGCCAAGGCATCCGTGTGCTCACGCCCCAAGTCGCGCGCAGCGAGACGCAAATGCTGACCGGCGTGCTGACCGACGGAACCGCAGCCGGGCTGAGCATCGGGCGGCCGGCAGCCGGCAAGACGGGGACCACCGACGCCAACCAGGACGCCTGGTTCATCGGCTACACGCCGCAGATCACGACTGCGGTGTGGATGGGCGACCCCGACGCGGAAACCCCGATGACCGACGTCGGTGGCATCTCCGTGTTCGGTGCGACATACCCTGCCCACGTTTGGGCCGCGTTCATGCAGGCCGCGCTCACAAACGTGCCAGTCGCCAACTTCATTCCACCCGACGCGAGCCTGTGGCCGAGGGCCGAACAGATCGACGAGCAGGGTCGCGGCAACGAGGCGTACTACTACCAGCCGGCGCCGACCTACACGACCTCACCGACTGCGCCGGTCACCGTCCCAACCACGACGTACCACGCGCCACCGACGACGTCGCCGTTCGGCCGGCCGCCACCGGTGACGGTGCCCCCCACGACGCCGCGGACCCCACCGCCGGCGACCACTCCGACCAAGCCGACGACAGGGCCCTGATATGAGTGCCGACGAGCTCGAAGCGCTCCTGCTCGTCCAGGAGCATGACACCGCGCGGGACCGTTTGCGTTATCGGCGCGCCACACTTGCCGAACGCGCCGAGTTGGAAGCCGACGTCGCGCAGCTGCGTGCGCGCCAAGCGGAAGCTCGCGATGTTCGCGGCCGCCGCGATGTCGTGCTCGCCGACGAGCGTCGCCTCGACGACGAGGCCCGATCGGTCGGGTCGCGCGCCGACGAGGTCAACACGCGGCTGTACTCCGGTACGACCAACTCGCCGAAGGAGCTCCAGGCGATGCAGGCCGACATCGACATGCTGCACCGTCATCGCTCAGACCTCGAAGACCAAGAACTCGAAGTGATGGAAGCGCGCGAGATACTCGATACCGAGCTGGCGGCCATCGAAGCCGAGTCCGGCCGGCTGACCGCCGAAATCGAACGTCTCCGCACTCTCATCTCGGCCGCCGAGGTGGACATCGACGCCGAGCTGGCCGTCGAAGACCAAGCGTGGGCCACCCAGGCGGCATCGCTACCGGAGTCGTTGCTCGCCGACTATCAACGTCGCCGCACCCAGAACAAAGGTGCGGGCGCCGCTCGGCTCGTGGGCACGTCATGTACCGCGTGTCACCTGTCGATCCCTTCCACCGAAGCGGAACAGATCCGACGGGCGGCTGGCACGCAGGTCGGGTACTGCGACAACTGCGGCGCGATCCTCGTTCCGTGACCCAAGCCAGTCTCCCGTTCGCCGGCCAAAGCCGCACCGTGTCCGAGCTGATCCTCTACTGCGACGGAGGCTCACGCGGCAATCCTGGACCGTCGGCCGTCGGCGCCGTCGTATACGACGCCGCGTCCCATCCTCCCGAACTGCTCGCGTCCGTCAGCGAATGCATCGGCATCACCACCAACAACGTCGCTGAATATCGAGCCCTCATCGCAGGTCTCGAAGCCGTCGCCCACCTCCGGGCCCGCATCGTGCACGTGCGAGCCGACTCCTTGTTGATGATCAAGCAGCTCCGCGGCGAATACCGAGTGAAGAACGCGAACCTCAAACCGCTCCACGCCGACGCCTCCCGGCTCCTCGCGGCATACGAGATCGCCGACCTGGCGCACGTGCCGCGCGAGGAAAACACCGAAGCCGACGCGCTCGTCAACGCCGCGTTAGACGCGACGTGAACGTGTATCGCTGATGGTGCTCTGGCTCGCGTTCGGGTCCATCTTCGGCGTATGGAACGTGTTCCAGAGCCCGGGGCTCGACTTTCGGCTCGTCGCGATCGGCGCGCTCTTGCCGCTCGCGCTCGACGCGCCGTTCCGTTCGCAGGCCTACGCCCAAACACTGCTCTCAGCGGTCATTGTGCTGACGGTCACAATGGCATCCACCGCGGGTCGCGGGCGTCGGCTTCGGCGCCGGCGCGCGCTGAGTCTGCCGATCGGGTGGTTCACGAACCTTGTGATGAGCGGGTCGTGGGCGCATAAGGACGTGTTCTGGTGGCCCGCGTTCGGGGCGGCGCGTCCGCGGGTGGCATTACTCGCACCGCTGCCGTTGCTGATCGTCGAGGAACTGCTCGGACTCGCCGCCGCCTGGTGGGCATGGACACGCTTCGGTCTCGCCGATCCGGCCCGTCGGCGCGACTTCTGGCGTACCGGCCGGCTCGCGATCGAAGTAGGCGGACGATGATCTCGTTCGTGCGTCACGGCGAGACCGCGCACAACAGCCAAGGCCGGCTGCAAGGTCGCGCCGACCTTGCACTCTCCGAGCGCGGCGTCGGACAGGCCTCGCGGCTCGCGTCGCGGCTCGGGTCGGGGACGATCGCACGAGTGTTGTCGAGTCCGTTGCTGCGGGCCCGCCAGACCGCGGCCGCCATCGCCGAAGTAAGCGGCTGTCCGGTCGAGCTTGACGATCGTCTCATCGAACTCGACTACGGCAAATGGGACGGACGGCCGCTGGCCGAGATCCCGCCCGAAACCTGGTCGGCGTGGCAGGCCGACCCGAACTTTTCCCCGCCCGGAGGTGAAAGCCTCGTCGCAGTCACGGCACGGATCGAGTTGTTCTGCCGCGACTGGCTCGCGTCGGAAGGTCGCACCGTCGCGGTCAGCCATGTGTCGCCCATCAAGGCCGCGGTCGGTTGGGCCCTCGGCGTCGACGAGCGTGCAACGTGGCGTATGCAGCTCGGACTCGCGACCATCACCGTGATCGGCGCTCGTCCCGACGGAAGCGGTTACCTCGCATCGTTCAACGACGGCGCGCACCTCGAAACCTGATCGAGGCGTTACTCCACCGCCAGCGGTATCGAACGTCGGGCCGGCCGCGCGTGCGAGCCGTCCGCATCCACGATGAAGCGACCCTCACCTGGCCCATCGGCCACCGGCATACCCAGCGCGTCGAGCAGCGCGTGGTCTTGTTCCGGTGAACGGCCGATCGTCGTCAGGTAGTTCCCGACGATCAGCGCGTTCGCGCCCGCGACGAGCCCCATGCCTTGAAGCTCGCCGAGCACGCGTTCCCGACCGCCCGCCAGGCGCAGCCACGCCGACGGGAGAATCAGTCGAAACAGCGCGATGGCTTGTAGCGCCTCGCGCGGGCTGAGCGTCGGCCGGTCGCCGAGCGGCGTTCCCGGACGCGGGTCGAGCAAGTTGATAGGCACCTCGCACGGTTCGAGCTCGGCCAGCTCGAATGCGAAATCGACCCGTTGGTCGAGCGTCTCGCCCATGCCGACAATGCCGCCGCAGCACAGCTCCATCCCTGCGTCGCGCGCGAGCTGCGCGGTCGCGACCCGATCGTCGTAGCTATGCGTCGTGCAGATCTGCGGGAAAAGCTCCCGGCATGTTTCGAGGTTGTGGTTGTACCGGCGGACACCCGCGGCGGCGAGCCGTTCGGCCTGTTCCGGCTGCAGAAGTCCGAGTGAGCACGCGACTTCAAGGCCGGTTTCGCGTTGGACTTGCCCGACCGCGTCGATGACGCGTCGCAGGAGCCGTTCCTCCGGTCCCCGGACCGCGACGACGATACAGAACTGGGTCGCGCCGGCGTCGCGTGTCGCACGTGCCGCAGCGAGGATCTCGTCGACGTCGACGAACGCGAACACGTCGACACCGGTGTGGAACCGGACCGACTGCGAACAGAACGCGCAGTCTTCCGGACACGCGCCCGACTTCGCGTTGATCAGGCTTTCCAGTTCCACTGTGGGCCCGCACCAGGCCAGCCGCACCTGGTGGGCGAGCGCGATCAGCGACGGGAGCTCGTCGATCGGGAGTTGCGCGAGCGCGAGCGCTTCGTCGCGGGTCAGTCGACGGTGATCGTCGAGCAGGGCACGTTCGGCGGTGACGATCGACAGCGTGGCCATCGCGGGATCGTAACGTGAGGTCTGCGAGGACGGCGACGCGACCAACACCCGTGCGACCTCACGTCGACCTCACGGGTCGTCATCCGAGCCGTACGAGTGGCGGACACCGCGGTACGCGCTCGGCTTCAGGTCCGGCGGCGCCTCCAATCTTGAGTCCGGATGTGCCGCCGTTGCCGTCCCCCAGTCGGCCAGGCTGCGAGTTGGTCGGAGTCTGCCCGGGGCCGGTGGCCGTGCGCATCCGGCCCGTCCGCAGTTAGTGTCCGTCCCGGCGGCGTGGCGGATTGCCGCCGAGAGGCGGGGTCAACGAACGTATGAGTCAACGGTTGGACACCGATGTCGTCGTGGTCGGAGCCGGTCTCGCCGGCTTGTCGGCGGCTCGGTCGCTCGGCGCGGCGGGTTCGCACGCGGTGGTGCTCGAAGCCCGCGGCCGCGTCGGCGGACGGGTGCTGAACCACGACCTCGGCAACGGTGACGTCGTCGAGCTCGGCGGCGAATGGATCGGGCCCGCGCAGCTGCGCGTGAACAAGCTCGTCGCCGAGCTCGGTCTCGAGACGTTCCCCACCTACAACGAGGGTGAACACATCCTCGATCTGCACGGCCGGGTCAAACGCTACACCGGCGAGATCCCGCCGCTGCCGGCCGCGGCGCTCGTCGACCTCGGCCAGTCGCAGCTGCGTTTCGACCGGATGGCCAAACGGGTGCCGCTCGAAGCGCCGTGGGCGGCCGAACGAGCCGAACGCTGGGACGAGGAGACGTTCGCGACGTGGGTGCGGCACAACACACGTACTGCGAGCGCCCGCTTCTTCTGGGAAGTGTTCTCCGAAGCGGTGTTCGCAGCTGAACCGCAAGATTTCTCGTTGCTGTACGCGCTCGCGTACACGCACGCCGGTGGTGGCGTGAACAGCCTGATCGGTGTACGCAACGCCGCGCAACAGGATCGGGTCGTGGGTGGAACCCAGCTCATCGCGCAACGTCTGGCGAAGACGTTGGCCGACACGGTGCGCTTCGGTGCGCCGGTCCGGCGCATCGTCCAGGACGCCACCGCCGTCGTCGTCGACGCCGACGGGTTCGAGGTACATGCGCGTCGCGCGATCGTCGCGATCCCACCGGTGCTCGCCGGTCGCATCGCCTATGAGCCGTTACTCCCCGCGCGGCGCGACCTGCTCACTCAGAAGATGCCGGCCGGTTCGGTGATCAAGATCAATGTCATCTACGACGAGCCGTTCTGGCGGGCGCAGGGATTGACCGGCCAGGCGGCCGGTGACCGTTCGCCGATCAAGTTCACGTTCGACAACTCGCCGCCGTCCGGCCGCCCAGGCGTGATCGTCTGTTTCCTCGAAGGCGCGCAAGCCCGCATCTTCGGTCGTCTCGACCCATCGGAGCGCAGACGCGCGGTGCTCGCCTCGCTCGCGTGCTATTTCGGCAAACGTGCCGCGAAGCCGGTCGAGGTGATCGAGCAGGACTGGTCGGCCGAAGAATGGACCCGCGGTTGCTACGGCGCGCACATGGCGCCGGGTGTGCTGACCCAGTTCGGGCCGGTGCTACGCGAACCGATCGGACGCATCCACTGGGCCGGGACCGAGACAGCCAGCGTGTGGAGCGGATACATGGACGGTGCACTCGCGAGTGGCGAGCGGGCCGCGGCCGAAGTCCTCGCCTCGAGCTGACCGGATCCGACACTCGACAGAGGCCGACGTCGGACGACCGCCGACGCGTCGGGCCCGCCGCCACTCTTTGTCGGCGTGCTCTTGCGCCGAGCTGCGCTATCGCCCGGCCCGGAAGTCGGACCCCGGACGGCCGAAGCTCACAATTGAGTACCTTCGGGCCATGCCGATTCTGGATGCCAGTCATGACTTCGCCCATCCCGTCGAAGGCGACACCGCCTGGTCGGAGAGCTACTACTTCAACGCGTACTGCCCGGTGGCCGATGCGGGATTGTTCACGCGCATCGGCGTGCGACCCAACGAAGGCACGATGGACGTCGGCCTGTCGGTGTGGCTCCCAGACAACCAATTCGCGCACGTGATTGCCGTGAAGGAGCAAAAGGAGATGGTCGACGTCGACCTCGACGTCGGCGGAATCTCCTATCAGCGGGTCGAGCCGCTCACCCGCTGGCGGCTCACCGCCGAAGTCGACGCGCAGGCACGCGACCTCGCGGACGCATCCGTCACGCCCCGTCCCACGCATCTCGCACTCGACCTCACCTTCGATGCGCTCACACCCGCGGTCGGTGTCGACGGCCAAACTGGCGAGGCCAAAGGAAATGAACGCAGCGGAGCGAGCGCGGCAACCAGCGCCAGCGTCGGCAAGGGTCATCTCGAACAGGCCGGGCGTTGGACGGGTTGGATCGAAGCCGACGGTGTGCGCCACGACCTGGTCGACGCGCGCGGCAATCGTGACAAGTCGTGGGGACCTCGCCGTTGGGGCGGACCCAAGATGTGGCGCTGGTTCTCGATCAACATCGGAGGCGACGACCCGACCGTGGATCCCGGCGTCCACTTCGGTGGGATCAGGATTGGCACCGACGCAGGTGACCTGCACCGCGGATGGGTGTGGAAGGACGGCGCCCACACCAGTATCCGCGAATGGAAGGTCACGAGCGACCTCGCCGACGACGGTGTGACCCACACCACCACCCGCGTGCATGCGACCGACAAACTTGGCCGCGTCCACGAGCTGCACGCCGACGTGCTGCGCGTGTCGCCTGGCCCGGCCGGGATTCGGCCCGACGCGACGATCGTCAACGAAGGTCTCGCACGCTGGACCTACGAGGGCCGAACTGGGTACGGGATCAGCGAGTACCTCCACCAGCTCGACTCGGACGCCCGCCCGGTCGTGCCGATCGAATAACCGTCGACAGCCTGACGGCGTCGCGCAATCAACCGCCGGTTGGGTCAACGTTCAGCACGGATCGCCGAGACCGCCCGGTTGGGCCTCGCGATTCGCCGTCCTAGGAACGCCTCGCCGTCGCGGGCCGTGGTCGACGAGGCCCCACCGTGCGATCGATCTCCGTGCACCGTGACGCGCGACGCAGACCACCCAGCCCGACGATCGCTTCTCGACGTTCACGTCGGGTCGTGCTGGCTCTACGAACATCGTGACATCGTTCGAGACGTCGCGTCCGATGAGAGGTTGCCGAGCGGCGTTGTGGGCCACCATGGTCGTGCACGATCACGCTGCACGGCATCGGCAGTCGGCGATCTTCCGTTCGAGACGGTCGACACCGCGGACCATCTCCCCGGTCGAACCGCGGTCTCGACTCGTGTCTTCATCATCGCCGCGTCCCCGCCTGTCGATATCGGACAGTCCCGCCCGTCGATCTGCAGGTCTGCCATTGCCGAGGGCTGGCGCCAGTCGTAAAGTTGTGTACGGGTGGGGGGGATGATCGTGCTGATAGTTCTCGCTCTCGTCGTGGCGATCATGATCTCGATCGTCATCGAGAACAGCCGGTGGGAGTTCTGACGACGCGGCGACGCCATCACGGATGCTTCGTGATGTCACACGTCGTTTCGTTGAAACACGTTGACGGCGATCCATGTCTTGAAACGCGACTGCCTCGCCCGACCATGTCACCGAACAGGTCCGCGGGTCTCAACAATGCAGTGGCCGCGAACGAGACGTTCGCCTGAGCGGCGACGTTCGCGCGAGCGCGACGGTCCGGCGCATGTTCGACGAGACGCTTCGACTGATCGTCTTCGACGGGATGGAATACGTGTGTTCTCGGCTCGGCGTCGATCTCTGCGACCATGCGCGATGGTCGTCACGCTCCGACCGAAGATCTGTTGCACCGAGGTCGAACTAACGCACGACCGAATGCGGCGGCGATTAGCCTCTCCCCGCCATGCCTTCGCCGCGACAGCCCGCCGAGTAGCAGTGCATCTGGCGATCATCGCGGCGGTCTTCCCTGCCATTTTCATCGGCGAGCTGCCCGACAAAACAATGTTCGCGTCGTTGGTGATGTCGTCGCGGGGACGGCCGCTGTCAGTTTGGCTCGGCGCGGCCGGCGCGTTCGTGGTGCATGTCGTGATCGCCGTCAGCATCGGCGTCGCCCTGTTCAAGATCCTCCCGCACCGTGTTGTGGACCTGGTCGTGGCGTTGCTCTTCGCCGCGAGCGCGACCGCCGCGTTCATCGCAGCCCGAGAAGGGGACAAACAAAAGGACGTGCTCATCCTCGAGCATCACGCCCGCCGCGTCTTCGTGACCGCGTTCGTTGTCATCTTCCTCGCCGAGTGGGGCGACCTCACGCAGGTGCTGACCGCCAATCTCGCGGTGCGATACCACTCAGCGCTGAGTGTCGGCGTCGGTGCCGTGCTTGGTCTGTGGTCGGTGTCGGCGCTCGCAGTGATCGGCGGGCACGGGTTGCTCGGCCGGCTGCCCGCCCGTCAGCTGCGGGTCGCGACCGGTGTCGTGCTCTCAGCGCTCGCGGTTGTCGAGCTTGTCGCTGGTTTGCGCTGACGCAACAGGTGCCGCAACGCCACCGGCCAGCCGATGAGTGGAATCAACGCGAACCCGAACCACTCGATCGCGTACTCCATATGGTTCACAGGATCAGGCGGCGGGGGCTGTGGAAGCGCCGGCGCGTTCCCGTGCGGGCTGGGTTGGATCGCCTGGGCTTCGATCCACACCGGCGCCAGCTTGTACGGCAACGTGCGTTCGATCACGGCGAGGTCGACGCGCGGAATCGCGAGGCGACCGTCTGCAAGATGGTCCACGGTGTCTTGGGCCGAGAGCGGATTCGTCGTATGCACCAGCCCGTGCACCACGGCGATGCCGCCCGGCGGTGGGTCGGTCGTCACGCCCGACGTCGCCGAGGCCTGCACCCAGCCGCGGTCGACGAGCACCGCCGTCCCGTTCGCCAGGCGCAGCGGGGTCAGCACGTCGACTCCGACGTTGTCGCTCTTGACCTGGTTGCGGAGCACGGTCTCGTGCGTCCCGTCGAACGTGCCGGTCGCCTCGACCCGGCTGCCGTCGACCGGATCGGAGCCGACCGTGGTCACGTCGGGCGCCGGCTTCGCATACGCCGCCTTCTCGCGCACTTCGATGTCGTGTTTGTGGGTATTGCGGTTGAACTGCCAGACCCCGAGGAAGACGAACAGTCCGGCCATGAACAGCGCCAGCAGGTGCCCGTAGACCCAACGCCGTTCCAACAGCTGCACGACGTGCGAAGTTAGTCACATCCCGACCGTTTGGCGGATCGGGCCCCTGACCTGGCGTCGCCCGATCAAGGCGACAGATTACGGACCGATATCAGGAGGGTGAAGGGGACCCCACTCAGCGCGGAAGTTCGTCTGGCCTGCGACGACCAGGTCAACCGCGCGCTGCGGCGCAGCGCCCTGCTCGGCATCCCGGCCTCCTCGTTGCTTGCCCTGATCATCGGTTCGTCGGTTCCGCTGCCGAACCGGCTCGCGTTCGTGCTGTTCGTCTCGGTCGCCGACATCGCGACGTACATCGGGAGCATCTGGTATCTCGCGCGGCGTAAGCGAGGCGAGATACTCCAACATTATTGGTTCGGCCCGTTCAGCACCGCGTTGATCGGCTTGGCCTGGGCATCGATGTCGGTGATCGCGCTTCCCAATGCGCAGCACACCGATCTTCGGGCGGTCTATCTGTTGTTCGTGTGTGGCGCGTCGGCAACCTACGTCGTCGGGTCCGCTGCACGTCGCCTGTATTTCTACGCAAGCCAAATACCGATGCTCGGTGTCGTCGCGATCGCGTTCTTCGCCTCCGGTGACCGCTCGACCGTACTGCTCGCGTTCGCGGTGCCGATCTACTTCGGCGTGATGACCTCACTGCACCAAGAAGTGCATACCGTCGTGATCAGCGAACTCCAACTCAAAGAAAGCAATAGCGAAGCCACTGTCCGCTTGCGCGAAGCCAACAGCCGGCTGGTCCGACAAGCGTCTCGTGACGATTTGACCGGCCTCGCGAATCGATCCGCGTTCATGGACAGCTTGCAGGAGTCGGCGGCTGCCGCTCGGCGCGACGGCAACACGATCGGCGTCCTCTACTTCGACATCGACCGGTTCAAAGTTGTGAACGATTCGCTCGGCCACGGCGTCGGTGACCTGCTCCTGGCCAAGGTTGCCAGCCGCCTGCAGGGCGTCATGCGCAGCCAGGATCTGCTCGCACGTCTGGGCGGCGACGAGTTCACCCTGCTGCTCGACCGGATTCACGGACGCGCCGAAGCGATCGCGATCGCCGAGCGCGTCGCCGCCGTGTTCGGCGATCCATTCGAGGTAGGAGGCCGACGGTTCAACATCTCGGCGAGTATCGGCATCGCGACGAACCTGGACGACGCCGACGACGCCGAGACCCTCTTAACGTATGCCGACGCGGCGCAATACCGGGCCAAACAACGGGGCCGCAACCGAATCGAGGAGTTCGACGCCGAGCTGCGCGACTCGATCCAGCGCCGCCTCGGTGACGAGCAGGAGTTGCGCGACGCTTTGACCGCCGGCGACATCGTGGCGTGGTTCCAACCCGAAGTCGACCTGCACACCGGTCGAATCGTCGGTGCCGAGGCGTTGGCACGTTGGGTGCACCCAGAACGGGGCACGTTGCCTGCGGGCACGTTCGTGCCGCTCGCCGAAGAGGCAGGACTTGTATACGGCCTCGACGACACCATCGTGCGCTGCGCAGTCGAGGCGCGGGCCGCGCTTCCGATCACCGATGTCGACTCCACGTTCCGGGTGTGGTGCAACATCTCGGCCGGTCAGTTCACTCGGGCCCGGCCGATCGAGCGTCTCACGGGCCTGCTCGAACGGACCGGTTGCGCCGCGAACCTGATCGGCCTCGAGATCACCGAAACTGCGATCCTTCCCGACGTGCAAGCCGCCGCGCTCGAGATCGCCTCCGCGCGCGAGCTCGGAATCAAGATCGCACTCGACGACTTCGGCACCGGGCACTCGTCGCTGACGCTTCTGCGTTCGTTGCCGATCGACCGCGTCAAGATCGACCAGACCTTCGTCAGTGAAATCGGCCGTGACGCGCGAGCAACCGCGATCGTTCGTGGTGTCGTCACCCTCGCGAAAGATCTCGGTCTCGAGGTCGTCGCTGAAGGCGTCGAAACTGCAGCCCAGGCCGAGATGCTCGGAGAGCTCGGCTGCCAGTTCGCTCAGGGATACCTGTGGGCGCAGGCAATGCCGGCTGAGCAGCTCGCGCAGGCCTTGTGGGCACAACGAACGCAACACCACCGCGCACAGCCGATCACGGCTGTCATGCCTGCAACCTGAGTTGCAGCCCACAGCATCCGCTCGCAGGTTTCCTTTTCAGCAGTTGAAACGATGACCATCGCGGGGGTTGAAACGGGCAGGGTTCGCAACAACGCCTCGGGGAAAGGCTCCTCGGGCACTAACGTTGAGGGCCGGTGCGCATCCGCTAGCCGACGAGGGGAGCGTTGACGATGCGCAAAGTCGTGGGGATGTTCTTCGCAGTCGCGATGCTGGCGCCCATCGGTCTGAGCGCGGCGCCTTCCGGTGCCGCTGCTGCTGCTGTCACTGCCGGCACGACCTGCAAGTCGATGAGCGGCACGGGAATGTTCAGCCCGACGTTGCCGAAGCTCACCAGCTCTTCGAAGGTGAGGTCAGTTCTCAACGCGGTCGGTTCCGTCAGCAGCTGTTCCGGCAGCGTCAACAGCGGCTCGGTCAAGTTCGTCAGCACCCGAAGCGCGCCGGAAAACTGCAAGACGCTTGGTCTTCCGCCCACCGTCCCGATCAGGGGGACCGAAACGGTCGCGTGGAGCAACGGCATGTCGTCAACAATCGTGTTCAAGCTCGCGGAGATACCGGGCAATCCCGTGACCACTCAGGCGCTGACCGGCACCGTGACCGGCGGTCTGTTCAAAGGCCTGTCCCAAAAAGGCAAGCTCATGTACTCGCCGCTCGGCGGGGGCTGTACGAGCACAGGCCTGTCGAAGATCACTTACTCGTCGACTGCATCGATGACGATCAAGTAGGTCGCGGTTTCCTTTTCGGCGCCTGAACGATGACAAGTATGGAAGGACCCGAGGGAGGCGTCGGAGAACGCGCGCCGAAGGCTTGTTGGGTGCGCGTTTCCTGTCGTTCTGCCGCCGGCTCGTTCGGCCTGGCGAGCTTGCACTCGTATGGCGCGAGGATCGAGACAGGACAGCAACCGCTAGCCGAAGAGGGGAGCGTTGAAGATGCGCAAGACGTCAGGACTGATGTTGGTGGTAGCGATGATGCTGCCGCTCGGTGTAATCGGTGCCGGCCCGGCCGGCGCGGTCGGAGGCACGGTCTGTTCGTCAGCGGCCGGGTCCGCGACGTTCACTCCGCCGCTGCCGATTCTGACCAGTAAGACGAAGGTGTTCGGCAATCTCGTCGCGATCGGCACACTCGGGAAGTGCGTTGGTGGTGGTGTCACCTCTGCGCACACGAAGTTCACGAGCACCAAGAGCACGACCGGTTCGAACTGCACGACGCTGATCACGTACAGCCCGACAGCCAAGCCGACCATGGGGACGGAAGTCATCACATGGAACACCGGCAAGACGTCGACGGTCGCGCTCCAGCTCCACCAGGTGAAGGGCCATCCGACCGAGACGACAGTGACCGGCGCAGTGACGGCCGGCCTCTTCGTGGGTTCGCACCAGACCGGATCCCTCAGCTACAAGACCCCGACGGGTGCCTGCTCCAAGCTCCCGCTCAAGACGGTCACGTACACACAGCTTCCAGGCGCGAAAGGCGTGATCAAGTAGTCGTCGTCCTTTCGTAGACAGTTCGAGGGAGGCCCCACCGCATCACGCGGTCGGGCCTTTCTCGCGTTGATGCCCAAACGCGGCGGTCGAGTGCTGGTGACACTCGTGCCGCTCGGATCTCCTGTGCCGTCATCGTCAACGCGTCGTCTGCGCTCATATCGGCGTCGACGCGCCGCAAACAACGACATGCACCAACCGCCCGGGCGAGCTTGACGAACACACGAACGCAGCGCCGGACGAGGCCACGACGTCGACTGCGTGTCTCATGTCGTCAAAGAACTTCTCGGGGAATCGCCGAGCGTCGCCGCGCGAGGTGAGAGCACCAGCGCTTCGACAGCGTTCCACACGCCACGAGGTGCTACGGGTACCCCGGCTGTCAGCGCGCGGCGACGTCCGTCCCGCAGATCGGTCGCAGACGTACGCACCCGGACGACACCACCCGGACGGCGTCCGTCAGGGTCTATCAGCGGGATGTTCGACTCGATCGTTGGGGTTTCCCGACATCGAGGGCGACGGCAACGACCCGATCGCCGAAACGCACCGAAAATTTGCGGCGGCCCGACGAACGATCACTCGTGGTCGTTGACGACAGCCACGCGCAGCGCTTTCGTCACCTCATCGCGGTTCGTCCCGTCCGCTCGGTCCGCGGTATTGGGTCCAGGTGGTCGGCGCAGCGGACCCCGGTCGGGGCCGAATGGCCTGGGCAGGAGAGACCGGTCGGACTCGCGTCGCAGCGAATGTCCGACGGGCGCTGTTTGTTCGATCTCGAAGCCTTCGCTCCCGACCCGTGGGAGCGGCGGCGAACCTCCACGCGGGCGCCGACCGGTCGCGCTCCGTGCCAGAGTTGGTCGGAAAGATGCTGCATCGCGGCCCCTCCGACGCGTGGTTCAGGCGCCGCCGCCCGGGCTCGCGCCCGCATCACCGGATGGGCGTTCGTTGCGGCTGCGCGCGCGACGGACTGGTCGCCAGGCTAGCGGGAGTTTCCGGGCTATCCGGTTGAGCGCGTGTCGAGCGACGCGAGGATTTCTTTGAAATAACGCTCTGACCGGCGCGTTTGTGCTGGTCGGGTGCTCGCGTTTTGTCGGCAACTAGTGTATTACCTAGATATGTCATCTCTTGTGGGTAAGAAGCAGGACGGACGGACCTATTACTACTTGGTCGAGTCCG
>JBKQIY010000113.1:0-43306 GCA_052148155.1 Acidimicrobiia bacterium | reverse complement strand
CGCGCAGGACGTTCGCAATCGGGCCGCGCGTGGGTCGCGTTCGTCTGTCTGGTTGCGGCTGCGGTCGTGTTGAGCGCGTGTGGGTCGGGGGCGTCGAAGACGTCGTCGACGACGTCGCCGACGACGGGTGTGAATGCGCCGGTCGATAAGGCGTTGGGGAATGGTGTGTCGGCGACGTCGATCAAGATGGGTGTCGCGCTGGTGAACTTCGCGCCGATCGAGCAGTTCACTGATCTGATCCGTACCTCGGCGGAACAGAAGCAGATCTACCAGATCTATATCAACTATGTGAACGCGCACGGCGGGATCCAGGGCCGCAAGATCGTCCCGTACTACGAGTATTACTCGCCGCTCGGTACCGCGGGGATCCTTTCGTTGTGTACGTCGTTCGCGCAGGACGACAACGTGTTCGTTGTCGTGGGAACGTTCATCGATTTCTCCGGCGACGCTCAGGGGTGTGTCGCGAATCAGGAGCGACGCGTGTTGATGACGTTCAATCTGACGCAGGCGGTGATCGACAAGTCCCCGGCCGGGCTGATCGTCACGCCGGGCGACATTCCCGAACGGACCGGATCGATCCTCATCCAGTTGATGCAGAAAGAAGGCACCCTGGACGGTAAGACGGTCGCGGTGATGGGCGACACGACCGAATCGACGGTCGTGAACGACTCGATCGTGCCCGACTTGAAGCAGGCGGGCATCAAGATGGGCGACACGGCCGTCCTCGATATCGGCACCACCGGTGACTACACCGCCGCGCTCGCGCAGCTTTCGAGCTTCGAGGAGAAATGGAAGACCGAACACGTCAACGCGATCTGGCTTTCCGGTGATCTGGCCTCGACGAAAGCGTTCGTGCAGCCGCTCAAGAAGCAGTTCCCGAACATGTTGCTGATCGCCGACAATACCGACACGCTCAGCCAGGCCCAACAGGAACAACAAGCCGGGATCAAACCCAACCCGTACGAAGGGCTGCTCACCGCCGGGGGTATGTCACCCGCAGAATACGACAGCAGCGCCGACTGGAAGTTCTGTGCGAACATCTACCAGGCCGCGACCGGAAAACCTGCCCCCGACTCTGCGCACACCATCAAACTTCCGAACGGCAAAATCAACGACGTCAACGGGACCATCACCGACGCGTGCGCGATCATCCCGATGTTCGCCGCCATCGCCCAACGGGTCGGCCCCTACCTCAACGACACCAACTGGATCAACACCGTCAACAGCTACGGGTCGATCCCGAACTACGGCACCGGACCGTACTCGTCGCTCCACACCGGGAAATACACCGCCGACGACAACTGGCGACTCCAAGAATACGACTCATCACTCGGCAACCTCGGCCTCTGGAAACCAGTCACCCCACTCCAAGACATCTCCGGCAACTGACCGCGTGCCCTTCGCGGCGATCGCCGGCACAGGACCGACGCAACCAACGGCGGCAACCCAGAACGCATCCCAGAAGGACGCGGCGGCCATCTCGGATCGCCGGGTCGGTGAGACAGGTTCGGCCAGCACGCGTGACACCTGTCCGTTCGGTTCGGGATGCCTGACGACAGGTTGGCACCCCAGTACCGGATGCGGGTTCGGGATGAGTGTCGAGCCGTCTTGGATCGCGGGAAGCAGCGCGTCGTAGTCGAGGACCGCCCGCGGATCTGCTAGTCGCCGATACACCACAGGACGATCCCTCTCATGGCGATCGTTCGACCTGGAGGTTCAACACCGAGGAAAGGACCGTGTCGTGCGTCCCTCGCGAGCAGGCGAGCACTCCGACCACGTCGCCGTTGGCGATGCTGTATCCCTCCACGACCCGGATGTCGGGACTGTGCCGTTGCTCCACCCGAGTGCTCGTTCAACACTCCCGAGACTGCGTTCGCCTCAACGTGCAACGCTCAGGGCCGTTCCCACACCGAGATGTGTTTTCGGCTGTCGCTCGTGAACGGTGAGCGGTCCCAGTCGGCCCAACGGTCGCGCAACGTCATTCGGGGGATTTGGGCAATGAGATCAAGTTCTGCGGGCCAGGCGTAACGGAACTGCCCGTCGTGCCGCTCGACCTGACCATCGTTGAAGAAGTAGTGATGCGATATCCCGCGTTGGTTGGCAACGTCGAGGGTGTCAAAACCGAGGTGATGATCGCTGACGTCGAACGGGAGCGCGACAGCACCGGGCGGAAACCGGCGAAGATCCGGAATCCACAGCTCCATGACGAAGCGACCTCCCGGAATAAGGTGTCGGGCCGCGTTGCGGAACGATTGCACCCACTCCGATTGCTCCAGCAGGTTGCAGATGCTGTCGTACACGACGTACACGAGCGAGAACTCCTCGGTGACGACAGTCTCTGCGAAGTCACCGACCGTCGTGCTGATCGCTTCCGAGCCCGGTGTGCGGCGCAACTGCTCGATCATGTCCGCCGAGATGTCGATGCCGTGCACCTCGACACCGCGCTGACTCAGCGGTAGCGCAACTCGGCCCGTCCCGATCCCGAACTCCAACGCGCTTGCACCCCGCGCCTCGGCAGCGAGAAAGTCGGCTGTAGCGTCCAACAACCTCTGGCACACACATCTCTGTTGACGTCGCGTCGTAACCCTCAGCGATCGGGCCCACGAATTTATTTTGCGGCACAACCGCAGTGTTACCGAACCGCTCGTTTCTCGCCCACCTTTTTCTGCAGAAAGTGCCCGCGCTCACGCGTTTCACTCGCGACTTCCGCACTCAAGTGTCCGTTCTTTGCACATGAGTTTGGCGGGCACGTTCAGTCAGGCCGTCCCAGATCGGCAGTTCGGGTCGCGGTGTCAGTCACGTCAGAGGCCTGCCGCTCCTGTGCGCGTTGTCCAGTGTCGTTCTATCTCGCCGCAGAAGAACGCACACCGCGAACGGCGCGTCGTCTTGTTCTCGCGCAAGTCCCTCGACCATCGGGCGGCTGTGGATCTCCCCCGCATACTGCATGCCGAGGCGCGCCATCACCGCGCGCGAGCGGACGTTGTGGCGGACTGTGCAGGACACCACGGCCTGCATGCCGAGGACGTCGAAGGCGAAGTCGAGCCCCGCGCGTCCGATCTCGGACGCGTAGCCGAGTCCCCAGAACTTGGGGCGCAGCGCCCAGCCGATCTCGAGCCAGTGCGCATGCGCGGCGAACGGCCGACCGATGTCGTGCGCCAGTCGCACCCACGGCTCGGGCGGGAGAAGCGCGTATATCTGGGCCCAGTCGTCGTCGACCGGAGTGCGAGACAACCCCCCTCGCCCTACAACCTCGCCGCTCGCGCGGTCGTAGGCGATCCATTTGTGGACGCCGTGAAGCCGCCACGAGTCGCCTATGAACTTGGCCCGCTGCTCTGCCTCCTGGACGCTCGGCTTCCAGCCGTCATACCAGAAGGCCACCTCGTCGTCGTTGTGCACGAGCCACAGGTCACGAGCGTTGGCCGGACCGGCTGGCTCAAGCCGCAGGCGAGCAGTGAATCGGGAGTTCGACACGTCGGGCATACGCAAGGTCCTCTCGCAGCCACATCGTCTCAAAGTGGCCGTGATGGTGCATCCGAGATTGCGAGAGCCTGGTGCGACTCGCCCCCAAAGGCGGTCGGTGCCACCGCCCACGCCACAGGGTCGCGAGCGCTGCTCGCATCCGAGTGCTCGCTCATGTCGCGTGAGCGGTCGCGCTGTCAAGGCAGCGAACGAGATGGATGTCCTCGGGCTCCTTGGCGAACAGCACACCAAGCCACCCACAGTCCGTAAACCTCTCCCGCGGGATGCAGTGCTTGGCACGTCGGACGGTTGTCACGATGGATGAGTACGCGTCGCGGAGTTCGAGTCGTCGGTTCCAGGTCGTGATCCCGGCCTTGTCGAGAATCGCGATTTGGGACGCCTCTTCGACGGGCGTTCGGTTGGCTGTGCGTGCTCCCGGACTTAGCTCGGGACGATCGTCCAGCTCTTGCCGTTCCAGTGTTCGACCAACGCCGTGTGATCAAATTCGTTGAAGATCACCGAGCCCACAGCGAGGCAGTCCGTCGAGGTCGTGCACGACACGCCGTTGAACAAGCCGCCAGTACCGGAGGCGCTCGCCGCCGCGGCCACAACGGACCAGATCTTGCCGTTCCAGCGCTCGACCAATGGGTAAGTTGTCGAATTGTCGAACGAACCCACGGCGAAGCAGTTCGTCGGACTGGTACACGACAGTGTGTCCAGCGCGTCGGACCGTGCGTTGAAATCGGAGGGACTCACAAGCGACCACGTGTTGTGGTTCCAACGCGTGGTCCACGGGCCGGAGCCGACGCCGGGCGGGTTGACGAGACTTTTGTCGATGGAACTGCCGACCGCAACGCAGGTTGTTCGGGACGGGCACGACACGTCGCTCAGCTGCGGGTCGGATCCCGCCGGATTGGGGCCGGCGACGAACGACCAGCGCTTGCCGTTCCATTGTTCGAACCACGGGAGCCACTCGCCGTCAATCGGAGAGCTGTAGTAGCCGACGGCCGCGCAGTCGGCCCTGCTCGCACACGAGACACCGTCGAGCTCGTACGGCTGGCCCGGAGGACTCGGACTCGCAACGATCGACCAGGTCTTGCCGTTCCACTGTTCCACCGCGGTCCCGACCGCGATGCAAAACGTCGCGCTGATGCACGACACCCCATTCAACGTGATGTAATCGGGCGGCGGACTCGGGACGATCGACCAGGTCTTGCCGTTCCATCGCTCAATAAGCGTCGTGCCCAGCGTGCCCGGCGGCGCGGATTTGGTGGACGAGCCTCCAACTGCGAAACAGTTGGTCGCGCTCGTGCACGACACCCCAACCAGCGCACTGCTCGTCGCACCAGCCGGGGTCGGAGTTGGTGAGATCGAGAAGCTCTTGCCGTTCCAGCGGCCAGCGAACGCGCTTGCCGGGTTGGGAGGGCCGTACACACTGCCGTAGCTGGCACCGACCGCGAAACACGTCGTCGCGCTCACGCACGACGCACTGTTCAGCGCGTCGGTTGTCTCGCCGTTCGACGTCAACCTCGCGACAATCGCAGGCGGCGGCGCGCTCCCCGCGGGTGCTCCCCACACGACCACCGGTACGACCATACAAGCGAACGCCGCGAAGGCAACCACCGCCCGGACCGACCGATTCCACCTCGCGCCCGAACGATGCCCGAGCCGGTTCCTCACGGTGTCTCCAGAGCTGAGCACGCGAGCCGTTGCGGCACGCGCACGACTCTCACGAGTGTGTACCCAAATCCGCCCAGAACAAAGGGCCGTTTTGCCTCGAGACACGCCCGGCAGGCGAACGACCACCAGCCCACCTCAGTTGTCCGCAAACCAGTCCCGAGTTTCGTGTGAGCCGTAAGGCTTGACAACGGCTTACCTGCCTCAGCCGGGGAATCGGGACAGCAACGGGCAGCAGACCTCGACCACAAGGTTCGCGTGACGAATCGCCTGTGCGTGCTCTCTACCGGACACGCCGCCAGGCAATCCGAGAAGGTTGCGCTTCTTCGGGTTCCCGTCGGCGCAGAAGCCGTCCCCAACCGTCGCAGGCGAGAGCACTCGCCTCGACGTTGCCGGCCGGCAAGCCGTTGCGCGCTCGAAGACGGACCAACTCTGTGGCCTTGTCTGATGCATTCGGAAACGCGTCGGGCGGCGAGCTTCTACCCCATCCGACGAATACAAGGCTCGCCAATGCAACCTCGGCCAGAGAGCTGCTTCGGCTGAGTTTCTCAGTTCTGCTCGACGCTGCAACAGCGCTCTTCACCATCCGAATGCTCCGTAACATCCCCTGACCGGGCGACAGGTGGATCGCGAGCTCACGGTTTGATTCTCGCTGATACCGACACGCGGCGATTCGCTAGCGTGCTGGTGCGAAGGTGCGACGGGAACGGCGACGCTCTCCATGATGATCAGAGCTGCTTCATTGGACGATGCCGAGTGCATCGCCTCGTACCATCACCGTTGTTGGGTGATCGTCCACGCCTCTCTGTTGGAGCCCGGGACGGTCGACCGGATGGACCCGCGCGGGAAGATCGACCGATGGCGCAACTGGCTCGCTCCCGAGTCGGGCTTCGTCACGATGGTGGCCGATGCGTCAGATACTCCCGTCGGCCACACAACCGTTTCGGGCCATCAACTGGTGCACCTCTTCGTTGATCCTGACTATTGGGGCCAAGGACTCGGACGACGGTTGCTCGGTATCGGCGAGGGACTGCTCCGCATCGCTGGGCACCGCCACATCGAGTTTGAACACGATGGTCGGCAATGAACGAGCAATCGCTCTGTACCGTTCAGCCGGATGGACAGTTCTGTGCGCGCCTTCTGGACGAGTGAGCCGATCAGGTGCATGGCGCGATCAGGCAGATACTCCCGTGGCGAGACGCTCATTGGACGAGCCGGAAGCGTGTGATCACGCCGCTGGAGTAGTCGGCGATCCAGATGCTGTCGCTGTTCGCTGTGATGGCGATCGGTTGTAAGGCGTCGAGTCGCGATGGCTTGCCGGCGATGCGGTTGGTGCGCGGGTCGATCTCCCACAGCGCGGCGCTGCCCTTGATCGGGTAAGAGATAGTCGGGTTGCTCGAACGGGGTGCGGCGAGTACCCACACTGCGTCGGCACTCACGGCGATCGATTGGGCGTGGGGCACTGCCACGGCGGCAAGGACCTTGAACGTCTGCGGGTCGTAGCGCCTGACGACGCCGTCCCACACGTTCCACAGCGAGCCGTACGCCACCGTCACCGATCCAACGATCGGAACCGTGGCAACGTTCCCGATGGCTGGGTCGACGCGCGCGACCGACGGCGGGTTCGAGCTCCCTCCAACGACCCAGACCGCGCCGAGGCCGAAGGTGACCGCGCCGGCTCCCGAGGGCACACGGATCGCAGGTTCGATCACTTCGTTGTTTCCCGGGTCGATGCGAATCAAGTCGCCCACCACGTCGGTGAGAGGGGTAACCCAAACGCGTCCCGCCCCTACCGCGATGCCAGACGCCGATCCGCCGACATGAATGGTGGCCACCACCCGGTTGGTGGCCGGATCGATTCGGTAGACATTGCCGCCGTCGGCTGTCACCCAGACGC
The DNA here is from genome assembly GCA_052148155.1 of Acidimicrobiia bacterium. Taxonomy (GTDB): domain Bacteria; phylum Actinomycetota; class Acidimicrobiia; order IMCC26256; family PALSA-610; genus JBBQER01. Next base: position 36,273 of record JBKQIY010000113.1, on the reverse strand, counting down.
TTCCTTCGCCGACCGCGATCTTGCTGAAGTCCTCAACGCCCGGAGTCCGCAGCGTCGCGACAGCACGGTCGGTGACTGCGTCCAGCCGGATGACAGTGTTTGGGCCGGTCACCCACACTGCGCTACCGCTCACCGCGATGTCAGCGACGCCCGGGCGAACCTGCGTGTCGTCAGTACGGATCGGATGAACAAGCGGCGGGGCCGCGGTTGGCGTGGATGTCGGTTCGACCGGCGACGTCGACGTCGGTACCTGGGGCTCGGTCGCGGGGTTGTGACGCGTCACGGCGACGACGGCTCCGGCGATGCCTGCAGCGATAGCTACTCCTGCCGCTAAAGCAAGGATGCGTACGAGGAACCGCGTTGGTTCTTTGACGGTCACGGCGTCGGCGACGAGAGCCTCGTCCGCGGGCACCGTAGCGACGGCGTCGTCGAGAAGACGTGCGTACGCGTGGATCTGGTCCTCAGGCGTGGGCATCACGCTCGACCTCCAACGCGGCGCGCAACTTCGCCATTGCGCGGCCTACATGGGTCTGCACGGTCGATACCGTCACGCCGAACAGTTGCGCAACCTCTTGCAACTGCCAACCGTGGCCATGGACGAGCAGCACGGCGGCCCGCTGGTGCGGCGACAAGGCTCGCAACGCCGGGACCAACCCCGGCTCGATCAAGGGATTGTCGAGCGGAGCCTCCGGCAGCAACACCGGCGCCGCGCGGCGAGGCCGCGTCCGCGAACGACCAACACGCCACAGGTACCCCGCAGGGTTCGTCATCGCCGTCACTCGATCCCAGTGCTCCCAGGCCCACGCCAAGGCCTCCTGTGTCGCCTCGCGTCCGCGTTCAACACCGAACGCGGCCACGAAGGCGCGCCGAAGCGACGGTTCTACGTCCCTCCAAAACAGGGTAAAGGCCTCGGCATCGCTCGGCACGCGAATCACGCTCTCAAGATCTAGAGCACCGAGCCGGCCGCGGTTACGACGCGCTCCATGCCATAGCGATGCCGACGGGGAAGGCCATGACGACACCTTGAGCGTGAAGCGCGTCGCAGAGGCCGTCAACGCGGCGCCGTCGGACGAATCGATGACGAGCAGCGTTCCCGATGGCGGCTCTCTTCGGACAGCGCCGAAGGCGGGCACGACACCCTCGAACAGGAACGCGTCTACGCACACATATTGACCTGATGGGCACCGCTTCGCACGTCGTCGAACTGACCCCAGTGTCCGCTGTTGGCCTTGAGGATGCGGGTTTGACGACGTGCCCAGATCGACAGATATATCGTGCCCGATCCGGACCGTGTTTTCTCGCGATGAGTTTTCGGGAAGGGTGCAGTCTCAAGAACTATGAAGACAACAAACCTTGGTGAGGCCGATGGGCTGCCCACGATCGAGTGGTCCCAAGTTGAAACTCAGCTCGCCGACCTTCTGACGCACGGCGACCCGCGCTCCCCGAACCGCTCGACATTCTGGCTGACGACCCTGAACGTCGACGGAAGCCCGCACGTAACGAGCGTAGGCGCGCTCTGGCACGCAGGCTCATGCTGGTTCCAGACCGGCGAACGCACCCGTAAGGCGAAGAACGTTGGTCGCGACCCGCGCTGCTCGATCAGCGTCGCAACGAAAGGCTTCGACGTGATGGTCGCAGGCGAAGCCCGGCGCGCGACCGACCCGAAGATCGTGGCCGAGATCGCAGCCTTGTGGACGAAGAGTGGATGGCCCGCTCAGCCCGACGAATCCGGAACCGGCATCACCGCACCGTTCAACGCACCGACGCTCGGTCCGCCCCCGTGGTTCGTCTACGAAGTCAAGCCGCGAACCGCGACCGCGGTCGGTACCGCCGAGGAGACGCCCGGCTCAACGCGTTGGCGGTTCTGAAGTCGTCGTCGTCATGCCATCTTGACGGCACCCCGCATGCCGCGGTTGCACCAGATCATGAGGTATTCCGTAGGCATCGGACGCCATGATCACGCGACAGCCCCAAACCCCTTCCGAGTCCGTAGTTATCGCGTGAGGACCGACTCGGCGGTTCTGATGTGGTACGTAACGCGAGGCGTCACCAATTCTCATCAAGGGACCGAAGTTGCTCCGCCCTACGCCGCTTACCACGCGAGTGCTCGCCAGCGTTTCCGGATTGTTGGGTCAAGGCCTGGAGGTGTGCCTGGCGAGCTGGAACACTGTTGACAATGGCTCGTCGCGCATGGATCCGTGTGATATTCGCGGTTGCAATGGTTGGCGTCGTCTCGCTCGCCGTCGTCATAGTGGTTGTCGCCCCGGCGTCACCGCAGCCGTGTGCGCGATCGTCCGTCTATGGGACACAATGCGAGTTGCTGTTCGGCAGCGGCTTGACCGTTACCGACGTAGGGGCGCAGTTCACAACCTTTCCAGACTTCCTTAACCAGCTTGTCTGGACGTTCGAAACCACGACGTACGGATGCGATCCCCGCGGTCGATCGAAGAGTGTGTGCCCGCCCGAGCAGCGCACGTACGGGACGCTCCGTCTTGGGAACGCTCGCGGCACTGCCGACCAGGTGTGCAGTGGCGTGGCTGTGCGTGTCGGCGATAACTGCTCGGGAAGCATTGTCGACACGCTGTGCAGCTACGCGGCTGGGCACGTCGGCGGCGGCGACTGCTCGGGAAGCCTGCTCTTCTCGGTTCCTCGCACCTTCTCTAGAGCACGCTGGCTCTGTGTCGAGATCGCAGTACGCGTGAATGGCAAATGGGTCGACAATGGTGCCGGTTTCCCGCAGGGGCTTCGAGCCTGCAGGCAAGTGCAGTGACTCGAGAACACCGACTGACCTCAGTGTCCGCTAACCACTCCCGAGCACCCGCTGCACACTGCCTCATCAGGCGATCGCTACGGGATAGTCGGCGGTCTCAGACGATCGGTTCCGTAGACCCCGAGGCGCTGACCATCCGTTGGCGGCAAGGCAGCCAAGGGACAGCGCCGATCGCACCCAGTGTCCGTAATTGTCTCCTGAGGTGGGAGCCGTAGAGGCGAGGCGGTGAGATACTCCGCGCGTAATCGATCGGGTCTTGTCGCGGTGCTGTTTCGGTTTAGTGGCCTGCGGGTGTTGGCCGGATGTGGCCCGTCCGAGTCGGTCATGCTGGGGCCACGCGCTGCAACACGTCGTCCACGTCGGCTTCCCAGACCGTTTGTTTGGCGGTGACGACGAATCCCAGCTCGTTGTTGATGGTGAGCATGGGCGCGTTGGAGAACGCGTTGTGCGTGCGGATGCGGAACGACTCGGGTTTCTCGCGGAAGATGCGGTCGATCATCGCTGCCTTGAGCCAGCGTCCCAGGCCGTGGCCGCGGTGATCGGGATGCACGCCGGTATTGCCTTGGTCGACATGGCCCGGCCAGTCGTCGTAGAAGAACACTTGGGTGTAGCCGACGAGCCGTTGAGTGGCGCGTTCGCGGGCGAAGATCGTCCATCGTTCTGCAGGGGACTGCGCCTGCTCCTGCTCGCGTTGTGACACCCAGTCGGCGTCCCTCAGTTCGTCCTCGACGTCGAGGTCGTCGTGCGGCATGGCGTTCATCACCGTTTCGGCCTCGGCGATCGCCGCGTACTGGTCGGTCGGGTAGGCGCCGACAACGAACCAAAGCTCGTACCGGTCGCGCACGTCGCTCGCAACGTCGAGCCAACGGCCTACCACGTCACGGTCGAGGGTGCGCAGGTCGAGGTCACTGCGACGGATGACCTGTTTGTCCTCGCCCCCGACCGAGCACGCGAACACCTCACCGGCGGCGACGAGGTCCCAGGAGAAGCCCGCGAGCACGCGCCGGTGCTCCGCCTGCGCGCGCGTCGCAACCGCGGCCAGGAGCGAAGAGCCGATGCGTAGCCGGCGATAGCGGGGTGCGACGCGCAGTTCGACGTTCCCGAGATGCTGGTTGTCGACCAACGGCAGGCTCAGCGTCGCGACGCCCGCCATCTCGTTACCGGCTTTCCCGCGCACGATCCACGTCGCCCGCTTTGCGTTGGGACGCCGCTGTGTCGCGAGCCAAAACGCGGGCCTCTCCGCCATGGCCGGCTCGTCGGGCGCGTGCTCCGCCCACATGGTCTGTTCGAACGCGACAAGGGCGCGCCGGTCGACGTCCGTGAGCCGCTCGACATCGACTTCCACGACTTCGACGACTTGCACATCCTCTCCCGGCTCCGGCGGTAATCATGCGTGACGGCATGCGCCGATCCGTCCCCAACCTCGCCGTCTCCATCCGCACCTGAATCGGCAGGGGGAGGACGACCCCAAGCCCTACGTCCCGTACAGGCAGCCGCCCAGACCGTCGACAGCCTCGCCCATCACGGGCAGCGGATCAACGACTATCCCTACCTGGACCAAGCGACACAGCGCATACGGCGCTCTCGTCACCGCGCGACGATAGCTACCTCGCCACACCCGAGTGACCGTTATCCACTCCCGAGGCGTCGACGTTCGTCGGTAAGTGCAGCGTCGAGCGAGTGCCTGACGAACGTCCGCGTGGAACACTGCCGATCTGAGCGCGCAATTGAGGTGCTCCTCGGGCATCGTCGTCCGGCACGGGTGACTGTGCCGTGCGAACGCGAGGTATGGTCGCTGAAACGCCAGTACCGGGAGGCATCGGCCATGGGCACCGAGGCAACCCGACCGCCGAAAGTCCCGCCGCTGTGGTTCGTACGCGTGGGTTGGCGCGTTCATCGAGGGCTATACCGGATCAGCGGCGGCCGCTTCCTGTGGAACACGTCGAAAAAGCGCGGCTGGGGCGCGCTGCGTCTCACCACTCTGGGGCGGAAGTCCGGCCAAGAACGCAGCGTCATCATCGGCTACCTCGAGGACGGACCGAATCTCGTCGTGCTTGCGATAAACCGTTGGGACGAGGGCTACCCCTCGTGGTGGCTCAATCTTGTCGCGCACCCGAATGCGGTTGTTCGTTTGGCGGGCCAGCACGCGCGCGCGCGGTTTGCGCGTTCCGGGTCGCGGCGGAGGAGCGCGATCGACTGTGGCGGCGCTGGGTCGCTGTCGTTCCAAAGCTCGACGGTTATGCCGGCCGGCGATCGACTGAGACGGCGATGATGGTCCTCGAACCACGCGACGAGGCTGCGTGACACCAAGCGACGACGGTCGGCTCAGACCAACCACCGCTGAAGGCTAGGTCCGAGCAACAGCGCTGAGGACACCCCAGTGCTCCTAAAGGTTTCCGGCCTTGCGAAAGAACTGGAGACCCTGACTTTCATAGGTTTCCTTCGTGGCTCGCCGTGATCGTGGCAGTGGTGGCACATTTGTGAAAGTTGTCGTGAGCACGGGGGGATTTCCACTCCTTGCCGGTGTCGGCGGCGAGTACGAGGACGTCCTGGAACACTGGGCAGCGAGGGAACTAGCGATCTTTCAGGTCGCAAACTGGGATGGGCCGATTTGGTCGACCTACAGCAAGGCCGTCGTCACCGGCGGAGTAGGAGAGCCGACGGTTGCCTTGTTACAGGAGATACTCCACCAGCGGGACAGCGCAAGCGGCACGTCTGTGATCGTCATTTCCCGGCGACGCGACGATCTAGAGCGCCGAGCCACGCTGTCAAACCTTGCAATCCAGATCGTCAAGCGCTCATCGGCAGACGTTCACGCGCCCATGTCCACCCGACCCGGCCCCGAACACCGCTCAGCCCTATCCGTATAACGCATCCGCATAACGCTGGCTCCGGGATACAGCCTGACGTCGATGTTGGGCACGCACAGGTCAGGTCATGACGGGCAGTGCGGCTTCAAGGCCAGGTGACGGCGCGCATCGCCCGGTAGCTGTGTCGACCCAAGTCTGCAATGGCAAGGCGCGTGCGAGGATGAGGAGCTCGGGGTGCTCCGCGACCAGCACTGACACGAGCGCCTCGGCTGTGATCGCGAGTGCGGTCGGGTCGGGTTCGACCGGTTGGATGAGATCGCAGCCGTGTACGACTGCTTCAACGCAGCGCGTGATGATGTAGTCGGCAAGTCGGATCGGACCTTGAAATGTCGTGACGGTGACGGCGAGATCAGCGGCCGCGAGAATCGGGAGTGCGGCGTGCAGGTTCTTGCCGAAGGTGTTTTCGTCGATGGCGGCGTCTCGTGCGGCCGCGTCGACGACTGCTGCCAGCGAACGCGTTCCTGCGAGATTGGACTCGAGGCTCACGTTGGGAGTCTGACTCGACGGTTTGGCGATGAAGCGGATCAGCAAGACCGGCTGTAGGGACAGGTGCGCGATGACTTGACGGTTACGCCATCCGTCGATGCGGCTCGGCCGGTCGAGGTCGATCGTTGGCAGTGCGCGATCGATGGCCTCCCACTGACGGATCAGTGCATCACGGATCTCGTCGCTATCCGATCTCATACAAACATTTTGCTCTTGCCCACGCGCGTAGGCCACTCTTCCCCCAGAGACGACAACGTCCGATAGCTCGCAGATCTGCGCCGCAGAAGGACATGCCCAGGGTGTTGCGGAACGCCGAGTGAACGACGGTCGGGTTGTTCCATCCGTCGCCGATGGGGTGTGCTCGACGTTGCACCGACTACCGCGACCGTTTCGAAGCTCGTTTTGACGTTGTGAATACGTCTGCAGTCCGTCTCGATTCCGGCTTCGCCCAGAGTGTTACTGCAGGTCGCTGACCGGCTCTCACCACCGCATCGATACGACAACGAACTACCTCAAGGACGCGTTCCATGAACGCATCTCGGAAATCGCTTTGAGCGACGGTCCACCGCCCTGAGGAGATTCACCGTCTCGACTTGTCCCAATACCTGCGCGTTCAACACCACAACGGCGTGTCTGTATGACGATGCCAGCACGGACACGTTCGCAACGCTGTACCCCAAGCGCGAAAACGCTGTGACCTGGATCGATGGGCGAAATGCGATCGGTCGCTCAAGTTCTTGGTGCGTCACCGTCGATACCTCATGCCGGCCGGTTGGTGCCGCATGTCGCGGTCGCTGTCTTGTGACGCCGCAATCACGTAGTTCGCGCAAAGAACACTGAAGTCCGCGCTCGGGTCTAGGGCGCTGCGGTGCGAACGCCGGGTTGGGGTGCCGCGGTGTCGGACTTGTACGCCGCTGGCCCTGAGCGCCGAAGACCAACGGTCGGTTGGCTGTCGACGCTCAAGTCCGTAACCGTCGAGCGGGTCGGTGTGATTAATGAAGACGAGAAGGCTGCGTACCGTCATCGTGGTGTTGTCAGCGGTTTCCATGATTGCCGGAATCGGGATCTCATCGGCGTCCGCAAGAAGCTGGTCGGCCGGAAATCAGTTTGGAACCACGAGTGCGCGACGCCGCGGTCCAACCAGGCCGGGCTCGACGACCACGACGAGTTCGACCTCGACGAGTTCGACCACGACGAGTTCGACCTCGACGACGACCACCGCGCCAGGTGCGACGTCGTCGCCGCCGGCGCCGGGTGGTTACTTCCAGATCCTTCCGCCGGGCAGCGCGTTGCCGACTGAGGCCACCTGCGCCAAAGAGGTTCACCTCTCGACGTGGGAACCGCGACCCCAAAATACCACCGCGAACAACACGGTGCCGCCACAGCCGAACACGCTCGGGAACTTCAGCCAGTGGAACTCGACCTGGAACACGACCTACAAGCCTCGAATCACCGGCGACTACACCGGCACCACCGACGAGATCATCCAGTTCGAAGCGTGCAAATGGGGCTGGTCCGACAACCTCGTACGCGCCGAAGCCGACGTTGAGTCGACCTGGTACCAAGCGCTCGGAAAGAACGACGGGTTCGGTGACTACACCTCAAACGCGGCGGACTGCACTTACGACTACAGCCCGCCGTGCCCAACCAGTTTCGGGATCATCCAAGTCAAGTGGTACTACCACCCGGCCGGGTACGCATCGACCTCACCGCAGTCTTCGTACCCATGGATTACGCGTTCCACTGCCTACGATCTCGACCTCCAACTCGCAGAAATGCGCGGTTGTTACGACGGCATGAGCACCTACCTCGGCAACACGACCGGCGACGTCTGGGGCTGCATCCAATCGTGGTACTCCGGCGCCTGGACACCCGGAGGCGGTGCCTACGCAGCACAGGTGGGGGCCACCATGACATCCGAACCATGGCTCACCTGGGCCGGATAACAGACGTCACACCGGTCAGCCGTGCCTGGTGGCGGCTCAAGTCGACCTCCGAAGCGCGTCACACCAAATCCAGAGCCGCCGAACTCGGACGGGTGTCCCGAATCGCGTCCGACGCCGGCAGGTGCCCGGCCGGCCCTCACCAGACCGGCTACGTGGTGCAGCAGACGCAACATGTCCGTGTCGCCGAGCACGTCGATACATCTGAGAAGGAACGGCCATCCCGCTCGGCCGCGCTGACCGCGTCCTGGATGCGCGCGTCGGCGTCATAGAGATGAGCGCTTCAGCGTTGACCTCCGAGACACGACACGAACCTCCTGCGACAAGCTGATCGCATGCGACTCGAGGCCAGTCAGCCGCGCACGGTTTCGATCTGCTTCGCGCAGCTGCGCAGTCGGTGCTCGGTACAGACGGCATCGGCTTCGTCGAGCCATGCGAGGGCATCGGCGTCGAGCGCACCCGTTCGTCGGAGACGTGACTGTGTGTGCGCGATCAAGGTGGTCGCACGGTGGTACTCCCACCCGAACGCCGTGGCCGTGCTGAGCGCCGCGTGCAGATAGTCGTCCGCGACGTCCTGTCGGCCCAGCAGCGAGGCCAGCTTGCCGAGATACGCCGAAACCGGTCCCTGACTGCTGGCCCCGTTGCAGGCGACCTCCGCTGCGAAACGGCTCGATGATCGGGAACAGCAGCTCTGCCGCGTCGGTGCGCGACCGTAGCCGTCGGACCGCAAGCGGTGCGGGTGCACCGCGACGCCGACCGCCGGCGACGACTGCGCCCGTTACTAGCCAGGCCTCTGAGAGCGCACCTGGCGCCTTGTGGCTGCTCGTTCCGCGGGGGCCGAGCGAGGGTCGTCGTCGATGACGCCGGTGAGCTACGAGAGCAGCGGCGCGTGTTCGCTCCCGACTTCGGCCGCGACCGTCCCGTCGACAGAGATGAGTGCATTTGGGGGACGTCGCTCGATTTGACCGCCCGGGCCGTCAGGCGGGCGAGATCGCCCCGAGGTGGCGCACAGTGCCAGCAAAGAGCGGCGACTGGCAACGACGCGGACGCCCACGGTCAATCGGCGCCTCCGCGAGGTGAGCGGTGGGGCAAACAGGAGGTGTACTTGTCGGCCGACGCGGTGTATACGTTTGGGTTGTATGCCGATGTTCATTGACCGTCACGACGCGCCGGGCGTGTCGCCGCAGGCTCTCGCGGATGCGCACGCGCTTGACGTCGGGGTCGAGCAGAGGCACGGCGTGCGCTATCACACCTATTGGTTCGATCCAGACAACGGTTCGATCTTCTGCCTGGCAGAGGGGCCCAGCAAGGACGCCGTCGAGGCCGTGCATCGAGAAGCACACGGGCTATTGGCGAGCACGATCTTGGAGCTGGATCCGAACGCGCCATTGAACTCGCTCTTCGGGGTTCTGCCGATGCACGCGGTGGGCACCGCCTACACGGCACCAGCAATGCGGGCGATCGTGTTCACCGACGTGTGCGGGTCAGTCGCGCAGACCCAGCAGCTCGGCGACGAAGGCCACATGGGTTTGCTGCGCGAGCACAACGAAATCGTTCGCCTTGAGCTCGGTGCTCGTCAAGGCCGAGAGGTCAAACACACCGGCGACGGGATTATGGCCGCGTTCACGTCGGTGGTGTCAGCCGTCGGATTCGGGGTGGCAGTACAACAGCAGCTTGACGCACGAAACACCACAGCGACCACACCCTTGTATGTGAGCATTGGAATCAGCGCAGGTGAGCCTGTCACGGACGACAACGACGATTTGTTCGGCGCGGCGGTGCAACTCGCGGCTCGACTGTGCGCGGCCGCGGATTCCGGCGAAATCGCCGTGTCAGTCGCGGTGCGCGAACTCTGCATCGGCAAGCCATTCCGATTCGTCGACCGCGGCGCGGTGGTCCTCAAAGGCCTTCCCGAGGCCATTCAGGCATACAACGTGTCTTGGAGCGAGTGATCCACGCCTGAGCCGCAGCGCCGCTGTCGGAAACGGACTGGCCTGACCTGATGAGAGTCCGGTGCGGTCACAGCCATGTCAGCGGCGACTACCTCTCGCCGAACACCTGACGCTCACGCAGCATGGAAAACGGTCGGGGCACGCGCGCACCCGCAGGGGCCTACAAAACGATCCACTGACGGCCGTCGAGGAGCTCCCTTGCCGCGTCGAGGTGCCCGGCATGGCAGGCGGTCTCGGTGATCACGTGAAGGATGATGAACCTGAAGTCTGGGACTTCCCAGTTCCCCCACCACACGTCCCGTTGCCGTGGCGCGGCGTCGAGCGGAGTCGCCGTAATGATCGCGTTCGCCCGCGCCACCTCGTCCCGGTACAGATTGAACACGTCCGCGGCCGACTCACTCGGCGATACCGACCACGCGCTGCGATCGTCATCGGATCTCTCTGAGAAGAAGTCGAGCGTTTCGCCGGCGACGATGCATCGGAACCAATAGTGCTCGTCGTCCAGCGCCAGATGCTTGACCATGCCTAAGGCGCTCCAGCCCGACGGAAGGATCGGCCGTCGCAGTTGTTCCTCGGAAAGACCTTCGAGGATGCCGAGGACGTGGTTTCGTTGTTGTTCGAGGGAATCCAGCAATCGCCGAGTCTCTTCGTCCATTTGGAAACCGTATTGCGTCGCGGCTGTCGCTTGAAGCACGAACTCCGGACGCAAGGTGCGTGATCCCGTCACGCGTATCGGCAAATCGCGCGCTTCGGCTGTCTCCGAATGCTTGCTCGGCGGCCCTTGCTCGACGTTCTATTGTGAGTACTCCCAGCCCTCTTGCCACTGGAAGTCCGCATCGACGAGGTCTTCGAGTCGTTTCCCGTCGAGGAGGTGATCGAACGCCCACCGAGTCGCGGTGTGACCGATGACCACGACTCGACGACCGTCCCAGCGCAGCGGCAGATCATCGAGGAAGCGCCCAACACGGACTACCGCCTGGCGCCAGCTCTCACCACCCGGATAGGGCTGATCGAGATGCAACCGCCGATGGCCGTGAAATTCGTCGACCGGCATGCCGCTGCGCTGGCCGTAGTCGCACTCACGAAGACGCCAATCGTGCAGGATCGGAAGGGACGTGCCGGCGAACGCAATCGTTGCCGTCTCGACGGCTCGCCGAAGGTCGGACGTGAACACCGCATCGATGCCATCGTCGCGCCGTCGAGCCCCGAGGCTGCGCGCCTGTTCCCGACCCGCCGTCGACAGGCGTCCCGGTAGCCATCCTGTCGCGACCCCCAGTTCGTTGTCTTCGGTTATCGAGTGCGTCTCGAAGACGATCCGTGTAGTCACGACTTGCCGAAACTATACGGACGCGGCCTGTGGCAGTGTCCCAGAAACATGCATTCCGCAATCCCGGACAACCCCCACCACCCAACGTTGCGCGGACGGTGCTGACGGTACGGAGCGAGCTGAAGTGAGCGATTCGACGACGAGCGGCCATTGTCCGATCGCGCAACGGGACTGGAGCTATTTGCAACTGGGCAAGATGGCCCACGCCACGTCGCGCCCGCCGATCGGCGACACCGATACGTGGGATCGTCACCGCCGGTCTTGGGTGCACACTCGTGAGCGCGTCCCCAGCGTGCTCTCCATCTACGACCGCGCGTCACCACCAATCGCAACGTACGACACTCGCCAGCACCACCGAAACGGTGACGACCTTGGAGACATTGCAAGCAGTCCCCCCAGATGCTGACCTCCGCGCGCCAGGGGGCTTGGGTGGATGGCATTCGGCCTCCTGACAACGTCCGGCGATTCACGTCCGGTACCTTGTATCGGACGAGCCGTTCACGTGTTTGGTTGCTCGCGACTTTGCGTGCGAACTGCGACGTCGCGAGGATCTCCGGTCAGTCGAACCATGATGACGTCGCCGAATGACCGCGACAACTTGTAGTCCGGCTCGGCGCTTAGTTCTTGCGTCGCCGTGTGCTTATTGGTCTCCCGTTCACCAGAGAGTGGAGCTCGATGACTCGCTCGGAGCAGACTGCGCTGGGGTCGTGTGCGGTGCATGGGCCAGTCGTCGGCGTGAAAAAGGCGTTGCAGCCGAGCTTTCCGATGGTTGTCTATGCGGTGCGGCGAGCCGCAGTGCGGCTGGGTCCGTTCCGATGTCCCGAGTGTGGAGCGAAGCTGAAGAATGAGCGGGAGTTGGTGGCGGCGGCGCCGACCGTCGCGCCCGATCGCAACGTCGTGTCGGATGGCGAGGCGGCGGTGCATGTGCGCGGTCTGGTCAAGTCGTATTCGGGTGTGCCGGCCGTGCGGGGTATCGATTTGGATATCCGACGGGGCGAAATCTTTGCGCTGTTGGGTCCGAACGGAGCGGGCAAGACCACGACCGTCGAGATATTGGAGGGTTACCGCACCCGCGACGACGGTCAGGTTTCGGTGCTCGGTTGCGATCCGGTCCGCGATCGCGGTCGTTTGAAGCCACAGATCGGCATCGTGTTGCAGTCGACCGGCGTGGAGCGTTACCTCACGGTGCTCGAAACCGTCACGATGTACGCGGGGTTCTATCCGCATCCGCGACCCGTCGATGAAGTGATCGAGGTTGTCGGATTGACTGACAAGCGTGCGCAACGAGTGATCAGCCTCTCGGGTGGTCAGCAGCGCCGGCTCGACGTGGCGATCGCGCTCGCCGGTGATCCCGAGCTGTTGTTCCTCGACGAACCCACCACCGGGTTTGATCCTTCGGCACGGCACGAAGCTTGGGACGTCATCAAGAACCTCGCCGCGCTGGGCAAGACCGTCTTGTTGACGACGCACTACATGGACGAGGCACAGTTCTTGGCCGATCGGGTCGCCGTCGTCGCACGTGGGCGCATCGTCGCTGAAGGGCCGCCCGCATCTCTCGGCCACCGGGACCGTGCCCAAGCCCGCGTCCGTTACCGACCACCCGCCGATGTGACCATCCCTGCCCGGTTCGGCGGACTGCCTGCCAGTGACGGGTATACGGAAATGCGTGTCGACGATCCTGTTCAATCGCTGCACGAACTCACGGGCTGGGCGATCGACAACCGCGTTGCGCTCGAAGCTCTCGAGGTCACACGTCCGTCACTCGAAGATATCTACCTCGCGTTGACCGCACCGACCGCGCACGGTGAGGACAACCGTACGCCTCACGAGTTGGATGCGCCCGAATGAATCCGCTGCGCCTCACCCTCTCCCAGGTCCGCTACGTCAACAAGGCATTCTGGCGGAACCCAACCTCGGTGTTCTTCACGTTTGCGTTCCCGCTCATGTTCTTAGTGATCTTCACCGCTCTGCTCGGTCACAGCACCGTGCACCTCGGCACTCGAGTCATCAAGACCTCCACCTACTACGTCGCCGCGATGGCGTCCTTCGCGGTGATCACCGCCTGCTACAACAACATCGCGATCTCGATCACCTTTCAACGCGACGCCGGAGTCCTCAAACGCACCAACGGGACTCCACTCCCCGCCGGCTCGTTCCTCGGTGCCCGTATCCTTCATTCGCTGCTCGTGGCGATCCTGCTGGTCGCCGTCACTGCTGCGTTCGGGCATGCGTTCTACAGCGCTGACATCCCGACCGGCCTCACCCTCATACGCTTTCTGATCATGCTCGCGGTCGGTGCCGCAACGTTCTGCGCACTCGGCCTCGCGATCACTGCGATCATCCCCAACGCCGACGCCGCGGGCGCCACCGTCAACGCCACCATCCTGCCCATCCTGTTCCTCTCCGGCATCTTCATCGCCTTCGACAACAGCACACCCACTTGGATCTTGTGGGTTGCCCGGGTCTTTCCCGTCCGACACTTCGCAGTCGGCATGCAAGCCGGCTTCCTCGGCACGGCGTTCCACTGGACCGACGTTCTGATCGTCGCCATCTGGGGCGTCGCCGGGCTCGTGCTCGCCATCCGCTACTTCAGTTGGGAACCACACTCCAACTAATCCCAAGGGCAACGAAGCGCCGTGTACCGCCACATGCGAGGAAGAGGGGCCCCTCCGAGGACTTATACGGCGGAAGATCTCCACCAACGCCTCGGGCTCCAAGAGAGACCTCAACTCGAACGTCCGAACAGGCCACCATGGTCGGGCGCATTTCGGAGCAGAAGGGGTCGTTGCGTTTCTCGACGACCATTTTCTCGAGCTCCCCGACGTCGCTCCCGGCGCTCGGCTTGTGGGTTGAGTCTCTCATTTGTTGGTCGAAATGGGCGGTGCCGCGGTCTGGGTGAAACCGGCCGGTATGGGGGTGATCAGGCTTTTCTGGTTGTCGGGCGTGTCGCTCAGGAAGCGGTAGGTCGTGGCGAAGCTGTCATCGGCCCGGGCACACCCCCTTTGTCGGCGCTGGCTTGAAGAGGTAGGAAGGTCTGGGCGTCGACCCACAACAGGTCAGCCGACAGAGGCTGGGCGGGGCCGCCAATATTGAGCTCCAGGGCTGGTTGACCGTCGATGTCGTCGCGTCCGACGACCGTCCAGCCGCCGGAAGCGATATCGCTTCGGATCTGCTCGGCGTCTGCTGGCTGGGTGACGGCTATGCAGGTGTCGGATTGGTACGACCAGGGCCTGGACGCGTACTCGACGTCGATCAGACGTCCGTCTGCTCGGAAATGGGTTCGCGGTGGTCGCGAGCACGGCCGCCGGCACGTGCGATGAGCCCGTCGTCCGAAACCGGCGCCGGCCAGTGCGTCGGGGATGACCGCCACGCCGATGGTGGATCTTCGGTCGGCCGCCGGCGTAGTTGGGCGTCGTTGAATCCGACTCGCAATGGCTGCACGAGGTCTTCGATCAGAGCGGGCGACATAGATAGTGACGCGGTCGTCACTGTGATGTGCAATCGCTTGACGAGACCCGTGACGGCGACCAAGGCCGCGCTCGTACCGTTATTGGTGTGTCGCTCGCCTGAACGTGAGCGGCGAGCTACCTCACCTCGCGAGGCTTCGCGCGACGAAGGGGTACTCACAGAAGACGACTTCACTCGAGCCGAGACGCTCTTCGTCGGTCTCCCGGGAGGACAAGGGTCGTTTGTCGGCCGACCCTCCCCGTCAGCGTGACGCGCTCGATAGCGGTGGCGTGCTGTCCGAGGCGGAGTACAACGCCAAGAAATGGGAGGTGCGTCGCCGAGCAAGTTCTGATCGTCACTGCCGAGACTGCAAGAACGACGAGCGTAAGAACGTGACCACCGACAAGGCGAGGCAGCAAAGCACCGCAACACCATCCCCACGATGATTGCGGTTGGTGGACGGTCAGACGATCGTCTTCGACGAATCGTCGATGCAGCCCTTCCTCGACGGACTCAAGCCATGCTCTTCGACTCTGGCCTGTCGGTGCGCGATGTCCTTGCCGGGCACGTCCCGACCTCGACTCAGTCGAGATCCTCGTCGAGGTGTCGGAACGGACGTTCGAATACGAAGAGGATGAACGGTTGCTGGCCCTGCTCCCCAAGCTGCTGACCGAGTACGAGAACCCGGTTGAGTGACGGCTGACGCCGGTTGGAGGGTCGCTGAGGGTCAACTCCGATCGGTGTGAGCCGAACGAAGTACTGATGACCTCTTCGCCATGTTGTGACCAGAGCCCAGCTCAGACCTTCGGTGGTTCGCGGCACACGCGCGGTATCGGCCCACGCGGGACGAAAGGCAGCCGAGATGTGGCATCGTAAGACTCGATCAGCCCCGAACGACACCGCGATGGCATCTCGCGAGCGTCGAAGACAGACCAGAGGTTGGGGGCCATTCAGCGGCGGTCAGCTCACAACCATCATCTGCGTCGTCGTGGTCACCGTGTTGTTCCCTGCGGCATCGTGGGCGGTCTCCGGCTCTGCTGTGTTCCTGACTGACCCGCACAACAATCACCATGCTGCGATCGACGCGGCAGGCGACCTGCAAACCCATCCGAACGGGACGCAGACCGTCACCGGGACCGTCGGTGTTAACGGCGCGGTGAGTGTCAACGGCGCGGTGAGTGTCAACGGCACTGCGAACGTCAGCGGTTCGGTAACCGCCACACCAACACCACCCGACGCCAGTTACAACTCCTTCGCGGTGGTCGGCGAATCGGTTGGCTGTAACTCGGAGACGGCGCCGGTTCCGGCCGGGGAAGCGCTCGTCGTCACGTCCATCACGGTACGTATCGCGACCGTGACCTCCGGCCCGGTCAGCGTGTACGCACTCGTCGCGAAACCCGGTTCGCCATGCGTGCCGCTGAACTCTGCCGACGCGATCGACATCGCTGGCGCGGGCGTCAGCCAGGTCATGTCGTTCCCGTCAGGTTTCCCCATCCAGCCCGGCCATTTGGTCGGTATCTCGTTGGGCAGCAACTCTGGCGACGCGCTCGGGACCGTCGCCGTACACGGCTACCTGGTGTCCTCAACGCTCTGCACCGTCACCGGCCCGCCAGCAGGCTGCGACTAGCGGACGGGTCGTGACCGGCTCTGCCTTCGGAACGACGTTGTCAGGCACGCAGTCTGGCCTCGTCATCGCCCGCCATCTCGGCGCCGAGTTTCGCGACCCGAAAAAAATTTCCGGCGGGTTGCGCGGCTCACGAAGAAATTGACGTTGGTCCTGGTCGGAAGCACCCGTCGCGGCCTCCTCGCAGGCCAATACCGCGTGATCGTGACGCGCTGGTTTGGTAGGGGCTTGGACTGCAAAGGCAGCGGCGGCGGGTTCAGGATCTGGTCGAGCGCTCCGATACGACCGTTGTGACGTCTGGGAAGCGATCAGGACTGGCCCTTTGGCTCGGGGTACTTGGCGGCGGGACGGGCGTTGAGACGTGGCTTTTGCTCGGGCCGCCGTCTCGTCATACCTGGGTGTCACCGGTCACGTTGTTTTGGTTTGTGACGGTCGCGGCGTCGTTGTGTGCGGCGGCAGCGATCCCGGTGCTGGTCCGCGCGTACCGAACCGACAGGGCCGAAGTTGGGATTCTGGGTGCGGCAATGTTTGCGCTGTCGGTGTTGCCGCTCGTGCATGGACTCACAGCGCCGGGTGTGTTGTATGGCCCGAACGCGGCGGTGGTGTTGTCGGTCTTGTGCGCAGGTCCGGTCGCGGTCATGACTTGCCTGCCGCTGTTAGCGCCGCGCTCGGCCCTCGGTCGGTTCCTTGCGCGGCATTGGCGTGGATGGACAAACGGATGGATGGCCGCCGCAACGGTTCTGGCCGCAACATTGCTGGCCCGACCCGATCTGATTGCGGCGCCGGCGTCGCGTAGCGCAGTGCCAATGGTGGTGATGGTCGTATGTTTCGCCGCGATGGTCTCCCTGTCGTGGCGTGAACTTCGGCTCTACTGGGTCTCGCAGCACGCAGCGTTCCTTGGTGCTTCCCTGGCGGTGGGTTTTATCGCGTTGACATCGACGGTGTGGATGGGGCGTGATCCGTTCACGATCGGCTGGTGGGCCGTGCACGCGTTCGACGTCTGTGGGGTGTTCGGCGTCCTCGGTGGTCTGTGGTTCGCGCCGCAGCTCCGTGCTGAGGTGCTCGACGTGCTCGAGCCGGTCTTGGTGCGAGATCCATTGGCCGCGTTCGAGATTGGCCTCGGCCCCGTCGTGCACGAGTTCATCGCCGCGCTCGAACGGAAGGATCAGATCACACGCGATCATGTTGTTCGCGTCGCTGAACTTGCCGGCCGTACCGGGGAAGCGCTGCACCTGCCGATTGTTCGGCTCCGTCATGTGATGCTCGGCGCCCTGTTGCATGACATCGGTAAACTCGGGATCGGCGACGACATCCTCACCAAGCCCGGTCGGTTGACCGACGATGAGTACACCGAGATCCAGCGTCACACGCTCATCGGCGACGAACTGCTCCGTACTGACGAGAGCTTGGTTCCGGTCGCGCCGATCGTTCGGGCCCATCATGAACGGCTCGACGGTCGCGGGTATCCCGATCAACTCGCCGGCGACGCGATCCCGCTCGAAGCGCGCATCATCGCCGTGTGTGACGCGTACGACGCCATGGCCAACACCCGCCACTACCGGCAAGGTTTCGGACGGGACCGTGCCGTCGCGATCCTTCGCGAACACGCCGGCACCCAATGGGACCCGCAGATCGTCGAGACGGTTGTCGCGGTCACGGCGCAAGCAGCCAAAGGTGTCTTCGAGCATGTCGGGCGTACCGGTCACGTCGACGGTGGCGGATGTGGTTGCGTCGACGCGCTTCCACGCTCGGTCCAAGCGCTGCTCGTTGATGCCACCTCGGGCTCGTGACGCTGCCGATCGCACCATCGGCCTGACCGCCGCAACCCTGCCGCGATCGAACAGGCCTAGCCGAGTCACGCCCGCCAGCTCAGACCGCGAGCGGCGACCGCCGCGTTGATGGCATCGGTGAATCGTTCCACGGATCCAGCACACGCTCGGAGCTCGTCCGGCCCGAGCAGCACGAACAGGTCCGTGTCGGTTTCGGCGAGGACGACCGGCGCGACGCCGTCGTAGGCTGCCCGCACCGTGTCGGGCTGGTCGTTCAGATGGTACGTATCGAACGGCACCGCCAGCGTCGCGCGGCAGGTCTTCCATTCCGGCCGCTGACGCGCGAGACCATGGGTGATGTCACACAACGCGCAATGCGCACGCCCCAGCCGAGCACCAACGAAATACGCCAACTCCCCACCAAGCGTGCCATTCGCGTTGTACACCCCAACCAGACGACGCATCGTCCCAGTTCGTCGCGTCTTGTCATCGCGATTCACGCCTCAACCGTACCGACCACGAACACGAACCAAGACCGGCCGACACCCAGAACTACGGACGATCAACCCCGCCCGTCGCCGCACGTGCGCCTCGAGCAACTCATGATCGAGCCGCGCTCGGTCCGCTGGAAACGGCGTGCGGTCACGATCCCGACGATGCTCGCCGCGACCGTGGTCGCGGTCGCGGGTCTGCCGGTCATCTTGCCCGCGCTCACCGTCGCCGACCTCGTTCGCGGCCGATGGCAACTCCCGACGGTGCGGGTGTACCTCTTCGTCACCCAGTACGCAATCAACGACAGTGCCGAGATCCTGATCTCACCCTGGTACTGGCTGCTCGCAGGACTCGGGACCCACCTCGACTCGGCCGCGTCGATCCGCAGACACGAACGCATCCAGACCTGGTCCATCGCCGTACTCGCACGCCGCGCCGAACAACTCCTCGGCATCCGCATCGAAACCGGCAAACAGATCGCCGACGCCCTCGAACCCGCCCCCGCGATCGTCATGTGCCGCCACGTCAGCCTCCTCGACGCGTCACTGCCCGCACTGCTCTACCAACAGCGCGGCTATCACGTCCGCAGCGTGATCATGGCCGAACTCCTCGCCGACCCCGGCTTCGACCTGCTCTACCGACGCCTCGGATCCATCTTCATCCCCCGAGACAACAGCCCCCACGCACGCGACGCCGTCGCCACGCTCGGCACCACCCTCGACCGGTCCACCGTCGCGGTCATCTTCCCCGAAGGCCGCCTCTACCGGCTCGAACTCCGCACGCAGCTCCAAACCAAGCTCATCCAGTCCGATCCCGACCGAAGCGCGCGCGTCGCCGGCCTACGCCACCTACTGCCCATCCGTCCCGGCGGCGTCAGCGCCTTGCTCGACGCCGCTCCCGACGCCGACGTCGTCGTCATCGCCCACACCGGTCTCGACACCTACCCCGACTTCAAAACTCTCGCCCGGCACGTTCCACTCACAACACCGGTCCGCGTTACCGCCTGGCGGATCCCCCGCAGCAACGTCCCAGCCGACCCCACCGACCGGATGGAATGGCTCGATACCACATGGCAGCAAGTCGACGACTGGATCGAAACCCAACACAAGCCATGACCGTCCTGCGGCGCACCACGATCGACTGGGACCGCTTCCTCACAACGTTCCACGCGCAACGACCCGGCATCACCGCAGCCGTCCTCACACGATGCCGCTACCACGACAAGAACCCCTACGAATGGCTCCTCGACGGAATCGACGACCCCACCACCCGCATCCTCGACCTCGCATGCGGCAACGCCCCAACCCGTCCCCGGCTTGCAACCCGATGGGTCGGCATCGACCGATCACAAGCCGAACTCGCCGACGCACGAAACCACGGGGCCCGCAACGTCGTCCTCGCCGACGCACTCCAACTGCCGGTTGCCGACAGGTCATTCGACACCGTCGTCTGCGCGATGGCGCTCATGCTCATCGCACCACTCTCCGACGCGCTACGCGAAATCTCGCGAGTCCTACGACCGGGCGGCACACTGCGCACACTGATACCGACCAACCGGCCGCTCACATGGAGCGACCACACCCGATTCGCGAAATTCGCCTTGGCGCTACACACAACACCACAGTTCCCGGCAACTACGCTCAACCGTCACGCACAGCACGAGTTCACCCAAGCCGGGTTCACCATCACCCACGACGAACAACGCCGCTACCGCTACCCGATCAACACCAACGAAGACGCCGACAAATTCGTCGACTCCCTCTACCTCCCCAACCTCAACCCAACACGACTCCAGCGAGCACACGCCGAAGCCAGACGGTGGCACCCAAACGAAATCGGGATACCGCTGCGCAACATCACCGCCACCCGGAACACCCGCCCGACATGACCGTCACGGCCGTCCTCCAGTGGACCACGGACTGACCGTTCCCGGCACTTTGGTGCCGAGAACCGGAGTCGAGCACCCGGCATCACGACCCATTTTCGCGCGTCCCACAACAACGACCCCCGGGCCTCACCGATCGCAGACACCGCCGCGGTATTTCTGACAGTCCCCGGTATTTCTTCCGCAGCGAGCGCCTGGTCTGACTCCGCGTGCGCTCGGTCCCGAAGAGGATCTCGACTCACTCGCCGACGGCGGCTCGTAGTCGTTCTAGAAAACGCAGTCGCGGACGCCGATGCGTCGAGCACGGCGCGGAAGTCTGAATGTCGAGGCCGTCGATATCGAACGGGATGGTGTGTTTCCCCTTGGGCGGCGACGCCCACAATCCCGGCCGCACCTATCTTCGACCGTGACCCGGCGCACGGGTGTCGCGCGGCGATGTGCATCACCTCTTGACAGTTTCTGGGGCGGATCCGGGTTGTTCGGGAAGGTTTGGGTGTTTAGCGTCCCGGGAGGTGTGCGTCAGCTGTTGACCGGGGACTGGGGTCCGCTATGCGGGTTTCGCGTGTTGTTGCGGCGGTCGTGCTCGCCCTCGGGTGTTGTGTTACCGGGATCGGTGCCGCAGGGGCCGATGGGTCCCAAGGTGGTTTGGCGTTTGGGTTGGTGGGCTCGGTGAACGGGTCGACCGCGACCGGCGCGTGCGGTGTCGCGGGGGCGACGGGGACGTTCACGGTCATGGGTCACGAAGGCGGCAACGGTTCGCCCGCGGTGGTCGATGTGATCGCTACGACCACGTTCACCGAGCTGGGGGCGAATGGGCCGACGTTCGCGAACATCTGCGTTGGTGAGATGGTCAGCGCGACCGGCAGCACGTCGGGCGGGGCGGTGCAGGCGGCGACGGTGACGATCTGGTCGCCAATGCCGCCGCCGGCCGTCGCGTTTGGGTTGGTGGGTTCGGTGAACGGGTCGACCGCGACCGGCGCGTGCGGTGACGCCGGGATGTCGGGGACGTTCACGGTGACCGGTCATGAGGGCCGCAACAGTTCGCAGACGACTGTTGATGTGACCGCCACGACCACATTTACTGAGCACGGCGCGAGCACACCGACGTTCGCGAACGTCTGCGTTGGTGAGATGGTCGGCGCGACCGGCACCACGTCGAGCGGGGCGGTGCAGGCGGCGACGGTGACGATCTGGTCGCCAATGCCGCCACCGCCGCCAGCCGTCGCGTTTGGGTTGGTGGGTTCGGTGAACGGGTCGACCGCGACCGGCGCGTGCGGTGACGCGGGGATGCCGGGGACGTTCACGGTGACCGGTCACGAGGGCCGCAACAGTTCGCAGACGACCGTTGATGTGACCGCCACGACCACATTCACTGAGCACGGCGCAAGCACACCGACGTTCGTGAACGTGTGCGTCGGTGAGATGGTCGGCGCGACCAGCACCACGTCGAGCGGGGCCCTGCAGGCGACAAACGTGACGATCTGGTCGCCCAAGCCCCCGAAGACGGGCTTTGCGACGTTCGGGATGGTGATCTCGGTGAACGGTTCAACCACCGCCGGCACATGCGGCGTTGCCGGGACGTCGGGGACGTTCACGCTCATCGGTCACAATCGCCACCACAACAATTCGCAGACCGTCGTCAACGTGACCGCCACCACCACGTTCACCGAGCACGCCGTGAGCGCGCCGACGTTCGCGAACGTCTGCGTCAATGGGACCGCAGGCGCGCAAGGCACTGTCTCAGCTGGTGCGCTCCAAGCGACGACCGTCAAGATCTGGTCACCGCCAGCGATCCCGCCGTCCACGGCGTTCGGGATGGTCATCTCGGTGAACGGCTCAACGACTGCCGGCGCGTGTGGCGTTGCCGGAATGTCAGGAACGTTTACGGTCATGGGCCGCAACAGCACGCAGACCGTCATCCACGTCAACGCAACCACCACGTTCACCGAACGCGCCATGAGCACGCCGTCGTTCGCGAACGTGTGCGCGAACACGACCGCCGTCGCTACCGGGACGACCGCCAACAACACGCTGAACGCCAACAGCGTCCAGATCTGGTCATCACCCGCGACGTCCTAATTTGCCAGAGCGGACTCTGGTCCGCCGGGCGTTCCCGCCACAAGAACACGCCGCCTGACCAATCAGGCGCATCCACACCGAAGGACACGCCAGCCGATCCGGCGCGCACTCGCCGCCAGCTCCGACATCTCGGCCCGATCAAAGAATCAGCCCGAACAACGCCAACGTTGCGCGCCCCACGAACAACGCCGCTGACGTGACCCTGAAGACGTCGGGTCGCGGGCGTTCGCGATCGTGGTCGATCCGCGTTCCGTTAGGGTCGGACTATGAGCGGTTCCGAGCCGGTCAATCATGACCCCGCCGTCTCCGCTGTCGCGTCGCAAGACGACGCTGAACGCGCCCGAAGTTTCGGCGTGGTGGCGTCGCACTATGAGCGATATCGGCCGGGACCGCCGGCTGAGGCGGTGGACTGGCTCGTTCCTGCCTACGTGGACAGAGTCGTTGACCTCGGGGCCGGCACCGGTGCGTTGAGCCGCCTCCTGCTTGAACGGGCCGACGAGGTCGTCGCGGTCGAGCCCGATGATCGCATGCGATCGGTGCTCGAGGCTGCGGTGCCCGCGGTGCGAGCGATTGCGGGCCGTGGCGAGTCGATCCCCCTCCCGGATGGTTGCGCCGACGCGGTGTTGGCTTCGTCATCGTGGCATTGGATGGATCCGATCCCAACGCTCAATGAGGTGGGCCGCATCCTGGCGCCGGGCGGGACAGTCGGTGTGGTGTGGTCGGGACCCGACCCTGAGGGTCCGTTCATGGCTCAGGCTCGCGTCCTGCTCGCCGAACAATCACGCGGCGGCACCGAGCCTGCCATCAGCGAGCGCGGGCCGGTCGACGGCGAGTTGTCGAGTCTGATTATGGGCGACGCGCTTCGCCCGAGGTTCGGCTTCGAGATCCCTGCCGGAGTGTCCTTCGATCAGCCAGAACACAAGGTGTTCGTGTGGGATGTCGCACTCAACGCTGACGAACTGATCGGCCTGTTGGGCACACTGAGCTGGATCATCACCATGACTGAAGACCAGCGCGATCGCGTGATCGCTGAGGCACGTCGACTCCTGGGCGAGGTGCTGGGTATCGCCGGTGACGTGACGGTCGATGTCGCGTTTCGCGCGGATGCGTGGCGAGCCCGCCGACACTGAACTGACCCATGCCGGTCGGTCACCAACATGCCAGCGATGCCTGCCCCTCGCGCTTGCCTCACCGCATCCGGAGCGCGACCGCGTTCGACAACCTCGCTCATTCCTACCGCCCGCGCGCCGGCCATCACCCTCTGTCCACAACGAACACCCGACATACCAACCCGCGGTGACCAATCCCCAACTACGCGTCCCAGAACAGCGGGCCTCGGGGCCACATCACGCCGACTCGAGGTCGCGTATCGCGCCCCCGAATGACCTCCTTGAGGCGGCTCACGGTTTGACGAATCGTTGGATGAAAGCGAGCGCGGTGTCGGCGACGTCGCGCCAGCCGTGATCGATCGTGAGTGAGTGCCCACGATCGGGGATCTTGACGATTTCGGTCACGTTCTTGTTGCGCGCTTGCTTCTTGTAGGACGCGTTTGCGATCGCCCAGGGCACCGTGTGGTCCTTCTCCCCGTCGATGATCAGCAACGGTCCCCGATCGGGGTTCGTGCTATTCACCTTGGCCTCGGTCCACGGGTTCAGGTTCGCGGTCGCCGCTTGGAAGAGCGGCACCCCCGATCCTGGGACCGCATAGCTGTTGAACAGCTCCTTCGCCTCGTCCTCGTCGACGGCGTTGGCGAACGCGAAACGGAACTGGTCGTAGGTGAGGGGAACGGCGCGACTGCGATTGGCGGGATTCCCAAGGACCGGAGCGGCCGACTTCAGCGCCGAGATCGGTAGTGGGAGCACGCCCCGAAATGGGGCCGGGTCGATCGCGACTGTCGCGGCTGCGATCCCGCGGCCGGCCAGGATCTGCGCAAGGAGCCCACCGAAGGAGTGCCCGATCAGCACCGGCCGCTTCGCAAGCTTGGCGATCACGTCCTCGAAGTGATCGGCGATCTGGCCGACCGACTTGTGCGCGAACACTTCGGGATGCGCGTTCGCCTCCTCGACCGTGTTCGGATCATCCGGCCAACCCGGCGCGAGCGTCGTATAGCCGGCGTCATCGAAGAGTGTCCGCCAGCGGTCCCAACTACTGGGCAACAACCACAGACCATGGACGAACGCCACCGGCGTCTTGTCGGCCGCGTTGGCGTTGTCGATTTGTTCCGACTCGTATCCCGTGATGTCGGCCACGACATCCTCCCTTGGCTCGATCGGCGCTCTGACCGCCCGCCCGGGGTAACGACCCTCCGCGAACGTCGGCTTCATGGATCCTGTAGACGCCACCACCTCCACACGGCGCGAGTCCAGCTTCGTCCTCATCACCTCGGCATGTCAGCACCGCCGACGATATGACCATCCCCGCGGCTCGCGCACCTCGCACGCTCGACCCGCTCCGACCGAGCGGTACCTGCAACGCCGGTGCCCCAGAACGTGCAACCCTACGACGCGGCGGAGTGTCGTCGTGCGGCTCGGCGGGGTACTCGAGTGTCCCGGTGCGCCACTGATGTGACCGGTGTGCAGTCAGGTTTGATGCGACGTCCACGGATCGGCGCTTCGATGCCTTTCTTCTAGGTTCGGCGTCTGAAAACCAACAGCACCCGCAGCCAACGCTTGGAGGACGCACGCATGAGGAAGCTGATCGAATCGACCCATGTCTCTCTGGGCGGAGAGATCGGGTCACCCCAGTGGGCGTTCCCGTACCTCAACGAAGAACACGGCGACTACGCCAACCGCCTGCTGTCTGCAGCGGACGCGCTGCTGCTTGGGCGGTTGACCTACGAAGGGTTGTCGGCCGCATACCCCACCATGAGCGGGGGCGACTCTGAAGGTCTCAGCGACTTCATCGAACGCATGAACAGCATCCCCAAGTACGTGGCATCAACGACTCTTCGAGAGGCAAGGTGGAATGCCACTGTCATCGACGGGGACGTGGCCTCGTTCGTCGCCAACCTGAAGCAACAGCCCGGCGGCAACATCATCAAGTACGGGAACGGTCCACTCGATGCCACCTTGATGGCACACGGCCTGATCGACGAGTTCCACCTCTTGATGACGCCGGTCGCCGTCGGACGGGGCCAACACATGTTTGAGGACATTGACAATGCGCCCGCCCTGAATCTCGTCGATGTCACACGGTTCAGCAACGGTGTCGTGATACTCGTCTACACCCCAACCTGACGCCGACGTAGGTGACAACCCAAACAGACGCCCAGAACACGAACAACGGGCGCGGGTATCCGGGATCGCCGACACCCGAGGCGTTCGCGATCAGGGCCAATCGGCCGCGGACGACTATCGCGTGCGGTCCGAGCAGACTGGGTTCTCAAGCACCGAACGTTCCCAGACCGATACAGAACTCGAGTTCTCTCGAGGCGTAGCCGTGATGCGCCGTCCGTCAGCGCCGGACCTGAGGCGCCGGGGGTTGTGTTTTCGAGCGGGTCTGGTCGCCGCCCACGATGTGTGACATCGGTTGGGTGAGCCGACGGTCGGGGGTCACGAATGCGGCGTGTGCAGTGTGTCGGAGCCCGGGTCGCGTTGCTGGTGGTCGTCGTGATGACGGTCGCGGGTTGCGATCCCTATCCCTGGCTGGGTCTGCCCGGCGGTGGCGGCGGGACCAGCGCCGCGGCCGGTCCTGCGGGCAGCTGGACAGTTACCTCCGAGACGCTGACGGAACCGTTGTCGACGCTCATTCCCGGACTCACGATCACCGCATCGGGGCCGGGTATCACACTGAACCTGAAGAGCGACAACACGTGGACGTTGGAGGCCGATCAAACCCTCACGGCATCGTTCGACAATGCCAACGGCACCGTGCATGTCACAGGCACCGCAAACGGGACCTACACCTCGACCGCGACAACGACCACGTTCACCGTCGCCGCCATGTCCGGACAGGTCACCTACGACATCACCGCGCTCGGCTCCGAGTTCACCGGCACCGTCACCCTGGCGAGTAGCGGACTCAGCGACCTGTACGGCCTGTCCGGACCTGCGACCTACGCGCGCAGTTCCACGAGCCTGTCACTGCAGTTCCACTCCTTCAGGATGCACGGCCGCGACTGAGACCGACCAACCGGTCCTTCCATCAACCGTCCGCCACGAAGAGGCAGACCGAGTTGCGACATCCCGGCAGGAGAAGCACCGCGAGCACAGTGTCGGCGAACGAAAGTCCGAGCCGATCGACGGCCGATCGTCTCCCATCGTGCGAGGTCCCGAACCCCGCCCCAGGTGACGTCCCGTACCAATATCGCCACCCCGTCCCATATCGACGCACTGCGGGAGCCCCGCATCGCCGGCGCCGAGGCGATCGCGAAAGTCACCACTTCGCGGATCCGCGCTTCTTCGAACGCGACCAATCGTACGATCTGGCGTTCGCCGCTGATCGAGCGGTCAATCGTCGAGCAACCCGGGAACGGCACGCAGCGCGTCGAGAAACGAATGACTCTCCACTGATGCCGATGCCGCCGCACGCGCAGCCGGTGAAGCGTTGAGCCCGACTGAGAATCCCGCCGCATCAAACATCGGGAGATCTGATCGACCATCACCTATGGCGACGACCTGGTTCATGCTGAGGTCGCGCGATTCGCAGTAGTCGCGTAAGAAGGCAACTTTGTCTTCAGGCTCGAAGTACTGAGCAACCCGACCAGCCAACATTCCGTCCCCGTCGACATGCATCACGGTGCCGGACACTGCGGAGAACCCAAACCGATCGGCCACGCATTGAGCGGCGAAGCTCCACGTCACGGTGCACAACAACGCATCGACTCCGCGAGACGCCAGTTGTTCGACACCTTCGTGTATGTCATCGATGCAAGGGACGCCGGCCATCGCGTCCGCAACTTCAGCGATGGAACGACCCTTGTAGTACGGCGCATCTCCGTCGGCAACATCAGCGCTAACTATCTCTCCCGCCGCGAAGCGGCGCTCAAGTTCCTCGATGACGGCGAGATGGCCGATCCATGCTCCGAGATGCAAAGACGCCGTCGTCCCGTGGATCAACGTGCCGTCCAAGTCGACTGCGACAACCGCCCACTTCTGTGAGGGACCCATGTACGTTCCTAACGTCTAGGCGCGACGCACCCAGATTGCCCAGATGGTTGAGTGCGTGTCACTTGTTGCGGTGTCTCGTAGCGTCGAGGGGTGCCGGCCGATAACACACAGCGTGCATCCTGTACCAACGCGACCGGGCCATCACCGAACGCCGGCTCGGCGACGTTCGCGACGGGGCCGGTCAGCAACTTGGAGACCACGCCCGGTTGGTGCGCTGAGGTTGCGCTCGAGTGTTGACGTGAGTGCTCGGACCAATGTTGTCGTGCTCGCGGCGCAGCGTTCGAGTCGTCGTCGTGGGCGGATCAGTTCGTGGGGGCGACACTCAGCGCCGGATCCGAGAAGGTCAGGTCCGCTTGGGCCAGGCCACCGAAGCTGAGTTGGGCGCGGTCGGCGGCCATGTGTCCGCTGGCCCAACCGGCGGGGTCGTGGCCGCCTCGAACCGCGCTGGTGGTCAGCTGGCCGAAGATCTCGGCGACGGTCGCGTCGACGAGTGAGGAACGGGCGGCGAGTACCGGCAAGATCGCCTGGCCGCTTTCGGCTTCGGCGTCAGCGACGACATAGCTGTTGATCTCGGCTAACCGTTCGGCGACCCGCTCGGCGTAGGCCAAGAGGAACGCGGCGCGAAACGACCGGCTTCGTGTCCGTGTCCCGGGCGGAGCCGACGTCGCCGCGGCGTGCATCGCGACCTGAGCCTGGACGAGCAATGACGTGAACAGCGTCTCGGTCGCGTTGAGATCGTCGGCGAACCCAACGACCGACGACATCGCGAATCGCTGATGGAACGCCGCTCGGCAGCGCGAGTTCTCGGCCACGATTTGCAACAACAACGACTTCGCGTCGACGTAGGGCTCATCGATCGGGATACGAATCGTGGCGGGTCGCTCAGAGCGTCGCGTGCTAGTTGAGACCATGGCCATGTCTATGGCGTGGCGAGTCATGAGCTCTTGCGCTTTCGCGGTGAACGCTTCGGCTTCGGCTTGGTAGTTCGTGGACTCGGCCTGCGCCAGGAGCGCGCGTACCCGATTGAGCATCGGATCGTCCGCCTTGGAGGTCAGGTCGATGATCGCCTCGTGATCAGACCCGGCGCCTGGGGGCGGGATCAGGATCTGGATCACGGAGATCGCGGCCAGACTCTGGAGCAGCGCGACGACCGAACGAACCTGCTCGGGCCAAGTCAGCTGCTCGTCTCGCGCCCACGCTGCGAGCAACGCCGTGCCCGCGGCGACAGCCGGGAGATCCAGTTCGCCCAGCTGTTCGACCCACCGCGAGTCGAGCGTCGACTCGGCCCGGACGGCGTGATCGGCAGCGATCGCGACCAATGCCAACCTCGCAGTCACCGCATCCGTTGCGCGGCGAACCTGGCGGGCCAGTTCCAAGGGTTGCCAGCCGCCGTTCCATGCCGCTGCGACCATTCGCCGGACCTGCCGTTCGGCCTCACGGGTTACGACGGACGCGTCGAGCATGCAGAGTCGTTCGACAGCACGGTCGGCGACCCCGACGTCGCGGTATCGCGGTGCGGCCGCGGCGAGATCGAGAAGCCCCTCCACCAACTCTGCCGTCGTGAGGATCGGTTCGCCGGAGGAAGCGAACCCTCCAAAGGGGTCACCTCGGGAGCTCGAGCCTCGGCGCTTGTCGTATCCCTTCGTTCGACGCTTCGCTTTCGCGGCACGTCGGGCACGGTTGTTCTTGCCCATCGCGGTGACCCTACCGACATCGCGGGCCGTTCAGCGGTCTTGGTTGTCTCTCGCCACGACCGCCCCAGAGTCTCGGTCCGAGCGGTAGCTCCACGCCGCTGCCGACGCCGCAATAATGCCCTCACAGGGACGGCGATGACAGCAAAGGCGGGCTCACACTCGCAGTGGCGCTCAGCGACCTCGTCAAGGACGCGAAGCCGGCGCGCGTTGCTCCGTCCGCGCGATGAACATGCGATGGAACCGATCTGAAGGCCGCTCGCGGTCGCACATAAACCTCGCGGACTGGTTCTGACCTGCGCAGGCGTGCCCTCCGCCGCGAGGAATGAACATCTGAGCTCCGCGCAGTCGCGACTTCGCGCGACCTCATTGTCTCAGGAGCCTCTTGCAAGCCCTCGGGTGAGGTGCGCCACACTGGGCGCGATCGCAAGACGCCCGGTGCTCAATCGCCGTTCTGGTTCGGTATCAACTCCTGCTTCGCGATTCCGGATCGTGGGACCGTCGTCGGTAGTGCCGTTTTGAGCGACTCGGTCGCTGCCGGAGAAGTGGTCGACCTCGTCCACGACGGTCGGACGGTTCGCACGAAGGTCGCCGGCACGATCTCCGGTCGGCTACGTCTCTCCGATGGGAAGACCGAGCCCTCCGTTTGGCGTCGTGCTACAAGGCATACCGCGGTTCGCCGTTGTTCCCGGCGACGACGTCTCGTCGCCGGGAGTCGTTGGGCCTTGTGGGCTGTCGGCCCGGCAACGGATATGACGGAGTCGGTTAGTCGCCGTCTCCCCCGTGGCATGTAGTTCGGCGGTGATGAGTCCCGGAGATATTCGCGCCGGCTTCGGTGCTGAGCCGGGCTACATGACGCGGCGCGCGCCGTACAGTTGGCCTCGTGAAGCAGGCGTCCGGTGCGCCGCGCAAGCGTAGGACCCGGCTCGTTTTGTATGTCGTCGTGTCCGTCGCCGTCGTCGCGGTTGGCATGTTCGTCAGCGTGAAAGGTGATGAGTCGACGCTTCATCTGCAGATCCAAGGCGGTGATGCGCCGTCGCTCGGCGGTGAGTCGCTTGATCGCGAACCTCCAAGTCCAACCACAGTCTCATTCGTTGACGAGTGCGCGCGGACGGCCACTACGGCCAGGGACGCGAGCTTCGTTACTGACATCGTGACAGGTAAGTACCCAACCTCGTGGACTGACTTGATGACGGGCGCTCCGCCGCCGATGAGGCTCCCGTCTGACGTAGACGTGCACGGCGACCGGCTGGTGTCCGACAAAGGCTGGACCTTGACGATGAGTGGTGGCGGAACGACCGAGCCGACCTTCGCTTGCGCCAACTGAGCCAACCGTATTGCGGGTCCGGCGCGGTGACGGACGTACCAGTGGCGTTCAGCGGATGCGTTACCGGCTCGCAGTCCGACTGTTGTGCTGCGATTCGACATGCTGTTCGCTGAGACGCGACAACCGTCGGACCAACTTCAACCACCATCCGCTCGACATCAATTCCCACGCGCCCATCTGCACGCGCCGCTCGTTCGATGCGAACGACGACAGCGATCGCGGTAGAGCCTGATCACAGCGACCTGCCGGCAACTGGAGTACCCATTGAAGGCGCGCTCGTTGCAGGGGGAACGATGTTCGTCGCAGGCTTGCTCTTGATCCGACCGAAGCGCTCCCGATCTCGTCAGCAGTCGACGCGAAGGGCCCGCCCGGAAATTATTTGAGCGGTGATGGGTGCAGGGTGTAGTTCCAGTCGCCGTGCCAGTCGTGACGGGTGAGTGGTACGGCGGCGAGTTGCTGGTCGCTGATTTTGATGCCGGTCGGGTAGTGGCCTTGGTCGAGTGCGGCTTGGACTTTGAGGCCCTTGCGGGTGGTGGTGTTGGCGATCAATTCGACGATGACTCGGTAGCTGGTGAGCGGTCGACCGCGCCAGTTCATGGTGATGAAGCTGAACAGACGATGTTCGATCTTGTTCCACTTCGAGGTTCCGGGCGGGTAGTGACACACGGTGACCTCGAGGCCGGTCTCGGCTGCGAACTTGGCGAGTTCGGTCTTCCAGGCGCGTATTCGATAGCCGTTCGAGCCGCCCGCGTCGGCGCACACCAACAGCCGCGTCGCCTTCGGGTAGCGGGCCTTGCCCATCTGCGCCCACCACTGGCCGATCGTGTGCACCGCGAACGCGGCGGTGTCGGCGTCGTCGCCGACCGATACCCAGCCCTCATCGTTGGCGAGGTCGTAGACGCCATAGGGGATGGCCTTGCCCATCTCGGGATCGATAAAATCGTGGACGCGGACCCGTTCGGGCGAACCTTGCGGCTGCCACTCGAGCCCGCCGTTGGCGTAATCGCCGACCAGTTCTTTCTTTTTCGCGTCGACCGAGATCACCGGCTGGTCCGAAGCGAGAGACGCGACCGCCTGTTCGTTGATGTAACGGAACTGACCGTCGCGATCAGCGTGCTGGGTGCCTTCTTTGCGTTTGGCCGTGCCCTGCAAGCTATAGCCCATCTGATGTAACAGCTCACCCACCAGGCTGGCCCCGACCTCGAAACCCTTGGCCCGCAGCGCGGCTGCCAACACGCGAGTCGACTTCAACGTCCAACGCAACGGCGACATCGGATCACCACGCGTCTCGGGATAGACGAGAGCGTCGAGCTCCAACAACAGATCCGGGTCCTTGTCGATCGCGCGCTTCCGTCCACCACCCGCGCGTCGCACCCGATCCGACGGATCCGCTCCCGTCTCGATCTCGCGCACCCCCGCAATCACCGTGTTACGCGACACCAACGCCGCTTCGCTCACCACCGTCTTGCCACCCCGACCCAACATCGACGCCGTCGCTCCCAACACCAACCGTTGCTGACGCTCATCCAACAACGGCAACACCCGCTCGAAGAACTCCCCGAGTCCCTCAACCGTGACCTCCACCCCACCAAACTACAACGCGCGACTTATTCTCGCGCGGATCCTAAGCGTTCAAGAGACGACGATCTCTGCGCGAGGGAGAAGTCCGGCGGCCGCCTTCGCGCGTGCGACGACCGGATCGGCGGCCGCGGTCGCGGCGTCAGCCCCGGCCGCGAGCAGACGGTCCACCTCGCCGGGATCGGCGACCAGTTCGCCATAGCGCGTTTGGACAGGCCGGAGGTATTCGACCACGGCTTCGGCAACGGCCGATTTGAACTGTCCGTAGCCGCCGACGTCGAACTGTTGCTCGACACTCGCGATCGTTTGGCCGGTCACCGCGGCGTGGATCTCGATGAGGTTCGACACGCCCGGCTTGGCGTCCCGATCGTGACGCACGTCGGTCCCAGAGTCGGTGACGGCCGATTTGATCTTTTTTGTGATCTGCTTTGCGTCGTCGAGCACTTCGATCGTGCCCTGTGGCGACTCCTGAGACTTCGACATCTTCCGGGCGGGCGCTTGCAGATCCATGATGCGCGCGCCAACCGGCGGGAAGGTCGCTTTCGGGACCGTGAACACCGCACCGAACTGGTGGTTGAAACGTAACGCGATGTCGCGCGTCAGCTCGACATGCTGGCGTTGGTCGTCGCCGACCGGAACCTCATCAGTGTCGTACAACAAGATGTCAGCCGCCATCAACACCGGATAGTCGAACAGTCCGACGGACACCGACTCCTGGCCGTTGGGACCCGCTCCCGCCGCCTTGTCCTTGAACTGCGTCATGCGCCGCAGCTCACCGAACGTGGCCGTGCAGTTCAGGAGCCAGGTCAGCTCGGCATGCGCACGCACGTGGCTCTGGACGAACAAGAGGCACCGCTGCGGATCGAGACCTGCGGCCAGCAGCAGTGTGGCCAGCCGGCGTGTGGCCTTCGTCAGCTCGGCCGGGTCGTACGGCATGGTCAGGGCATGCAAGTCGACAACGCAGAAGATCGCGTCGTGGTTGTGCGCTCCCGGCGAACCAGCCTCGGGCTGGCCGTCGACCCAGCGGCGCACCGCACCGATGAAGTTGCCGAGATGCATGTCGCCGGTCGGCTTGATTCCCGAGAACACGCGCGCCACGGCGGCGCACACTACCCGTCGACAGGCGCCCCACCAGCCCATTTTCGCTCTCGGGAAGGTGCGTCAACTTCGCGATCCCGTTCGATACCCTGCCTCCATGCCGTATGAGGTTTCGACGCCGGTCTTCGAAGGGCCGTTCGATCTCCTCCTGCACCTCATCCTCAAGGACGAAGTCGATCTCTGGGAGATTTCGCTCGTGCGCATCGTCGACGCGTTCTGCGCCGAGGTCGAGCGGATGCAGCGAGTCGACCTCGAGTCGGCGACGGAGTTCTTGCTGATCGCGGCGACGCTCGTGGAACTGAAAGCGCGCCGTCTGCTCCCCGGCCGCGACGACATCGAACTCGACGAGGAGTTATCGCGTTTCGAAGAACGTGACCTTTTGCTCGCGCGGCTCCTCGACTGCAAAACCTTCCAGGACGCCGCGAAGGTGCTCAACCGGCGGCTCGCCGACGCGAGCCGCTCGGTGGCGCGCAGTGCCGGCCCGGAAGAACCGTTCCGGACGTTGGCGCCGGATCCCCTCGAGCGTGTCTCACTCGACGCGTTTTTGGCTGCGGCCCGTTCGGGTCTACTTCCGACGCCTGCGCCCGAGGTCCGCACCGACCATGTCGCACCCATCCGCGCGAGCGTGCGCGACGCGGTCGAGACAGTCCTTGCGCTGTTACCAGCGACCGGCGCGGTGCGCTTTCGTGATCTGACCCTCGGCGCCGCCGACAAACTCGAAATCATCGTGCGTTTCCTCGCGGTGCTCGAACTCTTCAAGCAGGGAGTCATCGACCTCGAACAGTCGACGAGTTTCTCCGATCTCATCGTGATGCCCCTCGCGCCCGGTCAACGCGTCGAGCTCGACCTCGCTTCGATCGCCGACCTCGACGGCGAAGCCCTCCCCATTCCACCGTCCGAGCCGGTCGAGGAGCATGCGTGACGAGCGGCATGAACACCGACTCTTCGATTGACATGGAAGCACGCGGCGCGATCGAGGCAGTTGTGTTGGCAGCAACTGAGCCGGTACCGCCCGCCCTCCTCGCGCAGCTCGTCGAGTTGCCCACAACACGGGTCGAGGAACTGTGCGATGAACTCGCCGCCGAGTACGAACGCGAAGGGCGCGGATTTCAACTCGCGCGTGTCGCAGGCGGCTACCGTTTCCAGACCCATCCGGACGCCTACGCATACGTCGAGCGCTTCGTGTTGGAGGGTCAGACGGCCCGCCTGTCGGGGCCTGCGCTCGAAACCCTCGCAATCGTCGCCTACAAACAGCCGATCGCACGCGCGCAGATCTCGGCGATCCGCGGCGTGAACGTCGACGCAACGTTGAAGACGCTCGTCGCGCGCGGCTACGTGGAAGAGAGCGGGCACGAAACCACGCCCGGAAATCCGACCCTGTTCTCAACCACGCCGGCCTTCTTGGAGCGGCTCGGCCTCGATTCCCTCGCCGATCTCGCTCCGCTCGCCGATTTCGTCCCCGAGGCCAGCCTCGTCGAGGCGCTCGAGCGAGGCCTGCGCGGGGTCGACGTCGAACTCGATCAGCCCGGCGACACCCCCGAGCCGTAGGCGTGCCCGACGCGGGCGGGCCGGCTTCCGAACCCAGCGGTGAGCGGTTGCAGAAGCTGTTGGCACGCGCGGGCCTCGGATCGCGTCGAGCCTGTGAGCTGCTCATCGCGGCGGGCCGGGTCGTGGTCGACGGCAACGTCGCGATCCTCGGGACGCGCGCCGACCCCGCCATCGCGCGTATCACCGTCGACGGCGTCCCGGTCGTCGTCGATACGACACGCGTGTATTGGCTCCTCAACAAACCAGCCGGCTATGTCACCACAGCCAGCGATCCGCAAGGAAGGCCGACGGTCGTCGGGTTGGTTCCAAGCGAACCGCGGGCGTTTCCGGTCGGCCGGCTCGATCTCGACACCGAAGGTCTGCTGTTGTTGACCAACGACGGGGATCTCGCCGAGTTGCTGACACACCCCCGGCACGGAGTGGAGAAGGCGTACCTCGCAGAGGTCGAAGGGGTCCCGTCGCCGTTCGCGCTGCGAGCGCTCCGCCAAGGAGTCGAGCTCGAAGACGGACCTGCGCGCGCCGCGCGCGCGCAGGTCGTGCAACGTTCCGACTCCGGCGTCAGCGCACTCGAGATTGTCCTCAAAGAAGGGCGTAAACGCATCGTCCGCCGCATGTGTGCCGAGATCGGCCACCCCGTCCGCCGCCTCGTGCGCACCCGTATCGGGCCGCTCGCCGATCCGACCCTCCCGCCCGGCCGTTACCGTCCGCTCACGCCGGTCGAGGTTCGGACGCTGTACTCGGCCGCGCTCGTCGAACCCACGACACCCCCCGACTAGCCTGCGACCCCGTGAGAGTCCTGGCTTTGCGCGGCGCGACCACCTGCAACGAAGACAGCAAGACCGAAATCGACGTCAAGACGCAACGGCTCGTCGAAGAGATGCTGACGCGAAACGCGATCACGCACGACGATCTCGTCAGCATCATCTTCACTGCGACGGACGACATCACCGCAGAGTTCCCCGCCACTGCCGCCCGGGCCCTCGGCCTCGGCGACGTGCCGCTCCTGTGCGCACGCGAGCTCGCGGTGGGGCACGGGATGCCCCTCACCATCCGGGTGATGATGCATTTCTACGGCGACCAGGCGCGCGGCGAGCTCCACCACGTCTACCTCGAGGGCGCCCGCTCGCTGCGCGACGACCTCCCCGTCTGACATGGCGGGTCGTGTCGCGGTGGTCGGAACCGGCCTCATCGGAGGATCGGTCGGTCTGGCGCTCGCGGCGCGCGGTTTCGACGTTGTCGGCTTCGATCACGACAAGTCTCGACTGACGCGCGCCAAGCA
>JBKQIY010000112.1:0-4540 GCA_052148155.1 Acidimicrobiia bacterium | reverse complement strand
TCGACACACCGTTACGCCGCCAACTCGAACGTCTCGACACCACCCTCAACACGATCATCGCCGAATCCGGCCTCGCCGCATGAAACTTGACTCAACTGTGCCGGCTTCGCCGGCTATAGCTCCCTAGACCAGGATGTCATTAGCGGCGGTCGACCTTCTAGAACAGCTCCGGGCGACGCTCGACGAGCTCGAACCGCTCCTCGCCGGGCGCATCGTCGACATCGAGATGTCTCGCCTATGGGTGCTCGCCGATCCGGGACTGTTCCTCCAGGAGTTCGCCCTGCTCATCGCGTCCGCCGTCGCCGAGGCGCAGCCGACGGACTCCATTGCGGTGCGCGTCGCCCGAACCGGAACGGCCGCCAAGATCGAGGTTCTCAACGAGCGCGGCGGCGCACGATCGGACGGCGTATCCGGGTCAATGACCGTGCCTCTGGCCCCGGGGGCGTCGAGCGCGGCCGACGCGCGATCCGAACGACGCGCCTGACGTCTCACTAATCGTCGGCAGTGGGCGTTCGTGAAGGTGGCGCACGTCAAGCGCCGAACGTGTGCGGGACCTTGTCTCGGCTACGTCGTGTTGCCGGCTTCGTCGGACAGTGCTCGATGCCAGGGCGTCATGTCGAGGCCTGGGTAGCGGGCGTTCACGCGTCGGATCGTGTCCTCGGTCCAGTACGGATGCCCGGGTTTGGGAAAGCCGAGGAGCGCGAGTTCGGTCGGTCCGCTTGCTTGGACGAAGTTGTGCCATTCCGTCGAAAACCCCTTGGACGCCCACGCCTGGAACTGGCTCCACTCCGCGTCTGCAAGCCGAAACGAGACGTGCATCATGATTCGATGCACGCCGGGCTCAGTGACGTCGACGGAGCGGTGGTAGACGTCGGGCCGGTACGCGACGATCGAACCCGCCGGCCCTTCCGCGACTGCCGGGTCGTCGTAGAGCTCGGGAAAGTCCGCGTAGGCGAGCGTGTGCTGTTCGACCGGCACATGCGCGGTCTTGTGCAGCGAGACCAATCGAGTCGCGCCGTGCGCGGCAGTGACATCGGTCAGGTAGATGAACAGCTCGAGTTGCGCGTACCGGCCGTCGAGTCGGGGCACGAGAATCGTGTGGTTCGGGAAGTCGGCGTGGAGCAGCTGGTTGAAACCCGATGATTGATTCGCGTACTTAGCCGTGATGACCGACCCGTACATCCGAAGATCGTCCGAGCCGAGAAACGACGTCGCGAGATCCAGCACCGCAGGGTGAAACGTCAACCGGTTGAGCGAACGGCTCCGATACGGAAACTCGGGCCACTTCGCATCGACCGTCGTACGCCACGGCGCGGTCCGCTCGTTCACGACGCCGGAGTCCATCTCCTCAGCCGTTGGGAACAACCGTGCCGCGCCGTTCTGCGCAGCCGCGAGATCGCCGTCCGGTACAACCGCCGGAATCACGCACCAGCCGTCGTGCGCCCACGCGTCCTTGTAGATCGATGTGAGCATCGCCACTCCAGACGAGCGTTCGGTAGGCCACATTCACCGGCGAGGACCAGACGACGGTACCTCTAGGCACCACGTTCCAACCTGACCGTTCGTTTACCGGTCAGAGCTATCGCGTCGGCACGATCAACGCCGCACCCGGTCAGCGGGCGCATCAATACGACGTAACCGACCAGCTCGTCGCCGTAACCGCAGAGATCCTCGCCGACCCGCACCGGCATGAACTCCGGCGAGTGCGAGCCCCAGATCGCGGCGACCGCCATGGTCGCGCTCTGGCAAGGCGAATCGCCTAGGTGCCCGGCCAGGCAAAATAGGCCCTGACCTGCGGCGACAGTGTTCGTCGCTAGTCGTGGATTGTCACGGTTTCGTGACGTCGCACGGCCCCACGACGGCCCCACGCCCGGCTTGAACGCGGCGGCGAAGAAGGAACGCGGGCGTCCTGCACGCTGTCGGAGCGGCCGATTCGCTGTCTCACCCACTGCGTACCTTCGACGCATGGCCGAAACACTCATCGAGGACGAACCACTAGAGCTCATCGAGCAGGCATTTCGCGGGATGCAGGCGCGTCGCCGGACCGACGGCTGGGTCAGCCTCACCGGCCGGCTCGACCCGGTGCCCGGCGAGGCGATGTTGCGAGCGCTGCGCCGGGCCGAAGCTCGCCTCCCGCGGCGGATCCGCAGCACACGACAGGAACATCGGGCGGAGGCGCTCGACGAGATCGCGCGCCAGTTCACGACCATCCGCCACGGAGCCCTCGATCCTGCCGGCAACTGAACCGGTTGGCGAAGGCGATCGCGCGGGGGTGTTGTCACAACAAATCGAAGGCAGCGCCCGTGTGGGTTGTGCCACTCTCGAAAGCTGACCACGAGCGATCGAGATGAGCGGTGAGCCTGACCAAGGTCGACGACAAGCTCCTGGTTTGGGGCGCCGAGGGGATCGAGGAGAACACCCTTGACCAGGCGCGGCTCACCGCGAGGCTGCCGTTCGTTCACTCGCACGTTGCGCTCATGCCTGACGCGCATGTGGGGATCGGCGCGACCGTCGGCTCGGTCATCGCGACGCACGGTGCGATCGTGCCGGCCGCGGTGGGAGTCGACATCGGCTGCGGGATGATCGCGACGCGTACCAACCTCGACGCGACGGACCTGCCCGACGACCTCAGCGCGCTCCACGCGGCGATTGCGCAGGCGATTCCGTCAGGGGTTGGCCGCGGCCACGACCGCGATGAGACCTCGACCGACGCGATCTGCGAACAGTCGTGGTTCCCGCGCGGCTCGCAGCCGGAGATGGTGCAGAACTCCGAGAAGCTCTGGCGTAAGACGGTCGACCAGTCGGGCTCACTCGGGTCGGGTAACCATTTCGTGGAGGTCTGCCTCGACGAGCACGACAACGTGTGGGTGGTGCTGCACTCCGGATCGCGGGGCGTCGGTAACGAGATCGCCAAGCGGCACATCGAGGGCGCGAAGAAGCTGATGAAGCGCTACTTCATCGAGCTCGACGACCCAGACCTCGCGTACTTTGCGCAGGGCACGCCCGAGTTCGATGCGTACGTTCACGACATGCTCTGGGCGCAGGACTACGCGCGTTCGAACCGCGAGATCATGATGCACGCCGCACTCGACGCGCTCGAGCAGGCGATCGGCCGCGAATATGAGCTGGTCGAAACGACGAACTGCCATCACAACTACACCGAGCGTGAGCGTCACCACAACCGCGATCTCTGGATCACGCGCAAGGGCGCGATCCGCGCCCGCGAAGGTGACAAGGGCATCATCCCGGGCTCCATGGCGACCGGCACCTACATCGTGGAAGGGCTGGGGAACGAGCGCGCCTACTCGTCAGCGTCGCACGGCGCGGGCCGTCGGATGTCACGCGGCGTCGCACGCAAGACCGTGACCGAAGACGACCTCCGCGCCGCGATGGCCGGCAAAGCGTGGAACGACCGCGAAGCCAAGACGCTCCTCGACGAGGCTCCCGCGGCGTACAAGCCAATCGAAGACGTGATGGAAGCACAGTCCGACCTCGTCCGCGTCGTCCACACGCTCCACCAGGTCCTCAACTACAAGGGCACCTGAACCTCGCAACAGCATCGCGAGATGCGTGCGTACCGGCACGTTCATGGCGAATCGGACCCGCCGGTGCTATCCGTACCCAGATGCTTCACATGCGCGCCAAGCGTGCGGCGATAGCGCTGATAGCCGCCGTACTCGGCGCGCGAGTGCTCGCCTCGGCCGCGGCCGCCGCAACCTCGACTCCCCAGACGATCGGGCCGTGGGTCACCGCTCAGACACCGTCGCGTCGCTGCCATTCATGCGCCGTTCGATCCACGAATCGTCTCCGAGTCGCTTGGTTACTGCGTCGTGGGAAGCGCGCGGATCTCGCCTCCCGCATGACGTCGTGTACGCAATGGCACTCTTCGGAGACGCCCTGGATTCAGAGTTTGGCCGTAAGTTGGCCCTCCGTCGGGGTCCGCGAATGCATAAGCGCTGGTCAGCCTCGGGTCGTGGTACGAACTCGTTCCTCCTGATGGATAGAAGTTCGTAACCACGTCGAAATCGCGCTCGGCTTCTAAGGCAAGAGCGGACGGTCCCGCGGCGGACAACGACGGACCGTTACCGCAGGTCAGAGCCGACGCTGGTCGTCAGCGAACCCTCACGATCAACAGCGACCACGCGATAAACGCGCGATGGGTTACACCTTGCGACGGCCGTTCGAGCTTCCGGAGCATCGTCGCTCGCACGTCACGCAAGTCACTGTGTAGACACTCCTTCACGAACTCATCGATCATCGAATACGAGCCTCCTGCGCGGGTGCTGTCCGCGTTGAGCCGAGCTGCCGGCATCTTCACACACGCCCGCCGACGCCTTCAGCGGCCCATCGAACCGTGACGCGTCACCCGACCCTCGCCGACGTCGCGGCGGCGACCGCGAACCCGCTCGTACCGCTCGGAGCCATTTTCGCCACCGCACTCGACCGTCCGCAAACGACTCCTGAGTGCGGGCTCGCAGCTCAAGCTGCGTACCTTCGTCGCCGGTGTTCAGTTCTTAACGCTATAGGCCTGTAATCGCTG
>JBKQIY010000111.1:0-2911 GCA_052148155.1 Acidimicrobiia bacterium | reverse complement strand
ATGTCGTGCTCGAGCGCGTTGACGATCAGGCCGCGGCGTTCGCGCATGGTCTTGGCCGCTTTGACGAACGGAGCGAGGCGCGATCGTTGCGCACGCGCACACCACCGGTCCAACAGCGTGATCGCGTCGGCGGGTTCGAGATCCCCGGCGAAGACGGCCCGGAACTGTTCTTTCATCTCGTACGCCCGCCAGATCCCACCCCGGTCGCGTTTGATCTTGGCGAGCTGTTCGCTCTGACGGTCTGTGAGGTCTTGCGGGTTCTTCAACAGCGCCCAACGTGCGCCCTTGAACGACTTCGCGTACCGGTCGTCGGGAAGCTGGCGTAACTGTTGCCACAGGTCGCGGCGGACCTCGTCGAGCGCGTCACCCACGATCTTTACGAGGTGGAACGGATCGGCGCACACGATCGCGCTGGTGGCGTGTTCAGTGACCGACTTGAGATACGCGGGTCCGAGGTCCATCGATACCGCCTCGATCAGCGCTGCCCGTTCAGGGCCGAGTTGATCGAAGAACTGATCGAGGGTCTTGGCGTCCTTGCCCGACGCACCCCACACGACACGAGCGCGGTCGTGATCCACGACGAGGGTCAGATATTTGTGATGTTTGCGCCAGCTGATCTCGTCGACACCGATACGGAACAGGCCATCGAGACGACCCGGATCGAGCTCCGCCGCGACAACCCGCCCGCACGCCCGACCCACGGTCCGCCACGACACCCTGCACAGCCGAGCGATCGCGGTCTTGTCCGTCCTGGTCGCCAACCAGGCCAACAGCGCATCGAAGTCGCGGGTCAGATGCGCGCCCGGCCGCGCGAATCCCACCGCCTCGGTCACCACGCCGTGATCGGGACAGCGAAGCCGCCGCAACCGGGCGCGGATCTCGACCCGCCACACCCCCAGATCCAGATGCCGCCAGCTCGACGGATGCTCGCGAGTGTCATACCGCCACCGCGTCACATGACCGCAGTGCGGGCACACCAGCCGGCGCCGCTTCAACACCACGCTGACCACGATCAGCGACCCCAAAAACTCGACCGCGGTGACGTTCACCCCATCGAGACGCAACAAGCGAGAGAATGCAGTCGTGACGCGCACGGGATCGTGACCTCCAAGTTCGCAGGCGTAAGACACCCCGAACTCTGGTCGCGGGCCGTGCGCGTCACGCGGACCCTCCCAACCACACCATCACCCAACAACCACAGGCCCGATCCCGCTCACCCCACCCACACGAGCGTCAGGAGAGCCCCTTCTTCTGGCTCGCCGCTAGGTATCACTTTCTTCATACAATTGCTGTACCTCCTTCTGTAAGTGTTTCGATCGTCCGTTGATACGCCAGGAGAAGTCTAAGGGCCCGCCAACGGACAAGTTGAGCGATTCTCGGAGCATCCGCGCTGGTCAGAGAGGTCGCGAGCGCGCAATTAATGTCGCGGCGGGCCCTAAGCGCTTACCCATCATATACTCCTGGCTATCAGTGACTGTATAGTACAACAAGTCGTCGTGCATTGCACCATGAAAGATCGTATGTGCGAGGCGCACCGCCGGATAGAGAGGCGGATTTGGAACGCCGGCATTTCTAAGGGTATCTAGTAAGGATCGAGAGTCATTTAGCGCAAGTAAAATCACTGGAGTGTCACTTTCGGCACCGTTAGATGAATCGGATGCTTCCCGATCATGACGCTCCCTAGAGCTCAGGTAGCTGGTGCGTTCGCTAAGGGCCCGCCGCGACATTAATTGCGCGGTCGCGACCTCTCTGACCAGCGTGGATGTTCCGAGAATCGCTCAACTTGTCCGTTGGCGGGCCCTAAGCACGCCGTCAGCCGGGCAATGGTCGGTCTCGTACTCCGCGATCGCTTCGGCAGCATCGATGCCCCCGGCTGCCGTGGCAAGCGTCCTGCTCTAAAGAGCTGGGATGTCGATCCGTTCATCGTCCCGCCTAGCGAAGGGCCTACCGAGGAGCGAACGTCTCGTTCCTAACTACACCCTTCTTATGGACACCGCTCAGGAATCCTCGCGAAGGAATCTTGTCGCCAGCTCGTCCCGTTCCAACGTTCCATAAACGTGCCTGTCGTCCCCGACCCGACCGCGAAGCATGCCGAAGCAGTCGGACACGACACGCCCGCCAATTGTGCATTCGCGGGTCCCGGGCTCACGCTCTGGAGGATGGTCCACTCCGCCGACGCACTCGACCGAGCCGCCATCCCCAGCGCCGGACCCGTGATCACAGCAACCGCAGCCAGTAACCGAAAACCTTCGAAAACCGCGAGCGTCGAGGATCAGCCAGTCGTTCTGCTCCGCCATCGGCAGGTTGCATACCGCGCCTTCCTGATCTACGGCGATGTTGATCTCGCCGGAGGTGGGCGATGACGTCAACACCAACGTCGTTCGGTGCCGGTCCGGGCCAGCCAGGGTCAGGTGTCGACGTCCGCGTCCGAATCGAAGTCGGGATCGACTTTGGTCGATATCGATATGAGATCCCAAATCGTCGGCAGGGACAACCAAAACTCTGCCGTTTCTTGAATTGTCGCCGAATTTCGATGGCTGGTCGTATGCACGAGGTGGTCGGGGCCGCAGGTCGATGACGTCGTGCACGGCCTTCGAGCTTCTCGATGTGACGTTCGAAGATCGCCGCTATGCCATGTCGAAGGGCAATGAACCGGCGTTATGTTGGCCGGTTGCGGCCCGCTGAATGGCGTTGTGAGGAGTCGATGAACTGTCGTGATTCGGTACCGCGCGCGCCGGGTGGTCGGTGATTCGCCGACGGTCAGCTGCTGATAGGTACGCGGTCTAAAGCGAGCGTGAGGGCTCTGTGATTTGTCTTGACAACAGTTGTGGTTAGGCGTAGCAACGGTGCCTTCGTTGTAGGAGCTGACGCGGCATCGAGCGGCTGCACCGGAATCTGAACAATCAGCAGT
>JBKQIY010000110.1:0-22888 GCA_052148155.1 Acidimicrobiia bacterium | reverse complement strand
ACTTTCGTAGCGGCTCGTAGAACAGGTAGTTCTCCATGACGCGTAACACGCAGCCGTTCGCGTCGGCGGCCGAGCTGGCGAACAGCGGCCTCGAGGTCGATACGGCCGAGGTACTGCTGCCGATCGTGCTGCACGCCGACGCCGTGGCCGAGCTGCTCGACTTCGGCTGGCACGTCAACCTGCAGAAGCCGATGTGCAACGACCTCGAGGCCGCCCGGCGCATGGTCGACGCGGCGAGATCCAACGGACGGATCCTGCGGGTCATGGAGAACTACGTCTTCTATGAGCCGTTGGTGAGGCTGAAGGAGCTGGCGACGTCCGGTGCGCTCGGCGAGGTCAGCGGCTACCACATGAAGATGGTGGGCAGCGGCCGCGGCGGCTGGGACGTCCCCGCAAGTAGCTACCGGTGGCAGTTCCAGCAGATGCAAAACGGCCGCGGAATCCTCGTCTTCGACGACGGGTGGCACAAGCTCGCGACTGCAATCTGGCTGTTCGGCCCGATCAAGCAGGT
Source organism: Acidimicrobiia bacterium (assembly GCA_052148155.1). Classification (GTDB taxonomy): domain Bacteria; phylum Actinomycetota; class Acidimicrobiia; order IMCC26256; family PALSA-610; genus JBBQER01. Next base: position 22,377 of record JBKQIY010000110.1, on the reverse strand, counting down.
GCGCGCCTGGGTCGGAGGCACGGAGGTGTTCCCCGGCGTCGACATCGACGCGCCGACCACGATCCTGTGGGAACACGACAACGGGATCCGCGGAGTGTGGGACATCACCATCGCCACCGATATGTACCTGCGGTCCGACTACTACACGAACGACGAACGTTGGGAGGTCACCGGCCGCAAAGGTTTCGCTCGGGTGAACCGCTGTACCGGCCGCGGCATCCAACAACCGAGCGTCGAGATCTACGTCGACGGAGAGATGCGCTCGTTCCACGCGCTCGACGACGACTGGGCCAGCAGCTTCCGCGACTCGGGCCGACACTGGCTCCGCTGGCTGCGCACCGGCGAAGGTCCGCTCCTGTGGAGCGGTGAAGAAGCGGTCAACGTCTTGCGCTTCGCGCTCGCCGCGTACGCGAGTAGCGAGGCAGGCGGCGTCGGCGTCGACCCCGGATCGCTCGGGTGACGACGGTCGATCCGGCACTCCCGTTCGTCGAACTGCACTCGGTGTTTCAGACCGACGTTGTCGACCGTGCCCACGTCGAGGTCGAACGTGTCTACGAGCCGGTCGCGTCGGCGAGCTCGGGAATCTGGCGTGTACGTACGGGTGAACGCTCGGCGATCTTGAAAGTCGTCGCCCATTCCGACGACGGCCATCCGAACTGGCGCTCGGGTCGGAGCCCGACGCACTGGTACTACTGGCGTCGCGAGGTCCTCGCGTACGAGACCGGGCTGCTGGCCTCGCTCACCGGCGGGTTGCGCGCTCCGACGTGTTATCTCGTTTCGTGCCGCGACGACGGCAGCGTCGCATTGTGGTTGGAGGATCTTCAGTCCCCACCGGCGACGATCTGGCCGGTCGAACGGTACGGGTCGGCGGCCCGGCATCTCGGACAGATGCAAGGCGCGTTCCTCGACGGACGGCCGCTTCCCGATCACGACTGGCTGAGTCACGACTGGTTGCGGAGTTATCTGCATCAACGCGACCGCGACACCCACCTCCTCGACCGTCCACAACTTTGGCAGCATCCGCGTCTGGTGTCGTGGTTCCCGGATCCTCCGACCGCCCAGCTTCAAGCCATGCGACGTGACCGATCTCTCTTCCTCGACGCGCTCGACGCCCTCCCGCGCACGCTGTGTCACCTCGACCTCCATCCAGCCAACCTGTTCGGCGACAACGATGGCTCGACCACCGCGGTCGACTGGGCGTTCATCGGTGTCGGCGCGATCGGCGAAGACGTCGGCAATCTCGTGCCCGACGCGGTGCTCGACTTCCACGTCGATCCGGTGGTGATCGACAACCTCTACGAGACCGTCTGCAACGGCTACGCGGCCGGCCTCCGCGATGCCGGTTGGGGTGGCGCCGACTCGCTGGTGCGGCTCGGCATGGCCGCGACGATCGCCGCGAAATACGCATGGATCGCCCCCGCGATCTTGCGAGCCGTCGACGACAACGAAGGTCAACTCAATCGGCGGCCGATCGATGAGAGCCTGAACTGGTGGGCGCCGACGATCCGGTTCTTGGTCGAGCGGGCCGACGAGGCGCGCTCGATCGTGCCGGACCCCTGATCGCGTTGCCTGTGGTGTCCACACCACATCCGCAGTCCCGCGCGATGCCCCATGACGTCGAACCACGTTCGTCGATGCCGCGCGCTGTCGACGGGTCTGTGACCCACCCGACGCTCACCTTTGCGAAACGAGCCGGCCTGTTCTGACCGAACGAGCACGAGACCGACGACAGACACGACCGGTGAACCTCCCCAGGGACGGAACAGCCGCGTTGCCCCGCCTGCTCGCACGCCTCTCAGACGCGAGCGGCCGCGACCGGTGCGCCGCCAACGTCGACCGTCGTGCGGAGCACGCAGCCGCGCAGATCGGCGTCGCCAGAATGACCGCCGGTCGTGATGTAGAGATCGCGTCCGGCGAAGCACACACTCGTCGTGAACGCCGACGGCGGTTGCAGGGTCTGGTCGACGGTCCCGTCGGGTGTGAGACGAACGATGCCGCCACTGACGAGCGCTACCCAGAGCCCGTCGTGATCGTCGAGCGCCATCCCGTCCGGATGTCCGAGCGCCGACAGGTCGAAGTCGCGGCGGGTCGCGCGTTCGACGTCGAAGACGATGACGCGCTGTCGGCGCGTGTCGCTGAGGTAGATGGTCCGGCCATCGGCGGTGCACGCAACCCCGTTCGCGTGTGCGACGTCGCCGAACACCACCGCCGGGTCATCGTCGAGCGCGACCCGCCACAATTCGCCGGGAACGACGTCGGCGTCGGGATCGAAGACCGCGAAACGTAACGCGCCGGCATAGACCTGCCCGGTCGCGTCGGTGCACACATCGTTCCAGCCGGCAACCCCGTCGACGTGGAGCACGGTGCGGGAGCTGTGGTCCGCACCGACGTGGACGACGTCGCGGCCGGAACACACGATTCCGCCCGCCTCATGGACCGCGATTCCGCCGACCCCTCTCCGCTTGGGTACGACCGTGGAAACCGCGCCCGAGGCGTCAAGCCGGTAGACACCACCGCCGAGCACGTCCGAGAACAGCAGAGACCCGTCGACGTCGATCGTCGGCGCTTCCGCGAGTCCGTAGCCGTGTGCGAGTACATCCCAGTCCATCGGGAACGAGATGCTAGAGCGCACCGGTCACCTGAAGCCCGACCGAGCTGACCTGCACCGGCACGACCTGGTAGCCGCGCTCCGACGCGGCGACGCGACCCTCGAGCGCGTCCTTGGCACGAGGGGTCGCGCTCAAGATCGTGACCGAGCCGCCGTCTCCGCCGGCCCCATTGACCTTCCATCCGAGGGCCCGCTGCGAGGCGGCGAGTTCGATGACACGCTGTGCGTCGACACCGACCAGGCTCGGGTGCAGCGCCTGTTGGGCGTCGGTGTTGGCGATCATCGAGCGGCCGAACGCGTCGAGATCCCGAACGACGACCGCGTCGCGCGCCGCGACCGCCGCGTCGCGCAGCCACGCGAACGCGGGCGACCCGTCGTGCGCGGCGCGCTCGATGACTTGTCGGTGCACGTCCGAGGAGTGGTGCGCGCGACCGAGGAAGACCAGCGTCAGTCCGGAGTTGAGTTCCTCCCAGGCCGGCAGGGTGCGCACCGATGCCTGCGGATAGGGCTCGATCTCCAAGTAGCTGATCCCACCGAACGCCGCACTGAGTTGGTCTTGAATCCCGCTCTCGAGCCCGAGGATCTCGACCTCGAGTCGATGCGCGGCGTACGCAACGTCGCGCGGTGACAGCTCCTCCGAACGCACGGCAGCTAAGGCGCCCAACAGGGCGACCGCGACCGCCGCGGACGTCCCGGTGCCACATCCGGGCGGCACGACGGAACGCACACTGACTTCGATTGCGACGTCCGCGGGAGGAGGCAACACATCGATCGCGGCTTCGAGCAGCGGATGGCGGGCGAGACGCGACGCTCCCGGGATGATGGTGTACCGGTCGCCGAAGTTCTTTGCGTCGAGCACCACCCGGTGCGCGCCCCCGGTCGTGCGGATCGAGACCTCCGCGGCGGGGGTCACCGCAATGTTCAAGACCCGTCCGGGCCCCCCGAACCACGTATCGGTCCAGCCCCCGTTGTCGCAAATGCGGACCGGCGCCGACGCTTCGATCACGCGGCAGTCTCCCCTATTCCTTTCCAACCAGGAACGTCGCAAGGTGGACCGACGACGAACGTGCGACGGATGCCGAAGCGAGGGCGACAAGTCATCGACAGGAAAGACCTGTCCCGCTGGTCTTGGTGTCGCGCCGACAGCATCCTCAGCGTTCGTGACCGAGCTGCGGGGAGAACCGCGCCGTCGTTCGGTTCTTCGTCGCGCCGAGCTCGAACGGATCGCGGTCTCACCCGACGCATCATGTCATCCAACACCATCGCGGCCGTCCGCGCCTCGAGCTCGGCGACACGAGGCAGAACGGAACGCGGGACCTGAAGCCGATCCACATGCCAACGGCGACCCCGCCGGTGTCCCCCTTCGGAGTCGGCCCTGCCGCCAGCCAGTCGGCGGCCAGTTGAATACCGTCACGCGCGCCGCAGCGATCTCGAATGCGTAACGGGTGTCTTCACCGCTCGCCGGCCGACACCGAACCGAAAGGCTGCTGCGATCCGCTCGTGCAGTACGTACCCACGCGATCGCGGATCGGCGCCCCGGCTGCGGGCCGAGCTCTCAGTCAGTCCCCATTCCCCGACGATCCTCGCAGCCTCCCGACCGGAGTCGCTCACGCCAACCGGAATACCTGCTCGACCCGACCGGGCGAAGATTCGGCATTCACAGGATCGACGCCCACCGGCTCGGTTGACTGACGTGAAAACAGCCAACGACACGCTCGCAGAAGTCAGGCCGATACTGGCCCGTGAGCGATTTTCGACACGTCAGTCGCGATCAGAATTTGGTTCGCTTCCCGCTCGTATGACACGTCGACGGCGCCAAAGCTGCCGCGCTGCGGCGCATCCCTGTTGCACGCGGCGACGGTCGCTCGTTTCCGAAACCTCGTAAGCGGCGATGGTGCGACTACTGGCAGGTGTGGTGTGGGTAGGTTTGATGCCCGATGCGCGCACAATTCGGGCTTCGGTTGTTCTTCCAACGTTTTGTCGTGGCATGCGCGGTCGTGAGTGTCCTGACCGCGGGCGTGTTGGTGGCGGTCGTGGCGGGCGGCAGCCGATTCGCGAAACATGAGTTCACGAAACGGACAGTTGTGCGTCTTGCGGGCGGCATCCTCGCGCCGGACACTCCCGCGAAACCGGCAAACTTCTTGTTGTTCGGGCACGACAACGACGGCAACTCGGACACGATGATGGTGGTCCACGTCGACCCGGCCGTGCCCGTTCCACTGGTCGTGTCGTTCCCGCGCGACCTGATGGTGAACATTCCCGGATACTCCGGTATGCGTCAGCTCAACTCGGCGTACGGTCTCGGCGGCGCTGGCCTGTTGACCAAGACGTTGGAGACAGATTTTCATTTCCCGATTCAGCACTACCTCCAGGTCGACTTCGCGACCTTTCCGCAGATCGTCAACGCGATCGGTCACGTCGATATCTGGTTCCCGACCCCGGTACACGACCCGTACGTCGGCTTGAACATTGACCAGGCAGGCTGCGTGTCGATGGACGGTGTGACGGCCTTGGCATACGCGCGATCGCGTCACTACTACGTGCCCGACAACCTCGTCGACCCGGCACCGTGGTCATGGAATTATCCGGCCCAGCAAGGCGGCCAGGGCTGGACCGCGATCGGCAGCGACATCGAGCGCATCCCCCGCGAACAGTATTTCCTGCGGACACTGGCACAGACTGCGATCAGCAAAACAAACGATGATCCGCTGCGGATCTTCGGTCTCGTTGACGCGGTCATGAGCCACCTCACCACCGATCAGAACCTCACACTCAACGAACTCAAAGCCCTCGTGCTGGCCTTCCGGGGCGTGAAACCGGCCGACGTCGACATGACAACGCTGCCCTGGACGCCCGATCCGACCAACTCCAACCGCGTGATCGTGAAGTATCCCGACGCGACACCGGTGCTCGATCAACTCGCGAATTTCAAGCCGCCCGTACCCTTCGTCACGAGATTGTTAGACCCCCACACGATCACCGTCCGAGTCGTCAACGGTTCCGGCATCCCGGGCCTCGCCACCGAAGCGCTCCACTCGCTCGTCGCAGCCGGCTTCCGTTCTGTGGGACCAGTCGAGGTTGCCGCGGGCGCCACCTACACCCACACGCAGGTCCGTTGGGCGCCCAACCAAGACAACCCGGGTGTGACCGTCGTCTACGCGACCGGCGCCCAGCACTTCGGCCAATCACCGACGACAGCTGACACCCTCGGCGCCGACGTCTTGGTCATCGTGGGACGAGACTGGACCGCCATCCAACATCACGTCTCCAACCTTCCACACACACCACCAGCAACCAGCCCGCAGCCAACAACGACCACGACCCACGCGCCGACCACTACTGCGACGACCTTCGACCCGCGGTTCATGCCTGTGAACCCCAAAACTGGCGGCATTCTGGTGGGCTGCCCAACGTCGTGAATCCGCGCCCACTCGGGTTGCGCGTGAGTGGGATTGCCGTCGTGGTTGAGTTTCGGTCGTTCATGCGAGTGCGAGCTTCGCGGGTCTAGGGAACGCGGCGTTGCGAGCGCAACGGATCGCGGCGCACCATCAGACGCGATACCTCCAGCCTCCAAGGCAGGTCGAGAATCCGTCGCATGTTCTGGGGGACCGACGTCATGCAATGTTTGGCCGTTCTACGCGTTGGAGTGGGGAGAGCTGGTTCTGATCCTTGGTGGCACTCCGGGAATCAGCGCTGGCGACCGGTCGCGAAAGTGGGCACCCGATCCATAGTGTCCAGCAAGGTGCCCCACCGTCCCGGTCTTCTGGGGCGTCACCCCAGCAGCGTGGCTTGGGGATGCTCGTTCTGGGGCGTCACCCCGTCGCGTCGTCGTGTGCGTCGGCAGCGGTTCGCATAACGCGCCCCTACCGAACTCTGTCGCGTCTCAATCCTGTCCGTACGCGCTGGGTCAGTGTGGCCGAGTGGCGGATAACGGACCCGAGTTACCAAGGTCCCTGGACACGAACCGGAAGCTCTCGCATGCTTCATGGCATGGACGAGCCACCGCAGCTACAGCACATCGGCCACTGGAGAATGGCCGTCTGGTCGCTACGCGTTGGGGGCCTTGGGCTGGCCGTCGCCTTGGTGGGCCTGATCGTGGTGGTGTCGGGTTCCACACCGTGGGTCCTGGCCGTCGGGGTGATCATCTGGCTCGCCAGTGCCGTCGTCGCAGTGACCGGAGTGTTCTTGGCGCGGCGTGAGCTTGCCGAGCCGCGACCTGGGTACTGGCCGATGCGGTTCATGATCATCCACGACGCTGTCCATGCCCGGTCGTCGGCTCAGCCGTGCTGACAAAGCCCCGCCGCGGCGGTGTCCTGTCTGGTGAACGCGTCAGCAGGCGCATCGGAGTCGACCGTCACGATGATGTCTCGGGATACGCATCACTGCAGATCGGCGCTTGACACGGCGCGCCGTCCGGATCGGGCAATGCGCTCCGCGGGACGAAGCGACGCGCGCTTCCGCGAAGAGCCGAGCGCGATACAGAATGGTCGGCGTGAGCAGCAGCGCCGACGCCGCGGGCCCGCCCATCGAGGTCCCGGAGGAAATCTTCGAGCGGGTCAGCACGCTATGCCTGGCGCTACCCGAGGTGACGGTGCGGGTGGATGAGTCACTAACCAGGACGAGGTCAACGGCGCACTCGTTCGACATCCGGCGCCGGTCGTTCTGCTTGCTCGTGGCACGGGCGGGCCCCACCGGCGAGTCCGTCCCGCTGCTCGTGTTGCGTGCCGACCCAGGCGAACGCGACGCGCTGCTATCGATTGGCCACCCGTTTTTCGCCCCGCGTGCCGGGCCTGGCCGCATCGGGGTGCGGCTCACCGACGACACCGACTGGGACGAGATCCGTGAACTCGTAACCGAGAGCTACCGGAGACTCGCGCCGAAGAAACTCACCGCACAGCTCGACTAAGGACGCGTACAGAACCTGTCGTTCGGCGCCCTTCGAAGAAACGCAGATCGGACAGAACCCGCGTCCCATAACGATAACGCGCGGCGGAAGCCCCGCGTCCAGCATCCCCGAGGTGCCGCACCAAGAGACTTCGACGACCACCCCGTGCCCCCGGTCAGGGATACCCCAACACCGATTTCCGGCCCGATGATTTCGGTGTCTCCAGACCGTCTGTACTGTGGCTAGTCCGGTCGTTTGGAACCACGCGGGAAGGTCAACCCCAATGCCGCGGTTGCTAGTGCGAAATTTCTCGATCTCGCTGGATGGTTACGTCGCTGGACCCCATCAGGATCGCGACAATCCACTCGGGGTGGGTGGTATGCAGCTCCACGATTGGGTGTTCGCTACCCGAAGCGGCAACCGAATGATTGGCAGAGAAGGCGGTAGCGAGGGGCTCGACAATGACTTCTTCTCGGGGCGGGAATCTGGTGTGGGTGCCACGATCATGGGTCGGAACATGTTCGGACCGATACGTGGCCCTTGGGGCGAAAGCGAATGGACCGGCTGGTGGGGAGAGGATCCCCCTTTTCATCACCCGGTCTTCGTGCTCACCCACCACCCACATCCCTCAGTTGACATGCAGGGGGGAACCACCTTCTATTTCGTCGACAGCGGGATCGAAGCAGCTCTCAGCGCAGCGTTCGAAGCAGCGGGTGGCCGCGATGTCCTTGTCGGAGGTGGCGCAGACACCATCAGGCAATACCTTCGTGTTTCGCTAATCGATGAACTACATCTGGCGATTGTGCCGGTCTTGCTCGGTTCTGGCGAACGACTTTTCGACGATCTCGGCTCCAGCGCCGGCAATTACCGGTGCATTGAACACGTATGTTCGCCAGCCGTAACCCACGTTCGACTCGCACGGACCGGTTGAGATGTCGCCCGCCGGTCTGCAACTCTGAGGGAATCGACAGAGTCGATAAAGCTGCTCCAGTGATCGTTGACCACTATCCCCAAGGCGCCGTTCATGGGCAGGCAGCTATCGCGAGCGCGGGCGGCCACCAGATCCTGCTGAGGTCCGGATAGCCAAACACTTCCCCACCGGACGCTCCCAGTTCAACGCGAAGAGAGAGCCTGTTTGGCGTGCGTCATGACACCACAGCCACCAACGTGCGACGGGAGCGTCACGACATGAGCGCTACCGTCTCATCCGTGCGCCCGATCGTCGCCTTCGCGCTCGCGGGGTTAGTGCTCGCAGCATGTAGCAGCGGAAAAGGGACGGCCGCCCCGACCACGACCGGTGCCCCACCTACGACCCGTTCCCGCGCTCTGTCATCACCCGTAGACCCGATCGATCCCGCAGAGACCACCGTCGATCCGACTGTCACGGCGACTCCGAAAACAGAGCTGGCCAACGGGCAGCGCATCACAGTAAGGGTGACCGGGTTCGGCGTTGACAGCAAGGTCTGGCTGTCCGAGTGCGCCTCCGTCTCTGACCTCTCCGATGTTGGATGCGGACCTCGGCTCGCGGCGCAGCCATTCCTCATGACCGATAAGCATCGGGCTGGTTCGGCCATGTTCGTCGTTCACGATCGAGCACCCGTCATGGAGAACAACTCGACCGATGTTCGACCGTGCGTCTCAGCATGTCTTGTGTTCGCGGCCGGTGGCGGCGGGTTCGCGTATACGCCGATCAGCTTCAAGGCGAGGTCCAGGGTCAACTTGTCGGGCCCGAGCGCACAACCTTGACCCGACGGACCGCATCTCTTGAGTAAGTCCTCCTCGAGGGGGCGACCCGACGTGCTTTGCTGCCGACCGGACGGACGCGCGGGAACCAAACTCGCTCGTCGCGCTATAGCGACGTGAGATCGCGTCGCCGCGGGGACCGTCAACCGGCGATGGTCATGTGTGCCGATCAGGGTCCGCGTCAGGCTGAGCGAACACCGTCAGGTCGGCTAGGAACATCTCACGGGTGAAGGGTTCGGCGCTGCCGGAAGCCGTGGGAACGGATGGCGCCACGCTCGTCGGTGTGGGCTTCGATCGTTCGTGGATTGCGTCGTCCACCAGGTACCTGCGATATGTGAGCGTGTGACCGAACAGCAACTCGACAATGCGTTCGGCTGGAAGCACCACCGCGATACCAGTGTTCAGTGGTTCGGCTGTCTTGTCTCGTAGGTCGGGGTCGTCAGGTTGCGTTGGCCACAAACCGTGCATGATCCCGATGAGCCAGTTCGGCCCAGCGGAGGCTGGAGGGATCGCCGTGTTCGCGATCGTTCCTCCGCCGTCTTCGATGCGCGGTGTGTCGGGGAGATGAAAGAACACCGGCGACCCGCTCAGACCGCCGATGGATCGGATCTCGATGAGCACCACGTCTTGCGGTGTCGTGCAGTGCTCCAACGTCACCTTTTCCTCTGGGAATGCCGCGATCGTGCCGACCCGAATGATGGGTTCGATCTTGGCCCGGCCCGAATGGCTATGCAGCAGGCCGGTCATGAACACGTCATCGCCTGGCCCGACCTTGAATCGGCCGCGGAGGTCTTTGTCCACGGTGCCGGTGACGGGGAAGTGCAGGTAGTCGAACAGCCGCCGCTCGGGCGGAGGAAGTAACAGTGCCGCGGCGACATCCGCGGTCGGGTGAACGACCCAGTCGTCCGGCGAGACATCGACGGTGTCCGCGTCGGCGCCGCGACGGTTCAGACGCAGCCGGATCTTGTCGTACGCCGGAGCGGGCCATGGATCTGCGCCCGGCGACGGATCCGGTGGGACGAGAACGTGGTGACATGTCACGACGTGCACGTGATGACGATCGACGCCCTCGTTCGACTCGACCCCAACGATCATCGCCGTTCCGACGAGAGACAGATCGTCGCCCCATCCGGCCTCAACAAAGCAGACACATTTGCGAAGGACGCTCGGTACCTGCATCAGATTGGCCGCGTCTCGGTCGCCGCCGCGATCGCGGCCGGAATTCGGTGTCGAGTCATCACGCCCAGCCTGTCATGCCCGGCGATATGCGGGTCAGCGCGGCGGTCGGCGCCGCGGTGTTCGACGCCGCTTGGTCCCCGTCGATTCTGGGCCGCGAGCCCTCGGATTGCACCGCAACCCCGCCTGGAACCTCGCACCGTGCCGCCACGATGTGCATTCGCCGCCGGGCTCGCCTCGACCACGCCTATCGGTGTGCCGATTGAACGTGGGCATCGCGTCCGGCCGTGACGAAGCGACTGGCTTGTCGGTGTCGGTATGGGACGGCGAGATCGGTGCCGATGAACGTCAACGGCATATCGCGCTCCTCGCATCGGATCCCACCTGGGGAGCCAACCGGTCAATGCTCACCGTTCTCACGGGCGTCTCGTCAGCATCGTGTCCCACTCCGGAGAAGATGTGGACGCAGCGGTGTTCTTCTTGCAACGACTGGCATGTCGAGCCCGGTACACCAGATGGGCAATCGTCGCCAACGAGACGTTCGAACACGCACTGCGATTCGAGTCGCACCTCAACCAAGAATTTGGACGCGTCATCGTGTTCAACGATCCGATCACCGCGTGCGTATGGCTCGGCGTCAAGCCTGCCGACGTCCGTACGATCGTTGACGAACTCCGCCAAGCGATCCGCCGATCGGACATCCCGCATCAGCCGACACCGAGATCGAACGCGGACCGCTCACGCCGCGTCCTCTTACCACGCCGGTTTCAGCGCCACGCGAAGGCGATCAACCCGAGCCGAGTTCAGCTGTCGACACTGGCGGCGTCGGTGTGGTGCTCGATGACAACGTGCATGAGGCGTTCGAAGATCGTGCGTTCCCGCGCGCCGAGGGGAGCCAGCACGGCGTCTTGAACCTCGAGCGCGACCACATCGAGGCGATGCAGCGCGTCTCGACCGGCCGGCGTCAGACTGAGCGAGTACCGGCGACGATCGTCCGGGTCGCGTCGGCGCGCGACGAACCCGGCTCGCTCGAGGATGTCGACGACGGTGACGATGTCGGAAGGGTCGTGCGCGATCTGATCGCTCACACGTTTTTGCGAGACGGGCTCAAGCCGGTCGATCCAGGTCAGGACGCTGTAACACGGTGCCCGCAGCCCGGCTTCGGCCGTCCATGGTTCGCGCGCGAGACGCTCTTTGAACAACCGGCGCGAGATCAGCGACAACGTGGTGATGGCGCTCGCGAGCTGGCCCGGACGCCGCGGCGCCTCGGACGAAACGACGGAGCTGGTCACGACCCCACCCTAGCCTGGGTTTTCCCTATCGTTGGAAACTCCCATGATTTCTGGGATAGTCTCGGCTTATGACGACTCCCGATACCGCCCGTTCGGCCGAACCGGCGGTCGTAGTCCGCGATCTCGAGAAGCGCTACGGCGCGCTGCAGGCGGTCGCCGGCATCAACTTCGAAGTCGCACCTGGCGAGACGTTCGGCTTCCTCGGACCCAACGGCGCGGGGAAGTCGACGACGATCGGCATCCTGTGCACGCTCGTCGACCCGACCGGCGGACACGCGACCGTGGCCGGCTACGACGTCGTCGCGCAACGCGGCATCGTGCGGCGCAACATCGGACTCGTGTTCCAAGACACGACCCTCGACACGTACCTGACCGCCGAGCAGAACCTCCGATTCCACGCCGAGCTCTACGGCGTACCGAAGAACATCGTCGCCGACCGGATGAAACAAGTGTTGGAGATGGTCGGGTTGTGGGAGCGACGCACGAGCCGAGTCGCCACCTACTCCGGCGGCATGAAACGCAGGCTCGAAATCGCGCGTGGCTTGCTCCACTCGCCGCGTGTGCTGTTCCTCGACGAACCGACCGTCGGCCTCGATCCGCAGACACGGTCGTCGATCTGGGCGTACATCAACGAGCTCCGCCAGCGCGAAGACATCACGATCTTCCTCACGACGCACTACATGGACGAAGCCGAACACTGCGACCGCATCGGGATCATCGACCAGGGCAAGATCGTCGTGCTCGACACGCCCGAAGCGCTCAAGGAGGGTGTGGGTACCGACCGCGTGCAGATCCAAACCGCCGACGACGCGCAGGCCATCGCGCAGATCCGCGACAAGTTCGGGATCGAAGCGGCCGTGCACGACGGTGCCGTCACATTGTCGGTCCCGGGCGGCGAGGAGTTCGTACCCCGCCTGTTCCAACAGCTCACCGTTCCGATCAAATCGGTCAACATTGCTCGACCCTCACTCGACGACGTGTTCCTCACCTATACCGGCCGCACGATCCGCGACGCCGAAGCCTCGGCTGGCGAACGCTTCCGAGCGAGCCCGATGGCCGCGGCCAGGAGATAGCCGATGACTTCGACGGCAACGACACCCCGGCAAGGCACGCAGGTCGCTCAGGTACGGCTGCCCGACGCCAACGCGACCCACGACCTGCGCGCGATCAAGGTCGTGTGGCAACGCGAGTTAATTCGTTTCTCGCAGGACCGCATCCGCATCGCGACCGCGCTCGTGCAACCGATCCTGTACGTATTCGTGCTCGGCACCGGCCTCTCGTCGCTGACGCACGGCCAAACCGGCAACGTGAGCCTGCGCACCTTCATTTTCCCGGGCGTGCTCGCGCTGTCGGTGCTCTTCACCGCGATGTTCTCTGCGGTGTCGATCGTGTGGGACCGCGAGTTCGGGTTCTTGCGAGAGATGCTCGTCGCGCCGGTGCGGCGCAGCGCGATCGTTGCCGGGAAGTGTCTCGGTGGCGCGACCGTCGCGACGATCCAAGGCGTGATCGTGCTCGCGCTGGCCGGCCTGGTGCACGTGCCGTACTCGCCGGTGATGCTCGTCACGCTGTTCTTCGAGATGATGCTGCTCGGCTTCGCGGTCACGGCCTTCGGTCTTGTGGTCGCGGCGCGGGTCAAGCAGATGCAGTCGATGATGGGACTGATGCAGGCGATCCTGATGCCCCTCATGTTCCTGTCGGGCGTGCTGTACCCGTTGTCGGGACTGCCGAGCTGGCTCAACGCGCTGGTGCACATCAACCCGATCACCTACGCGGTGCACCCCTTCCGCGAAGCGGTCTTCGCGCACATCAACGCGAGTCCGTTCGCGCGGGCCCGACTGAATCCGCCGTTGACGTGGTGGGGATGGCACGTCCCGATCCCGCTCCAGCTCGGGGTTGTGTTCGTGACGGGTTTGCTTCTCCTCTACGTCGCGATCCTCGAGTTCGACCGCGCCGACTAGGCCGCGCGAACGCCGCGGGTATCGGCCTCGGTCGCGACGAGCGTGACGAAGTCGAAGACGGACATCGGATCGAACTGACCGCCGTCTCGTGACCGGACCGCGACGTTGGCGTCCGCAGCCTCGCGTCGTCCGATGACGCCAACATAGGGAACTTTGTCGCGCTGGGCGTCTCGGATCCGCGCCGCGAGGGTGCCGTCACGATCATCGACCTCGACTCGTACACCACGGTCTCGGAGACGATCTCGTACCGACAGCACATGATCGGCGACGCCGTCGACAACCGGGAGGATCCGTACTTGACAGGGGGCCAACCACACTGGCAGCGCGCCGTTGTGTACCTCGAGCAGGTGGGCGACCATGCGTTCCATGGTCGACACGATGCTGCGGTGGACCATCACCGGCCGGATGCGCCGCTCGCCGTCGTAGGCGACGAGATCGAACTGTGCGGGCAGGTGGAAGTCGACCTGCACGGTCGACAGCGTCTCTTGTCGTCCCTGCGGGTCACAAACCTGCAGGTCGATCTTCGGTCCGTAGAACGCAGCCTCTCCAGACGCGTCCTCATAGTCCAGGCCGAGGTTGCGCAGCACAGCGCGGAGCACCGCTTCGCTGCGGCGCCACAACTCGTCGTCGGCGACGTACTTCGGTCCCCGATCAGGAAGTGAGAGCCGGTAGCTCGCAGCCGGGATGTGCAAAGCCCGGTAGGCGTCCTGCACCATGACAAGGATGCGTGCGATTTCAGCTTCGAGATGTTCGGGTAAGCAAAAGACGTGGCCGTCGTTGAGTGTCATTTGGCGGACGCGAGACAGCCCCCCGACGACGCCGGAGCGCTCGTGACGAAACATCGTTCCGAGTTCGGCGATCCGGACCGGCAGGTCTCGCACCGAGCGGCGCTGCGCGGCGAATACCAGAATGTGGTGGGGACAGTTCATCGGACGGAGCACGACCTGTTCGCCGCCAACCTGCATTGGCGGGTACATGTCATCGTGGAAGTGCTCCCAGTGCCCTGAGCGTACGTACAGCTCCTTTTTGGCGAGCTCCGGTGTGTAGACGTGCTGGTAGCCGTTCCTGCGTTCCAACTCGACGACGAAACGTTCGATTTCTGCTCGCACCGTCGCGCCGGCGGGAAGCCATAACGGCAAGCCCGACCCGCAAAGTTCGTCGTTGGCGAAGATCTTCAACGCTCGGCCGAGGCGCCGATGGTCTGGGTACTCCATGGTTGTCTTCCTCCTCTTTGGGGTCATCACCCCGAGGCAGGAAGCGCACCGCTCGCCCCGGGGATCGGACCCGGGGCGGTTTCGCGTGCTGTTACACGCTCGCGCCGGGAAATCCCGGCGTCGTCGTGATCACGTAAAGGTGCAGCACCCCCAAAAGGTACCTCGTGGGTCGCGCGGACGCAGCGCATTTTTGGTGCCCCACCCGCGCATGTTGGACCGTCGCAGACCTCGAGTCGCCGAGTTGGGGAACGGCGCGGCGCACTAACTTCGCACGCCTATGTCGACGTGGGTCGCGATTCCGCTCGGTGTTGTGGTCCTTGCGTTCACCTGGACGAGCGTGCTGTTCACCTTGGTCCTCCCGCGGGCGCAGTGGGGGCCGGGCCGGCTGTCCGTCTCGGTCAACCGTGCGACCCGAGCGACGCTCATGGCCGTGTCCCGGCTCACCAAGACCTACGAACGCAAGGACGCAGTTCTCGCGCTCGTCGGGCCGATCGCCGTCCTGGCGCAACTCGCGTTGTGGCTCGCGCTGTTCGGAGCCGCGTTCGTCATCATGCTCTTGCCGTATGCGCACAATTTCGGCCGCGCGACATCCCAGGTTGGAGCGGCGATGTTCACGCTCGGTCTCGCACGGTCGGTGTCGGGGACGAACGACACGATCGTCATCCTGGCCGCAGCGTCGGGATTTGTGGTGATCGCGTTGCAGATCGCCTACCTGCCGTCGCTGTACGCGGCGTTCAACCGTCGCGAGGCGCTGATCACCATGCTCGCTGGCCGGGCGGGCGAGCCGTCGTGGGGTCCCGAGATTCTCATACGTCACCAGCTCGTCGGGATCGGCGACGCGTTACCGGACTTCTATGCGTCGTGGGAGCAGTGGGCGGCCGAGTTTTCCGAGTCGCACGCGTCGTACCCGGTTCTGCTGCTGTTCCGGTCGCCGGATCCATGGTCATCGTGGGTGTTGGCACTGCTCTCGGTCCTCGACGCCGCGGCCATGCAACTCGCGTTGAATCCGACGACAACTCCTTCCCAAGCGCGCCTGTGTTTGCGCATGGGTTACACGGCCTTGCGTCGGATTTCGGACGCGCTCGGCTGGGATTTCGACGCCGACCCGCTCCCCGACGGTCCGCTGCAGCTGTCGGCCCAAGAGTTCGGGTCCGCGGTGACGCTCCTGCGTGAGAGCGGGTATGAGATCGAGCGGGACAGCGACGCCGCGTGGCCTCATTTTCGAGGTTGGCGTGTGAACTACGAAGACCTTGCCTACCGGTGGGCAGACCGGCTGCTCGCCCCACCTGCGCCCTGGTCCGGCACGCGCTCGCGCCTGGATCGACAAGACGTCACGCCGGTGCGGCCACCGCACCGCTCACCCGACAACGAGCCCAGCTACCGTCGTCCCGAATTCCCTCGCGATGCGTAACTGTGCTGACGGTGCTGTCTTGATGGCTGTGCAGTGACCGGCAGTTGCTTGCGGTCAGACGGCATCAGGAACACGCATCACGGCACGATCGGGTTCGTGTGGCACATGAAACGACCCGCAAGGTTCGTTGGTGTCGATCGGGACGAGTTCATCCGTCTCACCGACAACGGACGACGCGCGTCCGTGCCAGTTCATCGGCCAGCGATCAGGCCATCGCCGCGAGCTGGCGGCGCTCGGCCTCGGTGAGACCGCCCCAGATTCCGAACGGCTCCCGGACTCGCATCGCGTAGTCCAAGCACTCACGCTTGACGGGGCACTCCGAACAGATGCGCGTCGCGGTCGCCTCACGCGTGCGCCGTTGACTCGTTGACTCGCCCGCGAGCGGCGACACGAACGACACCGACTCCGATCCGCGACATGCCGCACGCACTTCCCACGACGTCGCAGCCCAACTCGACGGCCGGAAGTTCTTCGGGACAGACGAGCGGTCCATAGCGCCGGACGGTACCGATCACGGTCCCGGCCACACAATCGCATTCCGCCGGCCAACCGCCCAAAATTGGTGCGTATCCGCCTGAAGGGCGCGGGACCGACACGCTCGACCTGGTCGCGTTACAGAAACTTCACGAAGCGTTCGGCTGTCCGGTTCAAATCCGGCGACCCGTTCGAAGCTGTACGGCGTCGGCGACCTTCGCCAGCCGATCTGGGTCTTGGTGCTTCTCTGCTCGGCCCTTGAAGTCGTCGGTGCCTGTCAGGTCAATGTCGTGGCCTTGTGTGCGACGAATGAACCGATGTTGAAGCGTCTGCGTTCATGGCGTGCCCGACGGCACAAACGAGCCGCGATCGCGGACGAGATGAACCCGACGACAAGTACCGCACCGGGATTGGTCGCGATGCCGACGATTCCAACCATCGCCAACAGTCGGGTCGAGGCCCGTTCGTGCCACGCGCGCGGCGGCGGTGACGCCGGACTCGATTCCGTGGCCGGTGCTGCCTGCCCACGCACAGAGGCAGGGAGCGTCGCGGACTCGTCGTCATGAGCTGTCGGCGAGACGCGTGCGTCGACACGACGTCTGTCCAGATGTGAGGAGGCGTCGAGCCCGAACGGGCGACAACCCTTTGCGGTCGTCCGGCCCGAACTAGGCGTCTGTCGGATCACTTCAGCGATCGCGCGACCAGGGTCCGGAACCACGCGGAACCAACGTGCGGCACGTCTTCAGGCCGCGCGGGTGCCGTGGGTACCTCCGCCGGTGCCACTCACCCGATCGGCGAGCGTCAACGGAAGACCATGACGGCCATGAGACCCACGACGGCGCATCCGACCAGCACGATTGCCACCACCGCGACCACGCTTTTCACCCCACGACCGGCGTGGCCGACACCCATCTGGTCGAGCACGGCATGTTGCTCGTCGTGCAACAACCGTTCGTTCTCGGTCGCGCTGCCAACCTTCGGCAAATGCTTTGAGTGTGCGGGTTTGCGCCGCTTGGCGCCCTTGCTTCCCATCTCAGCCCGATCCGATCGCCGCAGCGATCCTTTGGTAGGTGTTGCGCTTGTGGTGCATACGAAGCGTCACGGTCACCGCGCCGGCCTGACGAACATCCCGCGTGAGCGCCTCGGCCGGGATGGCCTGGCCGTCGCGATGCATGCCCGCCCGACTCGCGTCCCCGCGATCGCGTCGCCTTGACGTACAACTCGGTCTGGATCGCCAAACGCACCGACGTCAGGTGTTTGACTGCGGACATGCGCCGACAACGTAGAGTTCCGGACGTTCGGGCGACGACTTCTCGTACGTCTCGAGCACACGCGAAAATCCAAACCCGGCGAGTACATGACCGCCTGACGAGACGCCGACCGAATCGTCGGCTGCCTGCCGCGGTCGGCCAGGCATTGATCGGCCCGACCCGTGACCCGGACGCTGCCAGTGTCGAAGATCTCGGTCTGGGAGACGTCGACGATCACCGCCCCGCAGTTGTCTGCGATGACGTGAGCCGATGCGTTCAGAAGTACTGCAAGGGTCGCAAGCTCCCCTTCGCCTCGAAGCGCGATGACCGTCGCCGTGGCTTCGCCGGACACGGCGAAGCGCGGACCCCGCGACGCCGACGCCGCGGGCGCGGTACGAGCCATCGACAACCTCCCTGGAGGGGGTGGAACACAATCCTTGATGCGCTACCAGGGTCCGTAGCAACGCTCCCGGAGGGTGCCGTCGCCAGCGGCACGTCCAACGCGAAATGGGGGCTGGCGCCGCGTCGCGACCGACGATATACCCGCCGCGCTTCGACGCCAGCTGCGCTCAGTCACAGCGGCCGGTTCGCGCCGCAGTGTGCGACGAGCCCAGCCCGAACCGGCATACGCCGAGCCCGGACTGGGTAGAGCCAGATCGAAGATAGAATTCGAGATTCGGGAGCACGGCGGCGGACGCGTTCAGGAGGAATGCGAACGATGTCGATCTTGGAGTACGGCATGCAGGTCCATCAGGCATCGGGGATGGTTTCGGTCCAAGCCGGATGCACCGTCGATGAGGCACTCACCAAGCTGCAAGAGCGTGCCCGGTCGACAGGTCAGACCATCGACGAGGTCGCGGTCGCCGTCGTCGAACGCCGAACTCGGTTCAGCGAAACGTTTAGCCTGGACGTGCATGGATCATGAATGCTGCGACGCGTGCGGTTTCCGCGGTTCGCGCTATGACAACGCGTCGCTGATCGTTGCCTTGCGGCAGTTGGGACCCAGTTGGCGAACGGTCCTCCGGGATGCCGGTTCCGAGCTCCGTGTGCGACCCGCACCGGACGTGTGGTCGGCGATCGAATACGCCGCACATAGTCGCGACATCACCGCGTTGCACGCGTTCGGGGTCGAGCAGGCCCTCACTGTCGACGAACCGGTGTATCCCGCAATCGTTGCCGACGACTTGATCGAAGCCGCCGCCGCGAGCTACGTCGGCGACGATCCCGAAGCTGTCGTCGAGACGCTCGACGCGCAGGCATGTCGGCTCGCGCAGGCCGCCGTCGACGCCGGCGACGACGCCTGGCAACGCGGGCTCACGATCGGCGACGAGCGCAGCACGGTTCGGCGAATGCTCGAGCACGCGTTGCACGACTCGCTCCATCACGTCGACGACGTGGAGCGCGGCCTCCGCCAGCTTCGCGGGTAACGCCGGCGATGTGTTCGTCGCCGTCTTGATCGTCGGCCGCGCCGCGATTCAGCATCGGGTCGGCGAGGATCTCGAGGGTGCGACCGACCTCGTCGAGTTCGGTCGGATCGAACTTCAGCATGTCGTGTTCGGCTTGTTCGTCCTTGTCGGCCGATCCGCCAGCGCGTGGGGCGCCGACGAATCCGCCGGTGGCTGATCCGACGCCACCACCCCGCCGCCACCTTGCGATCCTCGTTCAGTCGAACCGAACGTCGTGGTCACCGGTGCGCCGGGACCGGACACACATAGGTCTACGGTCTCGACCGTCGCGTTCGCGGGCCAGTGGTTCGGCGCCTGAGCCGGTCGACGCCCACGACCAGACTCGAGATCCTCCTCCCGTCGGCTGGTCCATCCAGATGAGCAGGACCGCGACGCGGGTTGGGCCACGTCGACGGCTGGTACCGACGTCCAGGATCAAGACCGCGACGCGTTCGTCCGTCGGAGCGCGCGCCCTGACCTGTCGGCGGGACGAAGCTAGCTTCGAAGGCGGCTCGCAGCAACGGAGGCCACTTGGACAAGTTCTGGTCTTGGCTCGGTCTCAACCTCGGGAAACACTGGGTCGCGGTGCTGATCGTGGGCGGCATCGTCACGCTCGGCCTCGGTTACGGCACGACGAAACTCAAGTTCTCGACCGATCAAAGCACCTACCTGAACAAGAGCGACCAGGTCTACAAGGACAACGTCGCATACCAGAAGCTGTTCGGTGGCGAAGCGATGATCACGCTCGTCACGATGGATCCCGGCCACACCGTCGCGGAGCTTTTTACGCCCGACGGGATCAAACAGTGGACGAACATCGCGACCGAGATCGACGCGTCACACCAGGTGCTCGGCACAGTGACGCCGCTCACGGCGCTCGAGTGGAACAACAATCTCGTCAAAGGCCCGAAGGGCGATGTCACCCAAAGTGTCGCCGGGAAAATCCTCGCGGGCGACCTCGGCCGTGCCACGTCCAAGGCAGGGCAGGCCGCGCGCAACGCGTCGGCCCTTGCGACGATCGCCCGAATCAACGCGATCCCCGTCGCGCAGCGCACCATCGCCAATCCCAAGTATCTCGACTTCTTGCTGTACGACAACCCTCAGCCGCACGATCCGAAACCGATCCGAACGGCGCTGCTCCCGTTCTTCCCCGACGCTCGACACGCGCAGATGGTCGTGCGGCTCCTCGGTAACGAATCGATCAAGAACGAAGGAGTCACCGCCGACTTGGTGAGCGCGGCCGCGAAATCTCTCCGTTTCCCTCATACGCAGATCACCACGACCGGCGCACCTGCGCTGCTCGAAAATCTCAACAACTATCTGACGGGCGGGATGACGACGCTCGCGCTGATTGCCGTCGCCGTCATGGCGGTGATCTTGCTGTTGCTGTTCAACGTGCGGTGGCGGCTGCTGCCACTCGGGATCGTGCTGATCGGTGTCATCTGGGCCTTCGGCGCCGCGGGCTATCTCGGCATCCCGCTGACCATTGTCACCATCGCTGGTCTTCCGGTCATGCTCGGCATCGGGATCGACTATGCGATCCAGATGCACGCACGTATCGAGGAAGAGGTCGTGATCGAACGTGCGACGCACCCGATCCAAGAGACGTCTCGCAATCTCGGCCCGGCACTCCTGGTGGTCACCTTCGACGCCATCTTTGCCTTCGCGGCACTGCACTTCGCCAAGGTGCCGATGCTTCGGGATTTCGGGCTGCTCCTGATCATCGGAGTGGCCGCGATCTGTCTCAACAGCATTCTCGGCACGCTGGCGATCCTCGGCATCCGCGAGTACCGCTCACCGACGAAGACCCGCGATTTCCGTGCCGGCCGGCTCGGCCGCTTGACCGTCCGTCTCGGATCGCTGTCCGACAAGGTCGCGCCGGCGCTGGTCATCGCCAGCCTGGTCGTCTTCGCGGGCGGCATCCTCGTCGAGGGCAAGCTCGTCCTGCAGACCGACCCGACCCAATGGGTCAACCAACATTCGCAGGTCATAAAGAACCTGGACGTCCTCAACCGTGAGGTCCACTCATCGAGCGAACTCGGCGTGTACGTGCAGTCACCGAACGCCTTCAGCCAGGAGACGGTCACCTTCGTCGACAACTTCACCCGCACCCAACTCGACAAGTACCCCGACACTCTGCTGACCGCATCCGGGCTCGTCAGCACCGTCAGCGAACTGAGCGACGTCCCCGGCGCCGCACATCTGACGCCCACCGCGGCCGACGTCCGCAACGCGTACACGGTGGCGCCGCGCGACATTCAACGCTCCACCGTCTCGCCGAGCGGCACCGCGATGAACATCATCTTCCGCACCGGGCCGAGCGGACTCGACGCGCGCGCCATAGTCGTACGGGAGATCCGAGCTTCAGTACATCCACCCGCGAATGTGCGCGCGACCCCGTCCGGTCTCGCGGTCGTCGGAGTCGGACTGCTCGACAACCTGAACGCGAACCGTGTCATCCTCACCTACGTCGCGATTCTTTTCGTCTTCTTGTTCCTGACGGTGCGGTTGCGGAGCGTCGTGCGTGCATTGCTGTCGCTGGTCCCGGTCTTGATCGCGGTCGGCGCCTCGTCGCTGTTCGCGTACGCGTTGCATCTCAAGCTGAGCCCGATGACCGCGGTGGGGGGCCCACTGGTCGTCGCCGCGTGCACCGAGTTCACGTCGTTGTTGCTCCTGCGTTTCGTCGAGGAACGCCGCCGCGGCTCGAGACCGCGTCAAGCGATGGACGACGCAGCCTCCCGTACTGGTCGCGCTTTCATCGTGTCAGCACTGACCGCGATCTCTGGCGTCGCCGTGATCGCAACCTCGTCGCTGCCGCTCCTGCACGACTTCGGCCAGATCGTCGCGCTCAACGTCGCGATCGCGCTGTTGAGCGCGTTGGTCGTTCTCCAACTGCATGTGCCGGGTTCGTCAGCTCCGAG
>JBKQIY010000109.1:0-2856 GCA_052148155.1 Acidimicrobiia bacterium | reverse complement strand
AACGGCGCCACCGGTTGCCCGAGCTTCTCGAGCAGATAGTCGGCGAGTTCTCGGACTACGCACGCCAGCTCGAGACGGCAAGCAACATTCGAGTCAGCTCAGCACTCGGCCTCATCACGCTCGTCGCCGTGCCGCTCACGCTGGCACTCTCGGGCGATCCCGTATTGACCGTCGGCGGCTCACTTCGTCTGCTGTACGTCGTGATATTTGGGTTGCTAATCGCCGGAGGGCTCCTCCTGCATCCGGCGGCACGAGAACTGCTCCAGCCTCTGCGGCGGCCACGACGCAAACGCCGCCCGCGTCCTGGCTAGGTTCAGCTCCCATCGAAGTCATGCTCGGGAAGGGGGCGGCGTGGTCTGAACAGGTAACACTTGGATGGTCCACCCGTCGACCAAAAAGCTGGCCAGATTGTGCAGCAGTGTGGGCGCGTCGTCCATCGTGCGGCCGACTGCCGCGGATCGGCGGTTCCATCGACTCTCCACGCGATTTGACAAGAATGCTGCCTAAAGAGGACCCGCTGGGCGACAAGCGTTTCATGGCCGATTGCGTCGGTTCCGAACGAAGGACGAGTTGGGAACATGCACACGGGTGGTGATCAAGAGTTGACCCAGCCCCGAGTTCTCCCCGCGGCCACAGCTTCCTCGCTTCCCGTCGTGATGACCCCGACCATCGGCGTGAATCCGCGGGTCGCTCTGGCGACGTCGATCCACGCGGCACCGGGCGTCTACGCGGTCTTGGTGGGTAGCGGGATGTCTACGGCCGCGGGTGTTCCGACGGGCTGGGAAGTGGTGCTCGATCTCATTCGTAAGATCGCCCGAGCGGACGGCGTCGACGATGAAGTGGCGTTCAACGACCCTGAGTCCTGGTGGCGTCAACAGAGCCGGTCTGAACCTCGCTATGACACCTTTATCACCGCATTAGCGCCGACGGACGCAGCGCGGCAGGCACTCATGCGCGGTTATTTCGATCCGCCACCTGAAACTGGCGAGCCCATCTTGCCGACGCGCGGACATGAGGCCTTGGCTTCCTTGGCCGCGAGCGGTCGGGTACGTGTGATCCTGACCACGAACTTCGATCGTCTCATCGAACGAGCTTTGGATAGTGCTGGCGTGGCTGCCCAAGTCGTCTCGATGCCCGAGGCGGCCGCGGCGATGACGCCGTTCGCTCATGCACCGGTCACGGTCGTGAAGTTGCACGGCGACTACGCCAACGCCGCGCTCCGTAATACGCCGGAACAGCTGTCGACCTATCCGACTGAGTGGCGAAAGCTGCTCGACCAAGTGTTCGACGAGTACGGCTTGGTCATCGTGGGCTGGTCGGGTGAATACGACACGGCGCTCGCCGACGCGCTGACCGTGTCGCTCTCTCGTCGGTATCCGATGTATTGGGCGCGCTACCTCGGCCAGCTGACCGAGCGGGCCAAGCGCCTCATCGACTTGCGTCGAGCATCGGTTATCGACACGGAAGGCGCCGAGGAGTTCCTCGGAGACCTCGCCGCTCGCTTACTTCGCCTCGATGCCACGGCCGCGAGGCGAGGTCGACCAAGCCGGGTGCGGTATCGGCGCTTCTCTCCCGACCAACCGGTGGCACCGTCGGGTTGGTCAGCCCTCCCGTTGCTTTACCTGCGTGTCGTTGGTGCGATCGACGCTGTGCCGCTCGAGAACGTCGACATCATCGGTCCTCCAGAGCGAGCGGCATGTTTGCGCGCGCTGCGATCGGCTCCAATGACTTGGCTCCGCTCGATCAGTTCGGGTCCAGCCAGCTCCGCTGCACCCGACACCGTTTCAGATGGGAGCCCAGTTCCGGAACCACTCATCGATTGGGCGGCCCCGCCCGGCACACTTCAGTCAACGGATCAGGCCGTCTACCGGCTGGGCGGAGACGCGACGGTTGGCGTCAGCGCCATCGCGACCGTCCGGCTGCCGGACGTCGGAGCGGGCGGGACGGTTCGCTTCATTGTCGACATCGGCATCTCTCGCCGTGAGCGGCTGTGGTTGTTTCAAGTCGCCCAGATCCTCCGTGAAGCTCTCGTACTAGCCACAACGGATTTACCTGGAGCCTTCGCTGACATCCTCCCTGGCGACGTGACTATTGATCATGCGGAGGTTCACATCCTCGCACCGAACAGCGACGGTCACCAGGACAGTCGTGCGAACGCGCTCGGCGACCAGATTGACTTGACGCCACTCGGACCGCCGACACGGGAGTCCGTGACGACATTCGCCTATGCAGCGCAACTCCCCGATGCCCTCACCGAGCGCGATGCTGCTGAGTTGGTGCTTGACGCACTCTGGTGCGGGGCGCTTGAGAACGGGTTCCTAGATCCGCAGCTCGCGGAGATCCGGGCAACGCTCGGCGCAAGTTAGAAACTCCGCACCCTCAACAGCGTGTCGCTGTCAAAGGTTCACCCGTGAGCAAGCCGTTCCAGCACTTGCACCGCAGCTAAAAGGCCCTGGTCGCGAACACAACACGCGACATGGCGCGAGATCTGCTCGAACGGGTCGACGCCCGCAGGTACCTGGACCGCCTTGCTCGGTGTTAGCGGGACGGTTCCTCGGTCGCACCCCCACGTACGCTCGCGGACGTGGCGAGAGAAGCAGTACCCCCCGTGGTGGCTCTTCATCGAGCGCATCGGCGGCGTCTTGTCCGGGCTCGGCGGCTTTCTCGCCTCCTGTGCGTGACGCTTCGGAGCTCGATGAAGGGCCACCACGGGGTACGGGCGGTCGCGGGTACGACTCGCCATGCCTATGCGCTGACAATCAAGATGCCCGTCGTCGTTGCCCTCCTCGGGTTCGGTGGACTTCTTTGCGGTGTTCTCGGTCGCACCTTCTGCTCCATTTTTGGGCCACGCGCTGT
>JBKQIY010000108.1:0-2524 GCA_052148155.1 Acidimicrobiia bacterium | reverse complement strand
GGTGCCATTCAGGATGGCCCGCGCTCCGGCGGCGCTACGAAGCGCGTGAAGCCAAGTAGCGACGTTCTGGACAGTGCCGCCGTGCATTGATTTCATCGAAATCGATCGGGCCACGGTGACGCAGCTTCAGATGTCTGGACATCGAGCCTGACCTGGCCATTTGCGCTCTGAATATTGTTGGTGCACTGGTTCTGGTTGAAATCGACGTCGCGAGCGACTTGCCGGGAGTTTGATGGTGCGGCTTGTCCCAAGCCGCACCATCTCGGGCGGCCACGGCGCGTCCGATGTCCAGACATCTGTATTTAGTGTCGGCCGAGCGCTCATCGCCGCTGCCCGCGAACACCTTCGTAGCCAAGGCTTCACCGAGGCGTGCTTGTGGGTCCTGGTTGGCAACGACCGCGCCGAACGCTTCTACCGGGCTGACGGATGGGTCTCGAACGGAACCCGACGTGTTGCTGCGGTTCACGGAGTAGTGGTCAACGAAGTTCGCTACGACCGACATCTCGTCTGAGACGAGGGCCGAGCGGCGGATGTCCGGCCGAAGAGCCCGCGGATCGGACGTACGCTGCGTGCATGTCCTCGGCTCGTCGTCATCGGTTGATACGTCGGGGTCTGTTGAGCGCGGTTGTCGGCGTGTTGGTGTGTGTGGTGGTCGCTGCTCCGGTGTACGCGTTCACGTCTCGGCGTACCCACATCGCCGTTGTGCCTGCCATACGGCCAGGGGGCTCAGGGGCCTATGGGGACCATCGGGTGACGTTCGGGTCATCCACAGCCACATGTCCGACCGGCCAGCATGTGCTGTTCGGCGGCTTCGACGGCGGTTACTTCGGTGGGCAGGGGATGCGCCGCTCCGCGAACAATCGCTGGACGACCGACGCCTTCAACGTCTTTTTTGAGCTTCCATATTGGTCGAATCCGCCGCTCAGTCTGTCTTCGTATGTTTACTGCGGATACGGCCCCGTCCCGTCGAAGGCGACGAGCACGGTCGAACTCCGCGGCGGGGCGCCCCCAAGTGCTACGGCTCGGTGTCCCGCAGGAACAGTCGTCGTCGGCGGCGGGTTCGCGATCAGCCCCCATACCCAGATCACTGTCCATGCGCTCGAACGTGTCGCGGCTGACCGTTGGCGCGTGTTGGCTTCCCCATTCTGGGATTCGCACACCGAATTGACGGCGATCGCGTACTGCGGACCGGGTCCGGCCCCGAAACTCGTGTCGCGGGCGCTCGACATCTCCGGCGGTTCTGGTACAGCGCGTGCGACGTGTCCCGTAGGCACGCAGTTGGCATTCGGTGGCGGGATCGTCACAGCTTCGGGAGCCGAGTATGCCTTTCTGCAGACGTTACGGGCCGACACCCGCAGCACCTGGAGTGCTGGAGGCCGCGGCGAGAAGGTGACCGCACTCGCGTACTGTCGCTGACGAAGTCGGAGACCCTCAAACGTTCCGAAGGTACGCGGGGGTCTCCCGGTAGAACACCTGGCTCACCAATCCGGTGACGGTCAGCAAGACCGTGAGACCAACAATCCACGGCGTCGCTCCAAAACGGACTGTGGCGAAAAGAAGACCTGCACCGAACAGAGCACGCGCGCAGAAGTACCGGCGGACCTGAAGGCTCTCGAAGTAGTAGCAGGTCACGCACAAGTTCGCGAGGTGCTCACAGTTCGACCCGAGGAGGTTGTAGCGCGCGGTCGTGCCCACGAGCCGCCGAGACGGCTGTGTCATCGGAGACGAGAACCACTATCGTCCGACCGATCGACAGCGGCATCCTCGGGCTTCCGATTCGAAAGCCATCGACAGACACTTTCGGAATCCGTCGCGTCCTGAAAAGGTTCCTCACCACGATCTCGTCGGGGTACGCAACGAGACGGAGATGGAACGTGCGCCACAGGATGAACCCGCCGTACGCGGCCATGAGCAACGCGACCAGGATGGTTCCCCACACGCCGTTCACGACGGAGGCGACCAAGAACACACCGATAAAGGCGAACCACGATGCCGAAGATCGCGATGTAGTAGCGATGCCACGTCGGGAGAAGCGCAACAACGATTGGTTCACCGTCCACAGGTGACCGACTGTTCGCACACGAGCGCCAGAATGCCCTCCTCGGTGTGGAGATGCCAGCGCAGCGCAACGACGAGGGTGCCGCGAAGGCTGCCCCTGTCGGCTACGCGGCGGGGCCGGCCGTGAAATGCGCGAGAGTCCGAATCTGGTCGGCGACGTCTGTCGCGTCAGGCCAGCTATCCGTGGTGTCCAACGTGATCAGACTGCCACCCAACCCCAGTGGGCCGTGTGGACGTGTCCGAAGATCGACAAGGAACACGTCGCGGTCTTCGAACCCGACATGGCCTGCGTGTCGACCACCTGCTTGTCTTCGACCGTCGAAGCGATCCCACAACACTTCGGGCTCCGCCGTGCAGTAGACCTCGATCGGCAACGCCCCGACCTCAGCACAAAGCGTTCGGAAATGCGCGGCAACTCTGTCGGCAGGACGGAAGTTGCTCTCCGCGATCAACGAAATACGGTTTC
>JBKQIY010000107.1:0-4983 GCA_052148155.1 Acidimicrobiia bacterium | reverse complement strand
CCCGGCGCTCGAGCCCGAACGGCAGCGCCGCGGCAGCCACCAGCCCAACTGCCGGGACGAGCGCGACCAGCACCGCGATTCGAGGCCCGGCATAGAGAAGTGCTGTCGCAACCGTCGCCGACCACGCGACCGATACCGCTGACCAGACGAGCGCCTTCCGCTCTCCCCCATCTATCCGCCGATGATCTGACGCGATGGTCGATTCAGGCTCGGATCCGTCGGGCGTCCGAGACACTCGCACCAGAGCCATCACGTGAGCCCGGCGGAGGTTGTCGGCGAGGCCATGCGCTTTCGCGCCACTTCGAGAGTCTTCATACGATGCTCTTAGTATCGTAAACCGACGCACGAAGTGAAGAAATTGCGCGTTCGGCCATCGATGATGGCGACCATTTCGCCACCACGCTCTCGCGGTACGCTTCGGGCACGCGCTGAGGGCCGAGCCAAATCCGCTGGCCAAGATGGCCAGCCAGGGAAATGGCATCCCGCGGATCCACGACAACGCCGATCTCGCTCGATGTGACGAGATCGACGGCCGCGCCGGCGAGCGACGAGGTCACCTGCGGGAGCCCAGCGGCGACGGCCTCGAGGCAAACGAGGGACCAACGATCGATCAGAGACGGCATGACGAAAAGATCAGCAGCTGCGTAGTACTGCGCCAGGTCTCGAGGCTGAACGAAGCCTGTCATCGCGACATGCACCGCCGGATGACGTCGCGCCCAGTCCGCAACTTCATGTGTGAGGGACCCCGACCCGACGAACAGTGCACTCCACGCCGGAAGGTCGCGATCGTCGGCGAGCAAGGTTAGCGCTGCGAGCAGGTCGCGGACGCCCTTAAGCGCCGTCAAGCGGCCGACGAAAAGGAGCACGACTCCCCGCAGGCCGAGTTGCTCGCGGAGGGCCGTCCGGGTGGTGTCGCGTTCGTGATCGACGCCCCTGCGCCACCGAGTCGTATCCACTCCTGTCATGCCGAGGTCAATGCGCGAGTTAGCCAAGCCGTACGACGTGAGCGATCTCGCTGATTCCTTGCCGTTACCCCACGCGCGCGTGACCTGTCGGAGCAAGGTCCTGCGCAGCGCGCGCTTTAAGGCGCTCGCGTTCCGTTCGGTGTGGGGAGTGCCCTCCCACCACACGATGAGAGGACGTTTGCGGAGGCGGCAGAACAGGGCTGCCTCCGCAGTTCGTGCCCCGAACTCCAGCGAGACCACGACGTCGGGTTGGTCGCGCTCGAGTAAGGAAATGACGTTCACCGGAATGTGAGGGATCCGCCGCTCGATAGAGCCGCGGGCGACGAGGCGGTCGTAAAACGGCAGAGCCCGCGTGACGGCCCATCGAAATTCGAACTCTCCTTCGTCGACTTCCCACTCGCGACCTGGGCCACGAAGAGTGTCGAAGACCACCAGCAAGTCGCATTTCTTCGCGAGCTCGTTAAAGAACGGCGTTCGATACGGCGCAGGCGCATTGGTGAGCAGCGCAACCGAAAGTTGGTTTGTATCAGTCATTCGTCCCCGGGCGTTCCGACGCTCGTATGGTCTCCATAGTTCCGGTCCGATCCGGTATGCGCGTCTCGCAGGATTGCGGTGGTTGATTGCCGTTTTCGTGCTCGGTCTTGCGCGAGCTCGTGAGTAGGACCTGACCCCAGTAAGCGACGGCACAGACGAGGCTGCCGACCACGAGTCCCCAGACCGCGCCGCGCAGACCGTCGACGCTGGCTAGCACTGCGACTGCGCACATCCGCGCGGCACTTGCCATCAGTTGGACAACGACAATCCTGCCCCCCTTCTCGCGGACGCGCAGATGCGCGTCCGCTCCAGAACAGGACGCGTCGATCGTGTAAGAGAGAAGCATCGGCAATACGAGCGCACCGGCGCCCGCGTACGCCGCGCCGAAGAGCGTGACGAGCACAAAGTGCGAGGCCAAAAGCAGCACTAGACCGTACCCGGCGATCAGGCCGGCCATCAGGATTGAGAAGTGCACGACGAGCTTTGAGCCGGTAGCACTCGTCGTCTTGATCACTCGAACCAAATGCGGCATGAAGACGGCGCCGGCCGCAATCGTGAATAGCTGTACTGGGCCGAAGAGAAGCTGGACGGTCCGGAAGAGACCGACCGCGGCGCGATCGAAGTCGGCACCGATGATTACGGCAACGATGAGCATGCTCACGGAAAAGCTTCCGCTCGCAAGGGTGAACCAGGCGCCGATGCGGCCCCATTTCCGCGCCCAGCGAACCGCTGCCAGATTTACTCTGGGCATCACCGAGAGCTGCACGACTCCAAGGCCGGCCGCCAGCCATGCTCCCGCTCCCCATGCGATGAGACACTGCGGAGCAGTCGGCCGCTTCGTAGCCAGCAAGATGCCGAACGCGACGAACTGGCCGAGAGCCCAGTATCCGTCGTTCGCTGCTGCAGTCCTCGCCCGCGACGCAGAAAAGGAAGCAACCCGCCAGAACTCCTGAAGTGCGAGCCCCGGAGCGAGGAGCGCGATCACTAGCAACGAACGGCCAAGGTCGGACGACAGCCCGATAACCGTTCCGACGGCTGCGAAGATGATGCCGAAAGTTGCCCCTGCGAGGACGACGGCACCGCTCGCGCTCCTCGTGATGTCACGCCAAACTGCACCCTCGCTCGCCGACGCCGCGAGGGTGTAGGGCTGCATGAGGGCTGACACAACGACCGACAGTGCGCCGAACCAGGCCAGAAAGGCAAGAGAAAAGGTTCCGAAGTCGCGGGGCCCGAGCACCCGTGCCACCAGAAGGGACGGTACGAAGTTCGTTCCCGAAGAGAGAACTTGATCCACGAGTGCCCACGCGCCCTGCCGTCGTAAACTACTCAAGCTTCACCGCCACGAGCGTGACCGCGGAAATGCCAGCGGTGGTCGGCGCCGGCGTGATCCGTCGGGACACATAATGAAGTCCTATCCGCCTCGCTCCCACTTCAGATCGTCATTCCGACTGCGAGCCGGCCCGTGCGGCGCCTAACGGCCTGGGAACGAGATCTCGGTAGACCGAGAGGAGTTCGCGGACGCCGGCGTCGGGTGCGTATTTGGCGAGATAGAGATCGCGAGCGCGCACCCCCATGGCTGCGGCCGCTGGGTCCTCCCAACTTTGGATGAGAGTCTTTGCCAAATCCACACGATCCGGATGAGCAAGCCAGCCCACATCAGGAGACACGAGCCCTTCGAGCGCGCCGAATCTCGCCGCTACCACGGGCCGACCCGAGGCGTATGCCTCGAGAACGACGGTGGGCAGAGCCTCGAACCAGATCGACGGGACGACGATTGAACGAGACTGCTGCATATGTTGTCTGACCTCCTCGGGGCTCACGGGTCCCAAGTACCGAACGCTCGCGAGCCTTGCAGCCGTCCGTTCCACCGTGTTGCGCTCTGGCCCGTCACCGATAATTGTGAGTCGGGTCGCGTTCCCAAGCCCCGAACGCTCCCACGCGTCGAGGAGCAGAGCGATACCTTTCTCATTCGAAAGCCGCCCGGCGAAGAGGAAGCCTTGACCGAGTGCGCTCGGAGGACCGGGATCCGGTACGGAATTGGGTACGACGCGAATTCGCGCTCGCGGAATTCCGGCGGTTTCTAAGAGGTCTGAGACGAAGTCGCTTACAGGTAGAAAGCGGTCAATCTGAAGCCAGGTGTTCCGGTGGCCGGCGATGGCCGTTCCCATGACAAGGCTCTGAGCCCGGGAATCGCGATAACAACTGTGCAGCACAGCTGGCCAAGGCAACCGTTTGTGGAGGCAGTCAGTGCAAGGAGAGCCGCCGCGAAAGAACGTCCCCGACGCGCAGATGTGGCGGAAGTTGTGAACGGTCTGGACGACCTGACAGTTATGCGCCTTCGCTCGAATCACGACCGCCGGAGATATCAGCGGATAGACGTTGTGGATGTGGACGACGTCGGGTCGGAAGCGCTCCAAGACCAAGTCAATCCTCCCAACGTCCTCTCGAGAGAAAATCGGACGGAAAGCAAGTTCGACACGCTTGGCGGCCGAGAAGGCGGCGATTTCGTCGCTCGACCGGATGTACGTTTCGACCTCGAGGCCGGCGCTTCGCAACGTTCCAATCTGTTGGTCGACGGCCTGATTCTCACCCGAGGGTGAATCAGAACGGTAACGGTTGTGGACGACCAGAACTCGGGGGAGCACGAGATTCGGTGCTTAGGCCACAGCAGCAGCGAGGGGAACGCCTCGAAGGCCAGCAGCTTCGTGATCGAGGAACCATTGGTAGGTGTCACGGATACCTGCTGCTAGGTCCACCTGCGGTGCCCATCCGAGTCCGCGAATCCGAGAGACGTCGAGCACCTTGCGCGGTGTTCCGTCGGGCTTTGACGTATCGAACGCGAGCCTCGCGTCGGGATGCACGACGTGGCGGACCATTTCGCCGACCTCACGAATTGAGAAGTCGATCCCGGTACCGACGTTGATGTGGTCCTCATCGTCGTAACTGTCCATCAGGAACACGCACGCAGCCGCGAGGTCGTCGACGTGCAGGAACTCGCGTCGTGGATCGCCGGTTCCCCAGATCTCTACCTCGCGTCGGCCGTCGACTTTCGCGTCGTGGAACTTGCGGATTAGAGCCGGGAGCACGTGGCTCGACGCGAGGTCGAAGTTATCGTTCGGACCGTAGAGGTTGGTCGGCATGGCCGAAATAAAGTTGGAGCCGTACTGGCGACGGTACGACTGACACAGTTTGATTCCCGAGATTTTCGCGATCGCGTACGCCTCGTTGGTCGGTTCCAACGGTCCGGCGAGCAGTTCAGTTTCGCTGATCGGCTGCTCGGCCAAGCGTGGGTAGATGCACGAGCTGCCGAGATAGAGCAGCTTCTCGACGCTGTACAAGTGGCTCGCGTGCACCACGGTGGCATGGATCATGAGATTGTCGTAGATGAATTCTGCCGGGCGGGTGCTGTTGGCGAGGATCCCGCCGACGGTCCCGGCGACGAGATGAACAAATTCGGGCCGGTTGGCACGGAACCAGTAGTTCA
>JBKQIY010000106.1:0-5206 GCA_052148155.1 Acidimicrobiia bacterium | reverse complement strand
TTCATGGTCGACATGGCGCACTTCGCGGGTCTGGTCGCCGGCAAGGTGCATACCGGCGACTACGACCCCGTCCCTCACGCGCACATCGTCACGACCACAACCCACAAGACCTTGCGCGGTCCCCGCGGCGGACTTGTCCTTTGCCGAAAGGAACTCGCGGAGTTCGTCGATCGCGGGTGTCCGCTGGTACTGGGCGGTCCCCTTCCCCACGTCATGGCAGCCAAGACCGTCGCGTTGACCGAAGCGTCGCAACCGTCCTTCCGGGACTATGCGGCAGCGGTTGTCGACAACGCGCGAGTCCTCGCCGACGCGCTGATGGCCGCGGGTATTCCTGTCGTGACCGGCGGAACCGACAACCATCTCGTGCTCATCGATGTCCGTCACTTCGGTCTCAACGGACGACAAGCCGAGTCCGCGTGCCGCGCGGCCGGGATCACGTTGAACCGCAACGTCATTCCCGACGACACCAACGGTCCGTGGTACACGAGCGGACTGCGGCTCGGCACTCCCGCAGTCACGACGCTCGGCATGCGAGGCGACGAGATGCGCGAAATCGCTGAGGTACTCGCCGCTGTCCTTCACGGCGCGTCCGCCGGTGTCATCACATCCGGGCCGAATCAAGGCAACCCATCGCTCGTACAGTTCCGGCTCGACAACCAGATCCTGCGCGGCGCGCGCTCAAGAGTGGACAACCTCCTCCTTCGACACCCGCTCTACCCCGAAATCGAGCTCTAACCTGCTCCGAGCAGTGCTCCCTCATCAAACGTCCCCGATGCGGCGGCTCGCCCAGACGACACAGCGAGACACGCACAACACAACGGTCCACTCGGGCCTGCACCGACCCGGCGAGAAGGAACAGACCCGCTCGAACGCAACGTAGGAATAGTGGGCACGTCAGCGCCTGGTCACTGCCGGTTCGCGCCGCGGTCCGCCTCGCGAACGCCTCGCTCCCGGCGAACTGGGACAGTGCGCGGCCGTCGTTCGGGGATAGGTGCTCTGGGGCGTCACCTGTGATGGGCTCGGCTCTTGCCTCGCCACTGCCCCGCGAGGACAAGGCAGACTGACGCGCGGAAACGATCACGCTCGCCGACGGAAGGGGCGGCATGGAGTCCGACTGGCTAGACCGGTATATCGACGCGTTCTTGCCGCATCCGTTTGCCGGTGGCCCCGAAGGAACCTAGGCGTTGGAACGTCTCCTCGGTTTCATGAGCGACAACGTCCGCTACGAAGACGATCCGAGCTCCAGCGTGTTCGAGGGCGACGACGGGATCGCCGCGATGTGTGCAGCAGCGTTCCAGATGTCGTCGGATCTCACGTTTGAGAACGTCACTCGCCAGACCGACGGCCGGCTTTACGCGTTCGAGACCCTCGGCACGGGCACGAATACCGACGCGATTGGACCGATCCCGCGCACGGGTCGCCCGATCGAACTTCGCGGGATCTTCATCGGCAGCGTCTCGCCGGACGGTCTGATCGAAAGCCAGCGCGACTACTGGGACATGGCCGGACTCCTCGTACAACTCGGAGTACTGCCCGCACCGGCCACGTGACCGAGTAGGGCAACGCGAAGCCGAGAACTGATCGGTGCTCTCGATATATCGTTCTTTGGGCGGCTCTGAGTCAAGTCTTGATCTTCCTTGACCAGCACGGGCCTTCAGCGACGCGTAGCAGCTGCGTGCGCGGGAGGACGGCGTTGGCTGTGCCAACCGGTTTGGTTAGCCCCCGAAATATGCAGCAACGCTTTAATCAGATCGTCGCCTCAACGAATTCGAGCGCGGCGTCGATGCACGCAAACTCGCTCGGAGTGCGGAAGTGGTCTATTTCCTTCAGCGTCAGGAGCGATGCGTTCGGTAATGCTTGGACCAAGGGCTGGGGCGGCCCGGCGAAATCCTTGTCACCAATGATTACGAGCGTGGGGGTGCTTACCCGTGCGAGCTCATCGGTGGTGAGTGGTTCGCGAGGCCGGCGAACGCACGCCGAGATCGCAAGTGGATCGTTCCCGGCGGTGCGGGCCAGCTGCACGAACAGCCGTGCAGTGATATCCGTCGGCGCGGCGCCATGTTCGAACGCATCGGCAAGAGCGCTCGTGTCGTCGTCTCGGAACACGTTCGCACCGACGCCGATCACCACGAGGCGGCCGATGCGTTCCGGCGTCTTTGCGGCAACGCGTAACAAGAGCTGCGCGCCCAGCGAGAATCCGATCGCGTCAACTCGCTCGCCGGGGAGTGCCTGTTCGATCGACGCCTCGAGATGCGCATACTCGGCCGGGTCGTGCGGCGCGTCGGCAGTCCCGTGACCGAGCAAATCCACGGGAATCACTCCGCGGCCCGAATCGGCAATGAGATCTGCCCACCCCGATTCGCGCCAGCCATGCTCGAAGGAAGATCCGAGGCCGTGCACGAGGACAATCGGCTCTGTTCTCATCAGCGGAGCCTAACGAAGCCTTGTCCTACGAACTTCCGCCGGACACACAGCACAAGAGCAGTCAGCCCGCTCTTCTCCGTCCAACACGAGAGGCGCACACACAACTGCCTGATCCGCGCTCGACCCGCTGAGCTCAATCGGGTAGATCAGTGTGGGATCGCGAGGAGAGTTACGACCTCGGGCGCCGCTCGCGAACGCCACAGTGCCGGCGCTCTGGGGACACCTCGCGCCGTCGTTCTGGGATGCGCCTTACCTGTTCGAGGCTGTGTGTCAAGACGCTTAGTCTCCAGGGCTCTGGTATCGCAATGTGACGCGAGGGCAATCTGTACTTGTGGCGAAGACATGTACGGAGCGCGACGGGATCGACGGCGGTGTGCTCTTGGCGCTGTTCCGTGCGATCGCTTCACGTGACGACCTCGAGATCGCGCGACGGCTGGACTCGTCGCGCGATCTTGCGATTCGGCCGATTCATATCGGGGCGAGCCGCCAAGATGCCGAGACGTATTTCCTTGCTGCAATACATCACTACGTCTACGCCGGTGACACGGCGCTGCATATCAGTGCCGCCGCGCATCAGCGAGAACTCGTCGAGTCGCTCGTCAGGAGAGGCGCCAACGCTCGCGCTCGTAACCGAAGGGGAGCTGAACCGCTCCACTACGCCGCCGACGGGAGTCCCAATACGGACCGGTTGGATTCGGTAGCACAGCGTGACGTGATCAGCTATCTCATCGAAGCCGGCGCCGATCCGAACGCGTTGGACAAGAGTGGCGTGGCTCCGCTGCATCGAGCCGTTCGGACTCGTTGCTCGGTGGCGGTCAGCGCCCTTATCGACGGCGGTGCGGATCCGCTGCTGATGAACAAGAACGGCTCGACCCCGCTGCACCTCGCCGTTCAGAACACGGGCAAGGGTAATTCTGGCTCGGAGGCAGCAAAGGACGAACAGGGCCGGATCATCGTCTTGCTCCTCGGATACGGGGCGAGTCCGACCGATCCCGATGCGAGAGGCAAGACCGTCGCGGCCACTGCATCCAGCGTCTGGATCCGCGATCTGCTCGGCGCCCACTGACGGAACCACGCCACACGGACACATCGACAAGGTGGCAAACCCTGAGGCAGCCGTCGAGGCGACCCGCCCTCGACCCTCCGCACATGAGACTCGAAGCCAAGATTCTCGAATCCGACCCGACAGGTCGAACACGCGACCTGGAGTCAAGACTCAACCCACCGCGAACGCCTCGGTCCCGGCGTTATAACGGGGAGACCTCGGCGCGGGATATGGGGCGCGCGTTCTGGACACGCCCGGCTTCACGACGGACGATGCAGACCGCCGAATCGGGCGCGCTCGCGGCCGGGACGGATCACCTCTGCGCCCACGGGGCGACGCGTTGGTGCCCGTTCGCGGCCCTCGCGGCTGCGCCTCTCAGCGGTAGGGCGTCAGATCGGCCCGGGGGTAGCGCGTTTGGGTGTCGGCCAAGGTCTGCTCGTCCCAGTACGGGTCGCCCGGAGCGGGCCATCCGAACACCGACCGCTCCCGCGGAGACGCCCGCTCGACGATCTCGAACCACCCTGGCTGCGTGGCGCGCTCGGCCCAAGCGACTCTGCCGGTCCAGCGCGGTGCCCACACGTCATAGTCGGCGAGGAGCGCAAAGCGGGTTGATCGTTCGCCGGTCATGCGCGACCCACGGTGAAGTACGTCGGACCGAAAAGTGAACAGGGTTCCTGCGGGCCCTGTCATCGAGACCTCCTCCTCGGCGAACATCCCCGCCGGGAGGTAGTTCGTGATGTCGTGATCCCCAGGGACCGGCCAGTACGGGACGCGCTCGCCGACAGACAGCGGAACGACCTTGGTGGGGCCGTCCTCCGCGCCTACGTCTGACAGGAGGACCCAGCTCAACATCTGCGTGGCCGGCTGGGAGCGCTTCGGTACGACGAGGCTGTGGTTGACGAAATCGCGGTGGTGGCGCTGATCGAAGTCGACGGCCCCGGCGTACTTGGCCCACAACTCCGCCTCATAGAGCCGCAGGTCGGCCGAACCAAGGAAGCGCTCAGCCAGGTTGAGCAGGTCGGGATGGAAGGCCAGTCGGTTCAGGTTCCACGATCGCCACGGTCCACCGACGATGCCGGCCCACTGGTCGGTTGCCAGCCACGCATGAGCGGCGGAGTCGGCGAAATACACCTCGGGCCGCGGGTAGTGCAGCCACAACGCTTCCTGGGCCGCCGCCAGCTCGTCAGCGTCGAGGAAGCCCTCGAACACCAGATAGCCCCGGTCCCGCAGATCCGCCAAACAACGGTCGGGCACCCTCATCGCCGCCCGAAGCTAATCTGCCTCGTAGTCCGATGCCGGCCCATTTCGACTTCCTTGCGGGCGAGCGTGGCGCGCCACAAGCAAACGCACCGATCGACGGTTCGCGTTCGGCTCCGCGTTTACGCGCACGGCGACACTCATCAGGAACGCCCGTCACATGGAGCGATCGGGCGTGGAAGACCGCCTCGATGTCGTCGCCATCGGCTCGGCAATGTACCTCGCGGTGTGGCGCCATATCGGCGATGCCAGCGCCAAAGTGGCGCTAGTCGGCTAGACTCCGAACATGCCGAGCATCCAGGTCAAGGACGTTCCGGACGACGTGCACGCCACGCTCCGTCGTCGCGCCGCCGCGGCAGGGATGTCGCTCCAGGAGTACCTCCTTGGTCGTCTCGTCGAAGACGCCCACATGCCAACGTTGGAGGAAGTCCTGGACCGAGCCGGCGGTCGGGCAGGCGGGCGTGCATCGCTGCGAAAGGC
>JBKQIY010000105.1:0-50071 GCA_052148155.1 Acidimicrobiia bacterium | reverse complement strand
AGACCGTGCGTGCAGACCTTGCGTGCAGACCTTGCGTGCAGACCTTGCGTGCAGACCTTGCGTGCAGACCTTGCGTACTCCCCGGGAGAGAGCGCTGAACCCGCGCCACCGCTCGGGGTTGACGCGTGACGGTCAACGTGCGCGCGTTTGGTCCACCGCGTCGCTGGTGTCGGGTCACGGCTCGCGTAACGCTGACGGCTGACGCAGAAGACTGACCCGTGTCGGGCATCGCCGATGCATTGGCGTGAGATTTTCTCTCGGGTCGTGTCGCGCGCGAGGGGTTGAGCGCGCTATCCCTAGTTGTGGCCACAATTTCAGATGTAGGAACGGCGACCACTCGCGCGGACACAGCGACGGCGACAACCGATCCAGGCCCGTTGTCCGAGATCGTCGAACGGGTTCTGACTGTCGAGAAGGCGGGAGCGATCCTCGGCATCTCGCGGGCATCTGCCTACCGTGCGGCGCACCGGTGGCTCGAGACGGACGGCACCGAGGGGCTGCCGGTCGTCGTGATCTCGCGGCGGCGCCTTGTGGTTCCCGTCGCTGCTCTCCGACGTCTCCTGGAGACAGCGCGGTCGATTGCTTCCTAGCCGTCGATAGCGGCGGCAATCGCGTCGGCCGCGCCGCTGCGCTGATCGTCGAGCGCATGCGCGTACACATCCAGCGTGATGCTCGATGTCGCGTGCCCGAGACGCTGCGAGACGACGTGCACAGGCGTGCCTGCGCGCAGCAACA
Organism: Acidimicrobiia bacterium; assembly: GCA_052148155.1. GTDB lineage: Bacteria > Actinomycetota > Acidimicrobiia > IMCC26256 > PALSA-610 > JBBQER01. The sequence goes on along the minus strand of JBKQIY010000105.1, from coordinate 49,336 downwards.
GCGTCGCAACGCTGTGACGCAAATCGTGGAGACGAATACGGGGCAGTCCCGCGCTCTCCGCCAGCGCGATGAACCGTCGGGTCACCCACGCCGGGTGTATCGGGCGTCCGACTTCGTCGGTGAACACGAGTCCCGCCTCGGGACCGTCCGCCGGCCACGCACCGAGCGATGCGAGCCGTTCAGCCGCCTGACGCTTCCGATGCGCACGAAGCGCCTCAACCGTCACCGCATCGAGATCGACGGTACGACGGGACCGCTCGGTCTTCGGGGTCTCGAAGATCAACTCGCGCGCCGGAGTAACGATGAGTGCGCCGTCGACGCGCAGTCGAGCTCGGTCGATATCAACTGCTGCCCAGTGAAGTCCCATCATCTCGCCCCGACGCATTCCGGTCGTCGCGGCGAGTCGCCAGAGCGCGTAGAGCCGGTCATCGACGACCAACTTAAGAAACGCGCAAATCTGCTCGGGTGTCCACACCTGCATCTCACGCGAACGCGCGGTCGGCGCGACCTCGCGGGCTTTGGCGACATTGCGTGCGATATAGCCGTCGCTCACCGCGAGCGAGAGCGCGTTCGAGAGCGCTACGTGGACGTTGCGAACCGACTTTGGTGCGAGCCGAGTCCCGAGATTCGCGTACAGCTCTCGCAGATGTGCCGGCTGGAGGTCACGCAGCCGTTTGTCACCAAGCGTGGGAATCACGTACTTTTCGGCCATGAGCGTGTAGTGCGCTGCGCTGCCCGCCTTCAGCTGGCCTCGTTGAACCTTGGCGACGTGCGCGGCTAGCCACACGGAACGCAGAAACTCGGCAACGGTCATTGAGCCCGCGGCGAGATTCACTCCCGACGCCGAGCGTGACTGCATCTCCCGCTCGGCCGACTCGGCCTCTCGCCGCGTTGGGAAACCGCGGCTCCAAGTACCGGCCACGATCGCGTAGTAGCGGGCGCTCCGACGGTCGAGCTGAGGCCCCTCGGCCTTCCGCCGCTTGGTCAGCGTGCCGTGCTTGTCCCTCGTCGTGACCGCCATGCACGGGATCTTAGGGGGAACTTAGGTAATCGGGCTTGGTGGCCGACTCGGCGCAGTGCTTACCTGAGCTATTTTCCCTGGTCAGACCCGGTGTCGGAGAGGGGACTTGAACCCCTACGTCCTTTCGGACACTAGGCCCTCAACCTAGCGCGTCTGCCTATTCCGCCACTCCGACGTAGCCCCATCGGGCAGCGCGCGAGTGTAGCCAGACTCGCCGGTTCAACGGCTCACCCGCGCGGTGGGTCAGTGAACGACGAGATCACCGGTACGGTTTCGGGAAAGTGGCACGACACCATGTGCCCGGCTCCGCGATCGATCAGCGCGGGCTCCTCCGTTGCGCATTGCGGCTGCGCTTTCCAGCAGCGCGTGCGGAACCGGCATCCGCTGGGAGGAGCGACGGGGTTTGGCACGTCACCTTGCAACAAGATGCGCTTTCGGGAGCGCTCCTTGATCGGATCGGGCACCGGAACTGCGGAGAGAAGCGCTTGGGTGTACGGATGTTGCGCGTTGTCGTATACGTCGTCGGCTGGTCCGATCTCGACGATCTTGCCGAGGTACATCACCGCAACCTGATCGGAGATGTGACGAACGACCGACAAGTCGTGCGCGATGAACAGATACGAGAGACCAAGATCGTCTTGAAGATCCTCGAGTAGGTTGACGATGCCGGCTTGGATCGACACGTCGAGGGCCGAGACCGGCTCGTCGAGCACCAGCAGTTCTGGATTTAGGGCAAGCGCCCGCGCGATGCCGATGCGTTGCCGCTGACCACCGGAGAACTCGTGTGGCAGCCGGTTGACGTGCTCGGGGTTGAGACCGACCGTCGCCATCAACTCGCGCACTCGCTCGCGTTCGTGGCCTCGGTGGAGTCTATGCACACGTAATGGCTCGGAGATGATCGAGGAGACCGACATGCGCGGGTCGAGCGACGCGTATGGATCCTGGAAAACGATCTGCATTTTCGCTCGAAGTGCGCGCATGTCCGAGCGTTTCTGTTCGAAGACTTCGACGCCGCGCAGCCGCACCGATCCTGCGGTCGGCTCGAGCAGACGAAGAATCAGGCGCCCGGTTGTCGTCTTCCCGCAACCGGACTCCCCCACCAGTCCGAGGGTTTCACCTGCCGCGACCGAGAAGTTGACACCCGACACCGCCTTGACCGACCTTGTGGACGCACGCAGGTAACGGCCCCCGATCGGAAACTCCTTGACGAGGTCGGTGACCTCAAGGATCGTCTGGCGCGTTGCCTCTGGCGTGATCGTGCTGGTCATGCGTGTTCCTGACGCAGACCAAGCGTTGTCGCGAAATGGCATGCGGAGACATGATCGCCGTCGACTACCTGCGTTTCTGGCACTGTCGTCGCACACAGACCGTCAAGGTCTGATACCGGGCACCGCGGATGGAACGCGCAGCCGGAAGGGCGGAACACGAGCGACGGTGGTTGGCCTTTGATTCGGTGGAGACGGTCTCCGGTGGCGCGTCGGTCGAGCCTGGGAAGTGACGCCAGCAATCCTTGCGTGTACGGATGGCTCGGTCGGTAGAAGATGTCTTCAACGGTACCGAGCTCGGCTTGGCGTCCGGCGTACATCACGAGGACTCGACCGGCGATCCCGGCCACTATCCCGAGATCGTGTGTGATCAACATGATTGCGGTGCGGGTGCGTTCCTGTATCCGCTCGAGCACGTCGAGCACTTGCGCCTGAATTGTGACGTCGAGCGCGGTCGTTGGTTCGTCGGCGATGAGTACGTCGGGCTCGTTGGCGATGGCCATCGCGATCATGGCTCGTTGACGCATCCCGCCCGAGAACTGGTGGGGATAGTCGTCGGCCCGCTCGATCGGGTTCGGGATGCCGACGATGTCGAGGAGGTCGACCGTACGTTTACGTAACTCGTCTCTCGATGTGTGGTGGTGTACTGCGATGGCCTCGGCGATTTGGTCGCCCACTTGGTGCACGGGATTGAGCGCGGTGAGCGCATCCTGAAAGATCATGGCGATACGGTCGCCGCGTATGGGCTGCAGCTGTTTGTCGGATCGGCCGATGAGGTTTCCTCCGTCGAAGATGACCGTACCGGTGACGTTCGCGGTTGTGGGAAGGAGTCCAAGGATCGCGAGCGACGTCACCGACTTGCCGGAACCCGACTCGCCGACAATGCCGAGCGTTTCGGACGGCGCGAGATCGAAGCTCACGTCGTCGACCGCGTGAACGGTTCCGTCGTCAGTTTTGAAATCGACTGAGAGATGACGGACGGACAGGACAGATCCGGCCGTCATGTCAGCGCCGCGATTGGGGATCGAGGGCGTCGCGTAGTGCGTCACCGAGGAAGTTCACGGCGAGCACGGTCAGTAACAGCATGAGGCCGGGAAACAGGACGAGATAAAACCTCGAAGACGAATTCGCATACGCCTCGGCGTCGGACAGCATGCGGCCCCACGAGTTCTGCGGCGGCTGCACGCCGAAACCAAGGAACGACAACGTGGCTTCGGTCGAGATGGCCAACGCGACAGACAGGGTGGCGTTCACCATGATCGTCCCGACGCAGTTCGGGATGATGTGGCGGATCAAGATTCGCGTCGTCGACGCTCCCGACGCGCGTGCCGCCTCGACAAACTCTTTCTCCTTGAGGGACAACACCTGGGCGCGCACGATTCGCGCCATGTACATCCAACCCAGCGCGGCGAGCACGACGACGATCGAGGTGTAGCTCTGGCTGAAGATCAACACCGCGACCGCGAGTAGCGCCAAGTCGGGCAGGATGAGGAAGAGGTCAGTGAGGGCACTCAGCGACTGATCGGTCGCGCCACCGAAATAGGCGGCTACCGCGCCGACGGTCACGCCGACGATCGTCGACAACGCTGCAACGGCCAGTCCGATGGTGAGCGAGATCCGCCCGGCATACATGACTTCCGAGAGCTGATCACGGCCGAGGTCGTCGGTGCCGAACCAATGCTTGGTGCTCGGGCCGAGGTCACTGTTCAAGAGGTTCTGGGCACCTTGCTTGTAGGGCGCGAGCCAAGGTGCGCCGTAGCAGGCCACCATCAGGATCGCCAGTACGGCGATCGACACCAGCGCCATCTTGTGTCGGAAGAACCGGCGGCGAAACAGCTGCCAGTTCGTTCGCATGACGGGCGCCGAACCGGGCGCCAGGTCAGGGTCTTCGATGGGACGTTGCGCGAGGATCGCTGGCGTATTCACGACAGCCGGATCCTCGGGTCGAGTACGACGTACGCGACGTCGGTCAGGAGGTTCATTGCGATCACCGCGACCGACGTGATAACGAACCAAGCGAGCAGGAAGGGGGCGTCGCCCGCTCCGAGCGCGGTCAGGAATGCTTGCCCCATCCCGGAGATCGAGAAGATTTTCTCGGTCACGATCACCCCGCTGATGAGAAACGCCGTGTCGAGTGCGGTGACCGTCGTGAACGGGATCAGCGCGTTGCGAAACGCGTGGCGGACGATCACCTGGCGGCGCGGCACTCCTTTGGCCCGGGCGGTGCGCACGTAATCGGCATTCAGCACGTCGAGCATCGCGGAACGGTGAAAACGGCTCCACGAGGCGACGCTGCCGAACGTCAGGGTGAGGACGGGCAGCGCGAGATGTCGGAAGTAGTCGAGGTTGAGTCCGCTCTCACCTTCGGTATGCAGACCGATGGAATACAAGATCGGTTCGTTCAGGTGGAAGTGCACCGCCGGCCAGGTGACGAGTGCGCCGATCGCGAGAAGCGCGAAGAAGAAATCGGGCATCGCGATACCGAGATACGACAAGCCCGTAAAGAAGTAGTCGCCGGCCGAGTATTGCTTCACTGCGGAGTACGTTCCGAGCAGCAAGGCGACGAGCACCGATGCGATCGTCGCCCAGAAGAGCAGCTGCACAGACGGCCAAAGTGCGTGCTGGATCATGCCCGACACCGCGTCGGAAGTTCTGGCGCTGGTCCCCCAGTCGCCTCGAATGAAGTGCGTCAGCCAACTCCACCACTGCACGATCACGGGATGATTCAGCCCGAGCGCCTTGCGCTGTTGCGCCATGACCGCTTCGGCGCCTCTGGTGTGCCGGTACTTGGCGAGTGGATCGATCGCCCGACGAATGAGCCAGAACGTGATGAACGACGCGACTAGCAGCACGGGGATCGAGCCGAGCACGCGACGCGCGAGATATCTCAGCACCGGGGTTTCCTCGAGTGATCGGATGAGCTCATCGGATCGGAGGACGCGCCATGTGGGTTGACGCTACTGCTTGATCCCCCACTGATCGATGTTCCAGAACATGCCTTCGATGGGGTTGTCGGAGATCGGCCCGACGACTTTGTCGTTCCAGATGCAGATGTCGGGGAGCGGGTCGAGGGGCAACGCGACCGCGTTGGCGGCGAGGATGTCATCGGCTTTGGCGGCGGCAGCTTCGCTCGTGGTTTGGTTGAGATCGGTGTCGACGATACGGAGTTGGGTGTCGGCCGCCGGGATACTGACCCAACTCCAGTTCTCGCCGGAGTTTTGGTTGGCGGGGCCAGGGATGTTCTCGGTGCAGAACGTCGAACACAGGCCGGGTGTGATTCCGGTCAGGCTCTGGGCGTACAACGACAGTTGATAGTTCCCGGCGGGGAGCACCGTCCCGAACAGGTTGTCGGCGGACGTGTTCTTGATGGACATGTCGAAACCGGCGGCTTTCAGTTCCGGTTGCATGACTTCCTCGGTGAGTTCTCGTCGTTGGTCACCCGCGGTCGACACGATCGTGAACGCGGCGCGTTGGCCGTGTTTGGCCCAGATGCCGTCGGAGCCTTTCTTCCAACCGGCGCCGGTCATCAACGAGTTCACCTTGGCGAGGTCGGGCTGGTATCCGGCCCACGCGTTCGGATTGCTGTAGTCCTTGACCACGAACGGATTGAGCGAGTTCGCGGCCGTGGTGACCCCGAGCGGCCCGAACAGCTTGTTCACGATCGCGTTCCGGTCGATCGCGTAACTGAACGCTTGCCGGACTGGCTTCGAATTGAACGGGAAGCGCGCATTGTTGAAGAACAACGCCTCAACGGTCGCGGTCTGCGACTGATACTGGGTGTGTGCGTCGGGGAGGCCCTGTTTGATCGCGTCGACCACGTCGAGCTGCGGTTGCGGATAGATGGCGTCGACCTGACCTGACCGGAAGGCCTGGAACTCCGCGGCAGTGTCGGTCTCGAACTGGAACACCACCTTGTCGAGATGCGGTTTCGGTCCCCAATACTTCGGGTTCGGTGTCAACACGATGTTCTGGCCCTTGTTCCACTTCGCGAACCAGGGACCACCCGACCACGAATACCCGTCTTTCAACAACGCGTCGCGGCTCTTGCCCTGGAGCAGATGCGCCGGCAAGATTCCGACTGCGCTCGAGAACAGCGCTTGCCAGCCCGCGAACGTCTTGCCTTTCTTGTAGGTGACGACGACGGTCTTCGGCGTCGGACATGACACCCGGTCGATATCGACATAGCCGGTCCGGTCGTAGATGTCTGGGCCGGACTGTTCCTGCGCGGCGGTGTAGCGAAAATCTGCGCACGAGATCGGCACCCCATCGGACCACACCGCGGCCGGATTGATCTGGTAGGTGATCGTTTCGATCGGCGACGCAACAAACTTCGGTTCACCGGCCAGCACTGTGCCCGGCACCCAGACTGCAGCATCGTTTCTGATGACCGTCCGGAACGCCATCGGCTGGGTTTCGAGCTGCGCCATCCAGGTTCCCCACGACGAACCCGAACACGACCCGATCCAATCGAAACAATCTGGTTCTTGCTCGGCGCCGACGACCAGCGTCCCTCCATACGGGACGGTCCCAGCAAACGACGTTGTCGTCGGGGAGGCAGTCGCACCCGGGCCAGCCGAAGTGCTCCCGCAGGCCGCAACCGACATCGCGAACGCGGCGAAAAGGACGAGCGCGCCAAAGGGACGTCGGGCCATACGACTTACTCGGCAGAATCTGGCGGTAATGAAGCCGTTTTCTTCTGCTCAGTCGAGTCGGAGCGCGAGAAGCATCGTCGTGAACGTGAAGACCAACGAAACGACGACGGTCAGCCGGTCAAGATTGCGCTCGACGACCGTGGATCCCGCCAGGGATCCGCCCGCGGCCCCTCCGAACATGTCGGACAGCCCGCCGCCGCGGCCGGAGTGGAGCAAGATGAACACGATCAGGATCAACGAGACGGTGATGTGGATCGTCAGCAGCGTCGCATTGATCAGCACAGGATCATCTCCCTCTTGAAATCAGGTCGGCCGGCAGCTTACTTCGCGTACCGGATGACTCTCGCGAAGTCGTCCGGGTCGAGGGACGCGCCCCCCACGAGCCCGCCGTCGACCTCGGGCATGGCCATCAGGTCGGCGACGTTGCCGGGCTTCATGCTGCCCCCGTACAGAATCCGCATCTCGTCGGCCGTGCGGCCCATCAGGTCACGGATTGCCGACCGAATCGCGCCGATCGTGGTATTCGCATCGTCCGGTGTGGCATTGCGGCCCGTTCCGATGGCCCAGATGGGCTCGTAGGCCACGAGGCAACGCTCGGCTGTTTCGGCCGGGAGGTTGGCCAGCGCAGAACGGGTCTGGCCGGCGACGAACTCGTCGGTCGCTCCGGCGTCGCGCTGTTCGAGCGTCTCCCCCACGCACACGATCGGTTGCATGCCCGCAGCGAGCACGGCACGGACCTTCTTGGTGACGATCTCGTCGGTTTCGCCCATCAGTTGGCGGCGTTCGGAATGGCCGACGATCACGTACTGCACGTGCAGTTTGGCGAGCATCGGGGCGCTGATCTCCCCGGTGTATGGGCCTTCGGGCTCGAAGTGGCAGTTCTGCGCGCCGAGCGCGATATCGATGCGGTCACCTTCGAGGGTGGTCTGCACCGACCGCAACGAGGTGAACGCCGGGCAGACGACGATGTCGACCTCGTCGAAGTCTTTCTTGTCGAGCCGGTAGGAGAGCTTTTGGACGACCTGGATCGCCTCGAGGTGCGTGTGGTGCATTTTCCAGTTGCCGGCCATGAACGGCTTGCGGTCTGACATGGGCAGGACCTTACCGAGGCGGCTGCCCACCTCGGCGCAGCGCCTCGAGTCCGGGGAGGTCACCGAACTCGATGAGCTCGAGCGCGGCTCCGCCGCCGGTGGACACGTGATCGACCTGGTCGGCGAATCCCATCTCGCGTACGGCGGCGGCGCTGTCGCCGCCACCGACGACGGTGAAGCCCCGACAGTCGGCCACCGCGGCGGCGACGGTGCGGGTCCCGGCCGCGAACGGTGGTATCTCGAAAATACCCATCGGGCCGTTCCACAACACCGTCGCGGCGCCTTCGACGATGTCGGCGTAGGTCCCGGCGGTTTCCGGGCCGATGTCGACCCCGGTCCAACCGTCGGGGATCGACTGTGCGGACACGTGGCGAGCTGTCGCGTCGGCGCGAATGGCGTTGGCGGCGACGGCGTCGGTCGGAAGGACGACCTTGCCGGTGCCGAGCAGCTGACGGCAGTGCTCGACCTGAGCGGCCTCGACGAACGAGTGACCGACGTGTCCGCCGTCGGCGACGAGAAATGTGAACGCCATCGCGCCGCCGATGAGCAGCTGATCGCAGCGGTCGAGGAGCGCGTCGATCACGCCGAGCTTGTCGCTCACCTTGACGCCTCCGAGGACGACGACGAACGGTCGCTTCGGACGCTCGAGCAGTTGGCTTAACACGTCGACCTCGCGGGCGAGCAAGCGCCCGCCGGCGGATGGCATCACTTGGGGTGGACCGACGATCGACGCGTGCGCTCGGTGCGCGGCACCGAAGGCGTCATCGACGTAGACGTCGCCGAGCTCGGCGAGCGTTCGTACGAATGCAGGATCGTTCGCCTCTTCGCCGGGATCGAACCGCAGGTTCTCGACGAGCATCACACCACCGGCTGGCAGCGCGTGGGTCTGGTGGATGGTTGCCGGGTCTGCGATGTGGGGTGCGAGCGTCACCGTTGTGCCGAGCAGTTCGCCGAGACGGTCGGCCACGGGCGCCAACGAAAACGCCGAGTCGGGCTTGCCTTTCGGGCGGCCGAGGTGCGAGCAGCACACCACTTTGGTCTGCCGTGACATCAGCCATTCGATGGTCGGCAATGACGCGGTGATCCGCAGGTCGTCTTCGATGCTGCCGTCGTGCAACGGAACGTTGAAGTCGGCGCGCAACAGGACGCGCGTCTCCTTCGGCAGCGGGAGCGATTCCAGCTGCGGTACCGGTTGGACCATGCTGTTAGCGAGTGCCGAGGAACTCGACGAGGTCGACGAGCCGGTTGGAGTATCCCCACTCGTTGTCGTACCAGCCGAGAACCTTCACCATTCGACCGTTCGCCATTGTGTCGAGCGACGAAAAGATGCACGACGCAGCGTCGCCGACGATGTCGGCCGACACGAGCGGTTCGTCGCTGTATTCGAGGACGCCGCGGTAGCTTTCGTCGTTAGATCCGGCGAGGAAGGCGTCGTTGACCGAAGCGATGTCCACGTCGTCGCGGAGGATCGCGACGAGGTCGGTGATGGAACCGGTCGGGGTCGGAACTCGCAGCGACATCCCGTCGAGCTTGCCTTTCAGTGCGGGCATGACGAGTCCGATAGCCCGGGCGGCGCCGGTCGAGTTGGGAATGATGGACAGCGCGGCGGCGCGCATGCGACGCAGGTCGGGTTTCCCGGAACGGGTCGCGGTCGCTTGATCTTGGAGTTGCTGATCGCTCGTGTAGGCGTGAACGGTGGTGACGAAGCCTTGCTCGATACCGAAGCGTTCATGTAGCACGCGGGTCATCGGTGCGAGACAGTTCGTGGTACACGACGCGTTGGAGATCACCGAATGTGCCTTCGGATCGTACGAGCCGTCGTTGACGCCCATGCAGATCATGACGTCGGCATCGCTGGACGGTGCCGAAATGACGACGCGTTTGGCGCCGCCTTTCAGGTGGGCTGCGGCGCCCTCGCGTGCGGTGAACAGACCGGTCGATTCGATCACGATGTCGACGCCGTTGTCGGCCCACGGGATGTCTGCCGGCTCGCGCTGATCGAGCTTTTTGATCTCCCGACCGTCGATCGAGAACGAGTTGCCATCAACTTTGATCTCGTTCGCGATGGTGCCACCGACGGAGTCGTGCTTGAGCAGGAACGCCATGGTGTGCGCGTCGCCGAACGGGTCGTTCACGGCGACGAGTTCGACCTCGCATTGGGCCCCCCGCGCGAGGATCGCGCGGGTGAACGAGCGACCGATGCGCCCGAATCCGTTGATGCCGACTCGCACAGCCATCTTGATCCTCCCCGATGTGACCGCCCGGCGGCGGCCCTGGACTACAGCAGACCTGCGAGCGCGCTCGCCAATCTCACCGGATCGTGGGCGCAGCTGTTCGCGGCGATGTTGGCCGCGACCGGCAGTACCCCCAATTCCCGGATGTCATTCTCGCTCACGGCGAGCCCGTACCGTGGATCATGCAACAAGACATCGACGCGGACGTCGTGGTCGAGTAGGACCCGGAGCTGGTCGGTGCTGTCGAGTCCGAATGTCTCTGCATCGGCGCGGAGATTCGCCACGTGCACCACCCGCCCCGACGTGTTCGCCACCGCGGCCCGGATCTCGGGCACACACAGCACCGCGAGCACGCTGGTGTACAAGGATCCGGGGGCGAGCACCACCTGGGTCGCCTGTGCAATGGCCTCGAGCGCGTCGGGTGTCGCGGCGGCGTCGGCGGGCACGACCCTGACGCGGCTTACGACTGCCCCGGCGGTCAGCGACTCGACTGCCACCTGTCCGATCACCGCTTCGCCGCCGATGTCGGCTTCGAGGGTGACGGCGTCGACGGTGGCGGGAATGACGCGACCGACCGCGCCGAGGAGCCGGCCGGCCTCGTCGAGCGCCCGGTTCAGATCGCCGAGCGATTCCGCCAACCCGACGATGAGGAGGTTGCCGAGCGCGTGGCCTGACAGTTCGCCGCTCGCGAAACGGTGTTCGAACGCGGTCGACCACGGCCCCCCGTTGGACGCGAGCGCGACCAGACTTTTGCGGAGGTCGCCGGGCGCGGCGACGCCGAGGTCGCGTCGCAATCGGCCCGAGGAGCCGCCGTCGTCGGCGACGCTGACGACGGCGGTGACCGATTGGGCGTATTGGCGTACGGCTTGGAGCGCGACTGCGAGCCCGTGCCCGCCGCCGAGGGCGACGATTTTGGCGTCGGGGTTATACGGCACGTTCGACGTCCCGGTGGTGTACGGCTGTTCGGTGACCGCGGCGGCGGAGACGCTCCGCGAGCTGGTCGGCGATGACGACACTTCGGTGGCGGCCTCCGGTGCATCCGAGCGCGATCGACAAGTACGCCTTGCCTTCGCGTTCGTAGCCGGGTAGCAGCAGTCCGAAGAGACGGTCGAGCTCATCGAGGAACTCGCGGGCGCCTCGCTGGGCGAGGACGTAGTCGCGGATCGGACCGTCGAGTCCGGTCAACGGTCTGAGTTCTTCAACCCAGTGCGGGTTTGGCAGGAACCGGCAATCGAAGACGAGATCGACGTCGATCGGGAGCCCGTGCTTGTAGCCGAACGAGACGACGTTGAGTTGCAGCGCCGCGGCCGACTCGTGCTCGGAGAACAGCTCGCGCAATCGGTCGCGTAGCTCGTGCACGTTGAGCGTCGACGTGTCGACCCGCAGATCGGCCTCGGCGACGAGCGGTTCGAGCAGGGCGCGTTCGCGGGCGATGCCGTCGCTGACCCGATCGCTGTCGGAGAGGGGATGACGCCGCCGGCTTTCTTCGTAGCGACGGACGAGCACGTCGTCTCCCGCGTCGAGGTAGAGCATTCGGGTCGTGACGCCCTGCTGGTGGAGTTCGTCGATCGCGGCGGAGAGGTCGTGGAGGAAGTCGCCGGAACGGACGTCGACGACCAACGCATATCGGCTCGGTGTGCTGTGACCGCGCGCAAGTTCGGTGACCTTGCCGATGAGCATCGGCGGGAGGTTGTCGATCACGAAGAAGCCGAGGTCTTCGAGCACGCGTGCGGCCTCGGAACGGCCGGCGCCGGACATTCCGGTGATGATCGTGACGTCGAGGGGTGGCATGTTCATGATTCGTCCATCGTCGCGCCGGTACGGCGGTGAGGGGCAGGATCGGGCGTGTCGAGGTTGTGGAGACGCCGGTACACGGCCGTGCCGACCGGGTCGGGCAGCCAGGTGAGGGCGCGCAGGTCCTCTTCGGTCAACGTTCGGAGTTTCTTGACCGATCCGTAGGCACGCAGCAGACGTTGTTTGCGTCCGGGGCCGAGGCCGGCGATGCCGTCGAGCGTCGAGACGGTCATCTTTTTGCCCCGCAACTGGCGGTGGTAGGTGATCGCGAAGCGGTGGGCCTCGTCGCGCACCTGCTGGAGCAGGTAGAGCGCTTCTGAGTCGCGAGGGATGCGGACGGGCTCGTCGCGTCCGGGTAGGTAGACCTCTTCTAACCGTTTGGCGAGGCTGGCCACGCTGATGTCTTCGAGGCCGAGCTCTTCGAGTACGCGCACGGCCACGTTGAGCTGTCCCCGACCGCCGTCGACGACGAGAAGGTTCGGAGGGTAGGAAAAGCGTTTCCCTGCGTGTGCGCCTTCGTCGCGCTCGCGCAGGTAGTGACGGAACCGCCGGGTGAGCACTTCGTCCATCGACGCGAAGTCATCTTGGTTGTCGAGCGTTTTGACTTTGAAGCGCCGATAGTCCGACCGTTTGGCGATGCCGTCTTCCATCACCACCATCGAGGCGACGATGTTGGTGCCCTGAATGTGCGAGATGTCGAAACATTCGATCCGCAACGGTGCTTCGGGGAGGTCAAGCGCGTCTTGCAGCGCGACGAGTGTTCGCGCTCGCGCGTTGTGATCAGAGGCGCGTCGGAGCTTGTGACGCTGGAATGACTCTCGGGCGTTGAGCATGGCTGTGTCGAGGAGTTCCCGCTTGCCGCCGCGTTGCGGGACGCGGATCCGTACTTTCGAACCGCGGTTCATGGTGAGGAACTCCTCGTAGAGGTCGAGGTCTTCGGGTTCGACCGGGACGAGAATCTCCTTCGGTACGTCTTCGGCGGGTGCGTCGGCGTAGAGCTGTTCGACGACCCGTGCGATGAGGGCTGGCGTTTCGAGGTCTTCGACCTTGTCGACGATGAGTCCCTTGCGTCCGACCACTCGACCTTTGCGGACGAAGAAGAGCTGTACGCTCGCCTCGAGCGGGTCCTCGGCCAGCCCGATGAGGTCGTAGTCTTCTTCGCGGGTGCCGACCATCTGTTGGCGTTCGATGGCCTTGCGGACGCTCGCGAGTTGATCTCGGACGCGGGCCGCGAGTTCGAACTCGAGTTGGTCGGACGCGACGCGCATCCGTTCCTCGAGGCGGCGCAGCACAGGTTCGTGTTCGCCGTCGAGAAAGTCGCACAGGTCTTGGACGAGGCGCATGTACTCGTCGTGGTCGACCTCGTCGACACACGGTGCTGCGCATTTCTCGATATGTGCGTACAGGCACGGCCGTCCCAGGCGATGGTGACGGTCGAACTTGGTGTTGGTGCAGGTGCGGATCGGGAACGTTCGCAGCAGCAGGTCGAGGGTCTCGCGGATCGCGTACGCGTGCGCGAACGGTCCGAAGTACCGGACCCCTTTGCGGTGTTGGCCGCGCATGACCATCGCACGCGGCCATTCTTCGTCGAGCGTGACCGCGAGGTACGGGTACGACTTGTCGTCTTTGAGGCGGATGTTGAAACGAGGCTTGTGCCGTTTGATCAGGTTGAACTCGAGGAAGAAGGCCTCGACCTCGTTTTTGGCGACGATCCACTCGACGTGATCTGCGGTCTGCACCATCTGATAGGTACGTTCTGACAGTGTCGCCGGGGGGGCGAAGTAGTTCGAGAGTCGGCTGCGGAGGCTTTTCGCCTTGCCGACGTAGATCACCCGGCCTTCGGCGTCGAGGAACTGGTACGAGCCGGGAGCGTCGGGGATGCTTCCGGGTTCCGGACGGGCGACCATGTCCCATTGTCGCGGCTGGGCTACGCCTCGCGGGCCCGTCGGTGTTATCGTGGGGGTACGCCGGCCCGGTATCCGGCGCAGAGAATCCCGCTCCGAGGCCGACAACCCCGCGGTGTGGCGACCGGGCTGTCACCCGCCGGCCGACGAGCAGCCCCTACCCCGCCATGGGGAGGCAACACATGCTGCGTCTTCAGGCTCCGCTGCCGGACGACTACACGCTCGCGAAGCCGGACGAGCTGGTTTCGCGTATCGCACAGGCCAAACGCACCCTCGGCGACCGGCTCCTCATTCTCGGCCATCACTACCAACGTGATGAGGTCATTCGCTGGGCCGACGCGGTCGGTGATTCGTTTCGACTCGCCCGGTTCGCGGCGGAGAACGACCAGGCGACGGACATCGTTTTCTGTGGTGTGCACTTCATGGCCGAGTCTGCCGATGTGCTCACCGCCGATCACCAACGCGTCATTCTGCCCGACCTCAACGCGGGCTGTTCGATGGCTGACATGGCCGATATCGACCAGGTCGAAGAGGCATGGGCGGACATCGGGGCGATCACCGCGATTGACCGGGTGGTACCGATCACCTACATGAACTCGGCCGCGGCGTTGAAGGCCTTCGTCGGCCGCCACGGCGGAGCGGTCTGCACGTCTTCGAATGCGCGTGCGGTGCTCGCGTGGGCGCTCGAGCGGGGCGACAAGGTCTTGTTCTTCCCCGATCAGCACCTGGGCCGCAATACCGGCTTCGAGATGGGTTACATCGAGTCGGACATGCGGCTGTGGAATCCGCAACGCGAGTGCGGCGGGCTCGAGGAGCGGGAGGTGAAGGACTGCACGCTGGTGCTTTGGAAGGGTCATTGCTCGGTGCACCAGCGCTTCCGGCCCGGCCACGTCGCCGCCGCGCGGGCCGACTATCCCGGCGTCGAAGTGATCGTCCATCCCGAATGCGCCCACGACGTGGTGGAGGTCGCCGATCGTGTCGGGTCCACGGAACGGATCCAAGCATGGGTTGCGGCGGCACCGTCGGGCGCGACGATCGCGGTCGGGACCGAGATCCACATGGTGCAGCGCCTGGCCCGCGACCACCCCGACAAGACCGTCGTGTCGCTCGACCCGCTGATCTGTCCTTGCGCCACGATGTTCCGCATCGACGCGCCGCATCTGGCGTGGACGCTCGACGCGCTCGTGGGGGGCGGCATCGTCAATCAGATCGTCGTCGACCCCGACGATGCCGAGTGGGCACGCGTCGCCCTCCAACGCATGCTCGACATCACCTAACGTTTGCGGCCTTGCGGGCGACGAGAAGCAAAAGCCGCGGGATCGTGGCGGCGGCGCGGTACTCGTCGGCTTTGGCCAGGAACCCTTCGGGCGGTGCGGGTTCCTCCATCCGTTCGATGAACAGTCCGCGAGCGGCCATCGCGTTGACGTACTGAGAGAGCGGCCGGTGCACGAACGGGAGCACGACTCCGGGCGCCAGTTCCTCCATCGTCACGTCGACCGGAAGGTACGGGCCGATCCGCCAGTACTCCTCGTCGAGGATGTGGTCGATCACCCAGCCGCTGTTGGGGGCCTGGAGTAACGGATGGTTGAGCAGGAACACGAATGTTCCGCCCGGAGCGAGCACCCGTGCGATCTCCGCGATCGGGCGCTCGTGATCGGCAAGGTGCTCGAACACCAAACACGCGACTGCGGTGTCGAAGGTCGCATCGGCAAACGGCAACCGTTCCGCCTCGGCGCGCAGATAGGCCGGCCCGCCGCCGCGTTCGGCCGCGACCCGGAGTTGGGCACGGGTCGGATCGACCCCAACGACGACCGGGACGCCGAGGCGGGTCGCGAGCCGAGCGAGTTGGCCTTCTCCTGTCCCGACGTCGACGACCCGGGTTGCGCCGGCCAGGCACTCCGCGGCGAGCGGAAGGATCTGTTCTTCGTACTCCGGGTCGGCCCCGTCGGTGAAGCCGTCCTGCCACCAGCGGGCGTTGCGCTCCCAGGCGTTCGGGTCAGCGTCGGGCGGCCATCGGGTCACGTTGCAGGGTAACCAACGCCGGGCGTCGGGTTCGGCGTGTCGAGCCTGCGATCGCGAGAGCGACCAGCGCGAACACCTGTGCGGGTGCGAGCAGACGTCCGATCTCGAACGAGAAGCGCAAAGCGTTCGGCCCCAAGCACAACGTCAAGCATCCGAACGCGGCCGCGAGGCCACCGATCGGCGACCGGCGCGCCGCCCACGCCGCCGCGGCGGCCAACGCGATCGTGACGGACGTCAACGTCAGGATCGTTGTGGAGTGGTGCGGCATATCGTTCCAGGTCGTCCACATACCCGCGAACGGCAGGCCGATGGCGCCGGTCCGCTGGACAGTGTGTGCGAGGAACGGAAACGCGCCGATCCGCCATCGGACCCATGCGCACCAGCTCGCGTACGGAACGAGCGCGGCGCCAACACCGCCGACGTCGCGCCAGTTCCTCGTGCGCACCGCGCGCCACAGCCACGGCACCAACGCGAGTGCTGCGACCTCTTTCACCAGGACTGCGTAGGCGAGCACGACCAACGCGCTGCGCCGACCGCCGTGCGCGTCGAGCACGTACGCGAGGACGATGAGGGCGATCATGAGCGGTTCGGCGACCGGGTCGCGGGAGAGGGCGAACAAGCCGGCCGCCAACACGACGATCGCGCCGGCGACACCCGGGCTGTCGTATCCCTCGAGCAACGTCGCGGCGAGGCCGGGGATCGCGGCGATCGCGGCGACGTTGACCCAGATCAGTGTCGAGCCGACCGCGCCGGGCCGGCCGAACGCGAACAGCCATCCGAGGAATGGAAGCCCAACGCGGCCGTAACGATAGGCGGCGTCGGCATGGTTGGTGAACCCGTTGGCCCGTCCGAACAGATCAGCTGCGATGAGACGGTACGTTGCGGCGTCGCCTTCGGCGTAGAAGCTGTTGGTGCCGCGTCGCGCCAGGAGCGCGCCCGTCGCGACTGCGAGCCCGAGTGCGGTTCCGCCGGACAGGAGCCAGGCGCTCGTCGGCACTCGGCGCTTCGATATCACATGGTTTGTTTCGACCGTTTCGGTACGTCCTGCAGCCATGTGAGGACCGCAACGATGCTGTAGGCGTACAGCGGCAGGAGCGGCCGGCCGAAGTCCTGCCAGCGCCGCCAGACGTCGGTCCCGAAAAACGCGGCGAACACCGCGTACGCGACGACGATCGGCGAAAGGGGATCCTTGCGTCCACGCACCAGGACCCAAGCGACAAGGAGTGCGCCGACAACGAACCACAGCCACGTTGTCGCGGGTTGCAGGAATCTCGGAACGTCGTGCACGAGCGCCCCGAACGGGACCGCTGACAGCCGAACCGCTCGACCGGCGACCGGCCAGGCATGGACCCGGACGCGAAGGATGACCAGCCACGATGCGTACGCCGCGAACGGGACCAGGAGCGGCATCAGGCGTCGCACGCGAACAACCAACGCGCCGCGGTGTGAGCCCACAAGCTCGACGACTCCGAGCGGGACGAGCGCAACGAGTGACGACTCGCGGGTCAGTGCAGCCAACGACATGAACACCGCGGTGAGCACCGCGCGCCGGCGCGGCGCCCACCAGGCCAGGAGCCCGAGCGTCACGAACGCGAGCGCGATCGGTTCCGCGGTCAGACCCGAGATTGCCGAAAGCGTGCCTGGCGTCACCAGCACAAACAACGCGAGGTACGGCAGCATCTTTCTGCGTCTCAGGAGTTCGGCGCACGCCGCGGTCGCGGTCGCGGCGCCGAGGATGACGAACACGGCTTGCGCGTCCGGTTCCCATTCGGGTCGTCCGAACGAGCCGATCCAGGCGAGGTATCCGAGAACCGGACGCTGATACCGGTACGCGGCCTCCTCGGGTCCGTCTTCGAATACTTGGGGACGGGACATCGTCGGATCGCGAGCGAGCGCGGCGTAACTTTGGCCGTCTCCGGTGGCTAACGCGGCGAGCAGCCCTGAGCTCGGATGGTCGTACAGGCTCACGTACGCGCCGCGCCCGGTATCGAGGGGGCGGACCGTGTAGAGCATGTAACCGGCGGCCAATAGCGCGGCGATCAAGCCCGCGAGGACCACACGGTTCATACGCGGCTTATCGGTCGATGCCGAGCAATGGTGCGAGAAACCGTCCCGTGTAGCTCTCGGGCACCTTCGCGATCTGCTCAGGCGTGCCTTCGGCAACGATGGAGCCGCCGCCAGCTCCGCCTTCGGGTCCGAGGTCGACGATCCAGTCGGCCGACTTGATGACGTCGAGGTTGTGCTCGATGACCAGCATGGTGTTGCCGTTGTCGACAAGTCGCTGCAAGACACCCAACAACCGGCGGACGTCTTCGAAGTGCAGGCCGGTCGTCGGCTCGTCGAGGATGTAAATCGTGTGTCCGGTCGCACGCTTGCCAAGCTCCGTCGAGAGCTTCACGCGCTGTGCCTCCCCTCCCGACAAGGTCGGGGCGGGCTGACCCAGACGGACGTAGCCGAGTCCGACGTCGACGAGGGTCTGCAGCTGCCGCGCGATCGACGGCTGCGCCGCGAAGAACGCAAGTGCTTCCTCGGCCGGCATGTTGAGCACGTCCGCGATGCTCTTGCCTTTCCATTCGACGTCGAGGGTGTCGCGGTTGTAGCGCGCACCTTTACAAACCTCGCACGGAACGTACACGTCGGGCAGGAAATGCATCTCGATCTTGATCGTGCCATCGCCCTGACACGCCTCGCACCGGCCGCCTTTCACATTGAACGAGAAGCGGCCAGGAAGGTAGCCGCGAACCTTCGCTTCCTGGGTGCTCGAGAACAGGGTTCGGATCTTGTCGAACACGCCGGTGTAGGTCGCGGGATTCGATCGAGGGGTCCGTCCGATCGGCGACTGGTCGATGTTGATGACTTTGTCGAGATGTTCGGTGCCTTCGACGCGCTTGTGCCGGCCCGGCACGTCGCGTGACCGGTAGATCTTTTGCATGAGCGCCGGGTGGAGGATGTCGCCCACCAACGTGCTTTTGCCGCTGCCGCTGACACCGGTCACCGCAACGAAGCATCCGAGCGGGAACTCGACGTCGATCTCCTTGAGGTTGTGTTCACGTGCCCCGCGTACCGCTAGCCACGCGTCGCCGGGCTCGCGACGCAGCGCCGGCACTTCGATGGTGCGCTTCCCTGACAGATACTGGCCGGTAATCGACCGTTTCGATTTCAAGACGTCTTTGACGGTGCCCGACACGATGATTTCGCCGCCGTGTTCTCCGGCGCCGGGTCCGATGTCGACCACGTGGTCAGCGACGCGAATCGTCTCTTCGTCGTGCTCGACGACGATCACGGTGTTGCCGAGGTTGCGCAGACGTACGAGTGTTTCGATCAGGCGGCGGTTGTCGCGTTGGTGCAACCCGATCGACGGCTCGTCGAGCACGTACAAGACCCCGACGAGGCCGCTCCCGATCTGTGACGCAAGCCGGATCCGTTGCGCTTCCCCGCCGGCCAGCGTTCCCGACGCGCGATTGAGCGACAAGTAGTCGAGGCCCACGTCGAGCATGAACTGCAGCCGTTCGAGCACTTCTTTGAAAACCCGCTCGGCGATGAGGCGGTCGCGTTCGGACAGCTCAACGGTTTTGAAAAAGGCGACGCAGTCGGTGATCGAAAGTTCACCGACTGCGAAGATGTTGTGGTCGCCGATCGTGACGGAAAGCGACGCCGGCCTGAGCCGCGCACCACCACAGGTCGGGCACGGAACCAGGCGCATGTACCCTTCGATGACATCGCGCACACGGTCGGAGTCACTTTCGGTGTGCCGGCGCTCGACCCACGGCACGACACCTTCGTATTTGGTCGCGTACGAGCGCTGCCGGCCGTATCGATTTTTGTAGCGCACGGTCACCTGCTTGGTGCCGGCGCCGTACAGCACGATCTTTTTGTGCGCGGCTTTCAGCTTCTTCCAAGGTGTCGCGGTCGAGAAGCCGTTGTCGTCTCCGACTGCAGTCAGGACCCGTTTGAAGTATTCGCCGCGGAAACCCGACCATGGCGCGATCGCGCCGTGGTCGATCGAAAGGTCGTCGTCGGGTACGACGAGCTCCGGATCAACTTGGAATTTCGTGCCCAGCCCGTCGCACGTCTCGCATGCGCCGTAGGGCGAGTTGAACGAGAAGTTCCGGGGCGCGAGCTCCTCGAACGACAATCCGCACTGCATGCACGCGAGATGTTCGGAGAACACGAGGGTTTCGGGTTCGGCTTTGTCGTTCTTGGGGACGATCTCGACTTCGGCGACACCGTCAGCCAACTTCAGTGCCGTCTCGAGCGAGTCGGTCAGTCGGCGTTCGATGCCCGCTCGGCGGACCAGACGGTCGACGACGACCTCGATCGTGTGCTGTTCGTACCGTTCGAGTACGAGCTTCGCGGGCAGGTCGACGACCTGCCCGTCGACCCGGGCGCGGGTGAAGCCCTGCCCGGCGAACTCATCGAGCAACGCGTGGTATTCGCCTTTCCGACCGCGCACCACGGGTGCCAGAACCTGGAACCGGGTGCCGTCCGCCAGCAGCAGCACGCGATCGACAATCTGTTGTGGTGTTTGACGCGTGATGAGCTGGCCGCACTTCGGGCAGTGCGGAATACCGATCCGCGCGTAGAGCAGTCGGAGATAGTCGTAGATCTCGGTAATCGTCCCGACCGTCGAACGGGGGTTACGTGACGCCGACTTTTGATCGATCGAGATCGCTGGTGACAGGCCCTCGATGAAGTCGACGTCGGGCTTGTCCATTTGGCCGAGGAACTGCCGGGCGTACGCGGACAGCGACTCGACGTATCGGCGCTGACCTTCGGCGTAGATCGTGTCGAACGCCAACGAGGACTTGCCCGACCCGGACAGACCGGTGAACACGATCAGTCGATCACGGGGAAGCACGACGTCGACGTTGCGGAGATTGTGCTCGCGCGCCCCGCGGACGACGATCGTGTCGCTCATCGTCCCGAGACTATCTCCCCGACCGCCGCTGGTCGAACACCTGTTCGCTCAGGTTCCCGCCACGCGCGCACGACCCAAGCGACCGCGACGACGACCGAGACGCCGTAGAGCACGATGCCGGCCCGTCCGAATGCCATCGACCACAGCGTCGGCAGGAACTCGCCGACCCGCACGCGACGAAACAGCTCAGGAAACGCCGGCTGTTTGGGCCGGAGCAGGATGTAGGTGGTCGCGTCGGGCACCGAGATCGCGGCGCCGATCAGCGCAGCCAGCAGCATCGGGCGCCACAGCCGATCCCACGTCGCGGCGAGGGGCACTGCGAGAAATGGCAGTGCGGGGATCAGGTACCGCGGGCCGGGTTCTTCGAGCAGCGGCAGACCCGACCATCCTGCACAGAGCACGAGATAAGGCACCACGACGGCGAACGCGACGATCGCGTGGCGCCGGGCCGCGCTCGGCCCTGAAGCGAGGAGCCATCCGGCACCGATCAGGCCGATGAACGCGATCGGCGCGCCGATGACCAGGCCGCGGTTTCCGAACAGCACGGCCCCGAGATCGTGCACGTTGGGGATCGAATATCCGCCTCTGGTGGTGCCGTTGAGGACGCCCGCGTAATAGGCCGATGGTGTGTGCCACGGCGCGCCGAATGCCCGCCACTGGTACCACGCGAGGACGGCGAGCGGCGCGCTGACACCCAGCGCGAACCAGCCGATCCGGTTGCGTTGCCGCACGAGAAGGTAGACGGCGAGGACGGTCAAAATGATCCCAGACTCGTATTCGGTGAGGACCGCCATACCGGCGAGGAAACCCGCAAGCGCGGCGCGTGGTGCAGTCAACGGGATCTCGTCGATCGCGATCCACGCTCCGAACGCGAACAGTGCGGCGAGGTCGTGTGCGTACAGGTTCACGGCGTGTTCGAGCATCATCGTGCACACGCCGACCATGAGGGCCACGGCGGCGGCGACGTTGCGTCGGGCGAACTTCTCCGCGAGCAGGAACATCAGGGCGACGAGCACGACGAACGGCACCGTCGCTGACCACAACGTGTCCCACCACAGGCCGAGATCGCCGAAGACTCGAGCGTGCAGGGCCGACTCGGCCCCGAATGCCCGACCTACCAAGTACACCGGTACGGCAAGGAACGGTTGGCCGGGCCCTTTGTCCGAACGGAGATGTCCCTTGTAGATCGCGTGATCGACACCGAGCCGCTTGTGGTATCGCGCGATATCGATGGTGCCGTGCTCGGCGATGCTGGCCGTGAGGCTGTAACGAGACGCGGGTTGCGCAGTGTCGGCTCCCACGATGGGGCCGACCGCGATGAGCAGCGCCAATCCGAGCAGGACTGCCAGTCGCCGGCTGCTCATCTCGGAACGATTTTACCCGACCTCGCGCAGCTCTCGTTTCATCTCGTGGATTTCGTCGCGGAGTCGGGCGGCCTCTTCGAAGCGCAGGTCACGTGCCGCGTCGTGCATCTCGTCGGTCAGGCTTTGGATGAGACGCCCCAACTCGTCTCGCGGGAGATCGAGTCGATCCGTTCGAGTCGCGTTTGAGCGACTGCGTCCGCGGCCTCTGCCCCGCGACCGTCCAGTGTCGGCCTCGTCGCCGGCGCGCATTCGGATCATTTCGAGAATGTCGGTGACTTTTTTTCGGACGGTCTGAGGATCGATGCCGTGCTCGGTGTTGTATTCGATCTGCTTTTGGCGGCGCCGCGTCGTCTCCGATATCGCGTATCGCATCGAATCGGTCATCCGGTCGGCGTACATGATGACTTGCCCGTCGACATTGCGGGCCGCGCGGCCAGTTGTCTGGATCAGCGATGTCGCGGACCGTAAGAAGCCTTCCTTGTCCGCGTCGAGGATCGCGACGAGCGACACTTCGGGAAGGTCGAGTCCCTCACGAAGCAGGTTGATGCCGACCAGAACGTCGAACTCGCCGAGCCGCAACGACCGCAGAATTTCTATGCGCTCGAGGGTGTCGATCTCGGAGTGTAGATAGCGGACCCGGATACCCAGTTCGAGCAGGTAGTCGGTCAAGTCCTCGGACATTTTTTTCGTGAGGGTCGTCACCAGCACGCGTTGATCGGCTTCGGTACGGGCATGGATTTCGGCGACCAGATCGTCGATCTGACCTTTGGTCGGCTTGACGATCACCTCAGGATCGATGAGTCCTGTGGGCCGGACGACCTGCTCGACGATCTGCGTCGAGATTTCTCGCTCGTACGGTCCGGGGGTCGCGGAGAGGAACACGACCTGATTCACTCGCTCGGTGAACTCCTCGAAACGCAGCGGCCGGTTGTCCATCGCCGACGGCAGCCGGAATCCGTGCGCGACGAGCGTGTCCTTGCGCGACCGGTCGCCTTCGAACTGGCCGTGCAGCTGAGGGATCGCGACGTGCGATTCGTCGACGACGCAGAGCCAGTCGTCGGGGAAGTAGTCGAGGAGGGTGTACGGCGGCTGATGGCGGACTCGGCCGTCGAGGTGCATCGAATAGTTCTCGACACCTGAGCAACTTCCGACCTCGCGCAGCATTTCGAGGTCATAGGTGGTGCGCATCCGCAACCGTTGCGCCTCGAGCAGCTTCTGTTCGCTCTCCAGTTCGGCGAGGCGCTCGGCGAGCTCGGTTTCGATGCCGGCGATCGCCTCCTTGAGACGCTCCTCGTCGGTGGTGTAATGCGACGCCGGGAACAACGCGAGCGAGTCGAGCTCCTCGATGACCTCGCCGGTGAGGGGGTCGACCGCGCAGATCCGCTCGACGTCGTCGCCGAAGAGCTGGATGCGTATGGCCCGCTCCTCGTAGGCCGGGAAGACCTCGATCGTGTCGCCCCGGACGCGGAACTTGTTGCGCGCGAACGCGAAATCGTTGCGTTCGTACTGAAGTTCGACGAGTCGGCGCAGAATCGAACGCTGATCGCGCTCCTCGCCGCGGCTGAGCATCAGGAGCTGTTTGGAATACTGCTCGGGTGAACCCAGCCCGTAGATCGCGGACACCGACGCGACGATGATCACGTCACGTCGGGTGAGCAGCGCGCTCGTGGCCGAGTGACGGAGCCGGTCGATTTCGTCGTTGATCGAGCTGTCTTTTTCGATGTAGGTGTCGGACGACGGGATGTACGCCTCGGGCTGGTAGTAGTCGTAGTAGGAGACGAAATACTCGACGCGATTGCGCGGGAAGAACTCACGGAACTCCGCCGCGAGTTGCGCGGCGAGCGATTTGTTCGGCGCGAGCACCAACGTCGGCCGCTGCGCCTGGGCGATCACGTTGGCGATCGTGAAGCTCTTGCCCGAACCGGTGATGCCGAGCAGGGTCTGGAACCGGTCGTGCCGTTTGACGCCCTCGACCAGCGCCGAGATCGCCTGCGGCTGGTCGCCGGCCGGTTCCATGTCGGTGACAAGCTCGAATTCCTGCACGAATCGAGCGTACCGGCGGCCTGCGACACCCAAGCGCCCCGCCGGTGCCGCCTGCCACCAGGTTGGGTCGTCGGTCCCACGATCGCTGCGTCCGGGCGCGGTGGTGGCCGACGTTCGGCCACGCCCGATGGTCGCCGCTGACGTTGGCGTCGCCGAACGGGCGGCGATGAGCGGGCCGGCTTCCGTCCGGAATCTCCCTACGCCGTCCCTTCGGCCGGTTTGGCTTGGCTGGCGCGGGCGCGTGCCTCCACATCGGGCCAGATCTCGCCGATCTGGCGTTCGAGATGGGCGAGATCTGCGGAGTTGTCCACCAGCCAGGTGGCCACCGCCCGGCGTTCCTCGTCGGTTGCTTGCAGCGCCATCCGACGTTCGGCATCGACGCGGTCGACGCCACGCGCCGCGAGGCGCTGCAGGCGCAGCTCCCGCGGCGACTCGACCACGATGACCGCGCCGTAGTCGTATCCCCGGGTCGACTCGACGAGCAACGGGACGTCGTGCACCACGATCGCGTCGGCTGACGCCGCGGCGACCTGGCGCAGGAACTCCTCACCGATGGCCGGGAACGTGATCGCCTCCAACCGCTTTCGTTCCGTGTCGGTGACGAACGCCCGTGACGCCAATGCCGGACGGTCGAGCGAACCGTCGGCAAGGAGGATCTCGGGTCCGAACGCCTCGACGAGGGCCGCCAGCGCCGGCGTTCCCGGTTCGACGACCTCGCGGGCAATCGCGTCGGCATCGACCACGACCGCACCCCGATCGGCGAGCATCCGCGCCACGGTCGACTTGCCGGACCCGATGCCGCCCGTGAGGCCGACCATGAACACGGCGGCCGAGTCTACGAGCCGCTGCCGACGCGCTCTGTGAGCGCGGGCAGCCGAGGCGAGCGCAACCTCAGGATACGCTTCCCAGTGCCGACAAAGCGCGTACACCCGCTACGTGAAACCCCGGTTGGATCGCCGGGAGGAGCCCACCGTGGCCCGACGCAAACCGCCCCAAGGGTTCGGTCGTCTCGCGGCCTCGCTGGCCTCGAGTGACGAAGCCGCGCCCCGGATCGAGTCACGGCTGCTGCGCCTGACCGTGACCACCCGCTGGGTGACCATCGGTGCCGGGATCATTTTCGGCGTGCTCCGCCATTCGGGCGGCCACTTCGCACTGGCGACGGTCGCGCTCGTCGTGTTCGGCGCGATTCAGACATTCCATCAGATGCGTCCCAGTCCTGCGACCCGCATCCGACTCCTGGTCGTGCTCGAGCTGATCCTCACGGTGACGGTCAGTACCGTCACGGGCGGGCTCGCCAGCCCGTATGTGCTGACACCCATTACCGGGTTGCTGCTCGCCGGGTATGTGTGGGGACGGCGAGCCGCCGTCGGGACCGCGATCGCTGGTGTCATCGCGGCGGCGGCGACGATCGCGATGCAGTCGATCGACGCGACCGACGCCCGGTCGGCAGGTCAGATCGCGGTCGTGTTTTTGCTGTGCGGTGCGCTCGGTGCGTTCACGCGGAACCTGATCGCCGAGATCGAGACGCATCAAGCAGCCGCGATCGATCAGGCCGCAGAGATGGCGACCGCAAACGAGCTTCTCGTGTCGTTGCACTCGCTCGCCCAGACGCTGCCGGCTTCGTTCGACCTGCGCGAGGTCGTCGACTCGATGCGGCTTCGACTCCGTTCGGTGTTGCGATTCAGTGCGCTCGTCGTCCTCGTGCGCGACGACGCCCAGTCGGTGTGGACTGTGGAACTCGCTGAAGGGGTCCGGCTACCCGCCCATTTGACCGAATCGGATCTCCCCCAGCCCCTCCAGCGGGCCGTTTCGAGCGCGCATCCGATCCTGATCGATGATCGCCTCGTTCACCCCGACGAGGGCGGGTTCGCGGCGCTCGCCCGCAGCGGTATGTACACCGGTCTGCGCGCCCGTGGTGCGCTCGTCGGGATGATCGCGCTCGAAGACGTCGTCCCCGACGTCTACGGACCCGAACAGCAAGATCTGCTCGAAAGCCTGTCGAGCCTGTTGGCGCTGTCGATCGACAACGCCCGCTGGTTCGGACGGCTCCGCACGCTGGGCGCCGAAGCGGAACGGGCCCGGATCGCCCGAGAGCTCCACGATCGTGTCGCGCAATCGCTCGCCTACGTCGCGTTCGAACTCGAACGCATCAATGTTCTTCCCGGCGAGAAGGTCGCCGAGATCGGCGATCTTCGGGTGGTCGTACGCGACATCGTGCGCGAGTTGCGGGAGACGATCTACCAGCTGCGTTCGAACGTCAGCGAGGTCGAAGACATCGTGATGGTGGCGGGCAGCTACCTGCAGCGTTTCGCGGAACGGACGGGCATCGCGACGGAGTGGATTCCGACCGCGTCGACGGCCTTGCCGTACCGCATCGAGCAGGAGCTGTGGCGAATCGGGCAAGAGGCCCTGGTGAACGTGGAGCGTCACGCAGACGCCACGTCGGTGGTTGTCCGCTGGGAAGTGCGCGACGGCATCGCACGCCTCGAGGTGTCCGATAACGGGTCGGGTTTCGAGCCGGCCGCAGTCGCCGGCGAGCATTACGGCCTTGTGGGGATGCGGGAACGTGCCGACGCTATAGGTGCGCAGCTGGCGATCGAGAGCCGGCCCGGCCTCGGGACGAAGGTCGCGGTCGAACTGGCGCTCAAATCTCAGCAGACGTCGGAACGGCGATCAGCCTGAACAGCAAGTCCAATCGATGAAGGGTGAGGCCTGATGCGGGTACTGCTCGCGGACGATCATCAGCTCCTGCGCCAGGCGATTCGCCGAGCACTTGAGGATGCCGGGATGTCAGTGGTGGCGGAGGCGGCAGACGGCGGCGAAGCGGTGCGGCTCGCCGGCGAGCTCCGCCCCGACGTGGTGGTGATGGACGTGTCCATGCCGGTCCTCGACGGTGTCGAAGCGACCAGGCGAGTTCATGCCGAGCTTCCCGACCTTCCCATCGTGATTTTGACCATGCACGGCGACGACGCCTTGCGCCGGGACGCGGTGGCGGCCGGTGCCACGGGTTTTTTGACGAAGGACGCCTCGATGCAAGAGGTGGTCTCAACGGTGACCCAAGCTGCAGGCGGCGACGTGGCGTTGTCGACCGAGCTTGCGGCGACGATCCTGGCCGAGCTCGAGGACGGGATCGACCGGCCCCCGTCTCCGCTGACCCCGAGGGAAGAAGAGGTGCTCCAACTGATCGCCGACGGCTGCTCGACCAGCGAAGTGGCGTCCAGCCTGTTCATCAGCGGCAAGACGGTCAAGAACCACCTCGCGTCGATCTACGACAAGCTCGAAGCCAGAGACCGCACCCAGGCTGTGTTGTCGGCCGTACGCATCGGAATTATCCGTCTCCGCTGAAGCCCACCAGAATCGGACAATCACGTCGAAATATGGCGCGTACTACCCAGTCACGACAAATGGTGCGCTTGGCCTATTTTCTCTACACCCTCGGACTGTCATTGTTTGCTCTGCACCCCAGCCGGCAAGCGCTCGGGGGAACAACAACCTGACCGCAGGGGGTCAAACTTCAATGGATCTCTTTCTCGTCAAAACCTGGTTGAAGGCTCGTCTCGGCGTGGACGCCGAGCGCGGCGCAACCATGGTCGAGTACGTGCTGATTCTCGCACTCATCGCGATCCTCGTGATCGGCATCGTCGCCTTGCTCGGGTCGCAGGTGAGCAGCAAGTTCAGCCAGGCATCAAGCGGTATTGCGGGCGGCTAATCAAGCCGGCGATTCAACGTTGAGTCGCTGCACTGCGCAAACGGCCGCCGGGAAACCGGCGGCCGCTTCGCGTGTTCAGGGCAACGGCTGAGTGCGGATGAAGGTGGTCGCCACCTTGTCGGTGCGGACCTCCTTCCAGCCGGGGAGATGCTCGAGGACCTGCACCACGGCACCGTCTTCGGGCCAGACGACGATGTTGATCCGATATTGGTTGAGGACCTGCTCCCAACCAGGCTGCAAGTCGAGGATCTTGTTGTAGGCGGCGGTCAGCGCGATCGGATACATGTCGTAGCGGTCGTCGAAGAACACATGCTGTTCCGGCCAGTATTTGTAGATCACGTAACCGGCCCAGGCGTCGGTCGTGAGCAGCCGACCGCCGAGGCGATGTTCGCCGTCGAGCGCTTGTAACGCGGCGACGGGATACCGCTTCAGGTTGAAATCAGGTTGCGCCGCGGCCCGGCCGACCAGCAAGACGCTGACCAGACACACCAACACGACGAGGAGCGGCGTCGCCGTGCCGTAACGCTCCTCGTGGTCGATGGGTGCGGCTGCGGGATCGCGAACGGGCCGGAACGCGCGCCCGACGACCGGTACGGTCACCGCGACCGCGATCGCGACGTTGCGTACAGCCCACCACCCGAGCGCTAAGAACACGACGCTCAGGAGCACGTCGCTGCGGCGAGGCTTGGAGCGGGCCAGTGCGACCACCGACAGGAACAGCCAAAACGCGTAGAAGAACCCGGTGAGGGTATGCAGGTTGACCGACTGCCACTCGGCGACGTTGTTTAATACCTTGCTTCGTCCCATCAGCGCGACGGGGAAGAACACCAGACTGGGACCGTACGGGTTGACGAAAATCACGACCGAGGCGATCGCGGTGCCGATGAGGATTTCGCGTTCCCTGCCCTGCAGCGGTGACGCCCCGTCGAGCCAGCGGCCGACGAGGTACAGCCCGAGGTACCCGAACCCCAGCGCGAACGTGCCGTGCGTGTTGACCCACAGCCACATCAGGACCGGCACGACGACGCGAAGATGGCGTCCGAGGAACGATTCCGGCACCTCGATCGTGAAGACCAGCGCCCCGAGGAGCGCCAGCCCGAACCAGAGCGGACGTTCAGACCGAACCGTGAAGCTGCATGCCAGCGCAGGAATGGCGATCGCCAGCCCGCGCACCCGATCGTCCGCGGTGCGGAACGCGACGCGGAACAAGAACACCCCAATGCACGCACCCGCGACCCCCACCGCGACCCGGATGGCGTGGTCGCCGATGCTGCGTTCGAGCACCGCGTACATCAGTTCCGCCAGCCACGACTGCGCGACCCAGTGAGTGCCGGCGGCGGTAAACGAGTACGGGTCGGCGCGGGGGATGCCTTTGTCGAGAATCAACCCGCCGGTGCGGAGATGCCACAAGAAGGAGTTGTCGCCGAGCGATCCTGACGACAACCCAAAGCCACCGACGGCGAACAGGAACGTGATGAGCCCGGCCATCGACCACACGCGTGCGGTCCGGTTCCGACGCAGGTCCGCGGACTCGTGCGAGTCCGAACCGACGTCGCGCACCTCAGTTCCGGCGGGTGCACCCACATCGATGGATTCGGCGGAAGCCGTGACGACCTTAGAAGACTTTGAAGATCTGCAGCACGGCCGGAAGGAGCACGATCACGAACACGGCCGGGAAGATGCACACCGCGAGCGGGAAGAGCATCTTGATCGGGGCTTTCTGTGACTTTTCCTGTGCGGCCTGGCGGCGACGGATCCGGATCTCGTCGGCCTGGGAGCGCAGAATACGAGAGATCGAAACGCCGAACGCGTCCGCTTGCAGCATGGCCAGGATGAACGTGCCGAGATCGTCGACCTGGGTGCGCTCGTCGAGTGCGCGCAACGCGTCGGCGCGGCTCGCGCCCATACGCGTCTCTTGCAGCATCCGGCGCGACTCCTCCGACAGCGGTCCCGGTACCGCGGCCGCGGTCCGTTCGAGCGCCTGCTCGAAACCGAGGCCGGCCTCGACGGAGATCACCAACAGGTCAAGCGTGTCCGGCAGACGGCGCTCGATCTCATCGCGGCGACGCGCGATGCGGCCATCGAGGATGACATCGGGACCGAAGAAGCACACACCCCACGCGAAGAGCACGAGCAAGATTGCGAACAGCCGATTGCTGCTGAAGAACGTGACCGCGAGCCCGATCCACACGAGGCCCGACGCGAACCCCAGCACCTTGAGGATCATGAAGCGATCGACCTCGTAGCCCGGGGGGTTTCCAGCGAGCACGATCTTGCGCTTCACGTTCTCGCTGTATCCGACGGGCGTGACCCGTCGGGTCAGATCGACGAGGCCGCGAGAGAGCGGCGCCAGCACGCGCGCGCCGATCGACTCGAGCATCTCCTGCTCGCGAACGTCGGCGACTTGGTAGTCGTCCATGGCGCGCAAGGAGCGACGTGTTCCTGAGCGAGACTCGAGGGTGGTGGAAGCCGCCCACGCGCCGCACGAAACGGCGGCGACGGCGAGCACAACGATGAGCGCGATCATCTCAGACCTCGATATCGACGATGCGGCGCAACCAGAACCATCCGACGATCGACAGCACCGCTGCGCCGATCAGACCCGCGATGCCAAAGAAATCGTGCACCAGCGGCTTCAGATACGACGGCTGGATCAGCCAGATCCCGAGCCCGAGCAGTGGTGACACCAGACTCAACACGATCGCCGACAGTCGACCCTCGGCCGTGAGCGCGCGCAATTCTCGGCGAACCCGCTCCCGTTTCATCATCGTGTCGCTCACGGTGTCGAGCAGCACGGCGAGGTTGCCGCCCACCTCGCGCTGGATCCGGATCGCCATCACGGTCCAGTGAAGGTCGTTGCTGTCCATCCGAACGGCTGCTTCACCGAGCGCGTCCTCGATGGGCCGGCCGAGACGTACCTCGGTGAACACGCGCTGAAGCTCCTTGCGCATCGGGTCGGCGATCTCCTGGGCGACTGCTTCGAGCCCTTGCATCAACGAGAAACCGGCACGCAAAGAACTCGCAAGCAGCGTCAGCGTGTCGGGCAGCTGGCGCTCGAACCGGAGCTGACGGGCCCGCTGTCGATAGTTGAGATACGCGACTGGGGCGACGAGCACCACTGCCGCGGCGACGAGTCCGACGAGCGGTCCGGCGATCACCGCGAGCAGTAAGAACGCGACGACCGTGAACGCAGGCGTGTAGAACAGCAACTCTCCAGCTCGTAACGGCACATCGGCCGATTCGAGGAGCAGTTCGGTCTTGGCGAGCAACCCAGTTCGTTCCGCGAAACGCGAGGTCATTGCGACGGCCTGCTGCACGATCGCCGTTTCGGGCGCGTCGATGAGCCCGGACCCCACCCCAGACCCTGCGGAGAAGACGTGTTCCGAAACCGGATCGGGCAGGTCGTAACCGGCGAGTTGGCGTTCGACCTTGGCCTGACGCCGTCCGAGCAGCACACCGACGGCCGCGACGAGCAACGCGACCGCGGCCGCGGCGAGGACCGCGATCAGGATCCGGCTGGCCGTGCTCCCAATGAACGCACTCGCGATCAGCCAACTCACGGTCAACTCGCCTCCTCAGCGCAGCCCGACGACGCGTCGGGCGAACGGTTCGAGCGTGAACAGCTCGGGCTCGAGCCTCACGCCACGGTCGGCGAGGCGTTCCGAGAAGTTGGGCCGGATTCCCGTGCTCTTGAGGCGACCGAGAAAGCGGCCGTCGTCGTCGACGCCCATCCCGAAGTCGAAGGCATAGATGTCCTGGAGCACGATCGTCTCGCCCTCCATGCCCATCACCTCGCACACGTTCGTGATCCGGCGCGTGCCGTCACGCATTCGGGAAAGGTGAACGATGACGTCGAGGGCGGAAGCCACCTGTTCTCGAATTGCACGCACCGGCAGCTCGATGCCGCCCATCAACGTCATCGTCTCGATCCGAGAGAGCGTGTCGCGCGGGCCGTTCGAGTGAACCGTCGTCAGAGATCCGTCGTGGCCGGTGTTCATGGCCTGGAGCATGTCGAGCGCTTCGGCGCCGCGTGCTTCGCCGACGATGACCCGGTCGGGACGCATGCGTAATGAGTTGCGTACCAGCTCCCGGATCTTGACCTCACCTTTGCCTTCAACATTCGGCGGGCGCGCTTCGAGCGAGCAGACATGCTCTTGTGAGAGCCGAAGTTCCTTGGCGTCCTCGATCGTGACGATGCGATCCTCGTCGGGAATGAATGACGACACGACGTTCAACAGCGTCGTCTTTCCCGTGCCCGTTCCGCCCGAGATGACAGTATTGAGCTGGCCGCGCACGCACGCGTCGAGGAAGTGGGCGACTTGGGGCGTCAGCGTCCCGAAGTTGATGAGATCGTCGACGGTGTAGGGCTCCTTGGAGAACCGGCGGATCGTGAGGAACGGACCACCGATCGCAACCGGATGGATCACCGCGTTGACGCGCGAACCGTCGAGGAGACGGGCGTCGACCATCGGTGAGGCCTCGTCGATGCGCCGACCGACCTGGCTGACGATCTTGTCAATCGTGCGTCGCAGATGGTCTTCGTCGACGAACTCGACGTCGGTCCGCTCCAGTTTGCCCCGCCGTTCGATGTAGACCATCTTCGGGCCGTTTACCATGACTTCGGTGATGCCCGGGTCATGCAGGAAACGGTCGATCGGGCCGTATCCGAGCGTGTCGTCGGTGACGTCTTGGATGAGCTGGGCCCGTTCTGCTGCCGACAGCGCGGTGTGTTCGTCGTTCAGCGCCTGATGAACCTGTTCTTGTACGAGTCGGCGGAGCTCGACCTCCTCGACGTCCTCGTCGGAGAGCTTTGGCCCGACCTGGTCGATCACGAACTGATGGACACGCAGACGCAACTCCTCGAGCTGGGTCGTCCGCGACGAAGACCCCGGTTGTTTTTGTAGGTCCTGCCAGCGGGAGTACTGCTGCGACATGGTGCGCGACCTCCTGTTCGCTATCGGCGCCAGCCGCGGCGACGCGGCTCGGCTGACGCTTCGGGCTCGGCATCTACGGGGCCCGGATCCGAAGTTGAGTAACGGTCGGCGAGTGCTCGCAGCGCGAGCGCGGCCGGCGACCGCGGCTTGTCGAGTACGACCGGGACACCACGATTCACCGACTGCGGAATCGCAATGTCGGACGGGATGCGAAATTCGGCGGCGACACCCAATGCGCGTTCGACGTCACTGATATCGAGGTGAACTCTGGCGTTGGCGCGGTTCATGACGAGGTGAAGTTTGCTGCCGGCGACGGAAAGAAGGTCGAGAGTTTGTATCCCGACCTTCAAGTTCTTGATGCTCGGGATATCGAGACTGGCGATCAGCAACACCTCGTCGGCCTCTTCGAGCAAGGCGAGCACGACATCGTCGAAGTGGGGCGGCATGTCGACCACGACAAAGTCGAACATCGAACGCAGAATCCGCACCATGCCGATCATCTCTTCGGCCGTGATCCGTTCGCCGGCGGCAGGCTCGACCGGCGCGCACAGCACCCGGAGCGTCGACGCTTCATGGGTTGCGAGGAAGCCGTCCATCAGCTGCGTGTCGATGGTGTCGACGACTGACGCCGCGTCACCCGACGTATGTTGCGGTGGGACGCCGAGCAGGACTGCGTCGTCACCGAATTGGAGGTCGGCGTCGACGAGAACGACTCGACCGGGGTTGCGGGTGGCGAGCAGCACGGCGAGGTTGGTCGCGCACACGCTCTTGCCGACGCCGCCCTTCGTCGAGAACGCGACGATGATCTTGCCCTGCCGGGCGGGTTCGGCCGAAGCTGCAGCCGCGCGATTGACCACGCCAGACATGGTTTCGCCGACCCGCTCGACTGCCAGTCGGATCTGTTTTTCGCCGGCATCGATCGTGACCGCGTCGCGGACGCCGGCCCGCAGTGCGTCCTGCAGGAGCGACATCGTCAGCTCGTCGGCGAGCAGCACGACACCGACTTCAGGGAACGTGCGAGCAAAACGTTGGACGTCGGCGAGGCCCGCTGGCACAGCCAAACTCGGGCCGAACACGACCACGGTCGGCTCACCGGGTACCAGCTCCCGGGTGACCCCGTCGACTGATGTCACGGGCGCAGGAACGATCCCAGCGAGTTCGAGTGTGATGCGCGTACGCATCCGTTCATCGGGTTCGACCGCGAGCACGCGGTAGCGCTGCGCGTCCGGACGCTCGCTTGGGCTTGTCGTTTCCATCACTGCTCTCTCGCGGGGTGCTCTGCGCGCTTCAAAGTGTTACGGAAGATCCGACAGCGGCGGCGCGTCCTGAATGATGTTCTGGGCACGCTTTTGCAACTCGGGCAACGTCTGGTTGAACAGGTTGATCTCGTCGACGATCTCCGTCGGAGTTTTGAACTGGTCGGGCGAGAAGTTGGGCGGGTCGAGGCTCAGCCACACCGTTCCGATCGTGGTGCCCTGCACGATCTGTTCGGCCTCACGAGGCGTCACCTGCAGGGTGATCAAGCTTGATGGCTGGGACTCCGCCACGGTGGTCGTGGTAGCGCTGGTGAGCACGGACGTCGCGTTCGCCGGTCCGCCGGGCAGATCCGTGGACGAACCCACGGCCAGCACCTTCAGGCCCGGGAGCAGGAACGCCGTGACCTTGTGGGAGGTCGTCGCGCCGTTGGCATCGGTGACCGGGAAGTTCAACAGTACGTTCACCTCGTCGCCGGGTGTCACGAACCCACCGACCGCGTGGGTTTGGTCGAGGCTCACCGTGATCGCCTCTTTGCCGTTCGGGATGGCTCCGGAAACGGTGCTGACCAGCTGCGATGGTTGCACGAACTCGTCGGAAACGATCGGCGTACCGGTGAAGATCACGCTGGTCGCCACCTTGCCCCGGTACAGGGAAAGGAGACGCGCGTTCGAGGTAGGGGTCAACACGTCGGGCGGCAGCGAGTCCTGGGGGATCTGCCTGGTCGCGAAGAGGTTCTCAGACAGGGCTTGGTCGAAGACCGTGCCTCGAGCGATCGAACCCTTCGCGACGAGGACCGAAACCAGATGCTTGTTGCGCTCGGCCCGCGAGTCGGCGCCGTTCAGATACTTCCAGACGAGAATTCCGGCGACCGCCGCGAATACGACAGCTGCGATCGTGGACATGATTCGCCAGTTGCGCACGCGCTCCCCTTTATTGCGCCCAGACGCCCGCCCGGGGCGCTGCGATCTTCACCTCGCCTCCCCCAAAATTTTCCTTCCGGAAGGGGCGAAGTGTGACAGATGTCTGGTAGCCCTACAAGGAGTCCGACGCGCTTCGTGGTCGGTTTCTGTCCTATTGACTACGGAGCGCGCGAATCTTTGTGAAGTCTACCGTTCAGCGGCCACCTGGGCCGCCAACAAGCACATCGGCAACTACGGGCGCAACAGTGAGGGAAAACGCGCGGCAACGTCATCGATGCCGCCGAATCGGTGTTCGAGTCGAGCTGCGATTACAGGGACGGCGGAGCGTCGTCTCCGGGCGGCTCGGCCTCGACCGGAGCTGTCGCGTCGCCGTCCGGGGAGGCGGTGGGCGCGGCTGGCGTTGGGGCATCGTCGGACGGGGCTTCGAACTCGGGTCCGATGTAGTTGCCGTGTTCGTCGTAGGCGTGTTCGCCGTAAAACTCGCGGTACTCGGCTGCGACCTCGCCCCCTTCGGCGGCCTGCTTGATCGACAGCGAGATCCGGCGCCGTTCGAGGTCGATGTCGATGATCTTGACCCACAGCTCCTCGCCGGGAGTGACCACCTGCTCCGGCGCCTCGACGTGCTGTTCTGCCATTTCTGAGATGTGGACCAGACCCTCGATGCCCTCGCCGACCTGCACGAACGCGCCGAATGGCACCAGCTTGGTGACCCGGCCGTACACGAGCTCGCCGACCTGGTGGCCGCCCGCGAACTCTTGCCAGGGGTCCTGTTGGGTTGCCTTGAGGGACAGAGAGATGCGTTCGCGCGACAGGTCCACGTCGAGAACCTGGACCGTCACGTCGTCGCCGACCTGCACGACCGATGACGGATGGTCGACATGCTTCCATGAGAGCTCCGAAACGTGGACGAGACCGTCCATGCCGCCGAGGTCGACGAACGCACCGAAGTTCACCACCGACGAGACAGTTCCTTTGCGAATCTCGCCGGGCTTGAGGTTCGTGAGGAACTCGTCGCGCTGCTCGCGCTGTGTCTCTTCGAGATACGCGCGGCGGCTGAGTACGACATTGTTGCGGTTCTTGTCGAGCTCGATGATCTTGCAGTCGAGCACTTTGCCGACGAACGGATGCAGGTCCCGCACACGCCGCAGGTCAACCAGCGACGCGGGAAGAAATCCGCGCAGGCCGATGTCGATGATTAAGCCACCTTTTACGACCTCGATGACGGGACCGGAGACGACCTCGTCGGCTTCCTTCTTCGCCTCGATCGTGCCCCACGCCTTTTCGTACTGGGCGCGCTTCTTCGAGAGAATGAGGCGGCCGTCCTTGTCCTCCTTTTGCAAGACGAGCGCTTCGACTTGCTCTCCGAGCGAAACGACCTCGTGCGGATCGACATCGTTGCGGATCGACAGTTCCTTGGTCGGAATCACGCCTTCGGACTTGTATCCGATATCGAGGAGCACCTCGTCGGAGTCGATCTTCACGACGGTCCCGGCGACCAGATCGCCATCGTCGAACGCGATGATGGTCGCGTCGATCGCGTCGGCGAACGACCCCTCGAGGT
Source organism: Acidimicrobiia bacterium (assembly GCA_052148155.1). Taxonomy (GTDB): domain Bacteria; phylum Actinomycetota; class Acidimicrobiia; order IMCC26256; family PALSA-610; genus JBBQER01. The sequence continues at coordinate 12,647 of JBKQIY010000105.1, read as the reverse complement.
CGTTGATGACGACCTCAGTCTCTTCCTCGAACTGTGCGTCCCCGCTCGGGGCGTCGCCTACTTCGGTGGCTGACGTGGGAGCGGCCCCGACGGGCGCTTCGCTTTCCGCGACCGCGCCCGGTTCCTGTTCCGACACTCGGTATCCTGCTTTGTTCTGGTTATGAGGAGCGCCGTTCCCGATTCGGGCGCGCGCACCTCGCCACCCCGGCGGAGCAGCGAGCGCGAAGGCTACAGGGCTTGCTCTCAGCCCGAAAGCCGGTCGTCCAGCCACCACCAGAGGGGACCGAGTCCGGAACGAGTCATTTCGAGGAAGACGGTGGCGATAAAGACGAGATGCGACGCCTTGCTCCGGTCTCGCGGGAGGTTCTCGCATCGGGTGTGATCGGCGTGTTCGTCGCTTCGCTCCTGCTCGCGCTCGGCGCCCACGCGATCCACGTCGCTCCCGCACCCGAGCGGTCCGGGGCAGGTGCCGAATCTTCGGTCGGATTGCGAGCCCTGCTCGGAGCGGGCGACGGTCAGGCGTACGCCGCGATCGCGCGAGATCCGACGCTGGCACGACCGCAGGCGCTCGCGTCGAAGCCCGAATTCGCGTACCGGGCGCAGCGGCCGCTGTTTGGCGAGGCAGGCTGGCTCGTGTCGCTCGGCGATCCCAACCTGGTGCCCCTCGCCCTGGGCGCCCTGGACGCGTTGGCCGCGGGGCTGGTGGTCATCGCCCTCGGCGCGCTCCTCGCTCGGGCCGACATTCCGCCGCGATACGCGCTCGGCATCTTTGCGATACCAGGCGCGATCGGGATCGTGTGGGGCATGACACCAGAATTGTTGGAACTCGCGTTCATCACCGCGGGTGTGCTCGGGTGGACCGCGAAACCGAAACCGAAGATCGCCTTCGCGGTCACCGCGTTCACCTTCGCGGCACTCACCCGCGAGTCGATGCTGCTCGTTCCCCTCGCCCTGATGGTGCTTGCCTTGAAAACCAGCCGCTCGGGCGCCACCCTGCGCCGGCTCCGGCCCCTCGTCTTCCCGTTCGTCGCCTACGCAGCGTGGATCACAGTCGTGCGTCTCCGGGTCGGCTACTGGCCGTTCGCGGCTCGCGCGAATCGGCTGACGTTCATACCGTTTTCAGGCCTCGAACACGCGATACAACACTCCTCCGACCGATGGACGGCGCTTGCGTGGATCGTGATTGGTCTGCTCGTGGTCGCGTCGGCGCTCGGCTGGGGCAAACGCGACGAGTGGTACGCCATTGTCGTGTCGTTCTTGGTGCTGGCTCCCTTTCTCGGCTCCGACGTCTGGCGCAGACCGGCCGACTTCGGTCGCGTGCTCCTCCCGCTGTCCGCGTACAGCGCCGCGCTTGTGCTCGACGCGTGGTGGGAACGCGGACACCGTCCGCGGCGCGCGCAGGTCGCTCGGTACGTCCCGCCCGTTCCGGCGGCGTCGCCGCTGCGCTGAACCCGGCCGGCGGCTCCAAACTGCTGCGTTATTTCGCGTCGGCCCAGTTCGGCCCGAACCCGAGGTCGACGACGAGCGGCACTCGCAGCACGGCGGCGTGTTCCATCACGTCGCACACCAGCGGCTCGACCCGCTCGCGCTCGTCGAGGGGTGCCTCAAGGACGATTTCGTCATGGACGGTGAGCACCATCCGGCTTTCGAGCCCCGCGGCCTCGAGGGCGCGGTCGAGGTCGATCATCGCGAGTTTGAAGATATCGGCGGCGGTTCCCTGCACGGGAGCGTTCTGCGCCATGCGCTCCCCCATCTGACGGATGCGGAAATTGTCCGAGGAGAGCTCGGGCAGTTGGCGCCGACGTCCAAACAACGTGGTGGTGTAACCGCAGGCTTTGGCCTCGCGGATCGTCTCGTGCATGTAGCCCGCGACATTCGGGAACGCGGCGAAGTACGCGTCGAGAATCTCGCGTGCTTGATCGGTCGGGATGTCGAGCCGTTGGGCAAGGCCGTAGGCCTCCATACCGTACGCGAGGCCGTAGTTCACGACCTTCGCGAAGCGGCGCTGGAACTCGTCGACCTTGTCCTCGCTCACCCCGAAGACCCGCGCTGCGGTGGTGGTGTGGACGTCAGCGCCGCGCTCGAACGCGTCGATGAGACCCGGATCGTCGGCGAGGTGTGCGAGCACGCGCAACTCGATCTGCGAGTAGTCCGCGGTGAGCAGACCGCACGCGTCGTCGGCGATGAACGCGCGGCGCAGCTCGCGGCCGCCCGCGGTGCGGACCGGAACGTTTTGCAGATTCGGAGATACCGACGAGATCCGTCCCGTGGTGGTGGCGAGCTGATCAAACGTCGCGTGGATACGGCCGTCGGGACCGACGAGGGGCGGCAACGCGTCCGCATATGTGCTGCGAAGTTTCTCCACCTCGCGGTATCGGAGCAGCGTCTCGACGATCGGGTGCTCTTCGGCGAGCTTTTGGAGAGAGTCGGCATCCGTCGAAGGGCCTGTCTTGGTTTTCTTCACCGGGGTGAGTCCGAGCTTTTCGAACAGGATGTGCCGCAGCTGCGGCGTGGAGTTCACGTTGAACTGCTCGCCGGCGTGGATGTGGATCTCGGCCTCGAGTCGCCGGCACTCGTCGTTCAGTTCCCGACCGAGTTCGTTCAGGAACTCGGTATCGATGCGGATACCGGCGTGTTCCATCCGTGCGAGTACCCGAACGAGGGGACGTTCCATGCGTTCGTACAGGTCCAGCAGCTCGCGTGCGCGCAGTGATTCCTCGAGTACCTGCGCGAGTGGGAGCAGCAACGCCGCGCGGCGTTGCGTATCTGCCACTCCGGAATCTCCGTCGAGATCGAGTGTCCCTTCGGCGCGGTCGGGCGAGTCGAGCTCGACCGACAGGTACCGGCGAGCGAGGTCCTCGAGGGTGTACTTCCCCTCGCCGGGATCGAGAAGATATGCCATCAACGCGGTGTCGTGCGCCAAGGACCGCAGGTCGACATGCAAGCCGTGGGCGAGCTCCTTGGCCCGGTGGGCAACGAGGTTGGGCTCGGCGCGGGATGCGACTGCCTCGAGCGCGTCGTGGACGCGGGGCGCGGTGAGCAACTCGGCAACGACGTACGACGCCGCGTCCGGGGCGGTCGCCACCGACAAGGCGATCAGCTCGCTTCGGCCGGGGACGCCGGCCCAGCGGGCAGCGGCCGCGACCCGCGGTGCGGCGTTCGCGGCAGTCATCGTGGCGAGCGCCGCGGCGGGATCGCGAGCGACGGTACCTTCGACTTCGAATGCGGCAGAATCGGGCGGCGTGGCAGTCTCGCCCGGCGTGCCGAACGCGTCGAGGATGCGAGGCAACAACGTTCGGAACTCGAGTTGGTTGAAGAGGATCCGGACCCGTTCGGGATCGAACGGAACCAGCTCGAGGTCCTTGGGTTCGACGCCGACGTCGACGTCGCGGTCGAGGACCGACATCTCGCGGTTTTTCAGCACGCGGTCGTGCGCGTCGCCGACGTTCTGGCGCTGTTTGGGCGGAAGTTCTGCCAGGTGCTCGAAGAGTCCCTCGAGCGATCCGTAGGTGGTGACAAGCTTGGCTGCGGTCTTCTCGCCGATACCCGGCACGCCGGGCAGATTGTCGCTCGTGTCGCCGCGCAGCGCTGCGTACTCCGGATACTGCGCGGGAGTTACGCCGCCGCAGCGTTCGGCGATGCCGGCCTCGTCGTACAGCGCATAGTCGGAAACGCCACGCTTGTTGTACAGGACCTTGATGTGGGGGTCGGAGACCAGCTGGAAGGAGTCGCGATCGCCCGTGACGATGACCACGTCGATGCCGTCGGCGGCCGCTTGGGTCGCGAGCGTGGCGATCACGTCGTCGGCCTCGACTCCCGACACTTTGAGCTGGCGGATCTCGAGGGTTTCGAGGACCTCGTTGATGAGCGGGAGTTGGGACGCGAACAGGTCGGGGGTCTGCTTGCGTCCAGCTTTGTAGTCGGGGTCCAGCTCATAGCGGTAGGTGCTGCCGCCGGGAGCGTCGAACGCCACCGCGAGGTGGTCGGGGCGTTCGTCGGCCACGACCTTGGCCAGCATCGACGTGAAGCCGTAAACGGCGTTGGTGACGGTTCCCGATTTCGTTGCCAGGTCGGTCGGGAGCGCGAAGAATGCCCGGTACGCCAGCGAATGGCCGTCGAGTAGGAGCAGTTTCGCCATGTCGGCTGATCGTACGCCCGGACTGCGACTACGGAACGAGGGTGCCCTGCACGACGTCGGTGGCGACCTCGTGGATCTTGCGCCGCGAGTCCATCGCCGCTTTCTGCAGGAACCGCCACGATGCCGCTTCGGTCAGGGAGTGCTCGTCCATCAGCCGGCCTTTTGCACGGTCGATGATCTTGCGCGCTTCGAGCCGTTGGGCGAGGTCCGCGTTCTCGTTCTCAAGCGAGACGATCTGTTCGAAGCGGCCGAGTGCCATCTCGATGGCTGGGATGAGGTCGCTCTTTTGGAACGGCTTGACGAGGTATGCGAGCGCGCCGGCATCGCGGGCCTGGTCGACGAGATCGTGTTGCGAGAACGCGGTCAAGATCAGCACCGCGGCCAATCGCTCGCCCGCGATCGTGCGTGCGGCCGTGAGTCCGTCCATCCAGGGCATCTTGATGTCGAGGATTGCGAGATCCGGGCTGAGTTCGCGCACGAGGTCGATGGCGTCGTCGCCGCGTCCGGTCTCGCCGACCACCTCGTAGTCCTCTTCTTCCAGGATCTCCTTCAGATCGAGCCGGATGATCGCCTCGTCTTCGGCCAGTACGACCCGGACCCGGCGTATCACCGGAGCGTCCCGGCGTCCGAAGGACGTGATTCGGGCCCGAGCTCGGCGGCCATCCGATCGAGCAGCGCATCTTGTTCGGCCTCGAGCTCGCGTACGGCGCGCCGCAACGCGTCCCGCTGACGGGTCTGCGCGTCGGCGTGGCGGCGCACCTCGCGGGCCTCGGCGTCGGCCACCGGCGTCTCGGACACGAGCGACCGCAACCTCGCGTCCTCGGCCTCGGCCTCGAAGAACGCGCACTGCTCGTCGCTGACCGCGAGTTCGGCGCGCAACCGCTTGAGGCGGTCGCTGACATCGATCAGGCGGCGTTGGAGCAGCGTGCGAGGCATCGAATCCATCAGTCTACGTGTCGGCGCCCGGTGTGGCAGCGTAGAACCATGACGAGCTCCCCGCTGTGCCGTGGGCCGGCCCACGAGGTCCGCGCGTGAGCTCGCCGCACGCCATCTTCACAGCCGAACACATCGAGCTGCGGGCGATTGTGCGACGCTTCGTGGACACCGAGGTGCGCCCGAATGTCGACGCGTGGGAGCGGGCCGGCCACTTCCCGGACTCATTGTTCCGCCGTTGTGGCGAACTGGGGTTCCTCGGGCTCCACTATCCGGCGCGGTTCGGCGGCAGCGACGGTGACCTCGCGGCCGGTCTCGTCTTCGTGGAGGAGCTTGCGCGCTGCGGCGCGGGTGCGATCCCGATGGCGATCTCGGTGCAGACCGACATGGCGACGCCAGCACTCGCGCAGTTCGGCACCGACGATCAGCGAGAACGCTGGTTGGTGCCGGCGATCGCCGGAGAAAAGATCGGGGCCATCGCGATCACCGAACCCGACGCCGGCTCGGACGTCGCCGCGATCGACACCCGCGCCGTACGTGACGGTGACGTCTGGCGCATCAACGGTCGTAAAATGTTCATCACGAACGGCACGCGTGCGCACTTCTTGTCGCTCGTGGTCAAAACCGATGCCGCCGCCGAGCACCGCGGCATTTCGCTGTTTATCGTCGACACGTCACTGCCGGGCGTGACGGTTTCGCGCAAGCTTGAGAAACTCGGGATGCACTCATCCGACACGGCCGAGCTCGCGTTCGATGACGTACCCGTTCCGAACGCCGACCTGGTCGGCCTGCAGCCCGGGCAGGGATTCGGCCAGCTCATGTGGCAGCTGCAGTACGAGCGGCTCGCGGGCGCGGCCGCTTCGGTCGGCCACGCCACCCAAGTGCTCGCCGACACCATCGCCTACGCGCGGGAACGCCGGACGTTCGGCCGGCCGATTTCCGAGCATCAAGTGATCGCGCACAAGCTGGCCGACGCCGCGACCGAGCTCGAAGCGGCACGATCGCTGCTGTATTCCACCGCGTGGCGGGTCATGCACGACGAGTATCCCGTCGCAGAAATCTCGATGACAAAGAAGTACTGCGCACAGGTGCAGAACCGCCTGGTGGACGCCTGCGTGCAGGTGTTCGGCGGTGCGGGCTACCTCGAAGAGACTCCGGTCGCACGTGCGTTTCGCGACGCCCGTCTCCAGCGCATCGGTGGCGGTACCGACGAGATCATGAACGAGGTGATCGCGAAGCGGCTCGGCCTCGGCCGCGGTAGTGCATGAATGCGAACGCGCCGGACGAGAACGACAGTGCAAACGGAGTAGATCCAGACAACGCGAAGATCGCGTTTGCCTCCCCGCTCATTGCCTTCGGGGTCCTCCTCGTCGCGCTGATCCCGTTCTTCCTATGGACCGGGCGCGGCGAGTGGTTCGAGCACGACGACTGGGACTATCTCGTGCTTCGCAAGGCGGGCGATTTCGGCGATCTCGTCCGTCCGCACAACGGACACTGGGAGACGATCCCGGTGCTTGTCTACCGGATGCTCTGGGCGATGTTCGGACTGACGTACCGGCCATTTCAGTTCGTCTCGATCATCTTGAGCCTGATCGGCGCGGCGCTCTTCCTGGTCGTGCTGCTACGAGCGCGGACGCGCCCATGGATCGCCCTGATCTTCGCGACGTTGCTTGTCCTCTTCGCTCCCGCGCAAACAAATGTTGCGCTCAAGGTGACCAGCATCACCTTTGTCGGGTTCGCGGTGCCGCTCGGGCTCACGCAACTGCTGCTCGCCGATCACGACGGACCACGAAATCGTCGCGACTGGTTCGGGCTGGCGGCCGGTCTGGCCGCGGTGCTGTGCTCGAGCGTTGCGCTCGCAATGGTGTTCGTTGTCGGCGTCGCGATGATGTTCAAGCGCGGCTGGCGGATCGCGCTGTTTCATGTCCTGCCCCCGACGATCGCGTTCTCTGTGTGGTTCGCGGCGATCGGCCACAAAGACCTCGGCGCCGGGCAACCCGCGCGCTTGCGTCCACTTCCGGCGGCTGTCCACTTTGCGTCGGTGCTCGTCACCGGAACGTTCGAGGCCTTCACGAGATCGCGCGGTATCGGTGGCGTGCTCGTGATCGTGTTTCTCGCCGGTCTCTGTGTCGTCTTGCGCCGTGCAAGTGCTGAACGGCGACGTCAGGCTGCCGTTCCGGTTGCCTTGTTGCTCGGTGCGTTCGTGTTCGCGGTCGAGACCGGAATCGGCCGGTCCGACCTTTTGGCGCAAGGCGAGAGCGCCGTGCGCGCCGGTCACTACCTGGACGTTGTGGCATACCTGACCCTGCCGTCGGTCGCGTTTTTGGCCGAGGAGATCGTCCGAAGGTGGCGTCTCGTCGCGCCCGCGCTGGTGGCCCTGTTCGTCGTGGCGGTACCGCTGAATGTGCATGAGCTCGTCAGCCAGGAGGACGCACGGGCACCTCGCCTGGCCCTGTTTCGCAACACTGTGCTGTTGATACCGCGGTTAGCGCTCGCACACGAGGTGCCGGCATCCGCTGTGCCGTTCAAGGGTGTGGCGTCACCGGTGACCGTCGGATGGCTGCTGCACGCGGCACGGGAGGGCCGTCTGCCCGAACCTCACGTCACCGACGTCAATACCGCGGTCGCGACGTTACGGATTTCGCTGGTTATCGCGGGTGGGCCAGTCACATCGTGTCATCAGTGGCGGCGTCCGGTGGTGCGCCAGCTCGACCAGGGAACGCCGTTCCGTTTTCGCGGCTCGGGAATCCAGGTCGGATATCTCAGCGGAGACAAGGTGATCGCGACAGTCACCTACGCGACGTCGAATCTTCTGACCGCGTGGCAAGTCAGCGATGTCGGAGGTCCGTTGACGTTGCGGTTTAGTCGTGTTGCGTCCGGGCTGCCGGTTCCGATGGTGTGCGCGTAACGCGGTTGAGCGCTCTGTAGAGTCCGGCTTCGTGATCGCGCAGCTCGACCCTCAGCAGCGCACGCCGCCCCGAGTTGACCTGAAGGCCGTCTGGCGTCCGGCACTGTTCTTTCTCTCGTCGCGGGTGTTGGTTGTGCTCGCGTTCGTCGCGGCGGCGGCCTCCCACCGAACGCTGTCGTTCCGCGACGCCGCTTCGAAGTGGGACGGCGGTTTCTATTTTCACATCGCGAACCATGGGTATCCCGACAAAGTGCCGCACGTGAAGAGCGTGCTCGCGTTCTTTCCCGGGTATCCGCTGTTGATCCGCTTGTTCGAGGACGTGCTCAACAAGGATGCCTACGCCTCGAGCACGATCGTCGTGTTCGTATTCGGGTTTGCGGCGACGTGCGGCATCTGGTTCCTCACGCGAGAGCTGTCCGATGTGGACGCCGCCGACCGAGCGACTGCGCTCTTCGCGTTCGCTCCGGGCAGCTTCGTGCTGTCGATGGCCTACACCGAAGCGGTGTTTGTGTTGTTCGCGGTCGGCGCGTGTTGGGCGTTGATTCGACGCCGCTGGGTTTTGGCAGGCGTGCTCGGCGCATTCGGGACGGCCACCCGGCCCGACGGACTTGCCCTCGTGGCGGCCGCGGCGGCCGCGGCGTACGTCGCGGTCAGGAAACGTCACGAGCTGCGCGCACTCGTATCGGTGCCGCTCGCCGCCAGCGGATTCGTCGCCGTGCAGCTGTACCTTTGGGCACATACCGGCGATCCCCTCGCCTTCTTTCATGCGGAACGGGAAGGCTGGCACCAGGGCACGACGTTCACGGGGACGGAAATCGCCGACATCCGTAGCATCGCGCGCACCGTCGGCAGCGGTGGACCGCCAGATTGGAATCACATCGTCTTGCTGGCAGGCTTTGTCATCTTCGTCGCCGCGTCCGTGGTGCTCGTACGTTGGCGGCCGCCCGTGGAGCTCATCGTGTTCGCGTTTGGGCTGGGCATCTTCGCGTTCACCTCGACTCGGGTCGGGTTTCGGCCCCGCACGTTCTTGGTCGCGTTTCCGCTCTCGATGGCGCTCGGTGTCAAAATGCGGCGCGGTCCGTGGTTCGCACTCGTCCTCGCGGTATCGGCAGCCTTGCTGATCCTGCTCGCGTTCACGACGGCCGCGACGCTTTACATCACGCCGTGATCATCCTTTCCACGACAGCCACGGCTCGGCCGCCAGGTACGAGCGTACGGACGCGATGTACGACGCGTCGTTTTGATCCCAAGCGCCGGAGAACCACAGACCGACGCAACCCCACACGTTGCCCTTCGATATGGGGCCGAACCAGGCGAGGCCGTCGAGGCAGCCGCGCGTCTCAGCGAGCACCGAGTCGACGTTGAACGCCGTGCTCAGCTTGGTATCCGGGTATACGCCGGGCCGGTAGTACCACTTTGACTGCAGCAGCCCGAACGAAGTCGGACAGACCGCCGCGGTCGACCAGCCCGGCGCGCAATGACCGTTCGCTCTCGGTTCGAAGTCACTAACCTTTGACTGGGCCCACGACGATTCCTGCACGGCGCGTGCCCGTGTCAGATTGTCTGAGATTCCCCACTTGCACGAAGCCCACTGGATGATCTCGTCGGTGGTGCCGACGAAGTCGCCATTGATCCGCGGTTTGTATTTCTCCTGCCAGATGGCGTCGAACGCAGGATTGTTGGGGAGCTTGACCGGTTGTGGGACGACCGTGTGATTCGCGGTGTCGTTCTGTGGGCGAGGTTCCCAAGTTGAGCGGTGAATCCGAGCCGCGCATTGCGCACCAGTCGGGAGCGGAGCGTCCGGCGGCAGGGTTTCGAAATATCCGCTGGCTCGAGGTGGACCGCTGGCTTCGTGCGCTTTCGCCGCCAAACGAGGCGAAGGGCGGCGCGTGTGAGCGGCGGGTTGTGGCGACGAGTCGTGCGGGGCGACCGCGGCGACCGGAACCGCGATCACAACGAGGACCACGGCCGCGGCCACCAGGATCACCCGCTTCGATGTTTGCAAGGCATTCCCCCACGCGACGCCCCGAGGTGCGCGGACCGCTCGACGCGTCTGCGAAAACGGTAGTTCATGGCTCCCCGAACATTTCTGCGGCCTCGTCGACGACTCGACCGGTTTCAAGCAAGTCGACCACAGCCCGGTCGTGGTCTTCGGCCCCGCTGCGCGTCCGGCTTTCGATTGCGTCAAGCCGCTCCATGATCACCCGGTACGGCATCGGGACGACCCTCGCAACGAAGGCGACCGCGGGGACGACGGCCGCGAATGCGGCGGCGCCGAGGACCGAGACCTGGGTCGCGTGGATGATGCTCAGCCGGTGCAGGAATGAGATTGCCATTCCCACTCCGATTCCGAAGCCGACAATCGCGGCCTCTCGCTTCGCGGAATGCCACGCCCGGGTCTCGTTCCACGCTCGTTGTGCCAGGCCGGTCACGGACAGAGACTACGGCCGTGGGTGACGAAATGCGACGGTTCAGACGATCTCGAGGCCGGCGCTTTTGTCAGCGTCAGCCAACGCGCGGCCGGTCCCGCCAGGCGCAGTCGCGTCGTCGGCTACATCGATGGCAGGGGACGGACCTGTCGGCATCAGCGTGGCGAACACCAAGCACGGCGTCATTTCGCGAGCGCGGCTCCCAGGACTGCTGCGACGATGAGGACGACGACTAGGCCGACGACGATCCTGATCCAGCGGGGATGCCTGGACTTGTAGCTCACAGAGCGCGATCTTGCCCTCGCTGGGCGAACTCGTCCAGGCGAGTCCGACGCGCATCACGCGAGCGACCGGCAACTCCTCAATCGGTCGAGCGGAACACCATCCACAATCGACGAACCCACGTCGGCCGCCTTCCCGTCCGCTGAAGCGCGCGTACACACCGGCGCCGGTGAGCGGTCTTGCCTCCACGGACTCCCAAGGCACGCCCGACTCGTCATCGGACAAGTGCCGCGAGGCTTGCCCGACAAACCTGTGAAGCGGCGGCGTTGCAGAGCCACACCCTCGACGTCCGAAAACTTGGTGGCGGTCAAGGCGTCGGTCTCGGCAGTCGTCGACGCGACGCGAATCGCGACGAGAACGCACGGTGAGGAGTGCCCGATCTTGGCAGCCCCGCACCGCAATCTCGTATCGAGGCATTTCAGGAATCGACGCTCAAGGTAGTCGCAGTCCGGTCGAAGGCAACCTCGGTCACCTTTTGGGCGCGTGGGCTTCGATCACGGGCATCTCTTCACTCAAAGGAATCATGCCGATGGCACGCAAGACTTCTATTTCGGCGCGCGCCGCGCTGGTCGCCGTGATAGCCGTCGGCGGTGCCGCTACCGCAACCACGGGCGCTACCGCAGGAGCGGCTTCGCCGTTGCACGTCTGTTATGAGAGGTCCGACCGCGTCATGCATTACAGCCCCACCGGGCGATGTAACGTAGCGAGCCAGATTCCCATCAACGTGGGTACCGGCGCGACCGGTGGCCAAGGCGTGCAAGGCATTCGAGGCGTCCAAGGCCCGATTGGCGCAGCGGGCAGCACCGGCGCAAATGGCAGCGCGGGCGGCGTCGGCGGCACTGGCGTGCAAGGCATCCAGGGACCGCAGGGTGTTCAGGGCCCGGCCGGCGGGACCGGGAACACCGGCGCGAACGGCGGAACCGGACCGGCGGGCAGCACCGGCGGCACGGGGATCACTGGCGGAACTGGAGTGGCGGGCAACACTGGCGGCACCGGGATCACTGGCGGAACTGGAGTGGCGGGCAACACCGGCGGCACCGGCCCCGGCGGCGGAACAGGCGGCACCGGCCCTGGCGGCGTCAACACGTTCACCGTGGTTTCGAGCTCAGCCTCCGGCACCGGGGGCGGGAGCCCCACCACCCTGACCGAAACTTGCGCGGGCGGTTCGGTCGTTAGCGGCGGAGGTTTCTCCGGTCCCAACGGCGGGATCACTCAGGATGGGCCGGTAACCGGCGGAGCTGGCTGGACTGTGACCTTTTTGTCGCAGCTTGCCCCTGTGACCGCGTACGCGGTTTGCGTCGTTGGGACTATTAGCGGCATTTAGGATCGGCCGAGTTTCGAGGAAGCGGCCCTTCTGGTTCCTGGCGCCCTCGCTTATGCCAAGTTTGCCGTGTGGTGGCGTCTGCATAGTTTGTCGCGGGGTGCCGGCGGCATGTCAGAGTTTCACCAGGGCAGCGAAAGGCTTGGTCTCAGATAGGTGCCGACGAGGGATTTGAACCCTCGCGCCCGTGCGAGGAACGGATTTCTGAGTCGCTTCAGGCCTGCTCTGCGCCGAGTCTCGTAGTGTCGCATAGCGTCGTCTGACCTGGACCGATAAGGGCGACGGCGGACGGGGCGAGACGCCGCCACGACCCTGCACGGAGCTCTTGTGATCATGGAGGTGATCACGGCAACGTGGCCCTGCTGTATTTCGCTCTGAGCGAAATACCCTAAGCCGCCGCTAAGCCGCGACCCTGCGCCGGCGTTCGGCGGTCAGTTGCCGCCGTCGTGAGCCCTCCACGGGTACGCCGCCGGCGCGCCCGCCGTCTGTTGCGGCTCGCGGTCCCGCACCAATACGGAGGCGATCAGCGCTGCTGTCGGGCGTCTTCGGTCGTGTTGGGGCAGCGGGTTATGCGGTCTCGCTGCGTACCATCAACGCGGAGGCCGGTTACAGTGTTGCCGCCCTGCACTATCACTT
>JBKQIY010000104.1:0-8515 GCA_052148155.1 Acidimicrobiia bacterium | reverse complement strand
CGGCCATCGAGCACGGCGCATGGATCGACGTCAACGCCGCCACCGTCCCGCTCGCCGACTACGCCACGCGCTGGTTGCGTGAGCGCGCGCTGCTGCGCCCGCGCACCTCCGAGCTCTACGAGGGCCTTCTACGCCTCCACATCCTGCCGACGCTGGGTCCGGTCACCCTGGCCAATCTCAAGCCCCCGATGATCCGCACGTGGCAGGCCGGCCTGCTGAGCGGCCCTCGCCCGGGCGCGACGACCGCCGCGAAGACCTACCGCCTCCTGCGCACCATCCTGGCTACCGCCGTCGACGACGACGTCCTCGAGAAGGCACTCCGGATGATGAAGGAACGAGCCCGCGTCAGGCGCCCGACACTCGACGAAATCGTTCACGCCGTCCTTGAGCGCCGCATTCGATTTGGCGAGTAGGTCGGCCGAACGCGTGTGGGTGAGGCTGCTTCGGGCGGCGGACGTTCACGTTTCGTAGCATGGGTGTGGTCAGAAGGACTTCGTGTCCGGCGGGGCTGGCGGTCCGAATCGCATGCGTCGCTCGACGACGGCCGTCGCGATCGCTTCGAGGGTCATGCGAGATGCTTTGGCTTCGGCGGTCATTTTGGTGAGGGCTTGATCGACGGTGCAGTCGGCTTGCAACGCGACCATGCCTTGCGCCTGGTACACGCGGTCGCTGCGATCCCAATCGGCGATCATGTCACTCATCACGACACCTACCGTACGTGTCTAACTTTCGGGTGAACGCGACCGGCGGGCAGGCAGTTACCCGCCGAGCGCGGGCGACGAATGACGGTGCCTCGGGCCGACACGCGATCGATGCGCCGTATGGCTCAGGCGGTCCGTGGTTCTCTTCGGGTCGAGGACGACATCCCGTTCTGCGACCTATCTTCGGGCGTGCGTTATGTCTGCGACGCGAGGCGGGGACGTCGAGTCGCGCCGATGGCGGTCCCGATATCGGCGGTGAGGGTGTGCGCGACAACCGCCTCGGCAACGGTGGTGAGTCGGTTGTGGTGGCTGCGGGCGTGGGAGCGGAGCCGTTCGTATGCCTCGTCCATGCTGACACCGGCGCGTTCAGCGATGGTGCCCTTGGCTTGTTCGATGACGATGCGACTGGTCAATGCACCTTGGAGTTGCATCGTCAGTTGATGCAGGGCGCTGATCGCCCTGTCGTTTAGGAGCGCTATCGCGGCGGCGTCCGCGAATGTCTGAGCGACGGTGATGTCGATGTCCCACAAGGCTTGCGGTTGGGTGCTGAACAGGTTGAGGGTCCCGATCGTCCGATCCCGTGCTCGCATCGGAAACGCGTGAACACACTGAAGCCGGGCCGTGTCCGCATCGCGCCCCAAGCGCGGCGAACTCCCGTTGTCGTCGTTGTGGAACACGGGGTGTCCGGACCGGAACGCGTCGACGCAGGCCCCATCGGTGTCGATCTGAACCTGTAACAACTGGACGGCCTGGTCGCTCGACCCAACAACGACCTGGAGCGCACTGTCGGGATCGACCAGCGCAACCGCGGCTGCCGAGATGTCGAGAAGGTCGACGCAACGACCACACAACATCGTCAGGACCCGAATCGGGTCGAAGTCATCGACCGTGTTATCAACCAGTTGCAGGAACGTGTCCGCAAGCATCTTGATCGAACCATCCACGATCTGCTGACTCCTTCCGTCTCACAGGCCAACACGCCGCTCGGCACGCGCGACGTTGTGGTGCTGAAATCGAGCGGCCATCACGACACCAAACCGCTGCGCGTCGATCCGGGCGCGCGCGACCGTGGGACCGATGTCATCTCTGCAAAAGAAACGGCCGCGCGTCGCCACAAACGCGACGACATCAGAAGACCGTGTTCAACAACACAACTTCATGGGGGGTGCGGCCGTCCGCGGCATGTCACCGACGGTTCGCCGAACGCCGCCATGGTCTAGGGCGACGATGGCCCTCACCGCTCTCCGCAAACGATAAGGGGACACCTGGATCATACGGACTGAGGTGGCACATACAAGGGGGGCAAATCGTCGGACCGTTTCGCCTTCGACACGCTCAGCGGTCATTTCGGGAGCGAAGGTGTCGCGACGCGCGTGCTTCGCGCCGCGACACGTGGCTGCGAATCTATATCGGGACCTTTGGCGTCCAGCGTCGACCGCCGAAGGCACGCGCCATGAGCGTTCGTGATCATCGGCAGAGACCGGCTCATCCACCGATGCCTCATCGCAGATGAGGGCGGTTCGTACCTCCCCGGGGAACACATCTTCGCGACGTGCCAGGAACGTCTCGATGTAACGGCGATCCAAGGGAGTACCGCGCTCGAGGCCGTGGTCGTCGCTCAGCGGCTCCATTGCGAAGCGTTGTTCCGGCATCTCCCAAGGTTCGCGCGTGCTCACTTACCCCGCGAGGAGTTCAGTCGTGGGTAGGGCTCGGCGATGCCGAGTCGTGCGTCATGTCGTTCCACGCTTACTCGCGCCGGTCCCACCACGAACCGCCGTCTCGGTGTCCTTGTCCGTTCCGTTGAGAACGCCGAGTCGTAGTTCGTTGACCCATTCGGGGCTCGCATCTGCCCCGAAGTCGCCATTGGTCAGGTGGTAGTCGCAGTAGTCCTTGAGCGAGACGTGCTGTGTGTCGTTTGCGAACGCAATGAAGTACGTCAGGCCAGCCGGACAACTGGCCCCATTCGGAGGCGTTCGTGTCTGGTTCGTGTCATCCGTGAAGCGAACGGCCGCTGCACCCTGCAACACCACATCAGCGAGAGTGTCGCCGACGGGTTCGCCGTAGGCGCATATCCGAACGTACAAGACGGTGATTGGTACAAGCCCCACGCCGAGGTCCTTGATGCCCGCGTTCCACTTTGCGGCGGGCAGGTTTTCGGCGGCGAGCGAGGTCGTGGGACACGGGCCGAGGTTCGCAGCAACACGCAGCCGGTGCGGCGGAACATTCAGCAGGTGCGGTGGCGCTGGCGGCGAGGTGTGGCTGCTCACTGAAGTCGTCGGTCTCGCTGTTGTCGTCGGCGCGGACTGCTTCCCGCCGCTCGAACAGGCGGCGAGGCACAGAACGAGGCCGGTTAGACATACGCAAGTCCGTGCGGCCTTCATTCATGCCTCTTCGGTTGTTCGGCGGTGTAGAGCGCGAGTTCGTTGAGCCACTTGGCCGTCGGAGCCCGGTAACTCCAACCGTTGGATACTTCCTTACATTCGTTCTCACTCACGTCGACCTGTTGTGGGCCAAGTGCAAAGATGACGATGTACGTCCGAGCGACTGGAAAGCACCCGGGACCAGTCGTCGGCGGAACCGATGGCAGCCGGTTGGTCTGTGCCGCCAACTGCGCGGCCAGGGACTCGCCGAGCACGCCCGACCCGATGAGTCGCTCCGAAGCCGACGCGCCCTTCAGCACAACGGAGTATCGGCACGCTCGCGCGTGCGACGCCGAGATTGGCACGAGAGATTTGGCGAGCTCGGCGGGGGCTACGCCGACATTGAGCCGAGAGCCGTCGGTCGGGATGTTCGTCGGGCACGCAATGTTGGCGGCGACACGCAAAGCGGGCAGCACGGCAGAAGGTTCACTCGGGACGGAGATCCCCGACCCGCCACCGAACGTTGTCACCGTCGGGGGACGGCCCAAAGTTGTCGGCGTGGACTGCTTGCCTCCGCCGCTCGAACAACCGGCGACGAGAAGCGCCACACTCACCACCCACGCCCCGGACGCTCGACTGTTCGCAAACATCGTGCCGGTCAGCCCGTCGGTCCTGGCGGCGCGCCTGGTCCGGTTGGTCCTGGCGCGGCCAGCGTGAGCGTCACAGTGGTTCGAGGCGGCACCAGAGCCCCTGCCCTTGGGTTCTGGCCTACGACGACTCTCGCGATGCAACAAGGTGAGCCCGTAGGAGCGACAACCAAGCGAAGACCAGACAAGACGGACAAGGCTTCATTGCTGGTGTCACCGACAACGTCGGTCACCGCCACCGAGGCAGCCGTCGTTATTAGCTGTAGTTCGTTGCCCCACGCTGTGGTCGGGTCGGCGTACGAGAATCCGTTGGTCGCCGCGCACGCGGAGGGTCTTGACGTCCCAGAGCGAGCGAACGGCGCCATGACGGTGACCTGTTGAGAGTGTCCGCCAAAGGTGAGGAAGAACGTCGGTCCTGCGCCTATCGGTTCCGGACCTGAAAGGCTTCCACAACCAAACTGTTGCCGAGCCGTCAGCGGGAGTCGGTTCGTTTCGTCCGTGAACGCTGTCGACGCCGGACGTTCGAGCAAGACCGATGCGATGAGCGCCGTCCGGAAATAACTCTCGCCGCCGGCAGGCGTGGCATACTTGCAAACCCGCACCGTCAAGTTCGTGACGGGCACCAGCATCTTGTCGAGCCCCGCAACGCCTGCATTCAACTTCATCAGCGGTGTCTTCGGGTACGTCTTCGGACACGGGCCGAGACTCGCGACAACGTTCAAAGGCCCGGTTCCTCCGCCGGGGTTGGGAATAAGAACGGCGATTCGCACAGTGCTTCCGCTCGCGACCCTGTGGCCCGACGGCGGGCTTTGTCCTACGACCGTCCCAACCCTCCCGGCACCGAACTCGTAGGAGACTTTCGCGACAAGATGCTGCACGGATAGTTCTCGCGCGGCACCTACCTGTGTTTGCGCGAGAAGGTTCGGTACTTCGACCGACGCCTTCACGCTTCCCCCGACGCTAGAGCAGCCGACGACGAGCAATATCAGGCCAACGACCCCGACTGCGTACGATCGTTTGGTCACCACGCGAGTATGACGCTGGACGCTAACGCTCGGTTCCAAGTTGTAGGCGTTGACCGGATGTTGAAAGAGCGGCCGAAAGTCAGCGCCGGTCGCACCCCGTGTCCGTGAACCGTTCCCGAGCGGCAGCCAAGGTCGAAGTCGCTTATTGGCCTATTCTCGACGCTGTGCCCGAAGTTGCACACGACGCTTTTGATTGGGGCGGCGGAGCGTCGGACGCCCGGGTGACTGCCGTTGCTTGGCAAGACCCTGAGAATCTTCGTCCTGTTATACCCGGCACGTTCAAGTCGTACTTGAGTTACCCCCACTGGTATTGGAGAGATCTCCGTCCGCCATTTACGAGGCAGGCACGGATCGAGGTCAGTTTTACCGATGGCGAGTCCGGCGAGTGCTGTTTCGGCGGCGGCACTGCGCTATTCGGCTTCGTGTGGGCCGACGAGAATGGTGAGTCGCGCTCAACCTGCATTTACCACGGTGGCGGGCTCCACTTCAGTCACAAGCAGTGGCGGATGAGGCGACCTGTCTGCTGGGCACGTGGCCACCCGCAGGAGCGCGGCGTCGGGTTTCCCGACCGGCCGGGCGGCGATTCGATGCTCGTGCGTCTCGATCGCCGCGCCGACGGAACACGCGTCGACCCTCGTACACAACCTCTCGATGGTCTCGCCGAAACGTTCTGTCCCTGTGGTCGACGCGTGGTTCACCTCAGTGGCGACTCAAAATCCTGAGGCGCCTACTTTCTCGATCGCCGGGAACCGAGGCAAGACGCGGGAGTCATATTTATCGTATGACCGGCACACGCAAGGTAGCCCTTGGGTTGCCGCTGCTGACCGTGACCGCCGGCTCTCTGCCCTGGTCAGCGGCATCTGGAGCATGCCGCCCGGTGAAGTGACGCCGCCGCTGCGCGGCATAGCGCAGCGCGCCCCCCACTCGGACGCGGAACCAGAGAAGCCTGCTGACCCAGGCGGTCTAGCGAGCCTGCGCGCTCGTAGATGGCTATGCGTGATGCCGCGGGCGCGCGTCGGTCGACAGCAGTGACCACGACACGACATCTGGACGACGGCCCTTGAACCGCTCATAGCCCCGCAGGGTGCCCTCGCGCGTGAAGCCGCAGCGGGTAGCAACACGATGAGATGCCTCGTTCTCGGGAGCCACAACTAGATAGGCGCGCTCGACCCCATTCGCGAAGGCCCACTCGGAAACTAAACCGAGGGCGGTCGTCGCGACACCTCGACCCCGCTCCGGCGCAGCAACCCAATAGAACATCTCCGCGCTCTGATTTTGCTCGTGCACCGACATGCCCACTTGGCCAAGAAAGCGGTCGGTCGCCGCATCGACGATCGCGAATCGCGGGGCACTGGTCTTCCAGCCCTCCGTTGCGTGATCGATCCATCGACGGGCCTCGTCGAGGGTGAGTCCTTCCTTCATGAAGGTGAACTGTCCGATCGCCTGATCAGTGCAGGCCAGCGCGACGGCGGCCGCGTCGTCAGGTCGCAAGAGCCGCAAGACGACGTCATCAGTCCGCAAGGGTGGTTCGGGCGGTGTCCACTCCACTCAGGAATAGTGCCTCGCTCGTGAGCCGGCCCGCTCGCACTTCACGCAACAGCGCCCCGCACCCCAGTGCGCTCTCGCCTGACCCGCTCAGAGCCTCTCCGACCCGCGCACGCTGTCACACGCCAACGAGGTCACCCTGAATCGGGCAGACCGGCGCCGTCGATGGTCGGGATCGCTCTCGATATCAGGACGATCGCGACGAGTCTGACCGCACCTCCGACGATGAACAGCATGTACGCCGGAGTGTGGCTCGGTGCCGGACCGGTGAAGATCGTCCGGTTCCCTATCGCGACTCTCGCCCGGAGACGTCGGTGGTGTGCGTCACTGGCCCGAGAACCGTGCGGCTCGGCGCGTGCTCGCCGTTGCGCACGACAGCACCGACGCACACGAGCAACAGCGCCGCGAGGAGCAGCCCGCCCCCGAGCCGTTGTCGTGTCACGTCGCAATCATGCACCTGACGGGTCCGACGGGCCTGCCCACCACCTGCTTGCACTCTGCGTCATCCTGGACTCAGGCAACCGTTGCGTGGCTAGTCCGCTTGGTGTTCGGCGATGATCGTTGCCACGGCGTCTGGATCGTCGGGTGTGATCACTGGACGGACGCGGCGACCGGTATAGATCTCCAACTCGACCGTCTTGTTCGGGCGATTGGCGTCGAGGTTGTACCAATGCACCAAGTCGCCTGAACCCCAAAGCCGCCATCTTCCGCGCACCCGTTTCAGCGGCCGTTTGTTCACACCACGAGTCACGGAGTAGGGGATCTTCTTGTTGCCCCAGAGGTAGTACCAGCCGATGATCACACCGCTGCCGTCGCAGGCGATCCGGCCGTCGTCGTAGAGCATGCGTTCATGATGCCCAGCAAATGAGCAAACAACAACTTCAACCTCGCGCTGGTCCAAGCCGGTCTCCCGGCCAAAGCCCACTTTCGTCCCGGCGACCGTGCGCGGTGCAACTGGGAACCTCACTTCCGCGCCATGCTCCGTCGGAATCTCGTCGTTCGCGCTACATCGAACCGGACGCAGCCCGAGGAGCGAAGGCGCAGATCGCTCGCGGTCGCGCCTTCAACCTTCACGCGGGATATCCGCCAAGGTTCGACCGAAAACAAAGATCTGTGGCTGATTTAGGCCAGGCCTTACGACGACTGGGACCGTCTTAGCTTAGCCCTGCCGGTTCCTCGCCGGTTGCGGCTGAACCGCGCTATGCGCTCTTCGTCTGCGGTCCGTCGTCGTTACGGCGAAGGTGGGCAGCGATGTATTGGGCCAGGGCGCTCGGTCTGTGCTCGCCGAACTCGACGGTTCCGTTCACGACCAGTTTCGCAACCACTTCGACCGGCGCGTCGGCAGCAGCGGCGGTGGTTGCCAACAACGTCCAGGCGGCGTCGACCGATACGCCGGCCTGCAAGGCGACCATTCTGGTTGCCCAGTTGACGACAGCGGCGGTCTCTCGGTCCATCAACCAGTAACTACCCACCATGGCGCTGTCGTAATCAGGAGAGGTAGGTCTCCGGCCCCGTCCCGTTACGGAACCAAAAACGGGGCGCCGTGACTGTGGGTGCGTCGTCGAGGTCTCGGCAGAGCGACGCAGATACATCGCCTATCGGACGACCGGTGAGACTGCTCGGGCGCTACAGCTCGTCGAACTCGACCGTGCCATTCACGACCAAGTCGGCAACATCTTCGAGCGACGTGTCAGTTTGCTCGGCCGCGGTGCGGATCAGACCACGCGCGTCCTCGACTGAAATACGGGCCTTCATGCTGACCAGTACAGCGGCCCATTCGACGACGTCGAACCGTGAGGCGATGCTGATCGAGAGGTTGTCCACGTATTGGTGTTACCCGATTGGGCCGTGCCGCAAACCGGTGCCGACCTTCATAAGCAGGGTGTGAGAATGTCCGCGTCGCGTCACCCCTACTGCTCGACCAGGGTCCGTTGTCCTGCCTAGGTGTTCGGTAATTCTCAGGCTCTGCCGACTTCGGTACAGCTCGTCGCGTTCGGACTGGACAGCGCAGACAGCGAGGAAGAACCACTCTCCCGACCTGTTGCGGTCGAGCTGGAACCAACATCGGTAGGTGGCGGAGGCTGTCGGTAACCGATGCCATCGCGGCTCACGGCAGGGATGTCGCTCCAGGAGTACCTCCTTGGTCGTCTCGTCGAAGACGCCCACATGCCAACGTTGGAGGAAGTCCTGGACCGAGCCGGCGGTCGGGCAGGCGGGCGTGCATCGCTGCGAAAGGC
>JBKQIY010000103.1:0-15447 GCA_052148155.1 Acidimicrobiia bacterium | reverse complement strand
GGTTCGGTCGTTAGCGGCGGAGGTTTCTCCGGTGCCAACGGAGGGATCACTCAGGATGGGCCGGTCGCCGGTGGAGCTGGCTGGACGGTGACATGGATATCTGATGGTGTCCCTCTCACTGCGTACGCGGTTTGCGTCGTCGGGACCACTAGTGGCATTTAGGGTGTGCCGAGTTTCGAGAGGCGCCCTTCTGGGCCCCTTCTTCACGGTGTTCCGGCGCTGGCCCGCGTTTGCGGCGTAGCGCGTCTGTGTGAAGTTTGTGGCTGACGGGCCGCGGTCTGTGACCGTGCCACGAGGGCAGCGAGAGTCCCGGTCTCAGATGGGTGCCGCGGAGGGATCTGAGCTCTCACGCCCTTGCGGGCAACGGATTTTGAGTCCGTTCAGACGTCGCCCTGCGCCGGGTGTCGTATTGTTGCATAGCCTCTGACCTGGACCGATAAGGACGACGCCGGACGGAGTGGGGCGCCAATACGGCCCTGTGCGGGAGCTCTTGTGATCATGGATGATCACGGCAATGTGGCCCATTGCTGTATTTCGCTCTAGGGAAAGACCGCTAAGCCGCGATGCTGCCGCCGGCGTTCGGCAGTCAGTTGCTGTCGTGAATCCTCCACGGGTGCGTCCTCGGATCCAATACGGAGGCAATCGGCTCGCTGCTCTCGGGCGTCTTCGATCGTGTTGGGGCAGCGGGTTTGAGACTGACGCGCGCTAAAAGAAGCCGAGGCGGGAAAGCGGCCATATTCGTACGAAGACAGGGCCGACGATCGTCTTCTTCGCGATCGTGCCGAACACTCTGGAGTCCGACGAGTTTTCGCGGTTGTCGCCCATCATCCAGTAATGGTCTGCCCCGATCTTCACGGGCGCGAAGTCGGAGGTGTATGTACCTTTCGGCAAGTACGGCTCCGACAGCTGCTTCCCGTTGATGAAGACGTGGCCGCCGCTGCCCGACACTGTCTCTCCTGGCAGCCCGATCACGCGTTTCACGAGATCCTCGTAACCGAGATCACTGCCCGGCGGCGCTTTGAAAACGATGATGTCCCCGCGATGGACGTCGTGCAGCTCGTACGAGAGCTTGTTGACGAGCACACGGTCGTGGACCTTGAGTGTCGGTTCCATCGACCCTGACGGGATCCAGAACGCCTGGAACAGGAAAGTCTTGATCAGCAGCGCGATTAGCAGCGCCACCAGGACCAGCCCGATCCACTCGAATGCTACGCGCGTGCCTCGGCGGCTGCGCTTCTCGGTCGATGGGTGGTCCGGTCCGGGCCCGTCGTCCGGCTGAGCTAGGTCTGCGGACAAGGGATCCGCCTGACTGCTTGACGAGGGCTCCACGGGGTCATGCTCTCATGCGCGGTCGGGTGGAAATGGGTCAGGTGTCCGGGCGGACGAATCTGAGCTGAATCGACTTCGCCTGATCCGACACGGATCTGAACCCTTCGGGCCAGCGGGTTCAAGTCCGGCACGTCCTGCGAGTGCGGCAAGCGTGATCCTTCTGCTTCTGCCTGCGGCTGGATGCTCCCGAGGTCTGGACCCCGACCTCGTGTGAACACGCCGTGAGAATTGCGGTGCGCACTCGACGAGCGGTCCTCAGCCCCTTGCACGTAACGCCTGCTCAGTGAGTGCCCGAGGAGGGATTTGAACCCTCACGCCCTTGCGAGCAACGGATTTTGAGTCCGTCGTGTCTGCCATTCCACCACTCGGGCGAGTGATGCGATCGTGATGTGAAACGTGCGCACCCACCATGTTGCCATTCACTACAGTCCCAGGCGTGTTGCAGTTCTTTGTCGGGCTGATCGTCGGCGCTTCGTTCGTCGCCGCGCTGATGATCGCGATCGCTCCGTCGCGGCGCGTTCGGGCCGAGCCGCGGCTGCCTCGCGACGTCGCCACCAAGGTTTTGCTCGGCGAGGACCCGGACCAGGCGACGATCCCTCCGGCCACGACCGACCATCCGGCGCCCTATAGCGCAAGCGATCTCGCCGAACTGCGGCGTCTCAGCTCGGAGCATCGATCTCGCCGCCGCCGCTGACGCTCCCATTGTGCAGTGCCCGATCCGGCGGCTGAGCTACGCGATCACGAAGAGCATCCGGGCGCGGCAACACTCCTGTCCGGCGACGGTGACGACTCCCCGTCCCCAACCTCCCCGGCGGCTCAGTCGTTCGATCTCGACGGCGAGCGTCATTTCGTCGCCGGGTTTGACGATGCGCCGGAAACGGGCGTCCTCGACGCCGCCGAACAGCGGTAGGGATCCCTTGTACCGCTGGTCGGCGAGCAGCGCGATCGCGCCCGCTTGCGCGAGCGCTTCGAGCTGCAATACGCCCGGGAATATCGGGTTGGCCGGGAAGTGTCCGGCGAGGAATTCCTCGTCGCCGCGGACGCGGTAGCGAGCCCGAACTGACGATCCCGGCTCGTGTGCGTCGACCGCGTCGACGAAACGAAACGGCGGACGGTGCGGGAGGAGCGCGACGAGCTCGTCGGAATTGTCGGTCACGCGTTGCGAGGGTATCGGCGCAGTTCGAAGGGTCGCAGGTTCGCTGCACCGGAGGGTGCTCGAAGGACAGTGTTTCGTTCCAAAGATCGTGATGGCATACGGCGGTCGCGGGAGGGCGCTGAACGGGACCGGATTTTCGCGAAGCTACGTTGGCGCGTCGCTCGAGCCGGCACGGAGCGAGTTCACCGTGATCGGCGCCGGCGATCGGAGTCGTTCGCCGCAAGACCGGATCTGCGGCGTCCCGCTCCGCTGACGAAGCCGTTCTCAAGGTGTCGCGGCCTTCGGGTCCCCCCATTGGTGACGCACAAACGGACAAAAGGAAACGGTGGACGACGCGACTCTTTGGGCTGTGGAGGCCCTGAAGGTCACTGTTCGTGAAGCTACCGGCGCGTCGCGAACCGAGGCGTTCAGCGCTTCGCGGTCTCGGGGCCGCCGTCACCAGGCGTTCACGCGCACGCTGCGATCTCGTCACGTGTCTGTGTAACTGTTGGTCACCACGGAGAGTCGAACGGGCAGTCCTCACACCCCCCGGAGGTTTGTGCGTGCGCGTCGCGATGGTGTTTCCCGGTCAGGGAACACAAATGCCAGGCATGGGTGCGTCGTGGCAGGACCATCCCGCTTGGAAGCTGTTCGAGCAGGCAGAGGGCGCACTCGGCGAATCGCTGCGACCGCTGGTGCTCGATGCGTCGGCAGAGCAACTTGCGCGTACTCGAGAAGCGCAACTGGCCGTGCTGTGCACGTCGCTTGTCGCGTGGGAGGCGCTGCGTCCTCTTGTCGACAATGTCGTCGCGTTCGCCGGTCATTCACTCGGGCAAGTCACGGCGCTCATGGCGTCGGGCGCGCTCGGCCTCGAGGACGGTGTGCGGTTCGCGGCGCAACGCGCCGAGTTGACACAACGCGCGGCTGACGAGCATCCGGGACGGATGGCCGCGCTTCTCGGCGCAACGATCGAACAGGCAACCGAAGCGTGTACCGCCGCGCCCGACGCGTGCTGGATCGCCAACGACAACGCACCGGGACAAGTTGTGATCGCAGGTACTCCTGAAGGTGTCGAGCTGGCCGCGGCGCGAGCGAAAGAGCTCGGCGTTCGCCGCGCAACCGCGCTCAACGTTGGGGGTGCGTTCCATACGCCGCTGATGACTTCGGCCGCGGCCGGCATCGCATCCGCACTCGGCGGCGTACAATTCGACACGCCGGTCGCGGCGATCGTCGCGAATCAAGACGGTGCCGCGTATTTCGCCGACCAGACCTGGAACGGCGACAGTTGGCGCCAGCGTTCGGCCGCGCACGTGACGATGCCCGTACGCTGGCGAACATCGATGGGAACGTTGGCCGAGCTCGGCGCCGACGCGTTCGTCGAGGTCGGATACGGCTCAATGATCACCGCGCTCGCCAAACGAACCGTGCCCGACGTTCCCGTGTTCTCGTGCTCCAGTCCATCCGATCTCGACACCCTCTCGAAGGAACTCGTATCGTGACCACTCCCCCCGCCAAACCGACGACGCCGTTGCCCGACCCTCCCCGCCGCTCCCCTCTCGCCGGGGAGACGCTGACCGTGGCCGAACGGATGATCGTGGCCCCCGGTGTCGGGATCTTCCGGCCCCACGCCGTTGCCGAAGGTTTGGAACTCCAAGCGGGCGACGAGATCGGCATCGTTGAGGGTCCCGGCACCCGAAGCCCCGTTCTGAGCCCGTTCGGTGGCACGCTGATGGGGATGCTGGCCCACCCCGGCGAGCGTCTGCGCTCCGGGCAGGCGGTCGCGTGGTTGCGCGTCGCGTGAGTGGTCTTCCAGTTTCGGTGATCGGCTGGGGCACTGCGCTCCCCGACGCACGGCGATCGAACGCAGATCTCGAGGCGACGGTCGACACCAACGACGCGTGGATCGTCGAGCGTACCGGGATCCGCGAACGCCGCATCGCAGGCGTCGGCGAGACCTCATCGACCCTGGGCGCCGCGGCCGCTGTCGACGCGATCAAGCGGGCAAGCCTTTCGCCGACCGACATCGACCTGCTCGTCGTCGCCACCGCCTCACCCGACACGTTGTTGCCGCACACGGGTGCGTACATCGGCGACGCGCTCGGCGTGCGCTGCGGATCATTCGACGTGAACGCCGCGTGCGCCGGTTTTATATACCTGTTGGTCGTCGGCGCGTCACTTCTTCATGCCGGCTACGAGCATGTGCTCATCGTCGGGTCGGAAACGCTGAGCCGAATCACCGACCCTGAGGACCGCGCGACGGTGATCCTGTTCGGCGACGGCGCCGCGGCTGCGGTACTCGCACGCTCAAACGGGGAGCCGGGGCTGCTCGCATGGGATCTCGGTTGCGACGGTTCCGCAGCCGGCCTCATCGAGATCCCCGCCGGTGGCGGCCGACTTCCCGCATCGGTTGCGACGGTCGCCGCACGCGGCCATTACATGAAAATGCAGGGACAAGAAGTATTTCGCCGTGCGGTACGCGCGCTCGTCGAAACCAGCACCGAGACCCTCGCACAGGCCGGCGTCGCGGCCGGCGACGTCGCGTGGTTCGTGCCCCACCAGGCGAATCTCCGCATCATCGAGGCTGCGGCCAAGCGGCTCGGATTCGAGCCGAACCGAACCGTCACCAACATCGAGCACTACGGCAACACCTCTTCGGCGTCGATCCCGCTCGCGCTGTTCGAGGCTGTCGACGAAGGCCGAGTTCGAGACGGCGACCTCGTGCTCTGCGCGGGCGTCGGTGCCGGCCTCACCTGGGGCAGCGCACTGATCCGCTGGGGAAACTCGTGAGCGATCGACCGGCCCCCGACCAGCCGACGGCGGAACGGGTCGTGTTCGTGACCGGCGCGTCGCGCGGCATCGGCCGGGCGATCGCCGTCGCGCTCGGACGTGCCGGCCACCCGGTCGGATTTTGTTACGGCTCCGACACCGAAGGCGCCCGCGAGACACAAATCGCGGTCGAAGCCGAAGGCGCGAAGGCGGTCGCGGTGCAATCCGACGTCTCGGATGCCACTGCCGTCGACGCGGCATTTGGGGAGGTCGAAGCGGCGTTCGGCAAGGTGACCATCCTGGTCAACAACGCGGGCATCGCGCGCGACGGACTCGTCGCTCGGATGTCCGACGAACACTGGCGCGCCGTGATCGACACGAATCTCACCGGGGCGTTCAACACCATTCGACGCGCGACGCCCGCCATGATGCATGCGCGTTTCGGACGTATCGTCAACGTGGCATCCGTCGCCGGACAAAGCGGTCAAGCAGGGCAGGCGAACTACGCCGCCGCGAAAGCCGGCTTGGTCGGCCTGACACGCAGCATTGCCCGGGAGCTCGCACCCCGACAGATCACCTGCAACGTGGTAGCACCCGGACCTATCGTGACGGCAATGACTGCCGGCATGCCGGACGAGTGGAAGGATCAGATCGAAACCGCGGTTCCGTTGGGACGCTTCGGCACGCCGCAGGAATGCGCCGCGGTCGTTGCGTTCTTGTGCTCCGACGCCGCTAGCTACGTGACGGGCGCGCTCGTCCCGGTCGATGGTGGCCTCGGCATGGGCCACTGATCGCCGCCCGCCACCTCCAAACACCGATTCGTCCCACGAAAGGATTCAACTATGGAACGCGCCGATGCGCTCGCAACGATCCAAGATGTCGCCGCCGAGGTATTGAGCGTCGAACCCGCTCGAATCACCGAGACTGCCCGCTTCAAGGAGGATCTTGACGCCGACAGTCTCGACCTCGTTGAGCTCGTGATGGGCCTCGAGGAGCGCTTCGACATCGAGGTGCCGGAAGATGACCTCGAAGGAGT
Source organism: Acidimicrobiia bacterium (assembly GCA_052148155.1). Lineage (GTDB taxonomy): Bacteria > Actinomycetota > Acidimicrobiia > IMCC26256 > PALSA-610 > JBBQER01. Next base: position 9,181 of record JBKQIY010000103.1, on the reverse strand, counting down.
CACCACGGTCGGCCACGCGGTCGATCTCGTGCTCACCAAGGTGGGGTCGTAACACGTGTCGGTGATCGACAGCACGGACGCCCGCGGGCGGAGCCGCGTCGCGGTCACAGGACTCGGCGTGAAGACGCCGGCCGGCATGGACCTCGACACGTTCTGGTCCCGCCTTCTCAGCGGCAGGTCCACCGCGGCGACCATCCAACGCTTCGACCCGTCGCCGCTCCCGGTGCGGATCGGTTGCGAAGTGCGCGACTTCGACCCGACGGCATACCTGCCGGCCAAAGAAGCACGCCGGGTCGATCGCGTGACTCAGCTCGGCTTCGCCGCCGCCGCCGACGCGCTCGCTGATGCTGGAACGCCGGGCGCTGATCCCGCACGGTGCGCGGTGATTCTGGGCACAGGAATCGGCGGGCTGATCACCCTCGAAGAACAGATCACCATCTACCGCGACAAGGGTGCGGGCCGTGTCAGTCCGTTTCTCGTTCCCATGATGATGACAAACGCGACCGCCGGCACCGTCGCGATGCAGCTCGGCTGGACCGGACCGAATCTGTGTATCTCGACCGCATGTGCAGCCAGCGCCCACGCAATCGGCGAAGCTGCACGACTTATCCGCGACGAGGTATCCGACGTCGTCATGACCGGCGGGACCGAATCGTGCATGACACCGGTCGCGATCTCGGCTTTCGCGCGGATGACCGCACTCAGCGGACGCAACGACGACCCTGAACACGCGTCACGGCCGTTCGACGCCGGACGCGACGGATTCGTCATGGGCGAAGGTGCCTCCGCACTGTTGCTCGAGCGTTGGGATCGAGCCGTGGCTCGCGGCGCACACATCTACGGCGAGGTCGTCGGCTACGGCCGCAACGCCGACGCATATCACATCACCGCGCCGTCACCAGGCGGCGAGGGCGCCGCGGCCTGTATGCAGCTCGCGTTGGACGACGCCGGCCTCACCGCGTCGGCCATCGGTCACGTCAACGCGCACGGCACATCGACGCCACTCAATGACGCCGCCGAAGCGGACGCCATCCGCAAGGTGTTCGGCGAGTTCGCGCCACCGGTCACGTCCACCAAAGGAGTGACGGGACACCTCGTCGGCGCAGCCGGCGCGACCGAAGCCGTCGCATGCCTCCTCGCGATGCGCGACGCGTCAGTCCCGCCGACGGCGAACCTCGAACAGATGGGCGACGAAATCCAGCTCGACATCGTCGCCGGTACCGCTCGCGCCGTCCGACCCGCGCCTGCACTGTCGAACTCGTTCGGATTCGGCGGCCACAACGCAACCTTGATCTTCGCGCCTGCTTCGTGAGCGGACCTGCGAGTTGGGTCCGGTGAGCGCGGTATCGGCCTCCGGGCCCGCGCCGATTCGCGCCGGAGCCGACGGCACCGCCTCAGCCGATTTGCGGATCATCGACGGCCGCCGGGTCGTGTGGTTTCGCATCGCTGGCGGCAAACACCACGGCGCCATCGGCGAGGCAGGTGGCGCAACCGTCGAACGTGCGGTGCAGCTCGCCGGCCAGCTCCAAGTTCCGCTGGTCGGCGAGCTCGACACGTCTGGCGCGGAGCTCGGCGAAGGTGTCGCCGCACTGCACGCCTGGGGGCGCCTGGCCCACGAGCTCGTCGGAGTGTCCGGTGTCGTCCCAACCTTGCTCGCGGTGACGGGCGCGTGTGTATCCGGCCCCGCCTTGGCTCTTGGCTGCTTCGATCAGGTGGTTATGACCGACGACGCGTTTGCGTTCGTCACAGGTCCAGAGTCGGTCGGCGACTTCACCGGCGAATGGGTGTCGCGCGCCGAACTTGGCGGCAGCGGCGTACACGACCGCCGGACCGGCGTCGCAGCGTTGGTCGTTCGCGACGAAGTCATCGCACGCGACGCACTGGTCGCGTTGTTGTCCTATCTCCCCGACCATCACCTCGCCGATCCCCAACGCTGGGAACGCATCGATGATCGATCCCGGCCGTGCACAATCGCGGCGCGAACAATCCCCGAGCGTCCGAATGCCTCGTACGACGTTCGGACAGTGATCGACGATCTCGTCGATGCCGGTTCGCGTCTCGAGCTCCGCGCCGGATACGCGGAGAATCTCGTGACCGCGCTCGCGGCGCTCGACGGAAGGCCCATCGGCATCGTCGCCAACCAGCCAATGCACCGCGCCGGCACCATCGACATCGAGGCATCGCGTAAGGCGGCCCGGTTTATCGCGTGGTGCGACTCCTTCAACCTTCCGATTCTGACGCTGGTCGACACTCCCGGATTCGAACCGGGCCGCGACCTCGAATGGCGGGGCATGATCCGCCACGGCGCCGAGCTCGTACACGCCTACGCCGCGGCGAGCGTCCCCCGACTTTGCGTCGTCATGCGCAAAGCGTACGGCGGCGCGTACATCGTGATGGACTCCCGAGGGATCGGCAACGACCTGACGGTCGCATGGCCCACCGCGCGGATCGCGGTCATGGGCGGCGCGCCGGCCGTGCAGATCCTCCACGGCAAGCGGCTGCGCGACCATGGTCCCGAGGCCCGTGCCGCGGCTGAAGGCGACCTCGTCGACGCATACGAAGCCGAGTTCGACAATCCGTACCGAGCGGCCGAACGCGGCCTGGTCGACGCCGTCATCGCTCCGGACCAGACCAGAGCTGTGCTGTGCGACGCACTCGAAGTGCTCGCCACAAAACGCGACCGGCAGCCCGCGCGGCGGCACAGCAATACGCCGCTCTAACTCGAGGAAACCATGCTGCTCAGCGACAAGCGCATTCTGGTCACCGGCGTGCTCAACGATGCGTCGATCGCGTTCGCCGTCGCGCGCCGCGCCCAACAAGAAGGCGCCGAGATCGTCCTCACGTCATTCGGCCGGGCGATGAGCCTCACTCGGCGCGCCGCGCGTCGCCTGCCGTCCGAGCCGCCGATCGTCGAGCTCGACGTGAGTGCGCCCGCCGACCTCGAAGCCCTCGCCGAGCGGGTCGGTGGACGAGTCGACGGCGTGCTGCACGCGATCGGGTTCGCGCCTGAATCGTGCCTCGGCGGCGGATTCCTGACCGCACCCTGGGAAGATGTCGCGATCGCCCTGCAGATCTCGGCGTACTCGTTGAAATCGCTCGCAGTGGCATGTCGTCCGCTCATGGCAGACGGAGGCAGCATCGTCGGTCTCGACTTTGACAACAGCCGGGTCGCGTGGCCGGTCTACGACTGGATGGGCGTCGCGAAGGCCGCGCTCGAATCGACCGCGCGTTACCTCGCCCGCGATCTCGGCGCCGACGGTATCCGCGTCAATCTGGTCGCGGCCGGACCAATTCGTACGATCGCGGCGCGCAGCATTCCCGGCTTCGAACAATTCGAGGACGCATGGTCGAAGCGGGCGCCGCTCGGCTGGGATGTGAAGGACGCGTCGCCGGTCGCGACCGCATGCGTCGCGTTGCTCTCAGATCTCTTCCCTGCCACCACCGGCGAAATTCTTCACGTCGACGGCGGCTACCACGCCATCGGTGCATAGACGGCGTCGGCGGTCGTGGCCGCGCGGACACCAGCCCGGTCCCGCGCCGCTCGGTTCGATTTACGAGACACAGCGAAGGCGATCGATCTCACACCTTCCCCATCGATTTCAACACGCCCTCAGCTTTCGCCACGGTGTCCTTCGGACTGACCTTGTAAAAGACGCCAGCAAGTTTGCCTTTCTCGTCGACGACGAACGCGGACCGGACGATGCCCATAAACTTGCGGCCGTAGAGAGACTTCTCTGCCCACACACCCCACGCTTGTGCGGTCGCATGATCGGTGTCGGCGAGCAGGGGAAACCGAAGCCCGTACTTCTCGGCGAATTTCGCCTGCTTGTCGACGGGATCGGGACTGATGCCCACCACCCCGGCCTGCAGTTTCTTTAACTGCGGGAACGCAGCCTGCAGGTTGCACGACTGCTGTGTGCAACCCGGGGTGTCCGCCTTCGGGTAGAAGTACACGACGACGCGCTGACCCTTGAAACTGGACAGGCGCACCAGCTTGCCCTGTTGGTCTTTCAGCGCGAACGCTGGTGCTTTGTCGCCGACTGCGAGCGTGGCCATCGCGAGGCTCCTTCACGGTTGGTTCGGCCCGTAGCATGCCGCGCGTGCGTCGCCTCCCGCCCGTCCGGCTCGCGGCGCCCCCCGATGCGGTTCGAGCCGCGGCGGTCGATCATCTCGACGCCACCGCCCTCGACGACCACACCCTGCGTGTCGGGGTCACCGACCGCGCTCTCACGGAGGTCGGGCTCGACCTGGCCATCGTTGCCGACGGCGACGCTACGACAGTCGTCAGTTTCCGACCGTACGGACAGCTCGACATTCCGTTCTTTCGTTGGGCGTTCCGACCACTGGTCGCGATCTCGCAGCGTCGCACGGGTCGGTACGTGATCGCCACCCTGCGCGCAGAGCTCGAAGGAGCACCGGCGGCGGTGGTACCGAAACCGGTGATCGGCCTTCCGACCGCGATCTTCACCCAAGAGCAGTCGACGCAGCTCGCGACCGCGGCCGCGGCCGTCGCGGTGGTGTCGTTCGCGGCTGCGTTGGTGGGCCAGCTCGGCGACCCGATCCAGCACACCTTCCATGCATCGGACGCGGCGCTCAGCAACGCGCTCGCGATCACCAGACTGGGCGCGTTGCTCGCGCTCGTCGGTATCGCACTCGCCGACCGGCGTGGCCGGCGGCGATCGATCCTGATCGGCGTTGTGGGGTCGGCGATTGCCTGCGGAGTCTCTGCGTTGTCTCCGAACCTGGTGTTTTTCACCGGGGCGCAAGTGCTGCAACGGGCTTTTCTTATTGTCACGGCGACCGTCGCCGGCGTTGCCGTCGTCGAGGAGGCACCGGAGGGTGCTCGCGCGTACGCGACGTCGATGTTGGCGCTCGCGGGCGGCTTCGGCTTCGCGTTCGCGGTGATCATGTTGCCGCTCGCCGATCTCGGCGGCCAGGCGTGGCGGGTCTCGTTCGGGTTGGGTGCCTTGACGATCCTGCTCGCGCCGGCGATCGGACGCCGCATGACCGAAACCAGCCGCTACGAGGCGCTTGCCCGCACCGACGTGGTTCGCGGCCGGGTCCGCGACATCCGCGGACAGGGATACGGCCGACGGTTCGTCTTGCTGGCCACAACTTTTTTCTTGCTCAACGTGTTCAATGCGCCATCGTCGCAGCTGATGAACAAGTACCTCATCGACGTGCATCATTTCTCGAACACCGGCATCGCGTTGTTTCGCACGGTGACGACCGGCATCCCCGGGCTCGCCGGCCTCGTGATCGGCGGCCGCCTCGCCGAGGTGCGAGGCCGGCGGCCTATCGCCGCGATCGCGCTCGCGATCGCGACTGCGACGCAGATGGTGTTCTTCTTGTCGGGCGGTCTGTTGTTGTGGTTCATGTCGGGTACGTCGATCATCGCGGCGAGTGCGGGCGGGATCGCGCTCGGCACCCTCGGCGTCGAACTGTTTCCAACCGAAACCCGCAGCACGTCGAATGGCCTGCTCGGTGTGATCGGCGTGCTGGGATCCGTGCTCGGCTTCGTCGTTACTGGCCTGCTCGCGCACCCGCAGGGCGAGATCGGTCGCGCCATCGCGTTGTGCGGAATCGGTGCGCTCGGGGCCGCGATCGTGTTCGTGCCGCTGCTTCCGGAGTCGCGGGCGCAGGAACTCGACGATGTGAGCCCTACTGACGCGCGTCCGCCCGAGGAGTACGGTCCTCGATCATGAGTGAACGCACAACGACGATTTTACTCGACGGTCTCGCGTTTCCTGAAGGTCCACGTTGGCACGAAGGCCGGCTGTTCTTCAGCGACCAGCACGATCGCCGCGTGCTCGCAATGTCGGAAGGTGGGCAGGCCGAAACGATTGTCGAGGTGCCGCAGCAGCCTTCGGGTCTTGGCTGGCTCCCGGACGGGCGGATGCTCGTGGTGTCGATGCTCGATCGCCGTGTGCTGCGGCTCGAGGACGATCAGCTGGTCGAGCATGCCGATCTGTCATCGCTCGCGCCGGGCGAGTGCAACGACATGGTCGTCGATACGCATGGTCGGGCGTACGTCGGGAACTTCGGTTTCGACATGTACGGCGGCGAATCCGCGCGTGACACCTGCATGATCGTGGTCGAGCCTGATGGTTCGGCGCGCGTCGCCGCCGACGGGCTGGCGTTCCCCAACGGTACTGTCATCACCGACGGCGGATTCACCTTGATCGTGGGTGAGAGCTACGCAGGGCGGCTGAGCGCGTTTACGATCACTGGCGACGGCGCGCTCGTGGCCCGTCGCCTGTTCGCGCAGCTGGACGGTGCTGTGCCGGACGGCATCTGCCTCGACGCCGAGGGAGCCGTCTGGGTTGCTTGCCCGTTGACGGGACGCTGCTTGCGCGTCCGCGAAGGTGGCGAGGTACTCGACGAGATCGACGTCGCCAACGACTTCGCCTATGCGTGCATGCTCGGAGGCGACGACCGTCGCACGCTCTATATGTGCACAGCTGCGAGCAGCGACCCCAAGGAGACGATCCGTTCACGTTCGGGCCACATAGAGGCGATGCAGGTGGACGTTCCGGGCGCGGGCCTTCCGTAACCGGTTCGGGCCGTCGCAGATACGTTCCCAACCGACCGCGGGCGACTCAACGACGCGCGGCCGAGTGCGCGTCAACTGTCGGCGAGACGTTCCCAGCCGGGCGGCGGCGGAGCGATCCGCCAGAACTGTTCCGGCGCCGGGGCGGCGAGCTTAGGAGAGATCGCCCAGTCGTCCTCGAGAGCCCGCAGCTGCGTCGGATATTGGGCGATCGCCTCTTGCTTGCGCACCTCGGTGACGTCGGTCACCGGGCACACTGGGGTCGGCCAGATTCCTCGGCGGAACATCGACGAGACCCGCCAGGCGAGCATGCCGGGAATGTTTGAATACCCCATGTCCTGGTACAGCCACCACGACACCGGGCTTTGGTCTTTGGTCGGCTTCGACTCCTCATGAAGCCAGAACGAGCTGTCACGGTCGAGTCGTTCCCGAGCCAACATGCATGCCTGGTGGGTGACGACGTGGTCGGGGTTCGCGAGCCCGAACGGTGCGATCACCAGGGTCGGATCGAGCGCGGCCAGCGCCGGCGCGAGGGCATCGACGAGCACGTCGGGCGGGACTGGACGATCGTCCGGGTTGTAAGTGTGCTCGACGAACTCGAGGTGCACCGACGCGGCGTCGAGGCGCTCAAGTGCGGCCCGGTCTTCGTGGCGCCGCACTTCCATCACGTCATCGCCGGGTGAAAAGCCGGACTGGACGTCCCATTTGCGCATCGGATCGGTCGGGTATTGCGGCGGATTGCCGGCGAACACCGTCACCACCACGACGCCCGGATGCGCAGCCATGAAGTTGGCGCAGCCGAGTACGGCATCGTCGAGATGGGGCGACACGATCGTCACACGGTCGAGCTCGCCGGGCAGCGGCAAACCCCACCCGCGCATCGCTGGCTCGCTCGGATCGCGGCCGTCGAAGGCTTGGTCGTGTTCAGGCATGGGCGTGCAACCTCGCGTAGATGCCCTTGGTCTGTTTGTGTATGGCGCGGAACTCGCCGAAGAGCTCGTCGTACACGGGTCGGGTCGACGGGTCGGGGGTGAACGTCTCGACGATCTCGACGTTGCGGGCGACGTCGTCGAGCGTTGTCTGGCCGAGCGCGATCGCCGCGAGTGCCGCCGCGCCGCGTGCGTTTGCGCGTATCGGGTGCGCGACTTGGTGTATCGGCCGGTCGAGGACATCAGCCATGATCTGGCACCACAGTGGTGACTGCGCTCCGCCTCCGATGAAATTGAGTGCCGGGAACTGCTTTCCGGTGAATCGTTCGACGCAGCCCAACAGCCAGCGGCTGTTGTAGGCGACGCCCTCAAGCACCGAACGGACCAGATCGGCACGCGTCGTCTGCAACGACAGGTCGTGCCATCCGCCGCGCAGCCGGTGGTCATCGACCGGCGTCCGTTCGCCGTTGAGCCAAGGCGTGAAGATCACGCCGCTGCTCCCCGCGGGCGCGCCGGCGGCGACGTCGTCGAGCAGGCGATAGAACTCGTCGGGCGCCGGAGACTGACGCAGCGCATCGTGGGGGAAGATCACGTTGTCGCGCAGCCAGTTGAGGCTCGCGCCTGCGACCTCCTGTTCGTCGGCGACGTAGTACTTGCCGGGCAGCGGCGACGGCAGCGACGCGACACCGTGAAACAGGTCGGTCTTCTTGAACGGCACGTGGCACGTCAACCACGACGAAGTCCCGACGTAGAGATGCCCTTCGAAGTCGCGAACGGCACCTGAACCGATCGCCGCGGACTGCAGATCGGGGGTGCCGGCCACGACCGGGATACCGGCCGGGACACCCAACTCCTTGGCGACCGCGTCTCGGAGGGGGCCGAGTACCGAGGTGGCCGGCACGAGATCGGGGAACTGGGAGCGGTCGACGCCAAATAACCGCAACAGGCTGGGGTCGTAGTCGATGCGCGCCAGGTCGCGGTTATCGGTGATCCAGTGCAACACGATCGAGTCGTACGTCGACGCGCAGCGGCCGGTGAGCTGGAGGTTGAGCCAGTCCTTGGGTTCGAGATATTTCCAGGTGGCACGCGCAATGTCGGGGTGCGTTCTTCGGAACCACAAGATGTGCGCGATCGGATCCTTGCCCGACAGCGCGGGCGCGCCGCCGGTCAGTTTGATCAACGTTCTCAGTTTGCGTGGCTCGTAGCCCTGCAGTCGTACCGCGCCTCCGACGGCCTTCTTGACGTCGCTCGCGCCGCGGGAGTCCATCCAAATGATCGCGTCGTGCAGCGGCTTGCCTTCACGGTCGATCGGCACGGTGCCCGACCATTGCGAAGTGACCGCGACGGCTGTGATGTCGCCCGCGCCGACCGCGCCTCGGGTCATCGTACGTTGGGTTGCGCCGACGATGCCGCGCCACCACGACTCAGGCGATTGCTCGGCTCCGCCGTCCGGGAGGAGATGCAGCTCGACCGGTTCGAAGTCGCCGTCTACGAAGGCTCCGTCCACGGTGAAGAGCGCGACCTTCGGGCCCGACGTGCCGAGATCGATCGTGAGGACGTGACCGGTCATCGGCCGCTCAGGTGCCTTGCTTTCGCTTCATGCCGTGACCGAAGAACCCGCCGACCGGACGACCGTGCGCGTGGTAGTGATCAGGGATGTTGCGCATGTTGTCGTCGACATAGTGGTCGAACTCGAAATGTT
>JBKQIY010000102.1:0-28440 GCA_052148155.1 Acidimicrobiia bacterium | reverse complement strand
TCGCGAGTACGACGAGTTCCGGGCAGCTGGCGTCCAACACGTCATCTCCGCGCCGTGGCGCACCGATCTCGATGAGTGGCTCATGTCGATGGAGATCCTCGCGGGCCTGACCGACCGCGGTTAGCGCTCGTCGACGCGGCGTCGCCATTCAGCCGAGGGGGGCGCTCTCGAGACATTCGAACCGCGCTGGTACCGCGAAGCACGGTACGCATCACAACGCGACGCCGCCGCCCAACATCAGCACATCGATCCCGACTCCACAGGCGTCTTCACCGAACCGGCCTGGGACTTCCGCCGGCAACGCAAGTAAAGCTGGAATTTTTTCGAGTTACGCCGCCGAGGTGCCCGCGCTCCAAGAAGTTGGGTCAACCCGACGACGCGATCGGTCGCACGCAGGACCAACAACGGTGACCTCGCTCGCGGGATTGCTCTGCGCGCTGCCATCGCGCCGACCTCAGCTCTTGGGTCGCGTAGTCCGCTTCGCAGTTTTCATCGAGCCAGATCCAATCGCAGTTCCGGCAGGGCCTCCGGTTGAGCGCAGCCGTTTCATTCGTCCCTCGGTTCCGGGAAGCTGCCTAGCGCATCCGCGAAGCGAGCTTCGACGATTGGTCGCTCCCCACCATTGGGGATGATCCAGAACTCTCCGGCGAGGATCGCCGCCAACGTACGGTCGGCAACGTGAGCCGGAGTAGCGCCGCTGCCCGGCGTGCTACACATGCTCTCGATCGCCAAGCGCATAGCTTCCGCGTCATCGGTGCGCCGCTCGCTGCCGAGCCCCGGCGGTCGCGCCCGTTCTGACTCCATCACCCCCGTATCGGTCGTGCTCGGGCAGAGCACGCTCACACCGATCGGCAATCCGTACGCAGCGAATTCCTGACGAAGCGTTTCCGAGATCGATACGACCGCGGTCTTTGTTGCCGCGTACGGCCCGATGAACGGCACGCCGCTCATCAGCCCGCCCATCGACGCCGTGTTGACGATGTGCGAAGGAGTCTGCTGACCGCGCAGGATCGGCAAGAAGCTGATCAGCCCGTGAACGACTCCCCACAGGTTGACGTTGAACACCCAACGCCAATCATCGAGCGTCTGATCCTGGATCAACTTGAACGTGGAGACACCGGCGTTGTTGCACAACACGTCGACCCGTCCGAAACGATCGACCGTCGCCTTCGCCAATCCGTCGACAGATGCCGGATCGGATACGTCAACGATCACGGCCAGCGCGTCGGCGCCCTTACCGCGCAGACGTTCACCGACAGCTTCGGCTTCGCTACCGTCGAGATCGGCGAGCACGACCGCGGACCCTGCGGCCGCGAACGCTTCCGCCAGCGCGCGACCAATACCACTCGCGGCGCCGGTCACCACCGCGACTCTCCCGGCACCGATCACGGGCGCACCAGCCACCATGTGATTACACTGTAATCACATCGCGATAATCGCCGTCACGGACCCCTCTCCGGCGACCACCCTCCGACATACGGGACTGTGTACCGATGGCTTGGGACTTCGAGACCGACGACGAGTTCGCCGAGCAACTCGCGTGGATGCGCGAGTTCATCGACACGCAGCTCATCCCGCTCGAACCGATCTACGACCAACTCCCCCGCGACGATTGGCGGGTGGTGGAGGCCCACCTCCAGAACCAGGTCAAGGAGCGTGGCCTCTGGGGCGTCTTTCTCGATCCAAAACTCGGCGGCGCGGGATTTGGGCAGCTCAAGTTGGCGTTGATGTCAGAAGTCATCGGGCGCTGCATGATGTCGATGGGGATCTTCGGCGTCCAGGCCCCCGACAGCGGCAACATGGAACTGCTCGCCCACGGCGCGACCGACGCACAGAAGGAGCGGTGGCTCTGGCCGAATCTGCGCGGCGAGATTTCCAGCGCGTTCGCATTGACCGAACCGTTCTTCGCGGGCGCCGACCCGACCGCGATCGGCACGACCGCGGTCTTGGACGGCGACGAGTGGGTTATCAACGGGCACAAGTGGTTCATCACCAACGCGTCGGTGGCGGACATCGTGTTGGTTTTCGCGGAGACCAGCCCCGAAGGTCGTCCGCACCGACACGCTTCAGTGTTCGTCGTCCCGACCGACACGCCGGGCCTCGACATCGTGCGCGACATCGGCACGATGGCGCACCCCGATGTGGAGTTCGGGCGGCTCGGTAATCACGCCGAACTCGTGTTCCGCGATTGTCGCGTGCCGTCGGACCACCTGATCGGACAACCCGGCGACGGGTTCGTGCTCGCCCAACAGCGGCTCGGCGGCGGACGCATCCATCACGCGATGCGTTGGCTCGGGCAGGCCCAACGGTCCCTCGACATCATGTGTGAACGGGCGGTCTCTCGAACATCGCACGGGAAGGTGTTGGGCGCCCATCAGATGGTGCAGGACTACGTGGCGCTGTCACACATGGAGATCCAGGCGGCAAGACTCCTCACGTTCAACACCGCGTGGAAGGTCGACAAGTTCGGCGCCGCAGCCGTAAGAGCCGATCTCGGCATGATCAAGGCGCACGTGTCGAAAGTCGTGCTCGCCGTGCTCGATCGCACCATTCAGGTGTGCGGCGCGCTCGGTTACTCGAGCGACCTGCCGGTGGAGTCGTGGTATCGCAGCACACGTTTCGGCCCGATCGGCGACGGCCCCGACGAGCTGCACAAGTCGGTACTCGCCCGCACGTTGCTGAAACGCTACAAACCAGTCGATGGTTGGCCGAGCGAGCACATCCCGAGTCGGGTTCCGGCGGCCGAAGCGAAGTGGGCGGAGTTGCGGAACCTAGCCGGCGTCGGGGAGTCCCGGACCTGACCGATGAACATCGAGCCGCTGCAGCGATACTTAGACGAGGCATTCGAGACAACCGCGGCGCTGACGGTTACGCCGGTGGTCGGCGGCGGTTCGTGCGAGGCGTTCGCGATCGATCGAGGCGATGACCGCTGGATCCTGCGTCGGGCGCCGCGTCACATCAACGCGGCGAGCGCGCACGACGTGCTGCGCGAGTACATGATCCTCGACGCGATCAAGGACGAACCGGTCTCGATCGCGCGTCCAATCCTCTCGTGTGACGACGCCGGCGTGTTCGGCGCACCGTTCTTCGTCATGGAACGTATCGATGGGTCGGCGATTCTGACTCACGTCCCCGAGCAATGGGCCGACGCGCCGGGACTGCACGGCCGCGCGCTGGAGGAGCTTGTCGACGCGCTCGCCGCGATCCATGCCGTCGATTGGCGCGCACTCGGCCTCGGGGATCTCGCCCATGACGGCGCGTATCTTCCCCACCAGATCACGCGTTGGCTCGCGCAACTCGCGTCGTACGAAAGCCGCGAGCTCCCGTCCGCGATCAGCGTCGCGGAGTGGCTCGCTACCCACCGGCCTTCGGATCAACCAAGTGCGCTGTTTCACGGCGACTACAAACTCGACAACGTGCTCTTCGCGCCCGAGTCGCCCCCAAGAATCGCCGCGGTCGTCGATTGGGAGATGGCCGGAATCGGCGATCCGCTCGTCGACCTTGCGTGGGCGCTGATCTTCCACCCGGGCCCTGACGGCACTATTCACCTTGGGGTAACCAAGGAACCCAAGTTCGCGATCGAAGCGCTTCCCGATCGGCGACAACTCATCGACCGGTACGCGCAGAAGTCGGGACGCGACACGGCTTCGATCGGTTGGTACGACGTGTTCGCGCGATGGAAACTCGCAATCGCGCTCGAGGGCAGCTACGCCAAGTTTCTCCGCGGACTATCCGACAAGCCGATCCACGAGTTCTTCGGAATGCAAGCCGACATGTTGCTCGAAAGTGCCGAGCACATCATCGAAAACGGGGCCACGCCATGAGCGGACCGAGCGGAACAACGATGCGCGCGTGGCAGGTGAACGGGGCCGGCGAACCGATCGATGTGCTGCACTCCGTGGAGGTCGACGTGCCCGATCCCGGTCCGGGCCAGATCCGAGTTCGGGTCACGGCGGCCGGAATCGGACTACCTGACGTCTTCATGTGTCGCGGCACCTACCCGCTCACACCGCCGCTGCCGTTCACGCCAGGACAGGAAGCCACGGGTGTGATCACGGCGGTCGGTGAAGGTGTCGAGCACGAGATCGGCAGCCGTGTCATGTTCGTGAGCGCGTTCTACCTCGGCCACGGTTCCTTCGCCGAGGAGTGTCTGACGGTCGCGGCGACTGCTTTTCCAGTGCCCAGCGGGCTGAGCGACGCCGAGGCAGCCGGGTTCTGGATCCCCCACCTCACGGCGTGGGTCGGGCTCGTCGATCGCGCTCACATGGCCGCGGGCGAAACGGTCGCGGTGCTCGGCGCGGCCGGCGGCAGCGGCATCGCGGCCGTGCAACTCGGACGCGCGCTCGGCGCGCGGATCATCGCTGTCGTCAGCGACGACGAACGCGCGAAGTTCTGTCTCGACCTCGGCGCAGACGTCGCAATCAAGCACGGAGACGGACCGTTGGCTCGCGCGTTGCGTTCAGCGACCGATGACCGCGGTGTCGACGTGATCTACGACCCGGTCGGCGGCGAGATGGCCGAAGACGCGGTCGCGTCACTCGCACGTAACGGGCGTCACCTGTTGGTCGGATTTGCCGCCGGGAGGTGGCCCACGATCGCCGCGCACGATCTCGTCGTCGCGAACGCGTCGCTGGTTGGCATGTTCGCAGGCGGCCAGTCCCCCGCCGAGCTCGACGAGATCCATCGCGCCTTGTCGGGCCTCATCGCCGACGGCAGCCTGAAGAACGCGGTCACCGACACGCCGACCTTCGATGGACTCCCGACCGCACTCCAGCGCCTCGCCGACCGCCAAGTCGTGGGCAAGCTGGTGATGGTGCCGTGACCGGCAAGGCCGATTTCGATCTGGACGCGGACGAGATCGTGACCGCGGCGGTCGAGATCTTTCGCGAATCGGGCCTCGACGCCGTCAGCATGCGCAGCGTCGCGTCCCGGCTCGGCGTCTCACCCGTCCCGCTGTACAGCAGGATCGGGAACAAGGATGCGCTCGTGGACGCAATCGCCGATCGCCTCTTCGCGAACCTCTCGCCCGCGCGCGTCGACGACGAGACCTGGGATTGCTACGCCGTCCGCTGGGCGACCGCGCTGCGATCGCAGCTCGCTTCGGCGAAGGAGAGTCGGCTCATCCTCTCGTTCGGGCGCGAGGTATTCGTGGCGGCGTCGCGGCCGCTGGTCGACGCGATGCGGCACGACGGCCTTCGCGCCGATGCCGCAGTGCAAGCCTGTCGATTGCTGATGTGGGCGACCGTCGGTTTCGTCGCGGTCGAATCAGAAGCCCGGCCGCCGAGCCGGCCGAGGCGAGTACGACCGGGAGGCGACGCGGGCGGCGTTGACGCCGAGGAAGCCAACGCATTGTTCGATATACACATCCGGCACCTCATTGACGGCATCAGTCGAGATGTCGCGGCCGAAACCTCGACGCTGGCGGCGCGCAGATGACGATCCCGAACTTCAACGCGACCGACAAGATTGTGGTTGTCACCGGAGCCAGCAAGGGCTTGGGACGCGCGATGGCGCTGGGGTTCGCGGAGGCCGGCGCCAACGTTGTGGTCGCGAGCCGAAGAATCGAAGCGTGTGAGGTCGTCGCCGAGGAAATCCGAGCGCTCGGACGGCGCGCGCTGCCGTTGCGATGTCATGTGGGCGACTGGGATGAGTGCGCCGCGCTTATCGACGCGACGATCGCCGAGTTCGGCGGCATCGACGTACTCGTCAACAACGCGGGCATCGCTCCCGTTCCGCCATCGCTGCTCGAAGTGACATCCGAACTGTTCGACAAGACGATCGCAGTCAACCTCAAAGGTCCGCTGCGACTGACCGCGCTCGCGGCCGAACACATGACCGAAGGTGGCACCGTCATCAACATCAGCTCGACGGCGTCGCTTCATGCGCTGCCGTTCACGGTCGTCTACGCGGCCGCGAAAGCGGGGCTGAACGCGCTCACCAAGGCAGCCGCCGCGGAATACGGACCGCGGGGAATCCGGGTCAACGCCATCGTGTGCGGCACATTCCATACCGACAGTTTCGATCAGGGAATGACAATCGAGATGCAGGACAACATCGCAGCCAACGTCAGCCTGCGTCGCATCGCATCCGCCAACGAGATCGTCGGAACCGCGCTCTATCTCGCCAGCGAAGCGTCGTCGTACGTTTCCGGCGAACTGCTCGTGCTCGACGGCGGCTAGACACTGAACGTGCACGATCTGCGGGCGCCGTCAGCATCGGTTCCGGCCACGACCCGCTGAACTCGTCGGGTTCTTTGGCGCCTTACGATCGAGCCGCCGCGACGCGGAGTCCTCGGCGCCGCCTCGCACCCTTGGGAGTCGCGCCGCGCTGCGAGCTTCGTGGGACGTACTCAACCGGTGAAAGGCTGGCCGTCGACGCGGTCGATCGTGGTGAATTTCTCGACCGACTCGCGGCGCAGCCGGGTGACGTGTTTGACCGGATGTCCGAGTGCCACGAGGGCGGCGACCGCGTACCCGTCGGCGAGGCCCAAGACTTCGCGGACTGCGGCCTCCTCTCGGCAAAGCACCGTTGTCATCACGCCGCCCAGACCGGCGTCGCGCGCCGCCAAGAGGATGTTGTGAGCGAACGGATAAACCGACGCGCCGCCGACGATGCTCTGACGGTCGAGTCCGTTGTCCATCACGGCCAATGCCGCCAACTCGACGACGAGAACAAGCAACACCGGCACACGGTCGAGATGATCTGAGAACTCCATCGGCGCTGGCGTCGCCCGCGCCTCGTCCAGGTCGACGGCGGGTCCCGTCCATCGACCAGCGTCCAGAGGCGCGAAGGGCACCAGGCCCCGCGCGACGTGCGCCATGTACTCGCGCCACGCGATGACGTAGAGGTCCCGTATGCGTGCGCGCACAGCCGGATCCTTCAGCACAACGACGTGCCAGCCCTGGCGGTTGCCGCCACTCGGCGCAAAGCGCGCCGCATCGAGAAGCGAATACAGCAATTCATCCGGGACAGGCGCGTCGATGAAGTCGCGCGTCGCGGGCGTCGTGCGCATTACCTCTCGTAGCTCCATACGCTTGTCCCAAGACTTTCTTGACGCGAGCGGTCGCGCTCCGTGCGTCGACGGCGTTGGAGTGATCTTCGCCGACAAGTCGAGGCCGACGAAACTCGCCGACGCCCCGAGCAGGGATATTTCGCTTCACCGCCGGATCGCCCTTGCTGATCCTCCGACCTTCGGGTTCTTCGCCGAAGTGTTGCTCGGCTAGGTCGGCGATCTCGCTTCGTCCGTCGTCGGTCCGGGTACGGGTCCTGAGGTCACGAGAAACCTCGAACCATGACCCGACCCGTCTACACCATCAGCATGGCGGTGCAAGCGTTGAAGACGGTGAGGAGAGTTGCTTCTCGGTTGACGGAGATGAGAGGTTTCGGGCGTGTGCGCGAAGGAAGAGCGAACTTGGGCGAGTCCGCTTCGTGGTCCGATAACCCAATCGCGGCTTCTGGTGCGCCGTTTGGGCTGCGTGACCGCCCTACTGGCGATCACAGTCGCTGCATGCAGCTCCAATTCGGGCGCGCACTCATCGAACGGCTCCGCGCCGACGAGTGCGCTTTCCACATCCAACGTGCCCGCCGCGACGCTCACGCACCAACATGCCGTCGGCGTCATGACCGAGACGTTCGTCGACAGGTCGCGACCGACACCTGCCCACTTAGGAGTACCGGGAAGCCCAGCTCGCACCCTCAAAACCACGATCTGGTATCCCGCGCTGGGCGCGTCCAGCTCGATACCGATCGCGGGCGCGGCACCTGACCGCACTGACGGGCCGTATCCGCTCATCGTGTTCGCTCACGGTCTGGGCGCCACCCCGCAGTTCTACGAGGCGCTGCTGACGCGCTGGGCGGCCGCTGGGTTCGTGGTCGCGGCGCCGCTGTTTCCGTTGACCCACGCCGGCACCCCGGGCGGCCTCGACCAGGACGACCAGGCCAACCAGCCAGCCGACGTTCGGTTCGTGATCACCTCGATGCTCGCGATGAACACGGCGAAGGCAGGCGTCCTCAAGGGCGCGCTGTCACCGACCGAGATCGGGGTGTCCGGCCAATCCGACGGCGCCGTCACGGTGCTCGCCTTTTTGAACAGCTGTTGCACCGATGCCCGGGTCAAGGCAGTCGAAGTGATCTCCGGCGACCCCGAGGCCTACCCGAACGGGAAATATCGCTTGAGCGGCAACCCCGCGACGCTCATCGCGCACGGAACGCTGGACCCTCTCCTCCCCTTCAATCAGATGGCCGCGTTCTACAACACGCTTGCCGGCCCCAAGGCCTTCTTGTCCATGGTCGGCGCCGATCACACGAGCTACCTCACACCCGGGAAGTGGTTCAACAGCTTCGTCCTGAGCACCATCGACTTCTGGCGTACCTATCTCCAACAATCGCCAGCCGCGGCAGAGCAACTACCCCACGACGGCCAAACCGGGCGCACCGTCTTGTATTCGGCGCCCGGCCCGACGGAGTCCGCAAAGGTTCCGCTCCTTCCCGAACCCAAGACGAACCGTCACGCGTCGCTGTCGGCGAGCACCAGCCTGACGAACGGCCAGACAATCACCGTCTCATGGAGCGGGTACCTGGCCGGCAAGGTCGTGAACGTCGTCGAGTGCTCTTCGAACGCCGAGTCGGGCTGCGACGTCGCGGCCGGCCACGTCCTCATCCCTGACAAGACCGGCAACGGTACCGTCGCACTCACGATCGTTGAAGGCCCCGTCGGTGACGGGACGTGCGACGCAAGCCATCCGTGCCAGGTTCTCGTCAACGATGCGGGACTCGTGGACGCCTCAGCAACGGTTCGCATCCCGATCACCCTCAAGAGCGGATAGCAACCGCAGATGAACTGCAATGCGGCCTCGCCGCCCAAGACGAATCCAACCGCGACCGCTCACTCCACAGCAACATCGGCGGCATACTCCGCAACCCATGATCGCCGTGCACGATCTCGGAGGTGTGGGCGAGGCCCTACTCGTATGCCATGCCACCGGCTTCTGCGGCTACATGTACGAACCGTACGCTCGCACGCTTGAGACACACCACCATGTCTTTGCCGTTGACCTGCGCGGACACGGGGACTCGCCACTGTGGCCGGGGGCGAGCTTGGAGTGGGCGGACATCACCGCTGACGTACTCGACGGCTCACCGGATTCGCGGACGCATCCATCTGTTTCGGGCACTCACTCGGCGGCGCCGTACGTTGGCTGCAGCTATGGCTGAGCCGCACCGATTCGCCTCAGTTTCTTGTTCGAACCGATCGTGCCGCCCACCCGCATGCGCGCGCCGGTGGAGCAGAACCCGATGGCTGCAGCGCGCAGGAAACGCACCGAGTCTTTGACTCTCGACCCGACGCGCGAGAACGTTTCAAGTCCCGCCCTTCGTTGAGTTCTCTGCATGACGAGGTCCTCGGCTGCTACGTGAAGTACCGACGCGGGCGGTTTCGTTACCGGAGCGGATTGGAGCCGGCGAGCCCGAGCAGTTCGGGACTCGTGTAGAGGCGGCGCGGCCGACCCGGTCCGACCGGCCGCACAGTCCCGTGCTCGACGAGAACACCCGCGACAACAAGGTCGTGTAGCGCAGCGCTCGCGGACTTCAACGGGATGCCGAGCTCGGCGGCGACAACCGGCGCGGTGAGCACGAGGCAGCGAGGCAGCAACTCGAGCGCGCGCCACGCAGCCGCGTTGCTGCGAAGCCGCCGTGCGCTCGCCCGCGGCGCGGACAGCCGCTCCTCCCACTCGCGCCGCAACTTCTCCACCGCGGTGACGAGTTCCTGCTGCGCGCGGCCGGCGCGGGACACCGCGTCGGCGAACCACTGCACCCATCGATCGTGCTCGTCGAGGCGGAACAGGACGAGGCCCGAGCTGTAGCCCCCGACGTCCGCGGCGATGCAGGTACTGACCGGCGGCGATGTCGCGAGTGACAGACGGCGCACTAGGACCCACGCAATGAGGATCCGCCCGACGCGGCCGTTGCCGTCGGCGAAGGGGTGGATCACCTCGAATTGGGCGTGCGCGACCGCAGCCTGCGTCACCGGGTCGACGTCAGTGCTGTTGACGTACACGACCAAGTCGTCGAGAAGGTCGGGAAGATACTCGGGCGGCGGGGTCACGAGGTGGGCGTCGAGGGGTGAGGTCCCGCCGATCCATCCCTGCTCGGTGCGGAAGACGCCGATGTAACGCGACGGAGTCGTGCTGCCGGTCATCAGCGTCTGATGCCAGCGGCACAGGCTCTCGACTGTCAGCGGCCCGGCGTGCGCTTCCTCGAGTGCTTCCGTGACGGCGGCCAGGTTGGCGGCGACCCACGCCGCAGCTGATGGACCGGCGCGGTCGCCGGCTTCGGCAAGGACGATGTCGACAACGGGGGCGGTGACGCCCTCGATGAACGAGGACGCGACCCCTTCGGCGCGGAGCAGGAGTCGCGCGAGCGTTGCGTGGTCGTCGGGGATGGCCTCCGCGCCACGTTCGACCGCAGCTTGCGCCCTCGCCGTGCGCGCCACCGTCTCGGCCGCGAGCGAGAGGTCGCGCTCGGCGAGCCGGGCGGGAACGAACGCGCTCGCCCGGCGACCTCGCCAGAGGATGGGAACGTCAATGCCTGCCGGCTTCACCGAGACCTTTCGTACGGTTACCGACTTAAGTGTACGTTATTCGTACTCCGGCGTCCGTCGGGATGTGCCTCGAGACTTCCGTCCAAGATCAACTCGATGTTGCCGTCCGGATCGATGCCGATGATCCTCTCGCGATCAGGTCCGTAGCGTCGAGGCACGCGAGCATCGCTTCGGCGCCGGTCTGTGCATCGGCCGCGCCATCGGCGAGACACCACAAGAGTCTGTCTCGTGCTTCGCTGGCGACCTCGACGTCGACAGTGATCTCGATACCGCGGTCATCGCGACTCGGCTGTTGTCATAGAGGCGCGGAGTCCGTAGGAATGCGGCGGTCTAGTCGTCTGAGTGACAACTGAGGTTGTTGTCATTTATACGCACTTCCCGTAGCATAGTTGCGTGGTAGTAGCACCAATGACAACAAGGCCTCTCCCGTCGAGCCTCTCTGCAGTAGTGGCGGGGCTGGAGCTTCGTCAGCCTTCCGTGGTGACACGCGCCCTTCTGGCAGAGATCGCTGTGGAGGTCGGGTCGAAGCACCCGGTCAATACGATCGCGGAGCGCCTCGTCCGCGCCGGATGGCTCCTGCCACTCCGGACTCGGGACGCATGGGAGTTTGCCCCGGCATCCCGCGCAGGGCGGTACAACTCTGGCGATCCATGGATCGAGCTGCGAGCGCTGCTGCAGCATCATCCCGACGCGCCCGTAGCAATCGCCTTTGAGTCGGCGATCTGGGAATTCGGATACACCACTCACCAGCCAACGACTCCGGTCCTCGCCCATCGACCCGGCTGGAGACGTCCCCGCGCCCTCTCGGCGCGCACGGCCTCATTCGACTGGCGGTTGCCCGCAGACAAGTCGCACGGGCTTCCCCTCTGGCAACCGGCAACCGTTGTCGTTGCCGCCGCTCATCGACCGTCGGCTCAAGGCGATTGGGGCAATGCAGACGACTGGCTTCCAGAAACGCTGCGCGCCACGACACCCGCGGACGTACTCACAGAGGTCAGGCAGCGGGGCGATGCGACGCTGGCTCGCGTTGGCTACTTCGCGGAGTGGTCTGGTCGGCATGACATTGCCAGCGCTATTGATGCGCTCCTGCCAAAGCAGCGCAAGGTGACCTTCCTCGGACCAAGAAGTCCGCGGGGTCGATGGATCAACCGTTGGCGTCTGTACGACGCTCTGCTTCCGAAACGATGATCACGGCTGGCTATCTGGCCCTGCACTCGCAGGGCCGCCGCGGTGGCAACGATGTGGCGCTTCTCGATGTCTGCCAGGACTACGCGCTCAAGGTCCTCCACGATCACGACATCTTCGACTTCGGCGTCGTGCTCAAAGGTGGGACCGCGCTCCGGAAGTTCCGCGCCGGGAGCGCCGGGCGCTTTTCAACTGACCTCGACTTCGCGACGCCTGACGTCGGCACCGCCGATCTCCTCATCGACACGCTCGACGGCGCAGAGTTGCTCGATGTCCGGATGCGCGTGGTCGATCGCGAAACGCTGCGAGGCAGGCTTGAGTTCGAGACGCCGCTCGGCAACCCGCGGATCCCGGCAAAGCTCGAACTCTCTGCGCGCCCCTTGCGGCTTCCGACGCCTGCCGCTGAGCCGATGCCTCTCGCGGTCCACAAGGGATACGACTTTGAAATGCCGGCAATCCCTATCTCGGCAGCTCCAGAGTCGGCCGCCGAGAAACTCGCCGCTTGGCGACGCCGCCAGAAGATGCGGGACCTGTACGACCTTCACTGGTTCGGTCACGTCCCACTCGACGAAACTCTGATCCGCCGCATCTTTGTGCTGAAGGTATGGCACGACGTCGTGAACGACGGCCTCGGGCGCGGCCCACTCGACCCGGCCGAAGTCATCGCCGATATCGACGCCAGTCGACGGCCAACAGAAGACATCGGCCTGCTGACCCAGGAGGTCGACCCTGTGTCCTGGCTCGCTTTCGTTCGAGACCGCTACCGGTTTCTCACCGACCTCGACGACGACGAACGGCGAGTCGCAGCATGCTCGCCAGGAGACCGCTACTTCGTCGAGCAGCTCGTCGACGCGATACGCGCCGCCGCGCAATGACAGGAGGCCGCCGTGCCTCAACGCCCGGCGGCGGCGCGCACGAGCACGGGAGACCAACAATGTCTATCGACGAACACTTGGTCTGGCGGCCCAGCGTTACCCTCGTTCTGCCGAGCATGACCTGGAATGGGTCTTTGGAAATCACATGGGGCCAAACGCTTCACGAGACAGGAGAACCCTCCCGCGAAGGAGGGCTCTGACCTGTGCTTCCTTGGTGGCGGGGGGAGGATTTGAACCTCCGACCTTCGGGTTATGAGTCATTGCTGAGCTCGCGCCGTGAATCCGCTGTCGTCCGCGCGAATCGCCTCCCGTCGCCCTGACCTGGGTCTTTGCGAAGCTCGCGTCATTCAAAGGTCCGTCGCCGTACACCGAGATGCGCGCGGATCTCTGCCGCGCGTTTGCAAACCGTTTGCAGAGTGCGTCAACCATGCCCAGCGGATTGATGAGCGCACTCCGCCGGCGAACGGAAAACCGTATCAGTCAGGCTGCATGCCGCACAGGTCTGAGAGTGGCGCCCAAGCGGCGAACCTCACGATACGCGTGACCACGTCGAAACGGATTGCACGCGATTCATCGGGGACGAACAACCGTAATGTCGAAGCCGAGCGCGATGCGATCGAGTTCGTCGAGTCCCGCTCGCAAAGCAAACGGCAGCGCCGGTCCGCGGCCTTTTAGATCACCGGGTGCGATTCCCCCGGATCGGCCGCCCACGTGGGCGTAGAAGGCAAAAGCCTGTCGGAATGGGTACTGGCGGGACATCCACCAGAATCCGTCAACTGCGGGCAGAGCATTCAGCAGAGCCTCCGCCCACTGTCGCGTCAAGGAATACGTCGTGCGATCTCCCGTGATGAGGTCGTTTCGTGTTGTCCCGAGAACATCCAGCCCCGCGTCGTCCAAGCGAACGAGGTGGAGCTCGCGAGTCACCTCGATGGTGCTCCACTGCCACGTCAAGTACTTGCCGACAAACACGCGGCGCGGGCGCAAAGGGCCCCCCCGGCCTTCGATCGTATGGAAGATGGTCTCAGACGCCGCAGCCTCGCGGTCCGCGCCGCCATAAGCGACCGGAACGACAGCTCCCCCATGCCATATTGTCGAGAATCTCGAGTCGGCGTTGGGACGCGCGTCGAACTGTGTCGAACCGAAATCGTGGGAGTGCGCGCGGTCGACTGTCATGCCGGCGGGATAAGAGTCAATGATCGCTTGCGCCGCTACCGTTGCGGCGCTCGGCGGTGCATCGAGCGTCACTCGGTTAGCGACGGATCAGCCTGCGCCCACTCTTCGGCTTCGGCTCTTGCCGCCGAAACCAACCCTTCGGGATCCTTCAAGAGAAGGTCGGCCGGGCGGTTGTACCCGAGGAGCTCCGTCGGCGTGTCCCACCACAGCGCGAGCTGCCAGCCGCCGTCTCGCAGTCCTTCGGGAAGCGCGGCAAGGACGTCACCGATTATGGGCAACGGTTGGCCTTCAAAGTCGAACTGGAAAGCTGGATAGACCAGAGTGTTTGGAGGGACGCGAACGGCGAAGATCTTCTGCTCAGCACGCCAGCGGGCCGCGAGCGATCGACGGTTCGTTGCTCGAGAGCCGACCGCCTCAGCAACTTGGTCGGCAGTGAACGCGCCATAGGTTTGTAGGAACTGAACGCGCTCGCTCACGTTCCGCCTAACCTGTTCGACGAAGGCCTTCGAGGGAACGCTCGTCGGCATCATCGCTTCGGCAAGCTGCTCGAATCCCTCGTCCTCTTCATATTTCACGTCGAAGAAGTCGCGCTCCGAATCGACGAACTCGTCAAACGCCCCGCGCAGCTTGCTGGCGCGCTCTTCTGAAGTCAGTACATACACGGCCACTCGGCGTTCGGGCATCTCTGCACCTCCGTGACAACCATGACACTATCAAGGTTTGTCTCGTATGTCATTCGACCGCGCTCGCGAGCGACTTTAGGGTGCGATGCAGAGTTGACACGCGCACGCGAAGAGCGGGTCGGCCCGAGCCTCCGGCATGCAGGGCGACCCGCCACCACCACGCGTGTCCCAGGACAATAGTGGCTCTGACCTGCAGAGATACGAATCACACCCTTGTCATAGCTCGGCTTGATTTCGCATCGTTTCGTGATATCCGCGGCCGAGCCGGGGCCTGAAACCTGACACGAATGTCAGCTTCCGGCTGGCGATGCGGCGCCCCAGACCGCTAGTTGAGCAGTAACCGTGAGGCTAGGGCCAAGGCAACTCGGCGACCTGGACGATCAAGGCCTTGGCCGGCTTGGGAACGTCAAGCAATGCGCTCACTTGCGGATCGAGGTAGTCGCCAAGGAGAGGGGGCTGCTCGCCTAGCCACGCCGACTCAGGCAGCATTCCTGGGCGTTGGGCAGGCGGGAACAGAGCGTCGATGTCGGCTACTTCGCGGTACAGCACGGGCACCTGGGACACATTGCGTGACAGCAGTTCAACCGCGCGGTGATACCCGTCACGGAGAATGCAACGCCCCTGGAACCGAGCCACTTGCATATACGAGAGTTGCCCGACAAAGCGCAGCGCCCCGTCGGGACCGAGTTCGGCGTGGACGGTGGTGTCGTCACTCGTGACCTTCAGCATTTTGAGCTGACCAACGGGTTCTGCCAGCGCCATGATGGCTACGCCGATCTGCCGCTCGACAGGCAAGGTTTGCGCTGCGATGGCTGCGAGATCCAGTTCGGCAACGTCCGCAAAGCGACGCCCGGCGCTCGCGCAGAACACGTGCGGCTGAGCCGCAACAACGTGTCGGAGATCAAACGAGCTGAAACTGCCAACCTTCTGATACGTACGCACGGAACGCTTCGGATGCCCGGACGAGAGCCACATGTTCGTCCAGCTCCGAAGGCAGTTCGGCTAGTACGGGATCGTCTGGAGCCGGGCTCGTGCGGTCGCGTAGGGCGGCTTTCAACTGGTCAGCCTGGGCCTTAACGCGAGTGCCATGCCCGGCGGATGGCGTCGCGGCCGACGTGGCGGGCACCGTCCGGGGCGGGGCCGGTGGCGTCGAATACACAGCCGTCGGTGACGGGCGCCAACGTGGCGTTGAGGTCGTGGTCCGCCCACGCGGTGCCGAATCGTTTGACGACGGCGATCGCGTCCACGGTGTCAGCCGCGTCCGGCGGCGTAGTTACTCGCACCGAACCAATCGACGGTCACGACCGGTTCGTCACCGACCACCCAAGCGTCATGCCCGCTCGGCAGCGACGTGACATCGCCGGGCCCGGCGACGAGCTCGGTGCCGTCGTCCATGAGAATCGCGAGTCGCCCCGCCACGTGGTACTGTAAGTGCGGCGCGGTGCAGCTATCGGTACCGGCGATCGGTTTCACGTCGTTCGACCACCTCCAGCCCGGCTCGAACACGAGCCGTCCGACCTCACCGTCGCCGATCTTGACGATCTCGGCCCGGCCGTTGGGGAACTCGCGGACTTCATCGGGTCTGCCAAAACTGCGGTGCTCGGTCTGTTGCATACGGAAACGTCCTTCCGGCGGCGGCTACTCACGATGGAGCCGAACGCCCGCTATACTGACTAACTAGTAGGTAAGAGTCAAGGGTCTCTGACGACGTGGGAGGTGGGACGTGGTGACACGAGCCGCCCAACCGGGCGACACCCGGTCCCAGATCCTTGACGTCGCGGAACGACTCGTGCAGGGCCGCGGGTTCAACGGCTTCAGCTACGCAGACGTGGCACGCGAGTTGGGCATCACCAAGCCCGCACTGCACTACCACTTCGCGGGCAAAGCCGAACTCGGCGACGCGCTCATCTCCCGGTACGCGGCACGGTTCAGGGATGCGCTCGCCGTCATCGACACCGAAGTTGATGAAGCGCCCGCGAAGCTCGAGGCCTACGCGAACCTCTACCTCGACGTTTTACGCGACAAGCGCATGTGCCTGTGCGGGATGCTCGCCGCCGAATACCAAACACTGCCCGAGCCGATGACCGACACCGTCATCCGGTTCTTTGACGACAACGAGACCTGGCTCGCAGGCGTGCTCGAGCAAGGCCGACAAGACCGAACGCTGCACTTCGCGGACACTCCGACCGACGCGGCGAGGATGATCATCGGCACGCTCGAAGGCGCCATGCTCGTCGCGCGGCCATACGGAGACATCACCCGATTCCAAGCCACCGCCACCCATCTCCTCGCCGATCTCACCCATCCGAACTGACACCGGCCCACGCCAAAGACCACAGCCACCGCGAACCGCCGCAGTGCCGGCGTTCCGGGATACACCGGTTGCGTGATTCGGGGATGGACGTTCTGGGACAGTCGTTGTCGGCGCATTGCGTGGTGATGCGGGTGTTCGCGGCTGGCGGTTTGGGGTGGGCTGCTCGGCGTTTGGGGTTCTTGCTCGACGTGTCGGTGGCGTGACGTGGGAAGCTGGTGTGGTGGACGGTATTCATGATCTTGGTGGATTGGAGGGGTTCGGTCCGGTCGTTGTCGAGCGGGACGAGCCGGTGTTCCACGAGGATTGGGAACGGCGGGTGTTCCGGGTCAATGTGGCGGTGTCGTTGGGGGTTGGGCCGTCGGGTGGGGCGTTCCGGCACAGCATCGAGCGGATGGATCCGGCGCACTATCTGACGTCGTCGTACTACGAACACTGGCTGACGGGTGTGTCGACATTGCTCGTTGAAGCGGGCCTCACATCACGTGCCGAGCTAGACCGTCGTGCGGGTGGGACGTTTCCGCTTTCGCGTGCTGATCGCGGAACCACGTTGGCCGGGCCCGAAGCTGATCGCACGGTCGCTAGATTCGTGGTCGGTGACGCGGTCTGGGTGCGCGAGTGGCATCCGTTCGGTCACACGCGGGCTCCGCGGTACGTGCAGGGCAAGCGCGGGGTCGTTGTGCGTGTTGACGGTGCGTTCAATGTGCCTGATGTTGAGGCTCACAGTGACCGACGCGTGTTAGACCCGACGTACTCGGTGTGTTTCACGGCTCGTGAGTTGTGGGGAGACGGCGGCGCCGACGGCGAGACCGTGCATGTCGATCTCTGGGAGCGTTACCTCGACGAGGATCGATGAACGATCCGACGGAACATGCGCGCGATCCGGGTGAAGTCCACGCGCATCATCCTGAACCGCTGGCCCCGGTCGAGGCACGTGTCGCCGCGATCGAATCGGTGCTCATCGAGCAGGGCCTGTTCGACACCGAGGCGCTCGACGCGATCGTCGCGAACTTCGAGCACAATCTCGGGCCGTTGAACGGCGCCAAGGTCGTCGCCCGTGCATGGGTCGATCCCGAGTATCGGTCGCGTCTCCTCACAGATGGAACCGCCGCGATCGCAGAGTTGGGCTTCGGTGGCCCCGAAGGCGACCACATGGTTGTGCTCGAGAACACCGCCGACGTTCACAACCTCGTCGTGTGCACGTTGTGCTCGTGTTACCCGTGGCCTGTGCTCGGGTTACCTCCTGCGTGGTACAAGGCGCCGCCATATCGGTCCCGGGCTGTACATGAGCCCCGCGTCCTGCTCGCCGAGATGGGCACAACGATCCCCGACGAGATTGCGATCCGTGTGTGGGACTCGAGCGCCGAGGTCCGCTACCTCGTCCTGCCGCAACGGCCATCGGGAACCGAGAACCTCTCTGCGGACGAACTCGCGGCGCTCGTCACCCGCGACTCGATGATCGGCGTGCAACGACTATGACCGTGTCGCTCCCGCGCGACGTCGAGCTCATGGACGGTCTGGGCGCGTTGCCACGCGACAACGGTGAGCTCAGGTTCGCGGCACCGTGGGAAGGCCGAGCACTCGCGCTCGCAGTCGCGATGGTCGAACACCTCGGCCTGCACTGGGACGCGTTTCGACAACGCCTCATCGACGCCATCAACGACGTCCCGGATCGCCCCTACTACGAGAGCTGGGCAGTCGCGCTCGAATCGCTCGTCGTCGACCTCGGGCTCACCACAGCATCCGGTCTCGACGCCGTCACACCGACCGAACGCTCACCCCTCTGATCCACGAGCAAGCAGTGCCACCGAGCAGGCTGGGATCGCCGGACCACATGACGAGCATCCCGCGTGGGTCGGCTCGCGAACGCCTCGGTTCCGCCGTTATTCGGAGACTGTCGAAGACCAAGGTTACGTCTTCAAAACGGAATCCTCGCCTTGGCGGCTGGGCTCATTCCCGGACGAGAGTGACGGGACGTTCGCGGAGGACTCGTTCTGCTTCATCGCTCACCAGTCGGACCACGTCCGCCGCGGGCCGGACATTGTCGACGAAGCAGGCGGACTGCCCCATGTAGACCGGCGCGCCCGGCGTCGCGCCGCCGCCGTGCTCGCTGAGGTCCGCTTCGTGTTCGGCCCACTCCTCAGTAAAGGCGTCGCGCCGGACACGCGCTCCGATGGCCGATGGCCACGGCAGCCCAGACGCGATGTCGTAGGCACGGGTGAACACGGTGTCACCTCCATCGCTCGCGACGATCGCCGTTCGGTACTCGTCGCCAACCTCGATGGCTTCTGGTGTCGCAAGGAACGCGGTTCCGAGCCAGGCGCCGTCTGCACCAGCAAGTAGCGCGGCCGCCAGTGTGCGCCCGCTGGACATACCTCCCGCGGCAAGGAGCGTCACGTCTGGGTGTCGCTCGGCGATCCCCCCGAGGAGCGGGAGGAGGCTCATCGTGCCGGTGTGCCCTCCAGCCTCGTTACCTTGAGCGACGACGACGTCAGCGCCCGCCTCGATCGCGAGATCGGCATCCTCGAATCGCTGGGCCTGACAGATGAGCCGTAGGCCTGCGTCCTTCACTCGGCGAGCCCAATCCCCCGGATCCGAGAACGACAGTGCGATCGCGTCCGGATGCGCGTCGAGCGCAGCCTGGAAGTGGCCCTCGGCGAAAGGCAGGAATGGAGTAATGAATCCGATCGCGAACGGGCGATCGGTCAGATTCCGCACCAATGCGGCTTGCGCACTCACCCAGTCCGGTCCTTCGGCCGCATGGATGCCGCCAAACGAGCCCATGCCGCCTGCTGCGGACACCGCGGCGGCGAGAGTCCCCCCGCTGTGCATCGCCATTGGTGCGGACATGACGGGATGTTGGAGGCCGAACATCTCCGTAAAACGCGTCTGGATCATGAGTCGATGGTATATAGCAAGGCTGATGCGATGGCCTCCTTTGCGCCATGCCGCAGCGATCGAATCGGTGCGCATGACCGCCAGCGAAGAACTCCACGCCGAGTGACACGACCCGAAAAACCACATCTCCGACCGCTCAGACATCCACCCGACATCGGACCGGCGCAGGACAGCGCGTCCCAATAACACGCGCCACGACCCCGAACTTGCATCACCGAAGTGCCGTTATCTCCAGCCCGCGCGGGAAAGTGGCGTGTGACCAGCAGGTCTGCGTCGTGGACATGTCATCGACGCAGACGTCAACGATGTGCGCGTCGCTCGCCGATTGAGCGGCAGCTGGTGGGCGTGAACGCCCGTCGGCGATTAGAACCTGTTGATCAGCCGACACGGCCCCAGCGAATCGCCAGCTCCGAACGCTGCTGGCTACGGGATTCACGCGGTGACCGGCATGAGCGCCCGTTCGACGGGTTACGTGTTCGGCAGTTGTGTCCTTGCTGGGGCTACTTCAAGTACGTCGAGGACACCACTACAGATAACGCGTCTTCAACGCAGCCGAAAGGCTCCGTCGACTACATCGACGACACCCAATTCCGGGCTGGAGATAAGTGCCGATCTGGGACGGTCGATATGCCGCGCTCAGGACTCGCGAGTCTCGTGGCTCCCGTCACAGATCATTCCCGGATGCCGCGGTCTGCTCGCGCCAGCCGGCGTCGTGATCGCTTCTTCCGATAGATCCGAAGGACGCGCTTGCGGTGTCCTCGGACTGTCAGCCGAAAGAGCTGCACGACCCTCCCGTGCAGCCCACGAACACCGCAACACCCCCCAGCGCGTTTGCAGTTCGTTTGCAATCAACCACGAAACACTGAGGCCCCGCACTCGGCGGGGCCTCTGACCTGCACTTCGATGGTGGCGGGGGGAGGATTTGAACCTCCGACCTTCGGGTTATGAGCCCGCGGGAGGTCGTCGCGTCTACTCCTCTTTGGTCCCGTGCAGTACCGCTGAACTGCTGATACGCGTGACGTTCGTGGCTTCGTGTGTCGTCTACTCCCGTGCAATACCGAAGGGAACGGCAGAATTCACGGCTCCACTCGCGATGCAAAACGACGTACCGCGCTAAGTGGCCTCGGCGAAGGACGCAACAACGGACTGCTCGGGCGGTAACCGTTGGCGCGTACTGACGTGACAGGCTTGCCGGATGAGCACACCGCGGACCCTGATGGCCGTGCACGCACACCCCGACGACGAGTCGTCGAGCACGGGCGGCGTCCTGGCGCGCTACGCGGACGAGGGCGTGCGAACCGTTGTGGTGACGTGCACGAACGGCGAGCTCGGTGACGCACCGGGCGGGATCAAGCCGGGAGAATCGGGCCACGACGAGACCGAGGTCGCGCGCATCCGCCTCGGCGAGCTCGAGCGAGCATGCGAAACGCTCGGCATCGCGCATCTCGAGCTGCTCGGCTACCACGACTCGGGCATGGTCGACTGGGAGGACAAGGACCGGCCCGACGTGTTCTGCAACGTCGCCGTCTCCGATGCCGCCGAACGCCTCTCGAGCCTGTTCGAGAAGTACCAACCCGACGTCGTGATCACCTACGACGAGCTCGGCGGCTACGACCACCCCGATCACGTCCATGCCAGCCGCGTCACGATGGCCGCTGTCGCAGGAACGGGAATTCCCCGCAAGGCCTACTTCACTGCGTTCCGGCGGAGCATGTTCGAGCGGTTCCGGGCCGTGCTCGCGGAGCAAGGCGCCGATGTCTCGCAGTTCCCGCAACCCGATCCGCAACAGCTCCGCATGATGGACGCCGTCGAAGCTCGCATCACCACCGCGATCGACGTTCGGCCCTTCGTCGAACGAAAGCGCCTCGCCCTCGCCACCCACGCCAGCCAAATGGACGAGTCGTTCTGGGCTCTGGTGCCCACCGAGGCGTTCGGCGCGCTCTTCGGTGAGGAGTCCTTCATCAGAGCGCTCGACACCACCAGCGCGCCGCTCCCGGAGTCGGATCTCTTCGGCGGGCTCTCGACCTGAACACGAAGCGCAGCGCCGAGGTGCGTCGTGCCGCACGCACGTGCGAATTCCGAGCCGCGGAAGCTGTTGTAGAACTGGCCTCCGACTCCCACGTGATGCAGGCCGTTGATCTTGGTGCCCATGCGCGCTGCTCTCATACCTCTCCGACGGTCAGCTGATGACCGGGCTGCTCGACGTCGATCCGCTCTCGGCCGAGGCGCTCGCGGTGCGCCGCGAACACGTCATCGACGTGCTCCGCACCGCAGTCGCCCTGTAGCTACCAGCTGACGAGCTCGCGCCAGCGCGTGAGCAGCGCGGCGTCCCCGAAGACGTCGAGCGCGTCGACACCGCCGCGGCCGTGGAGATACAGCAGCAAGTCCGAAGCGGCGCCGCGCGCGGCGACATCGCCCTTGGCGTGCTCGCGCGTCACGACGAGACCGTCGGGGTCGAGGCGGGCGAGCCATTCGCCGGGACCGTCGGTGCAGTGGAAGTGCAACGTCTCGCCCGCGCCGCGCGCCGTTTCGGCCAACGCCAAGAACGAGATCAGGTCGAAGAACTCGTCGATACCGTCAACGGCGAGCGGCTGCGCGATCGGTTCGGTGCCACCGGCCGCGAGCTGCGCGTCGACACGGTGCATCGCGGTCTCGTGCGCCTGCCGCCTCGCCCAGAAACCGCTCGACTGATCGGAGGTCAACGAGTACAGCTCGACGCCGGGCCCGGCGGCCGCGAGCGCATCGGCCACGAGCGGGACCCCGGCCGCGAACCATTCGACGCGCTCGGCCGGCGCGGGCGGATCGCCGCCCCGCCAGTCCTGGTCCCATGCGGTGGCACGCGTGTCGACGAGGTGCGCGACGCTCCGGTGGATACGGCCGATGTGACCGAGCAGATCCGCGACCGTCCACTCCGGACACGACGGCACGGGCGCGTCGACGCCCGCCCTCGCGGCGGCCGTCGCGAGCGCGTCGCCCTCCACGCGGATCGCGGCGACGTACTCGTCGTAGTTCAATCCGACAGGACCGATAGCGCCACTCATCGACGGGAATCTACCGGCACCGCTTCGATCAATCCCACGCGATTGCGTCCTCGAAGTGCGCGGTCGCGGCGACGCGGTCCCGAGCGCGGCGTCGCCGGTGACATGGGTTTGGGCTCATGTGCCGATGGCAAGGCCGAGAAGGGTATTGACCGCTGTTTCGAACGGACGGGAGCTCCGATTTACCTGGGCGAGTAGAAGTCCCCCTTGGAGCGTGGCGAGCAGAGTCGTGGCGAGGTTGTCCGGGTCGATGTCGGACGCGAGTTTCCCGTCGGCCTGAAGGGATCTGAGTCCATCGCCGATTGCGGCCGCCCACTGATCGAACCCTGCCGCGATCAGCGCTCGAGCCTCGGGGTCACTCTCGGCGAGTTGACCAACGAGCGAGCCAAGTTGGCAGCCCCCCTGTGCTTTGGTGCGCTTCGCGGCGGCGATCACCATCTTCCGCCAAGCTTCGACTCCGTTCGCGCTGCTGAGCGCGTGTCGATTGCGATTGACGATGGCGTCGGCTTGGTAGTCGATGACCGCCTGCACGAGCTCGTCTTTGTCAGCGAAGTAGTGGGAGAGCTGCGATCCGCTGACTTCCGCCGCCAACCTGACGTCGTCCAAGGTGGTGCCCGCCACCCCGCGCTCATGGATCAGCGCCGCGGCTTCCTCGACTATTCGTGCCCGGGTGCGTGCTCCCTTGGGGGTGAGCCTCGGCCGGTCACTCGTCTCGTCGACCATGCGCCAACGTTACCAGAGATTCTGGGTTTGACAACCCAGTTTCGAACTGTCAAAGTGGGTTTCACAACCCATTTTGGATCCGAAGGACGACGCATCGCCACGGTGACGTGGTGTGAAGACGTAGACGGCAGATCAACTAGGTCGAGGAGTATCAATATGAGTGCATATGTAATTGTCGAATTCACGGTCACGGACCCGGATGTTTACCGTGAGAAATACGCCCCCATTGCTGGGCAGACAGCCAAAGAGCATGGGGGTGAGGTAATCGCCGCCGGTAACTGGGAAGTCCTGCACGGCGATGGCTCGCTCACTTCAGGAGTGCTCGTGCGGTTTACCGACCGTGAGACAGCCCTCAGGTGGTACAACTCGCCTGAATATCAGCAGCTCATCGATGTCCGCAGTGTCGCGATGGATGTCCGTTTCAGCTTGCTCGATGGCCTCCCTGCGCCCACCCCCACAGCGGATGTCAGGAAATCCGAATGAGCGCACTCCAAGGAAAGACGGTGCTCATCACGGGCGCCAACGCGGGGCTCGGCAAGGAGGTGGCGCGGCAACTGGCATTACGTCCTGAGATTGCGCGGATCTACCTGGCGTGCCGGAACAAAGAACGGGCGACACAGGCAAAGGCCGAACTCGAAGCTGCGACCGACCGGCACATCTTCGACATCATTCTCATGGACGTCGCCGATCTGGGTTCGGTCCGCGCCTGGCCTTGCGGCCATCGACGGATCCGTCGACGCGCTGGTCATGAACGCTGGTGTTATTGGCCCGCAGTCGATGGGCTTGACTGCTGACGGGGTCACCACCGTGTTTGCGACGAACGTCCTTGGTCACGTCGTCCTCCTCGAAGGGCTCTTGGCCGAGGGGCGGCTTGGCGAGGTTGCGGTCTTCGCCGGAAGTGAAGCAGTCAGGGGGGTCCCGAAGTTGCGGATGAAGGGGCCATCGTTCGTCTCAACGTCAGCCGATGAACTCGCCACTGTCATTGACGGCAGCTACGTCGCCGGCAAGAGAGCTGACTTCAACCTGGCCTTCGGGCAGGCCAAGTACATCGGGGCCCTATGGATGGCCTACCTGGCCCGCCAACACCCCGACCGCCGCTTCGTCACCGTGAGCCCCGGCAACACCACCGGCACGGGAGCAGCTAGTGGCCTCCCATTGCCGATGCGGATAGCCGCCAAGTACGTCATGCCCACCCTGGGCCTCGCCCACAAACTTGACGTGGGCGCGAAGCGACTGGTCGACGGTGTCACCGACCCGACCCTGACGAACGGCGCGTTCTACGCCAGCGCGGCCAACAAACTGAATGGTCCGATGGTCAACCAAGCCGAATTCGTCCCCGGCGTTGGCAACCCGTCGTTTCAGGACCACGCCAACGAAGCCATCCACCGCTTCATTTTCTAATCACGTTTGCGCGATAACGCGCAGGGTCGGCGGGTAGCCGACATCGCCAACACGTGTTGCAGGCTGACGACCCGCGACCCTTCGGGTTGACGCCGATGAATGATTCGACCTCGCGCTCATAGATCGGAATCGCGTCATCCGGGTGAGACTGTTCACGGGCTCGGGCGAGCTGCATCCAGAGCCGCTGGTGGCAGCCACGTTCGGACGCGACGCGCCAGGCTCCGTCGGTGTCACCTTCGTACAACAACACCTCGATGATCGTGGCAGTCACGTGTTCGATGTGAGGCTCGGAGCCCGTGCGGACCGCGTCGTCCAGCGAGCGGTTCAGGTATTCGAACGCGTCGGCTTGACCGCGTTCGTGATCGCCGGCCTTGTCGACTTCGCGCATGAACCGCCGATACGAATCCAGCGAAGGCTGGTGTTCGAAGCCGGTCCGGAACACATCAATGGCGGCGTCAGCTTCGCCCCGCTCGCGGTGCAGCTCAGCAAGGCACTCGCGCAGCGGAACGAGCTGCCAGGACCGATCGGCGTGCTCGACAAGACCGCGTTCGCACCAGCTCACAGCCTCTTCGACACGATCACACCCGGCCAGAAGACGCGCGATCTCTTCGTAGTCGTCGGGGACACGCAGGTCGTTGGCCTTGACCGAGATCAACTCGTCGGGATCGCGCGCAGCCAGCGCGACGCCGATGCGGGCGTTCCTCACTCGGAACCGTTCGTGCGACCAGTCCTCTTCCGAGGCCAGGGCCGCGAAGCGCGGCTCGATCATCCGCCGGTACTCGTCGATTCCGGTCGGGCCCAGGATGTCGGAGTACGTGAGTGCGGCGCGGTGGAACGTGTCGAGCTCGGACCCGATTTCCAATTTGGCCAGGCGTTGCGCGAGCGCGTCCGGTGCAAACCCGGCCGCGGCACACGCACGCACATGCAGCTCGCCGAGCCGCACCGAGATATCGGTGATCCAGCCGTCGGAGTCATCCACATGCCTGATTGCCTTCTCCGCACGACCGTGCGCGTACTCGACGAGGCCTGCGACCTCCGATGTGTAACCGGCATCCAGAAGATCGCCGAGCTCGCCCAACACTTCGTGCACGCTCGCAGCCCAGGACGGCGCCTCTCGATAGTCGATGAACCGGCCGCGTCCGAACGCCAGCATCAACCTCCGGCGACGATCGCGGACGTCTATTGGTTTGCCGCTCGCCGCGGCTACCTGAATGAGGAGCCGCTCACGAAACGACTGGTCCTGTTGCGCTTGCTCAACAAGCAGCTCGACGAGGCGCGCTCGATCGAGGCCGGAGAGATAGACCCCAATCGAATCGGCCTCGTCGCGCCGAGGCTCCGCACGCTCGACACCAATGGCGGCACCGGCACTGACCAGCGCGACCGCAACACAGTGCTTGCAGAAGGTTCCGTCCTCACCCACCGGGCAATCACACGACCACGAGCGCCTACTCCCCCGACCCGACAGCCTGACGCGATACGGCCGCGGACCGTCGCCGTCAACGCCCCCTTGGATTCGTCGAGACCTTCGACGCGACGATCGAACGCGTACGCCACACCACGCGCGAACGAACGCTCGTCAGCTAACCGCGAGACAAGCTCGCGCGTCCACGACGCCGCCGACGCACGTCCGCTGATGTTCGTCGACCCCTGCTTGGCGTCAGGCGGGCCTGACGAGGTCGAGATGCGCCTCGACAGTTCCGTCCAAGACCTCGAGCTCGATGTTGCCGTCCGGATCAATGTCGATGATCCGCGCGACTTTCGGGTCCGCGTCGTCGTCGCCGACGATCGCGTAACCGCCCGCTACGGCCTCGAACCCGGGCCGCGCGTCCGAACGTCGCGTCCAGAGCCGACGCGCGTCGGTCATATCCATGAAGTCGACCGCGAGATCGTATTGAACGCTGACGCCGGTCTCCGGTTCCATAGCGCTCCCAGGCTACCGCGAAGGCGGGCGGGCTGGATTCAGAATCGGCTCGTCAAAACACCGAGTGAGCCGAGCAATCGTCACCTCGCTGAGATCGGCGAGCACGAGCGTGAAGTGCGGGTGATCAAAGCTCGCCAACAGCGCAAAGCCGGCGCCGCGCAAGCGCCCGAACGTCGACAGGCGGATCCGTCGGTAGCCGGCGATCCGTTCGCTGTCTCGGCACGCTTCGACCACAGTGCGGTCGATGACACCCTCGACCGAGATGCCATAGAGGGCGTAGATGGCGAAGGTCCGTTCTGCCGAGCGCCGGATGTTGTCCGGGCTCATCGACCCCGCGCGCAGAACCACCGCGGCATCATCAGGCGGCTGCTCAGTACGAAGCGGGACGACGCGAGTCACGACCGTCCCCGCTCGTGTCGGACGGGTCCGTCGGCACCCCGGGGGACACCATAGAGAGGCGGGCCCGAGTGGCGCGTGACCATTGCCCAACCGTAGACGTCACCGCCCGGAGAGCGACCGTGCCCGGCTGGACATCACAACCGCGACTGTTCGGGTTGACGACCCGGTAGACGCATCTACCGGACACCGGCCACGAACATGCTGGTCGTCGATCCGCGCACACCACAGCCGGTAGACGTGCCGGTAGACATCAGACTGAACTGAGAGAGCGGGTCCCGCTGGGACCCGCTCTGCGCCAGTGTTTCAGATGGTGGCGGGGGGAGGATTTGAACCTCCGACCTTCGGGTTATGAGCCCTAGCCGGACCGTCTACCGGCTGATCCGCCGTAGCGCCGAGTACTTCGAAATTGGTGTTGACCAGCCCATATGCGTGAGACAGCGTCGAGAGCAGGATCGTTGTCGCGACATGCCTCGGCCACGTTGTAGGGACAGATTAGGGATGGCCCCGACCTTCTGACCCCTACGCAGCTTCCGTCACGCGGCCTTGCTCGCCGTGGCAGGCAACCGTTGGATCAAAGAGCGGCCCGATGTTCCAGACCACCACGAGGGTGGGTTCGTCGCGTCCCGCCAGTTCCTGAAGTGCGGCCGGCAGCGGGAACGGTTCAGTATCCGTGAGGTGGGTGGTCAGCCTCGAGTGCGCGCAATACCCGCGCGCTTCAACACCTCGGCGGGAACGCCGGCATCGCGCCAGGCGCCGTAGCCGATCCCGCGCTGTTCGCCGAACTGCTTGGCGATCTTCACGAAATCGGCTTCCAGGCTCTTCATGTCAACACCAGCAGTCGATGTGAGTTGCGCCAACTTTCCTTGCAGGTCTCGGACCTCTTGGGCAGCCAGAACTCTCGTGACTCCACTCGCCGTTCGCAACTCTTGTTGGGCTTTCGCGAACCGTTGCTCGAGGGTCGCTTTGGAGACCTTGCGGCCCCGCCGCTGCGGCGTGTTCACCGACGCGAGATAGCGATCCACGATCGCTGACATCGTGCGCCCTTCGGCGAGGGCCTTCTTGTGGGCGGGGCTCATCGTCCGCTTCGCGGTCTTACGGGTCGTCTTCTTGGCGGTCGCCCGCGTCTTCTTCCGGAATGACTAGAGGAAACCCGAAGGAGTTCGTCGACCACGCTACGGACGGGTACTACGACCCTCCTGGCGACGGTTATGGACTGGTTCGATGTCGAATAGGTGC
>JBKQIY010000101.1:0-2520 GCA_052148155.1 Acidimicrobiia bacterium | reverse complement strand
GCAACCCCGACCGGGAAAGGCTCGTGGCGGGTCGCCTCCGACGGCGGCGTGTTCACTTCCGGCGACGCGGCGTTCTACGGCTCGGCCGGCGCGCTCCGGCTGCGCGAACCCATCGTTGGGATGGCCGCCACTCCGAGCGGCCACGGCTACTGGTTCGTCGCCCGCGACGGCGGCGTCTTCACATACGGCGACGCACACTTTTACGGCTCGACGGGCGGCCGGCATCTCAACCAGCCGATCGTCGCGATGGCGGCGACACCGACGGGCCGCGGCTACTGGCTGATCGCCCAGGATGGCGGCGTCTTCTGTTTCGGCGACGCACATTTTTACGGTTCGACCGGGGCGCTGCGCTTGAACCAACCGATCGTCGGTGGAGCATCAACGCCGACCGGTCACGGATACTGGTTCGTCGGCCGCGACGGCGGCGTCTTCAGTTTCGGCGACGCCCGCTTCGAAGGTTCGGCCGGCGCGGCGCATTTCACCGAACCGATCGTCGGCATGGCCGCAGCTTCGAACGGCAGCGGCTACCTCTTGTTGTCGGCGAGCGGTCGGGTCTTCAACTTCGGATCCGCGTCGAACTACGGGTCGGCCGCGAACGCGTGCACCGGCGCTCCCGCCGTGGCGATCGCGACTGCCTCAAAGGCGCGCGGCTACTGGATCGCGTTCGCAAACGCACAGGCCTATGCGTTGTCGCCCGCGTCGAACGGACCGAAATGTCAGCCGAGCACCGTGACGAAGCTCGGCGCCGCGGCAGCTGACCTGTTCGGCCGGATGAACGACGAACGCGGCGCCCGCGGCTTGGCTCCGCTCAGCTGGAATCCGACGCTGGCGAACTATGCGCAGGCGTGGAGCCAGACGATGAGTACTACGGACCTGCATCACAGCAACATCGCGCAGCTGCTCGGACCGTTCGACTACGTCGGTGAGAACATCGCGATGGGCAGCGCGGGCGTCTCCGCCGGTGCGCTCCACGTCGCCTGGATGCATTCACAAGGCCATCGCGACAACATCCTGTCGCCCGGATATCAAGAAGCCGGGATCGGTGTGTACTGCGCGCCCAACGGGTCGATCTGGGCGACCACGGAGTTCGCGCGGCCGACGAGTGCGGGTCCACCACCGCCGTACAACGGCGGAACGTCGCCGACACCGGTGGCACGGCCCGACGGCGACTCGCTCACCTGCGGATCCTGAGCCCGATCAACTCCAACGCGGTTCCGGCCCCGCCAACGGTGAGCGCGATGACCAGCCCGACCCGCGCGGGCGGAACCGCGAGTGCGAAAAAGTTCCGGACGCCTGGGATGATCAGGGTGATCACGAACGCGGCTGCCATCGCACCCAGGAGCAGGGCACGATAGGGAGTGAACGGTCGTGCCAGCAGCGCAAGGACCCACAGGCCGACGATGACCAGCACGATGGTCGCTGCGGTGCGGGCCTCGTCGACCGACACGCCGTCGATCTGGCGAGCCACCGCGTACACGACGAACGTTGCGGTCGCGGCGACAAGTCCCGTCCACCCAGAAAAGCGGAGTACCCGACCCACGTATCCGGGCACGTAACGGCGGGAGCTCGGGCCGAGCGCGAGAAAGAACGCGGGGATTCCGATCGTGAGGCTGTCGATGATCGTGAGATGGCGAGGTAAGAACGGGTAGGGCCAGCGGGTGACGCCGACCGCGATCGCGAGCAGCATCGCGTACACCGTTTTGGTGACGAAAAGATTCGCGACTCGTTCGACATTGGCGATGACGCGTCGACCTTCGGCGAGCACACTGGGCAGCGCCGCGAACTGACCGTCGAGCAGCACGACCTGCGCGACTGCCCGGGTCGCGGGCGCACCGGTCCCCATCGCGATTCCGATGTCGGCTTCCTTCAACGCGAGCGCGTCGTTGACGCCATCGCCGGTCACGGCGACAACATGCCCGCGCTGTTGGAGCGCGTTGACGATCGCCCGTTTCTGATGGGGGGTCACGCGACCGATCACGGAGCTGTGCTCGAGTACCGCTCCAAGTTCGTCGAGTTGGTCTGGAAGCTCTCGTCCGTCGATGGGACGTTCGGCCGTGCCGATACCGACCTGCGCGGCGACGGCGCCGACAGTTCCTGGACTGTCACCCGACACGACCTTGCACGACACCCCTTGTGCTGCGAAGTAGCGGATCGTGTCGGCGACGTCGGACCGGATCTGCTCGTCGAACAGCACAAACGCGGCCGCGTGCAGCGGACCGGGCAACGTCTCGCCGGCGAGCGCGGTGTCGGAACGGGCGAGCAGTACCACGCGGCGGCCGTCGGCGGCGAGCCGCTCGTACCGGGTCCGGATCGGATCGTCGGCCGGCCGGTCGGCCCAGACCATCTCAGGCGCGCCGAGCACCCACGTCCCGTGCGTCCCGAACGTGGCCGCGCTCCACTTGCGGTGCGACGAGAACGACACCGACGCGGTACGAGTCCATCCGGTCGGCGTCGGGAACGCCTCGCACAGCGCCTGCATCGTCGCGTTGCGACCTTCGTCGGACGCGAGCGCGCCGAGCG
>JBKQIY010000100.1:0-21024 GCA_052148155.1 Acidimicrobiia bacterium | reverse complement strand
GTTGACCGTCGGCCATTCCGTCGACGCCGCCGTGTGGACGTTCATCACGATGGACCGCTCATGTCAGGCCCAACTCCTCGCCGAAGCCGCAGGCACACCGGTCCTGATCGACGCCGACATGGCCCGCAAGACCTACACCCAAGTCGGTTCGCCGGTCGCGTGTCACGTGTCGTTCCGGCCGCTGTGGGACATGATCACCCGCGAGCAGCCCGACCTGTTCGACTGAGCGTGCCGCGGCGCCAGCCTGGCGTCTCGACCGGGCCTCGGTCGTCTCCCGACCTCCGATCCGCCGACATGGCGTGGGTTTTCGCCGTCACGCACGAAGCGCTCCGACATCGCCGGGTCGGACTGGTCGGATATCGGTCGCGACGGTGACCGACCCGTCAGCGGTTCGGAACCCGAACGCGTCCCGCAACCCCATCGAAGACCGCCGCGGCAGCTGTCAACGGCCAGGTTCGACGTCCGGCGACGCGGCTATAAGGCTGTCGACGGGTCGATCGCGACGTTCGGGTCGCGAAAGAAACGCGAGCGTGGGAGCACGACGTCGGCGCCGGCGGCTCGCGCCGCGTCCGCGGCGGCCGCCTCGACGTGCGGGCCGAAGCACACCAGCCGGGCCGAAGGCAACATTGCTCGGAGCCGGGGAAGTTCGGCACCGAAACGTGCGAGGTCGACGAGCACGACGTCGGCCTCGACACAGGCGTTGACGTCACGCACGAACTCGACGTCGGCCAGCGCGGCGCTGATCCGAGAACGGTCCATCAGGTCGGTGACCAGCGCGCACACCCGCAAGGCACAGAGCTCCTCTCGGCGCGCCGTCGGCGGTTCGGCGGCGTCGGCGGTCGGCTAAGGCTTCGGGACCGGCGGCGGAAGCACACGCGGCTCGGGGATCGCGAACTCGGGCCAACGTTTGCGCGAACGCGCCGACAGCTTGTGCATCAACGCGATCGCGTCCGGGTCGTCGTCGCCGGGCCGCACCTGGATGACACCATCGGCGACCATGCGTTCCATCAGCTCACGTCCCGCGTCGGTACGCACAATCGTGAGCGTCCAGTCGTTGTATTTTCCGATACCGCCCGTCGCGATGTCGGCGTGCTCGGCCGCAAAGTCTGGGCACATCTTGCAGCCTTCACGGGTCCACTGGTGGCATTCCTTCAAAGGCACTTCGTGATAGGCGCCGTCGTGCATCCAGATCTGGAAGACACCTTTGATGTTCATCTTTTTGATGTCTTTGCGGAGCAGGCCGTACTTGGCTTCGAACAACTCTTCGAAGATCGCATCGTCGAACGTTTTCGAACACAGCAGACCGATCGAGAGGGTGAGCTTGCGCGCGACTTTGCCGGCTTTGCGCTGCTTCATCACCGGCGGGATCGACGACTGGCAGGACATGCCCACGAGCGCGATCCGCTCTTCTTCTTTCGCGAGGTCCAAGTAGGCGAGCGTGTTGGCCGAGTAGGTGTAACGGCTCCCGGCCGACGCGATCACGTCCTCACGGGTGCGGGCGATTCCCGGCACTGCCTTCCACGTCGAGCCGTCGCCTTCGAGGTACGACACGAGCGCCGCGTCGATGATGTCATGCTCGAGCGCGTAGACAAGCATCGCCGACACCAGGCCGCCGTCCTGTCCGACGTCGTGCAGCTCCGGATCGGACGCACGAGTCAGACACACATCTTTGAGCACGCCGCTGATCTCGTCGGTGTTCCGGGGCCGCCCGAACAAGAACGCGTCGATTTCGGGTTCCCACGCCCGAAATCGTGGACAGGCCCGGGTACACGACGTGCATGCCTTGTCGCCGTGGCTGCAGTCCCGGGGGCCGCCGAAGTCTTCGATCTGTAGGGGCTTGTAGACCCCGTTGGTGTCGTCGTAGGAGAGCACGTCGTGCGGACAGGCGATGACGCAGCCGGCACAACCGGTGCACAGCCCGGACGTGACAACCTCGTCGTAGAGATGCTTCCACGACCACATCCAGCGTTCCTTGGCGGGAGGTCCCTCGACGGCAGTCATCATGAGAACCTACCCTCGCCTCTCAGCATGGCCAAGATCGTGGACATCCTGGCGAGCGGACCGAGCTCGTCGTTCGAGTTCTTCCCGCCCAAGACACCCGCGGCCGAGACCCAACTCGAGTCGGCACTCGCCGAACTCGAAGGCCTCGAGCCGTCGTTCGTGTCCGTCACCTACGGTGCCGGCGGCTCAACCCGGGAACGGACGCACGATCTTGTCGTTCGTATCAACCGCGACACGTCAATGACCGCGATGGCGCACCTCACCTGCGCTGCGCACACCCGCACCGAGCTCACCGACATCGTGACCCGCTACCGCGACTCGCGGGTCGAGAACATCCTCTCGCTCGGCGG
The DNA here is from genome assembly GCA_052148155.1 of Acidimicrobiia bacterium. Classification (GTDB taxonomy): domain Bacteria; phylum Actinomycetota; class Acidimicrobiia; order IMCC26256; family PALSA-610; genus JBBQER01. Next base: position 18,673 of record JBKQIY010000100.1, on the reverse strand, counting down.
AGACCCTCCCAAGGAGCTCGGCCTCCCGCCAGGCGAGCTCACCCATGCGATCGAGCTCGTCGAGCTCGTACGCGAAGTCGGCGATTTTTCGGTTGGTGTCGCCGTACATCCCGAGTGCCATCCTGCATCGACCGATCGGACCCAAGACCGACACCGCCAGGCCGAAAAGCTCGCCTGCGCCGACTTTGGGCTTTCGCAGTTTTTCTTCGACGCCGACGTCTGGTTCGAATTTCTCGGCGACCTCGACGCGCTCGGTGTCACCACACCGGTGATCCCGGGGATCATGCCGGTCACGAACATAAAGTCCGTGAAGCGCATGTCGGAGATGGCCGGAGCCGAGTTTCCTCGCACCCTCGAGCAACGGCTGCACGCCGTCGAAGACGACGAAGAAGCGATGCGCGCGGTCGGGGTCGACGCCGCGACCGCGCTGTGTCGTGACCTCCTGGACGGCGGCGTGCACTCGTTCCACTTCTACACACTGAACCGTTCGAGCGCGACCCGCGAGATCTACGCCAACCTCGGTCTCGCCGCACGCTGACGCATCGCACCTGCGGGTTCGTGCATCATGGTGACGTCCGACCACCGTCGCCCGAAAGATGCGGCTCGGAGCTTCAGCCGGCCGGCGACGCCTTCGTCACCTGCGGTTTCGGTCCGGCGCAACCGTCGAGGAGTTGTTGCAACCGTGTCACAAGATCGTCGGGCGCGACCCGCACGCCAATGTTCATGATCCATTCCGGAGTCTCGATCGCGAGTCGGTAGGGAAGGTCGAGTCGCATCGTCAACACCTTGACCGCGGAGCGAACCGCCCGCCGCGGGGTCGCCGACGGCGGGCCGGGATGGGCCTCGGTCATCGACAAGACACTGATCTGCTGCCAGCTGAGCTCGAGCACCGGATGCGCGGTCGCCAACGTGAACAGGCCTTGCGGTGCGATCGCGACGGTGAGGCCGTCGTCGGTGAAGTGCAGTTCGACCTTGTTGAGGACCTTCGGTCCGATACTCGGACATCCGCCGAGGTATTCGCAGCCGAGCAGGTCGATGCCAGCACCCACCTCGTCACCCCTTCGTGCACGACCGACATCCGAATTGGATCCGGTCGCAAGCATCGCGTCAATGTTGGCGTGTCATCTACCGTGAGTCGATGATCGACGAAGACCACGTCGAGCGGCGTCGCGTCCGCCTCGAGGCTCGAGCCATGCGCGACGAACGCACCTGGTTGCTTGGAGAGGTGGCCTCCGGGCGGATCACCGTGGACGGACTGCTCGAACAGCGACACGTCAGCCGAAATTGCCCGACGGTGAAGGTCGTCGTGGTGGCCGAAAAAGTTCCCGGGGTCGGCAAGGTTCGGGCCCGACGGGCCATGGAACAACTCGGGATCGCCGAAGACGCCCGCTTGGGCGAAGTCGACGACACGACCGTGCGGGCCCTGTGGGCCACGATGGCCGAAGCGGCCACCCGGCCGGTTCGGGACCAGTCGTCGGTTCAGTCCTCGCCGGAACCGTCGTCGGACAGCGAACGGTAGACGGTGAGGAGCCGAGCCTTGAGTCCGTGCTCTTCGAAGAAGTTCTTCGTTGCGCGCTCGCCCGGCAGTGCGGTCGCTTCGACACCGACACATCCCTGCGTACGGAACCAGTCGATCGCGAGCGAAAGCAGGCGTTCGCCGATCCCGCACGCTCGGACGTCGCGCTCGACGTAAATGCCGTCGATTACGCCGACCGTCGCGCCTGACGCGATCGGCGCGACGGTCGCGATGAGGTAGCCGAACTCGACGTTGTTCAAACCGCCCAGCCAGACCCGCCGCGCCGTATTCGTCCAGTCGGCCTGCAGTTCGGGGAGCGGCGCGGCGTGGCGCTCGAGATACATGACTCCGCCCCGTGACGGCCCGAGATCGGCGAACGCCTGCGCCCGCAGCCGTCGGAGCGTCTCGGAATCGGCCGGCGTGGCCAGCCGCGCGAACGCAGGTCGAGTCGGGGTCGGGCCGACGGCTTCGCCTCGGCCGGCAGTTTGATCGACAGGCACACCCGATTGTCGCGGCTGCGCAGGCCGCAGTGCGACCCGCCACGCCCATCCGGACTTGACCTTGCACTCGGGTGCAACCTTTAGGCTTTCGTCCGTGCCTGTCTTGCAGATCTCTGAGCTTGCTGCCGCGTCGGGTGTCCCGACATCGACGTTGCGTTACTACGAGCGGATCGGACTGGTGCGCCCCCAAGGCCGCACCGCGGCCGGATACCGCCTCTACGACGAGGACTCGGTGGACCGTCTGGCGTTCATCGGACGCGCCAAGCGTCTCGGCATGACCTTGGCGGACGTCGCCACGCTCATCGAAGCCTGGTTCGCGGGCGAGTGCCGGCCACTCCAGGATCAGCTGCGCAGCTTCGTCAGCGGCCGGATCGGCGAGGTACACCGTCAGATCGCAGACGAATCTGCCTTCGAACGTCAGCTCCAACGAATCTTGACCCGCCTCGACCGCGCCGACACCGTTGCGCAACGGTGCGGGCCCGACTGCGGGTGCGACGTCGACCCCGACGCGACGTCCACGACCAGCCACTGCGACGACTGCGACGGCCCGCCGACCGCGGCATGTTCGCTCGGTACACACGACCTGCGTCACCGCGTCATCAACTGGCACGAACTCCTGTCGGTCGCGGTGCGCGCCGAACGTATCGGCCATCAGCTGCGCTTCGTCTTCGACCCGACCGTCGCGGTCGCCGCCGAGCTGGCGAGCATGTGCGCCGCCGAAACGCAGTGCTGCCCGTTCTTCGAATTCAGTCTCGACATCACCGCTGACGCGGTCGTGTTGACGATCGACGGCCCCCAGGACACGGCCGACGTCTTCGCGGCAGTGCTCGTCGTGCCGGAACCGACGCTTGCGCCATAAAAGCAGAACTGTCGCCTGGCTGGTCGCGGCAGTTGTCCTACCGGCCGGTTCTGCGGCTGCGCTGGTCGACGTTCGAGGAACTGTTCCCAACGCCGACATCGCGTTGATCATCACCGGCGCGGTCGTCATCGTCGCGACGTCGGGTCGACGTTCCGCGGCGGCCGTCGCGGCAGGCTCGGCAACATTGGGCTACGACTACTTCCACACCCTCCCGTACCACTCGCTCACGATCGCGAACCGCAACGACGCGCTCGCCACCATCGTGTTAGGCGTCGTCGCGCTCACCGTCGGCCAGATCGCAGCTCGAGCTTCCGACACCCATATCGAACTGGTCCTCCTCGTCGGTGCCGTCGTGCTCAGCCAGGCGGTCCCCGAACCGGCGCGCTTCTTGGTGGACCATCGTGGCCTCGACGTGTCACTCGCGGTGCTCGTGTTCGCGACCGCGGTCGCGATCCCGCCGAGCGCGTTCGCCGGACTGACCACACGCGCCGGTCGTCTCGTCTTCTCGTTGGTCGCCGCCGCGCTCGTCTTGCCTGCCCTGTCGTGGGCGGTCTCCCGTCTCGTGGCAGCGGTCGCGCTCCGCCGCGGCGTCCTCGCGGTCGGCCTCGCACCAGCGGAGATCGCCTCGGTCGCGACGACGTCGCTCGCCGGAGGAGACGCGGCCGTCGCGGCGGGCATGCTCGTCGGCTCGACGCTGTTGACGGTCGCGGCGGCCGGGTTCGGACTACGCCTGCTCGGCGGCGGGGCAGATATCCACCCCGTGTCGCTGCTCACCAACCTCGGCATGGTCGTCGGTGCTCCGATGGTCGTCGGTGTCGCCATCCGAACCAAAGTGGCCCTCTCGGAACAACAAGAAGCGACGTTGGAACGCGTTTCGGTGATCGTCGTCACGCTGCTGGTGTGGCTGGTCGCCTCCCAGGTCCGACTTTCGAGCGCGTACGTTCTCGTCGCGGTGGCATTGCTGTTGTTCTTGGTCGGTTCGGCGTTGCTCGGCGCAGTGCTCGGAGTCCGAGCGCCGGCTCCGGTCAGAACCGCGCTGCTCCTCACCACCTCGATGCGCGACTTCGCCGTGGCCGCCGGCATCGCGGTCGCCGCGTTCGGCGCAGCCGCCGCAGCACCGCTCGGGCTGTACGGAGTGATGGCCATCGGTTGGGGCATGGCACTCGCGACGTTCCGGCCCACCTCCGCGAACAATTGAGCTCACGTCACGTTCCGAGATGCCGACCGCGTATGCAAGCCGCGTCTGGGGAGACGCAGCAGTTTCATCGTCTTGGAGGTCTCGCGGCGCGAGCCACGTCGAACCTGCCCGCCGAGGTACCGCCGACGACGCCAGGAAGTTCTACAGGCCATGCACAGATTTGCCGTAGGAATTGCTGTGGTCGTCGTGCACTGTCACGACCCAGCCGACCGAACGGCCACACACAAACACACGCGACGAGCTCGAGTCCCCGGCTTCTTCGCCCCCACGAAGGGCCGACGCCCATGCTGGAAGACATCGAGCCTGAAGTTGAGATCGCGCGCGACACCTACCGGTGTCCCGACTGCGGGACGAGCATCGACGTACCCGCCGGCACCCCAACGGAGATCCTCGTCGCGGCGCGCGGACGGCCGAGCCTGCGCCTGGCATCGGTCGCGGGCGTTGAAGTGCATCGCTGCACATCACTGTTCCTGACCGGACCGACCTAAACGAGAACATTCCGGTACCAGGGAACGAACCCTCCGGTACGCAACCGGCCACAGGCGTGCCCTAGGACTCCCACCCTCCTGCGACGTCGCGCTCCAGTCGCATGACCGCCCAACCATCGAGAGAGCGAACGTCTACGGCGCCGATGCGGTCACTCAGGCTTGCAACGATCTACCGACCTGCGGTCGGCTGATCCCTGCGGGTGTTCCCGAACGGATGGTGTCGCCACGACCGCCTGTGGTCCGGGCGGACGTCGTCGTGGTGCTCGCAAATTGGGAACGGCAGCGTCGACCCGCGTGTGCCGCAGGCGAACCGGTCCGGTCGGAGTCGGGACGTCATCGACGAGCGAACGAAGCCGTAGACTTCGGACCGACCGCAACGACGCACAGGGGGCCGATTCACGAGAGTTACCCGCAAGTTCCTGCTTCTCGCTGTGGTGACCTCGTTGGCGCTGTTCGTGATCGCAGCGCCGTTCGGGCAGGAGAAGAACCATCACAGCTTCAGCTATTAGTTCGGCAACCTTGTCTTCGCGCTGTTCCTGATCAGCGTGCCGGTGTTCCTGATCTTGGTGCTCACCGCCGTCGTGCAGACGGTCCTGGCCCGGCGCACAGCCAGCCTCTAGCTCATCCGTGCCCGCACTCAGTGGTGGGCTTCGCGGTCGTGAACCGACGGTTCGCAGCGAATGAAGTCGGCCGCATGCGGCGCTTGGGGTGCACGGGCATCGGTCTCGGGACGGGTGGGTCGTCCCGGTGAGCGCGTGGTCAGGTTAGTAGGCGGGCGCGACGATGAGGTTGTGGTTGAGGTCTCGTAGTGGGTTCACAACGTTGATGTAGCTCATCATCCCGTTGTCTTCGTGGGCGGCGATGTGGCAGTGGAAAAACCATCGGCCGGTGAAGTCAGCGAAGTCGATGCGAATGACGACTGTTCCGGGGACGCCGTTACTTTTGTTGGGTACGGGGACGGTGTCCTGTTCGCCGGTGAACGGCTGCGGTTTGCCGTTGATCGAGATGACTTGGAAATGTCCGGTGTGAAGGTGGAAGGGGTGGGTTTCACCGCTGACGTTTTTGAGTGTCCACTGTTCGACAGTGTTGAGGATCGCTGGTGTGGCAAAGACGGATCTGATCTCGTTGAAGGCCTGTCCGTTGATGTAGAAGCTGGTCCCAGCGCTGTTCTCGGACAGCTGCACGGTTCGGTACTCGGCGATGGGCGCGTTCGCGAGATTGCGCGGCGCGGTGGCGAGAGCTCCGGATGGCATGACGGCCGGTTGGGTTGGTTCGCCGGCAACGCGCAACTTGAGCAGCGGGACGTTCGGATATTCGTCACCTTGGGGGCCGTTGCTGTAGGCGAGCGTGCGCAGCCACGTGCTTTCGGGTCGTGGACCAGCGGTGACGAGTACGTCGTAGCGCTTGCCGGGCGGCAGCAGGAGGGAGTTCGCGGTGGTGACTTGCGCGACGGGGAAACCGTCGTCGCCGATCACGGTGAAGTGGTAGCCGTCGAGTTGCAGGTTGTAGAAGATGTCGGCGCCCGCGTTGACGAGTCGCCAGAGCTGGGTTTCGCCGGGATGCATCGTCAATACGGGCCGCAGTTCGCCGTTGACGAGTCGTACCGTTGGATTGTCCGAGTTGATGGACTCGGTGGGACTGTTCTGGAGGATGTGACCTGACGCGTCGATCTGGACGTCTTTGAAGACCAGCGTGTGGGCGGTGATGTGGCGAAGGTCAGACGGTAAGAGGGTGCGGTCGTCGCCGACCACGATGGCGCCCGAGAGCCCCGCGAAAATCTGGCTTTCGACGTCGGCGCAGGAGACGGTGGACGCACCGCACGACGATGCCGTCATGTTGTGGTCGTGGTACCAGTACGTCCCTTGGGGCTGGTCGGCGGGGATGTTCAGGTGGTAGGTGAAGCTGACACCTCGCGGGATCGCGAGTAACACGTTGTCGGAGTCTCCCGACGGGGAGACATGCATCCCATGGAAGTGCAGATTCGTCGCCGTGGACAATTTGTTGACCAACGTGAGGGCCACGTGTTCACCGGGCGCGAAATGCAAGGTCGGACCGACGAAGCTCCCGTTGTAGGACTCGCCCCACACCGTCCTGCCCGACAGGTCGAAGCGCGTTGGCTCGGCATCCAGACGCACCGCGAGGTTCGATGCAGTGGCCGTGTTGGCGTTGGCCGGATCCGCGAAGGGCGAACCCGAGATCATCCCCTGCTCCTGTGCGGCCGTGGAGAGCGGTGCAGGAGAAGAAGACGCACTCGACGACGTACTCGAGGTGGATGTCGGAGCATGGGACGACGTGTGCGCGGCACTGCTGCACGCCGTCGCGGCCAGGCTCATGACGGCCAAGAGGCAGAACAGCCTGCGACCAGGTCGCGCAGTTCGCAGCGCGGCCGGCCATCCATCCACAGCCATCTCTGCCCCTTTTGTCGACGCGCCTGGGCTTACTTAGGTTAACCTAACCAAAGTGAGGGGATGTCTCAATGCCTTCCCGAACGGGCATCGCCCGATGCTGCGGCACCCCGGGCTTCGAGAGCCGACGCGCCTACGGCGTGGATCCTGTCAAGGGTGCCCAGTTGAGGTGGGGCTTGTGGGGTTGGCAGGCGTCCAGCTGGTTGGGGCACTAAGGGTTCGGTAGTGGGTTCCGATACTTCGGGACGATGAACGCGCGATGTTCACGCTCTGCCGCCGCGATGGTTGTCGTGCTCGCCGTCTTCGCGTCGTTGTTCGTCGGGCAGGCTTCTGACGCGTCGGCGGCGGTCACGACGCACACACCGGTGATGGGGCCAAGTTTGTTGAACGCGGAGCAGCTCGCTGCGTGGTACGACCAGAACCACGGGTCAAACGTTGCGCGTATCCCCGTCCTTCACAACGACGTCACGGCTCTCGCTCAGATCTTCATCGACGAGGGCAACACCGTGGGCGTGCGCGGCGACATCGCGTTCGTGCAGTCGATGCTGGAGACGGGTTGGCTGAGTTTTGCGGGCTCACAGATCCCACCGGACGCGTACAACTATGCGGGGATCAACGCGTTCGACGGCCGTCCCTCCTTGCCCGACTGCCGCGCAGGTGATTCCACTCCGTCTCGATGCATGGGAACGCCCCAACGGGGGGTGCTCGCGCAGTTAGAACTGTTGCGTAGCTACGCCGACCCGGCGACGAAGACGATGTCAGGCCAGCTGATCTCGGCACCGTCAGATCGTGTTGGCGACGCGCCGGTGTGGGAGTACTTCGGTGGAAGCAACTGCCCGTGCGGCAAGCTCATCTGGGCGTCCGCCCCCGACTACGGCCTCACCATCATTCGCATGTACTCACAAGCACTTGCCGACAGCGGAATGGCCGGCGCGTGCGTCCCGTACACCCCGACCCATGCTGGTCAAATCTCAGGCGACGGTTACTGGGAAGTGACCGCCGACAGCGTCGTCCATCCCGAAGGTACCGCGACGTTCTACGGCGACATGAGCGGACATGCTCTCAACGCACCACTAATCGGGGGTATCTCCGTCTCGAACGCGACCGGATATTGGCTGCTCGGACGCGACGGCGGGATCTTCAGTTTTGGGTCGGCCCACTTTTACGGCTCGACCGGCGCGATGCGACTGAACAAACCGATCAACGCGATGGCACGCACGGCCGACAACGGCGGGTACTGGCTTGCCGCATCCGACGGCGGGATCTTCAGCTTCGGCGACGCCCATTTCTACGGATCCATGGGAGCCCATCCCTACAGTCAGCCCATCGTCGGTATCGAACGCACACCAACTGGTCGCGGCTACTGGGAGTACGCAACCAACGGTGCGGTCTTCCCATTCGGCGACGCCACGTCCTACGGCTCGCTCGCCACCACGCCGACCTCCTCTCCGGTCGTGTCCATGCAACCCACCGCCACCGGCCACGGATACTGGCTGCTCACCCGAGACGGACACGTCTACCCCTTCGGTGACGCCACCAGCTCCGGCGACCTCGCCGACTGCACCAACTACGGCAACAGCGCTCGTCTCCTGGCCACCCCCGACGGCCACGGTTACTGGATCGCCAGCGCCGACGGCGCCATCGTCCCGTTCGGAGACGCCAATAACCTCGGTTTCCCTGCCACCACCGACGGCCTCACCGTCGGTTTGCTCGGCGCCAACTGACCCTGCCGACGAAACCACTGCACAACCTGACGACCCGACGAACTGCTCTCGTCGGCCAGACCAGAACACGACGACAGCTCGCCTGAGGCGCAGCTGTCTTCGACGTCTTCGTTCGCGGTCGCTCACGCGCAGCATCGCCCATCGAGGCTATGACCATCCCGGCGACGTTGAGTCGGTGTTCGCGTGTCGGTCACTTGCAGTGCCGGCAGTTCTACGAAACAGTAGGTAGCTGCCGTTATGGACAAGATGCACGCAGCGGTTGTCACATCGTTCGATGAGCCACCGCACTACCAAGAACTCGACGTTCCGGCGAAGGGCAACGAAGACCAAGCGCTCGTCGATGTCCTCGCGGTCGGCCTACATCCCCGGGTGCGAACTGACGCGTCCGGCAAGCACTACACGAGTACCGGTCGGCTACCGATGATTCCAGGCGTCGACGGGGTCGGACGAATGGCTGACGGGAGACGGGTCTACTTCGTCGCTGACGATGAGCTTCCCGGCTCGATGGCGGAGAAGGCGCTCATCGACGTACGGCGAGCCGTCCCTGTGCCGGACAACGTTGATGTCAACAAGATCGCCGCCGCGATGAATCCGGCGATGTCATCCTGGGTCGCGCTCCGTCGCCGGGTACCGATCGAGACCGGACAGAGCGTGCTGGTGCTGGGTGCGACGGGCAACGCGGGGGCGATGGCTGTGCAGGTCGCCAAGCGGCTTGGAGCAGGTCGCGTTGTCGGTGCCGGTCGCGATTTCGACCGTCTGAACGCCCTCCGCGGCGTCGGCGCTGACGACATCGTGCAGCTCACCGACGACCGAGACGCCACGACCGCGGCGCTCGCAGGGGCCGCCGCCGAGGTCGACATCGTCATCGACTACCTCTGGGGTAAGCCTGCCGAGCAGACGATCATGGCTCTGCTCACGGCTCGATCGGACCGCAGCCGGGCACTGAACTGGATCCAGATCGGTGCGATGGCGGGACCCACGCTGGCGCTGCCGTCCGTGGCGCTCCGTTCAGCGAACCTCCGTCTCCAGGGCAACGGCCAAGGCGCCGTTTCGACCAAGGACTACGTGGCGGAGTTGCCGTCACTGATCGACGAGATCGACTCCGACACCCTCAAGATCGCGGCTCGGCCTGTCCCGCTCCGAGACGTCGAATCCGTCTGGACCGAGCCCGACGTCTCCGGTGAACGAACCGTCATCGTCCCGTAGCACCTCCACGTCGCCGCTGATCCTGTGGGAGCAAGTCGTCACCGACTCCGCTCACGTCCGAAGCGCCGAACCCGTCGCGCACCCGATCCGACGGAACTCGTTCTAGGAACCATCGGATCCTGGACGACCATGTTCTCGCAACTTCGACACTGAACAAGATCAGCCGGTGTTGCATGCTCGCAGGTTCGTGGACGCCGGCCTCGCGTGCAGCGCCGGTCGCGCGGTCGGGTTCCAGCCGTCGCGTCGGGAGGCGGCCGACTCGATCAGCTGCCCTCAGTTTGTCGAATCCCGCTCGGTGGGCGGGCGCCACAGCGACGACGATGAAGATCACGACCCGGTGCAGCGACGCCGCCATCGACAGGCCGAACACGCGCGCGCCGCGAAAGCGGCCAAGCTCGGTATTGCATACCAACCGGGTGCGGGAAGACGCCTCGGTCGTCGAAGCGCACACCCTCGGATTCGTCGCTGTTGGCCAACGGTGTCGCACGGCTCGCGACACTCGCACCGCGGCCCGGGCGTATGGTCAGACGACGGGTACGCCGGTGCCGCACCGGACCCGGTCCGTGTCTCGGCGGGCGCCGTGGCGGACCACTGGCGGCATCGCCGAATGCAGGCTGGACACTGACAGCTTTTGAGCTTGACAGGCCCGAGTGAATGGATTTAGGTGTCGGTTGGTTTGGTTTGCCTTCCCTTAGTAGACGGGTCGGGGAGCCGGAGAGGGCATCGGTATGCACGAGGGTGGAAAGCGTTCGTGATCCTGGTTGGGTCGTTCGTGCGCCGGCCGACCGCGGCTGTGGTCTGTTTGGTCGTCGCGGCGGTCGTGTTGACGGCGTGTTCGGGCAGCGCGAAGTCGGGTACGTCTGGGACGCCGGCGGGTGGTTCGGGTGGTTTGACCGCGGCGCAGCTCGCGGAGGCGAAACGGCTGATCGATCCGGACAATGAGCCGATCCCGCCGTCGGCTGCGACGGTCGCGTGTGTCGGTCGGGTCGTGGTGTTGAACCCGTCGATCGATGAAATCGCGAACGACATGGCGCAGCTGCAGAACGCGGATCTTCGTCAGTTGGTGCTGACCGAATACTTGGACTGCGGATACAACTTTGTGCTCGATCTGTACATGCGGTTCGCGCCGTCGGGTCTGTCGCGGCCAGAGCTGGCGTGTATCCGTTCGGAGTTCACACGCTTGAACGTGAGCCGCTTGGCGGAAGTGATGGTGTTGGATCCCGATGCGGGATATACGGGACCGTTGGTGATTCACGCCTGTCAGACCGGCGAGAAGCAAGATCCGCTGGCGCACGGGACGCTGCCAGGTATGGGTGGCGGGAATTCGTGACGGCGACCGAGGCGGCCACGCCGATACTGGTGGCGACAGCAGTGCGCAAGTCGTATCGGACCGAGTCCGAGGTCGTCCACGCGGTCGAAGATGTCGACCTGACCGTCTTGGCGGGCGAGTTCGTTGCCATCACCGGCCGTTCAGGGTCGGGGAAGACGACGTTGATCAACTGCCTGTCCGGACTCGACGACATCGATGCGGGTTCGGTGGTCCTTGACGGTGTCGACCTCGCGGCGATGAGCGACAACGAGCGGACCGATCAGCGGGCACGCGTGATGGGTTTCGTGTTTCAGACGTCGAACCTGCTGCCGGTCTACACCGCGCAAGAAAATGTGGCACTTCCGATGGTGCTGGGGGGAACGTCGTCCAAAGATGCTCGAACGGCGGCGCGTTCGGTGCTGGAACGGGTCGGGATGGGACATCGGCTCGCGCATTACCCGGGCGAGCTCTCAGGGGGCGAACAGCAACGGGTCGCGATCGCGCGCGCGTTTGTGAAACGGCCTCGGATCGTGTGGGCCGACGAACCGACCGGGAATCTCGACACCAAGTCAGCCGGTCAGGTACTCGATCTGCTGGCAGAGCTGCACCAAGACGGCACGACGCTGATCCTCGTGACCCACGACGTCGAACTCGCCGCACGGGCCGACCGGCGGATCGAGTTCGCCGACGGGTGCATCGTTGCGGTGGCGGCCGGCTGAACCGATGTTGGTGTGGGCAGTCGTCGTCGCGTCGATCGTCTTGTCGGTCCCGTTCGTGTACCTGGCGGTCGCGAAGCCTGAGATCCGGTCGCTTGCGTTTCGTAATGTGGTGCGACGCCCCGGCCAGACCGTATTAGTCCTCGCCGGTGTCGTCATCGCGACGGCTGTTGTCACGAGCGCGGGCGTGGTCGGTAACTCGTTGCGGGCGTCGGTCCGACGTTCGACGGTCACACAGCTCGGCCCGGTCGACGAGGAGGTCCTCACGACCGGCCTTACGTCCGGTCACGTGACCGCGTCCACGATCGCCGCGTCGGCCGTCGGACATCAGATCGGAACGTTGCCGATCTTGACGCTCGCGACGACGGTCGTCGGAGACGATTTCGTTGCCCGGGTCGCGCAGGCCCAGATCGTCGAGGTCAACTTCGCGCAGGCCAGCCAGTTCGGCGACAACCCCGCCGCGACCGGCATCAGCGGTCCGCAACCGAGCGGTGACCAAGCAGTGATCAGCGCCGATCTTTCGGCCGCGTTGTCGATCCTGCCCGGCCATAAAGTCTCCGTCGAGGCGTACGGGACGTCGAGAACGTTCGTGATCAATCGTGTGCTGCCCCGGCTCGGTCTCGCGGGCCTCGCTCCGGTCACCGAGACGACGGGGAGCAACTCGCTCAACCTGTTCGTCCCGGCCGGGACGATCGCATCGATGGCAGCCGCGGGCCGCGGCGTGACCGGCCAGGCGCAGCCGGTATCGGTCCTGGCCATCTCCAACGGTCCTCACCGGCCATACTCCGGCGCCCAGAGCGCGCTCGTGTCGGCTCGTCTGCGGGCCGTCACCGCCGGACTCGGCGTGCAGGTGCAGCCGGTCAAGCAGTTACTGATCGACGACGCCGACGCGCGCAGCAGCCGTTTCACCCGTCTGTTCAGCGCGTTCGGGTTCTTCAGTGTGCTCGGCGGGCTGTTGCTTTTGGTTCTGACCTTTTTGATACTCACCCGCGATCGCGCACGATCGATGGGAGTGCTGCGCGCCAACGGGCTGCGTCGCAGCCGCCACGTCGCAGCACTCGCACTCGAAGGCTGGACCTACGCGGTCGCAGGCGCCGTCGTCGGAGGTCTCGTCGGGCTCGGCATCGCGGACTTGGTCGTGATCCTCGCCCGTGGTGTCTTCGCAACCCAGACGGCCGGCGAGGTCGACCTCGTGTTCGCCGCGAACACAGCAAGTGTCGCCGTCGGTTGCGCGATCGGTTTCGTCGCGTCGCTCGCCGTCGTCGTGTCAGCGGCAGTTGTCGCGTCGCGTCGCAACATCGTCCGCATGATCAAGGGTCTGCCCGATCCGCCCCGGGAACTGCCGCCGGCGGTGCGGCGACCGCTCGGCGTCGGGCTCGGCGCGGCCGGGATCGTGACCTTCGCGGTCGGGCTCGGTGCATCGAACGGCGTCGCGGCCGTTGCCGGCCCTGCCCTCGCCGCGATCGGCGCCGTGCTCGTCGCTGAGCCGGCGCGGGTTCGTGTTGTGACCTCAGTCGCGACGGCGGTCGTATTCGTCTGGTCCGCGTTGGCCCTCACCGTGGTGCACGGCGCCTTCACCGGTCTGGGCGTCGCTGTGGTCGTCACCGAAGGCGCGGTGATGAGCGCATGCGCGGTCGCGTTCATGAGCGTCAACCATGCCGCTATCACACGCCGCGGGGCCGAACCACGCCCACGGCGAGGATTGTCGCTCAGCATCGGTCTGGCGTATGCACGGACCGCACACCGACGGACCGTCCTCATCGTCGGCATGTACGCAGTCGCGCTGTTCACCCTGACGCTGCTCGTCACCGTCGGCCAGCTCTACAGTCACGACGTCGACGCCCTCGCCGGACGTCTGGGTGGCGCCGCCGCGCTCGAAGTCACCTCGGACGCGACGCGACCCGTCCCTACCGGCGACGTGGCACAACTTCCCGGCGTGACCGCAGTGACCGCCACCAGCGCGATCAATGCGCAACTCCAAGACCGCACCTCCAACGCGCCGACCGCGGTCACGGTTGTCGGCTACGACACCTCCTTCGTCGGGCACGGCTCACCCCCAATCGTCGGTGCCGACAGCGACGCCGTCTTCGGTGTGGTCGAACGCGATCCGACCAAAATCATCGTCGGTGCCGACCTCCACGCCGATCTGCAAAGCGGACTGCCCGGGCCGGCAGTGCACGTCGGTGACACGGTCGAGGTGCGCGACCCCCTGACCGGTATCAGCCGGACGGTCACCGTCGCGGGACTCGTCGACCAAGCCCGTTGGGCCGGCGCCGACCACATCTTCGCCTCCCGCACGTTCGTCGACGAGTTAAGCGCAGGCACCGCGCCGACGAACCTGCTTTACGTCAACACTGCGCCCGGCACGAACAACGACGTCACCGCGGCCGTGATCGACGGGACCCACCTTCCCAACGGTGCGTACGCGCGCTCCTTTCAACACCTCGCCCGCGACACCCTCTCCGCCCAAAGCGAGTTCCTCGACATCGGCGCCGCTTACGCGACCGTCGGCCTCGTCGCCGACCTCGCCGGGATCGCAGTGCTGATGGTTGATCGCATACGCGAACGCCGCCGCCAAATCGCGATGCTCCGCGCGATCGGGTTTGGCGGACTCACCGTACGGCGCGCGTTCCGTGTCGAAGCGACCGTCATCGCAACCGAAGGCATCGTCATCGGTTTCGTGACCGGACTCGTCCTCGCATGGCGACTCGGCCGAAGCGGCGGTCTCGGCCGCCACCTCAGCTTCAGCCTGCCGGTCGAGGCACTCATCGCGATCCTGGTGGCAGTCGTGCTCGCGTCGCTCGCCGCGACCAGCCTGCCTGCCCGACGGGCCGGACACCTCCAACCAGCGGCCGGACTCCGCAACGACGAATAACCGAACCAACATGATGTTGTCGAGCGAAACGGCTGTCCCGACCGACGCGAAGATCGTGCCGTCGTTGAACGAGGTCTCTGCCGGTCAGACAGGAGCCGAGGACATCGACGACGCAGACGAACCCCGAGTCGTCGTGTCGCAACGAGGCAGGAGCGTGGCCCGATTCGACGCGGTCGTCGATCGTCCGGCGTGCCGGCACCGACAGCGACCCGTGACGGTGCGGACGCATTCCACGGACCGAGGACGGACTCTTAGGTTCCGCGCAGGCCGGTCCCGGTCGGGTCGATGGATGGTCGCCGCCGTGAGCCTCGCTTCGGTCGTCGTATTGGCCGGATGTTCGAACAACTCCGGCTCGGCGTCGCCGAACGTGACCGCCGAGGCCGCGAGCACCGCTGTCGCCGCGCCAACCAGCCCGACCCCGTCGTGCCCGACCGCGTCGACGATCAGCGCCGCGGTGAGGTACCCGGTCACCGGCGGACCGTCGACGCCGCGCGAACACACCAATGCCTGCGACTACCGCCCCCGCACCGCGCGAGGAACTCCGGTCACGGTGTTCTTCTACCCCGACGGGACAAGTTTGAACACGCTGAAAGCCGCCGCGTCTTTCAGCCAGAACCAGAAATCGCAAGTCACCGGAATCGGCGACGCGGCGTTCATCGGCAGCGACGGTGGCCTCTACGTCTACCGGTCCACCGCGCCAAGTTTCCAGGTCAAAGGCCCAGCCGGCGAGTTCGCAGACACGCAGCTCGAAGCTCTCGCCAACGACGTACTCACCCATTGACCGTGCAAACACTCACCAGCGCGAGTGCCGGGCTCGCGCGTCGCGCGGGTCACTCATCGCGAAGAAGGGGAGGCGTCGTGCGACATTACGATGCTCGTCAGTGATTACGAGAACGCGGGCGCGGCGACTGATCTACGTCGTCGGGTTCCTCATCGCCGCCGCGATTGCCCTCATCCCAATCTCGCGTTCGTATGGCGTCTCAGGAGCGGGCGTACATTTTGGCGGCAACTCCTATTCGTGCGGTCCGCCGGTCACCGCGTTCATGGACGGGTCGGGCACGATCACTGGGATCGAGTGCCGCGGAGCTGCCCGCACCCGCGTCGCGGTCGGCGGCCTCGTCGCGCTGGGAACCGTCGTCATCGCGATCGGCGTCGGATCGCTGATCCCCGAGCACCGACGTGACGCCCACACAGGCACCGACCAGCGCGACCAGCGCACACTCGGCGAACCGCCAGATCCCTCAGATCGCGACGGACAGACGGGCCTGTAACACGGTGTCGGGCGAACGGGCACGTTCACCCCGTTGTTCGCGCGGCCGGGCACGCTGACACTCGCATATCGCGAGGTCGTCCGTCATTGGACCTCGTCTCACCCGATCACGTTCATCACGATCCCGATCCGCACATCCGGCTCGGACGCGTGCGGGGCCGGTGAGTCGGTGTCGTCCGTCGCGCATGCTCGGATCGGATCCGGATCCTCGAACGAGACGTGCGGGCGCCGCGTCCGCCGCGAATGTTTCGTAGGTCACAACTGCCGTTCGTCTCACTGAAGGTTCGGCCCGACGCGCACCAGACGCAACCGACGACAACAAGGCAGGTTCAGCCGAGGTGTCGCGGCCCGCCGACGGATGCAACACGACCGCGCTGCGGCGGACTCAGCATCGAAGACAGAAAGGCCGCGTCAACGGGCTAGTCGACCGGAGATGCGGCGCTTGTGTACCGACGTACGGATCCCAGCCCGCGACGCCCGCGACGAAGTAGCGGGACGGTTCGACCGTGTTGTTCGCGGTCGAACCACAGGCCGAGAAGCGCGCCGGGGACGACCGCCAGCGCGATGATCACGAACGCGTACGGTGCGGCGGCTCCGTATGCGGCTTCGCTCTGGAAGGCCCAGAACTGGGTGGCGAGGGTTTGTACTTCGAGCGGGTGGAGGACGAGCGTCGCGGTGAGTTCGGTGACCGCGGTGAGAAAGACGAGGCAGAATCCGGCGAGCAGTCCAGGCGCGATGAGCGGCAGCGTGACCCGCACGAACACGGCGATGCGTCCGCGGCCGAGCGAACGGCCGACGTCCTCGAGCAGGACGGACGCTTGGGCAACCGAGGTCTTGACGCAGACCAGAGCTAACGGAAAGTTCAAGATCGCATAGGCGACCACGAGCAGCACGCTGGTCTGGTAGAGGCGAAAGGCATAGTGGGTCGCGAAGAACACCAAGCTGAGCGCGACGACGACGCCGGGGAGCGCTTGGGTGACGAAGGTGCTGCGATCGAGGATTGTCCGCGGTGCACTCGAACCGCGGAAGGTCATCATCGCGACCGGGAGCGCCAACACGACCGCGATCGCGGCACCGGCCGCGCTGTAACGGACGGTGGTCCACGTCGCGGACGCGAGGGTCGCGGCCGTGGGCAGTGTGGTGTGTTGCCCGCGGGTCATCCAGTAGACGAGGGTTCCGATCGGTACCCCCACCGCCAGGAGGACCAGCGCGCTCAACGCGACCAGTGTCGGGGTGGCAGTCCATCGCCAGCGAGCCATCATCGGCATCCGTCGCGGTGCGGTCGCGGTGGCGGTGCGTCGGGGGACGATGCCGTCGACGGCGAGGACAAGTAGGGCGATACATACGAGCGGGACCGCGAGTGCGGTCGCGGCCGGTCGGTCGAACTGGAACTGGGTGAAAATCTCGGTCGTGAAGGTCGGATAGCGCAGGATCTCGAATACGCCGTATTCGGAGATCACGGTGAGGACGACCAGGACGCATCCGCCCAATACCGCGGTGCGGATGAGCGGGAGGGTGACCCGAAAGAACGTGCGGAGACGGCCGACGCCGAGACTGCGCGCGGTGTCTTCCATCGTGGGATCTGCGCGTCGCAGCGCCGCCGCGACGGGAAGGTACACGAGCGGGTAGGTCCCGAGCGTCATGACCAACGTGGCCGCGAAGAGTGCGTTGATCGTCGGCGCGATCGAATGCCAGGCGTAGCCGACGACAAAGTCCGGGATCGCGACCGGTAGGACGAGCATCACGGTCCACAGCCGGCGCGCCGGCAAACGCGTCCGTTCGGTACACCACGCCGTCGCGACGCCGATGATCACCGCGAACAGCGCAACGAGGACCGACAGGACGACGGTGTGACGCAACAGGAGGAACGATCGCTCGCGAAACAGCACCTGGTGGATCTCGTTCCACCCCGCGTCGCGTGCGTCGACGGCAACAAGTCCGAGCGGCGCCAACAGCGCCAACGCGATCAGCGCGCTGAGCGCCACCAACAGCCGATCCTGTCGGACGCGACGGGCGAACGTTTGCCGACCCGGGCGCGACTGGTTCGGGGACTGGACCTCGATCACGACAGCCGGACTTAGATAAGTCCGGCTTCTTGGAGGAGCTTCTCGGCGTCGAGCCCGGTACCGAGCTCAGCTGGAGTAAAAGAACTCGGTTCAAGTTTGTCGAGCGGGGTGAGTTCAGGATTGGCGGCGACGCCCGGATGGATCGGGTATTCGAAGCTGTCGCCACGCGCGAAGACGCTCTCGCCTGCGGTGCTGGTCATGAAGGCCAGAAATTTCTGCGCCGCGGCTTGATGCTTGGAAGACTTCAGGATCGCGGCTCCGGAGATGTCTTGCACATATCCGGGGTCATGAGGTGCGAAGTAAGCGATCATCGCGTGTACGGAGCCTTTCCCGACCTCAGCTTCGATCCGGTAGAAGTAGTAGTGGTTGATCAGCGCCAGATCCGTCGTGCCTTGACTGACGTCACTGGTCAGGGTCTCGTTGTCGGGGACATCGTCGTTGCCTCCGGCGTTGGCCTTGATCCCTTTCAGCCACGCGACCGCCGCCGCGTCGCCGTCAACGCGGGCGATCGAACTGACGATGGGCCAAAAGTCGGTCTCGG
>JBKQIY010000099.1:0-19140 GCA_052148155.1 Acidimicrobiia bacterium | reverse complement strand
CCTCCCTCCACGCCGTTCGGGCGCCGAGCATCGCAGGCGACTGGCCGGGTATCCGTTCGGTTGGCCACAACCGGGCCGCGACCTGCGTGGACGCGCGCGACCGCGCATCGTCGTCGACGCCGCTGACCGCGCGATTGGCGCCGCACTCAACGCTCGGACGACTCAGCTCGCCGATCCGTCCGCCCCCTTTTTCAGCCCAACGTGAGCGACGCAAGTCGCGCGCGCAGCGGATCGTCGACCACGGCCGGATCGCGATCGAAGGTCATCGTGCTCGGCGTCGTCGGCCAACCGGGGTCGCCGGTGTGTGCGAATGCCGTCCACGCGTCACGCAACGTTTTCCCCAACCGTCGGGCCGTGTCGTCGACGCCGACGAACTCCGCCCAGCCATCGACGAAGTTTCCGAACGTGAACGGAATGTCGATGCCGTGGCACGCGCCGAGGCGAACCTGAGCTGCCGGCCAGCCGAACAGGTACGAGTACGTCGGACCGTGGGCGCGGTGGGCGTCGCGCAACGCGGCGGCCGGGCGTTGCATCTCGACATCGGTGAACACGGCCGCCCAAACCTCGTTCGAATCGTTCGTTCCGAGTTCGGTCTCGTAGGTCGCGACGATCTCCGCGGCGCGGGATGCGTCGACCTTCGCGTACCTCGCGACCCGCGAACACAACCTGTCACGAGGCGGGCCCGGGCCGGACAAATCGACGAACAAGCGCATCTCGTCGGTGGTCGTCCCGATCACGAGCGCCACGTCCGCCGCCGCGCCGGAGTCGAACGCGGCAAGTGGCGTCTGGACGAGCACGTCGCCGTCGACCATCGGGTGAAACGGCATCATGCCCACCGTTGGGAGCAACGCGAGCGCGCTCGCGGCCTGGGCCTGTATCAACTGTTCGACCGGCACCTCGGTGAGGACCGCCGCGTCGGCCAAGCCGAGCTCGGCGACGAGCGCTTCTGTGACCCGTGTCGCACGCGTCTCGTCGAGCGTGTTGAACGTCGCGCCGCTCTGCACGATCGCGCCACCGAACAGGCCGCGCGCCAGTGGCGACGCGCACAGGTGCAACACGACGCCTCCGCCCGCAGACTCGCCGAACGCGGTGACGCAATCGGGATCGCCGCCGAAGGCTTCGATATTGTCGTGTACCCATTCGAGCGCGGCGATCGCGTCACGCAAGCCGCTGTTCGCGACGCCGCCGATCCCGCGGGCGTCGAGGAAGCCGAGCGCGCCGAGCCGGTAGTTGGCCGTGACGAAGACGACATTCTGCTCCGCGCAGAACTGGGTACCGTCGTACACGGGCTGCGAAGACGCACCGATCGTGAACGCGCCGCCGGGGAACCAAACGAGCACCGGCCGCCGCTGGCCTGATCGGCCTGTCGCTTGAGGCGCGGCCTGGGTCCACACGTTGAGCGTCAGGCATCCCTGTTCGGATGTGGTCCCGCGAAACGCTCCCGGCACCAACCCGTCGAGGGGACCGCCGACCGGTTGCGGCGCGGCCGGTCCGTACTCGGTTGCGTCGCGGGTTCGGCTCCACGCGGGCACCCGAACCGGCGCCGCGAATCGCGTGGCAGTCGCGAAAGGGATGCCGCGGTACGCGTGAACTCGACACGCGGCGATTTGTGTCGACGTTCCGAGCAGTCTGCCCGCCGGCGTCGCGATCTCGACCATTCCGAGCAGCGTAAAGCCACCGTCGAGTACCATTTCCCCAACGTGACCCCGAATAACGCCCTGCCCAACGGCAGTGTCACGTGGAGGCGCTCGTGCCCGGCGCGGTGATTGTCGGTACCCAATGGGGCGACGAGAGTAAGGGCAAGTTCACCGACTACCTCGCCAAAGAGGCGTCGATGGTCGTGCGCTATCAGGGCGGCCACAACGCCGGCCACACACTCGTCGTCGACGGCGAGGTGTTCAAGCTTCAACTCGTGCCGAGCGGCGTGCTGTATCCATGGGTGACCCCAGTGATCGGCAACGGCGTCGTGGTGGATCCGGTGGTGCTGTTGGACGAGCTCGACATGCTCGAAAGCCGCGGGATCGACACCCGTCCGCTTCGCCTGTCGGGGAACGCACATTTGATCATGCCGTACCATCAGGAACTCGACCGTGTCACCGAGCGCTACCTCGGGAAGAACAAGCTCGGGACCACGATGCGCGGGATCGGTCCCACCTACGCCGATAAGGCGCTCCGAGTCGGGTTACGGGTACAAGACCTCCTCGATCCGAAGATCTTCCGCGAGAAGCTCGACCTCGTGTTGCGCGAGAAGAACGGTGTGCTCGCCAAGGTCTACAACCGACTGCCGATGGACGCGAAGACCATCAGCGAGCGTTACCTTGCGTTGGTACCGCGGCTCGAACCGATGATCGACGACACCGTCTGGCTTGTGCACGAGGCCCTCGAAGCTCAGCAGTGGGTGCTGTTCGAAGGCGCCCAGGCCACCTACCTCGATCTCGACCACGGCACGTATCCGTTCGTGACATCGAGTAATCCCGTCGCGGGCGGTGTCTGCACCGGCGCGGGTGTGGGCCCTCGTGCCATCGAACGAGTGACCGGCGTTGTTAAGGCCTACGTGACGCGAGTCGGCAGCGGCCCGTTTCCCACCGAACTTCCCGACGGCGACGAAGTGGGAGATCTGCTCGTGACCCGCGGTGCCGAGTACGGCACCAACACCGGCCGGCGACGGCGTCCCGGCTGGCTCGATCTCGTCATGCTCAAACACGCGACTCGTCTCAATACCTGCACCGATCTCGCGGTCACGAAACTTGACGTGCTCTCACCGTTACCAGAGCTGCAGGTATGCGTCGCGTACGAAACAGATGACGGCAAACGCTACGACCATGTGCCATATCACCAGTCGGTGCTGCACAAGGTGCGGCCCGTCTACGCGACGCTTCCCGGCTGGGGTACCGATATCGAAGCGGCCAGCCGACTCGAAGACCTGCCGGTCGCGGCGCGCGACTATGTGCGCTTCATCCAGGATTTCACCGGCGTGCACGTGAGCTTCGTCGGTGTGGGTCCCGCGCGCGACCAGACCATCGTGTTACCGCGCGCCGCATAGTCGTGAGCGCTCGCGTCCTCGTTGTCGGTTCGGGTGGACGGGAACACGCGCTCGCGTGGAGCTTGGCCCGCTCGCCGCTGGTCGACGAGATCGTCTGCGCGCCGGGCAATCCGGGCATCGCCGCCCTGGGCGAATGCCTACCGCTCGACATGGCAGACGTGGCCGCCGTTGGCGATCTCGCCGACCGCTTACGTCCGGACTTGGTCGTGATCGGTCCAGAAGATCCACTGGTCGGCGGCGCGGTCGACGAGCTCGGAGCGCGTGGCCATCTCGCATTCGGGCCCCGCGCCGCTGCCGCTCGGCTCGAAGGCTCGAAGAAATGGATGAAGGAGGTACTGGCCGGCGCCGGCGTCCCGACCGCTCGATACCGGACGTTCGGCCCGGCCGACGAAGACGACGCGTTCGCGTTCCTCGATGCGCTCACCGGACCGTACGTCGTGAAGACCGACGGCCTCGCGGCAGGCAAGGGCGTCATCGTGACTGACTCGATCGCGGACGCTCGCGACGCGGTACGCGCCTATCTGTCCGGCGAGGCGTTCGGCGATGCCGGCCGCACCTGTGTGATCGAGGAGGCACTCGACGGACCCGAGGTGTCGCTCTTCGTGCTCTGCGACGGACGTGACGCGGTGCCGATCGCGCTCGCACAGGATCACAAGCGTGTCTTCGACGGCGACCGCGGACCGAATACCGGCGGTATGGGCGCGTACTCGCCGGTCCCGAACACGATCGCCTCGGCCGGACTGATCGACGAGGTGATGGACAAGGCGATCCGCCCGACGCTGTGCGAGTTGCACCGACGCGACGCCGAGTACCGCGGATTCCTGTACTGCGGGTTGATACTCGATCCGTTGCAGGGACCACAGGTACTCGAGTACAACGTTCGCTTCGGTGATCCGGAATGTCAGGTGGTCGTGCCCCGCCTTCGAAGCGACCTGTACGTGCACTGCCACGAAGCCGCTGAGGGCCGCATCGAGACCGACGTGCAACTCGCCGATGTCGCCTGTGTCGGTGTGGGCCTCGCCGCCGAGGGTTACCCGCCCGCACCGGTTCGTCGCGGCGACGTGATCGAAGGACTCGACGCGGCTGGCGCGCTGGCCGGCGTGTCGGTGTTCCATGCTGGCACCACCCTCGATACCGACGGGCACGTCACCGCCAGCGGCGGTCGTGTGCTGACGGTGTCGGCGACCGGACCCGACCTCGCCGCCGCCCGGGACCGGGCGTACGAGGCCGCGGGCCTGATCAGTTGGCCCGGACTCCATTACCGTCGGGATATCGCAGCCCAGGCCCTGTCGTGATCCGCCGGTACGCGTTTCCAGAGATCGCCGACCTGTTCACCGACGAGGCGCGCTTCGGCGCATGGCTCGAGGTGGAGGTGCTTGCCGTCGAGGCGTGGGCGCAGCTCGGGGTCGTGCCCGCCGATGCGGCACGAACCGTACGCGAACGGGCCCGGGTCGACGTCGCGGCGGTGCACGAACGCGAACAGGTCACCGATCACGACGTCGCCGCGTTCGTCGATGTCGTGCAGGCGAGTGTCGGTCTGCCGGCCGGCGCATGGGTGCACTACGGACTCACTTCGAGCGACGTCGTCGACACTGCGCTTTCCCTCCAGATGACTCGTGCGCTCGATCGCATCCTTCCCGCCGCCACGCGGTTGGAGTCGGCGATCGCAGCCCGAGCACGAGAATTCCGCGACACGCCGATCGTCGGTCGGACCCACGGAATCCACGCCGAACCCACCACATTCGGCATGAAACTCGCGCTCTGGGCCATGCAAGTGAGACGCGATCGGGAGCGGCTGCAGCACGCGAGACAGACCATCGCCGTCGGCAAGCTGTCGGGAGCGGTGGGCACGTACTCCAATATCGATCCCGCGGTCGAGCGTTACGTGTGCGAGCGCCTCGGCCTGTCTCCGGTGCCGGCCACGCAGGTTCTGCCGCGCGATCGCCACGCCGAAGTGCTGTACGCCTGCACCTCGGTCGGCGCGAGCGTCGAATCCTTCGCGCTCGAGATCCGTCACCTCCAACGGACCGAGGTACGGGAGGTCGAAGAAGCCTTCCGCGAAGGCGAACAAAAGGGTTCAAGCGCCATGCCCCACAAGCGCAACCCGGTGAAATCCGAACAGCTGTGCGGCCTCGCACGGGTGCTTCGCGGCAACCTGCAAGCCGCGCTCGAAGATATTGCGCTCTGGCACGAGCGCGATATCTCACACTCGTCGGTCGAGCGCATCATCGTGCCCGACTCGCTCATGCTGGCCTACTACGTGATCGTGCAGTTCACGAACCTCGTCTCCGGTTTGCGGGTCTACCCCGAACGGATGTTACGAAATCTCGACGCGTCGTTCGGGCTGGTGTTCAGTCAGCCGGTACTCCTCGCGCTCGTCGAAGCCGGGGCGAGCCGCGACGATGCGTACCGAATCGTGCAGCGCAACGCGATGACCGCATGGCACGAGGAGCGCTCGTTCCGCGACCTGCTCGTCGGCGACACCGAAGTTCGTGCGGTCCTTGACGATGCCCGGCTCGACGCATGTTTCGACCTCAAGCGGTCGCTGGCCAATGTCGGCCGCACCTTCGACGAGCTCGACCGGATCGAGGCGGCGCCGTTGTCGAAGCGCGATGGGTAATGTCACGAGGTTGCCGCATGTCTATACCGGCAAGGTCCGCGAGCTTTACGAGGTCGGGCACGATCAACTGTTGATGGTGGCGAGCGACCGCGTGTCGGTGTTCGACGTCGTGCTTCCTGATGAGATCGCGGACAAGGGCCGTGTCCTCACCGGCGTGTCGCAGTACTGGTTCGACGAGACGGTCGGTATCGTCGCCAATCATGTCATCTCGAGCGATCCCGCCGACTTCCCCGAAGCGGCCGGCGATGTCGGCGGCCGAGCGATGCTCGTCCGGGCGACACGGCCGATCCAACTCGAGTGCGTCGTGCGCGGCTACCTGTTCGGCAGCGGCTGGAAGGAGTACACCGAGCGCGGCGCGGTCGGTGGATTCCCCCTCGCTGCGGGTCTGCAACGGGCCGAGCAGCTTCCCGCACCGCTGTTCACGCCGACCACGAAGGCCGAATCGGGCCACGACCTGCCGTTGACTGCCAGCGAAGCTTCCGAGTTGGTCGGTCCTGACGTCTACGAACGCCTGCGCGACCTCTCGATTCAGATTTACGCCGTCGGCGCGGCCCGCGCCTACGACCGCGGACTCGTGCTGGCCGACACGAAATTCGAGTTCGGTGAGCTCGACGGAGAGATCATCGTGATCGACGAGATGATGACGCCCGATTCATCACGATATTGGCCGCTCGACGCGTACCGGATTGGTACCTCACCGCCGTCGTTCGACAAGCAGTTCGTTCGGGACTTCATGGACAGCACCGGCTGGAATCACGAGCCGCCGGCGCCGCGCATGCCCGCCGCCGTGATCGACGCCACACGCGGGTTGTACCGCGACGCGTACGAGCTTCTTACCGGCTCCAGCCTCGACGATTGGTACGGACCGCACGAGTGAACGACGCGACCCGAACGACTCGGTGGATACGATCATCGCTATGGTGGCGTATGCGGCGCGTGTCGAGGTGAGCCACCGGCCCGGGATCGCCGATCCGGCCGGCGCGACCGTAGAACGTGCGTTGCCCGCGCTCGGGTACACCAACGTCACGCAGGTACATATCGCGAAGGTGATCCGGCTCGTTGTCGATGCACCGGACGCTGACGCCGCCCACGCGCAGGTTGGCGAGATGTGTCAGCGTCTGCTCGCGAATCCGGTGATCGAGTCGTACGAAGTGTTCATCACCGCGCTGGAGTCTGCGTCGTGAGCGCCCGAATTGGTGTCGTGCAGTTTCCCGGTACGAACTGTGAGCTCGATGTGATGTGGGCACTCGGTGAGCTCGGCGCACAAGCCGAGTTGTGCTGGCACGGCGACGCGACGATCCACGGTGTCGACGCCGTCGTCCTTCCGGGCGGCTTCGCGCACGGCGACTACCTGCGCACGGGCGCGTTGGCCCGCTTCTCTGCGGTGATGAGTGCCGTCACCGATTTCGCGGCGGCCGGCGGACCTGTGGTCGGGATCTGCAACGGCTTTCAGGTGCTCACCGAAGCGGAACTTCTCCCCGGCGCGCTGCAAAAGAACGTCGGGTTGAAGTTCTTGTGCCAAACCGTCGAGATCCGCGTCGAGACGACCTCGACCGTTCTCACCACCGAATGCGAGATCGGGCAACGGCTTCGCATTCCCATCAACCACTTCGAGGGCAACTACGTGTGCGACCCGGCGACGCTCGACCGTCTCCGAAACGAAGAGCGTGTCGTGGTCCGCTACACCGACAATCCCAATGGCAGCCTCGACGACATCGCCGGTATCTGCAACGCGGGCCGGAACGTCGTCGGGCTCATGCCGCACCCCGAGCGCGCGTCTGACCCGATGCTGGGCTCGGCTGACGGCGTCGGGTTGTTGCGGTCGCTGGTCGCCGCGGCGGGCGCCCGACTCGCGGTGTGAACGCGCCGGGCTCGGCCGGCTACGCCCTCGGCGATTCGGTCGTCGCTCGCGAGCGGCTCGCGATCGTCGCCGACACCTTCGAGGTTCCGACCCGGCGGCTGCTCGACGACCTTCCGGCTTCCCAGCCGCGCTATGTCGTCGACATGGGTTGTGGTCCCGGGCACACCTCGGCGTTGTTGCAGTCGCGGTTCCCCCACTCCGAGGTCACGGGTCTCGACGCGTCCGCGGCAATGGTCGACGAGGCGCGCCGCCGGTCGCCGGGCGCCTGGTTCAGCGTCGCGGACGTGACCGATCCGCTCCGACTCCCGGCTGACGTCGTGTACTCACGGTTGCTGCTCGGCCACCTGCGCGATCCCGGCGCCGCGCTGGCGCAGTGGGTCGGCGCATTGCGACCGCCGGGCCTGCTGGTGTGCGAAGAGCCGGTGCGGTATCGCAGCGACGACCCACTGTTCGCCCAGTATGAGGCTGCCGTCACCGCGGTGGTCGCGGCGCGGGGTGCGACACTCTGGGCAGGACCAGCCCTCGATGCCGATCCGCCGGGATGTGTCCGGATACTCGACCGTGTGGTCGAGTATCCAGTTCGCGCCGGTCGTGCCGCCGCGATGTTCTGGCGTAACGCAACGACGTGGGGAAGCGAAGTTGCCGACGGGCCGGCGCTGATCGAAGCGTTACGGGCGCTCGAGGCGAACGACCCGCACGAGGAAGTCGTCTGGGAGCTTCGCCAGACCGTGTGGTCACGCCGCGATCGATGAACGACGACACAGACTCAGATCTGCCGCGCACCGCGATCGCAGCGATGCTTGCGGCGTCAGGAGCCCACGAGGGCCGGGTGGTCTATGTCAAAGGCGGCTGGGCCGAAGCGACGTTCACCGGGACGCCGCAAAGTGCGGCGCTGTGCCGCGCCCCTTTTCTCAACGGTCGCTCCGTCGACGCGCTCGTCCGTTTCTCCAACGCCGGGGGCGATCCAGCCGCGCACGACGGCGACCCGGGCGGGCGCGGCATCGCAGTCAAGTTGTATCTCGACGGCGGCGACCGCTGCGATCTCCTCGGGATCTCGGTGCCGTGCTTCACCGCCCGGACGCCCGAAGACTTCGTGAAGTACGTGCAGCTGGCGCGGCGGGATCCGGACACCGGCCAGCCCGACATGGCAAAGATCGCCACGTTCCTCGCCGCGCATCCCGAGACCGCGGCCGCGCTGGCGCTCGCCGGCGCGGTGCCGCCGCCGGCCAGCTGGCTCGCCGTCACCTACAACGGCATCCACGCGTTCCGTTGGTCCGCCGCTGACGGCCGGGCCCGCTGGGTACGCACCCGGTGGGTACCGACACGCGGCAACGAGTTCCTCACCGACGAGGACGCACACCAACGTGATCGGGACTACCTCGCCGCCGATCTGCGCCGCCGCCTTGCCGACGCGACGGCGGTCTGGCCCGACGATCGCGAGGCCGTCACGGTCGGACGTTTGGTCGTCGAACATGCGATCGAAGCTCCGGAGACGGCGAGCGACATTCGTGTCTTCGACCCGATGCGGCTGTGCGACGGCATCGAGGCGTCGGCTGACCCGATCCTGCAGTTTCGGCCGAAGGTATACGACCTGTCGGCCCGCGGGCGGTGTCCGGCCGCAACGATGTTTAGGCGCCCCGGGAGATGCCGGCTTTCTTCAGCGCTTCCGGCGAAACACCGAACTCCCGCCACGCGCCGTAAGAGATCCGTTTCTTCGCCGAGTACTCCCTCGCCACCTTCACGAAGTCCTTCTCGAGCCCTGTGAGGTCGGGCGTCCCGGCCTGCATCGTGGCCAGTTCGATCTCGAGATCTCGTCGCTCTTGCAGAAGGTTCAAGCGGGTGAGCCCGGTCGCTTCCTTGATCTCGGTCGCGACTGTTTCCAGCCGCTTCTTCACCGAGTCCGGAGTGCGCTTACGGCCTCGCTTCGGCTTGTTCGCCTCGAGGGCTTCGAGATAGCGACCGACAATGCGGGCATGGTTCCGCCCCTCGGCCAACGCCTCCTTGTGCGTGTCCGACATCGGGGCTTTCTGGGGCCGCGTGGCCATCCTTCACCTCGTCAAATCCGGTTCTGTGCTTTTGCGAGAAATCGACGGTTACGATCTTCGCGCAAAAGGCCCGCTCCCGTCGCATCCCGGACGCCGATCGGGCCCGGCGCCGCACGATTCGGTTACTAATCTCGGTCCGAATGGAACGTCCGCTTCACCAGCAACTCGGGATGACGGATGACGAGCTCGCCGCCGTGGTCAGCGAACTCGGACGCGATCCGGCCGCGCTCGAGTTGGCCATGTATGCGGTCATGTGGTCGGAGCACTGTTCGTACAAGTCGTCGCGTGCTCATCTGAGCCGGTTTCCGACGAGCGCACCCTGGGTGCTCGTCGGTCCCGGCGAAGGTGCCGGGGTCGTCGACATCGGCGACGGTCTGGCCGTCGCCGTCCGTATCGAAAGCCACAACCACCCCTCCGCGGTCGAGCCCTACGAGGGCGCCGCGACCGGCGTGGGCGGCATCATCCGCGACATCTTCTCGATGGGGGCTCGCCCGATCGCGTTGATGGATCCCCTTCGGTTCGGCTCACTCGACGACGTCCGCACCCGTTACCTGTTCGAGGGTGTCGTGTCGGGCATCAGCGCCTACGGCAACTCTGTCGGAGTGCCGACCGTGGGCGGAGAAGCGGTGTTCGACGACACGTACCGAAACAACCCCCTCGTGAACGTCTTGTGTGTCGGCATCCTGCCCGTGACACGGCTCGTGCTCGCACGCGCCGAAGGTCCCGGCAACTTGGCTGTCCTGCTCGGGAGCTCGACCGGTCGAGACGGCATCGGTGGCGCGAGCGTGCTGGCATCGGCCGGTTTCGAGGCGGCAGGACCGGCGAAACGGCCATCGGTCCAGGTCGGCGATCCGTTCGAGGAGAAGCGCCTCATCGAGGCGTGTTTGGAGCTCCTCGACCGCAACCTCGCCGTCGGCGTGCAGGATCTCGGTGCCGCCGGGCTGTCGTGCGCGGCGTCGGAAACCGCGGCGAAAGGCGGCGCCGGCATGGATGTCGACGTCGCACGAGTCGCGAAACGTGAACCGGGCATGAACGCGGTCGAGGTGATGACCTCCGAGAGTCAGGAGCGCATGCTGGCGATCGTCGAGCCCGACCAGCTCGACGCGGTGATGGACCTGGCCCGGAAATGGGAGATCCGGGCAACGGTCGTTGGACGGGTCACCGATTCCGATCGGTTCCGGGTGTTCGACGGAGCGTTCGACGCGTTGGGCGTCCCCGGCGAGAACCCGTCACCGCCCATCGGCGACGAACGGTCCGCCGTGTCGTCGGATCGCGCCCCGCTCGCGGACGTGCCGGTCGCCAGCCTCGGCGACGGACCGCGCTATCGCCGACCGGGCATGCGACCGCCGCAGCAGGACGCGTTGGTGGCCGACGATCCAGCGCCACGCTTGCGGGCCAAGTTCCCGACCGGCACCGATCTCGGTGGTGAGCTGCTCTCGTTGCTCGCGACCCCCACGATCGCTGACAAGACTTGGATCTCACGACAGTACGACCACCAACTGTTCCTGTCGACGGTCGCCGGCCCAGGCGCTGACGCCGCCGTCCTCCGGGTGAAGGGCACCCCGAAAGCGCTCGCGCTCACCACCGACGGCAAAGGCCGGTTCTGTCATCTCGATCCACGGGTCGGCGCGCGCCTCGCTGTGTTCGAAGCCGCACGCAACGTCGCCTGCACCGGTGCCCGGCCACTCGCGCTCGTGAACTGCCTCAACTTCGGCAACCCCGAACATCCCGCCGTCATGTGGCAGTTCGTCGAAGTTGTCGAGGGGATCAGCGAGGCGTGCGCGGCGCTCGGCCTTCCCGTCATCGGCGGCAACGTCTCGTTCTACAACGCGTCGAACGGAACCGACATCCACCCGACTCCGGTCGTCGGCGTCCTCGGTCTGATCGACGAACTCAGCGGCTCAGCGCCGGGGATGCGATTCGTCGCCGACCAGTCGGTCCTCGTGCTCGGCGAGACGCGCGCCGAGCTTGGCGGCTCCGAGTGGGCGGCGGTGGTACACGGTCTCGGCGGCGGCGCCCCTCCCGTCGCCGATCTCGACACGGCCGCCCGGCTGCACACCCTCGTCGCGGAGCTGGTTCGGGCCCGCGAGATCACATCTGTGCACGACGTCAGCGACGGCGGGCTCGCGGTCGCGCTGTGCGAGATGGCCTTCGCCGGGCAGACCGGATTCCGGGTCGATGTCCTGAACGCGCCCGGCGCCTGGTCATGCACCGTCGCCGAAGTGGCCTTCGGCGAGTCGACCTCTCGTGTCGTGGTGACCGCCGCCGCGGAGCAGGTCGCCGCGGTGCTCGGCGCCGCAGCCACCGCGGGCGTTCCCGTGGCCGTCATCGGACAGACCGGCGGCGACCGTTGCATCGCCGAGGGAGCCTTCTCCGTTCCTTTGGCTGGCGCCCACGAAGTTTGGCGACAAGCCATCCCCACGCTCATGGCCGCCACGGACGAAACCTGACCGTCGGCCGCCCGCTCGTGTGCGCCACGGCGCGAACGCCGGTTCGCTCCGTCGGTTCGTGTCACGCCAAGTGGTGGACCTCGAGCCAGGCGAGCACTTCGGCTGCCGACTCGGCTGGCGACCGGCCCGCGGTCTCGATTCGTAGCTCGGGCTCGACGGGCGGTTCGTACGGATCGGAGACACCCGTGAACTCGGGGATCTCGCCGGCCCGGGCCTTGGCGTACAGACCCTTCACGTCACGGGCCTCGCAGTCCGCGAGCGACGTCGCGACATGCACCTCCACGAAATTGTCGATCCAGCCGCGCACCTCGTCCCGCACGGCGCGATACGGAGAGATCGCTGCGGTCACCGCGACGACCCCGTTGCGCGCGAGAAGTGACGCGACGAACCCGATCCGCAGAATGTTCGTGTCGCGGTCGACTTTCGAAAAGCCCAGGCCCTTCGAGAGGTGGTCGCGCACCTCGTCGCCATCGAGCAGCTCGACCCGCCGTTTGCGAGATCGCAGCTCCCCGACCAACATTTCGGCGATCGTGCTCTTCCCGGCGCCGGACAGTCCCGTGAACCACACGCAACAGCCGGACTCTTCGACCGCGGGTGGCGCCATGGCTTCGCAGGATACGGGAAGCTTCCGCTGCTCAGCGCGGTTGCAGCCGACCGTGTCTGTCCGACTGCGAGTTCACTGATCCCGACATGAGATACTGGTGACCTTGGACTCCGACCTCTCGGGACCGCACGACGCGTGTGGCGTCTTCGGCATCTACGCTCCCGGTCAGCCAGTTTCGCACAACACCTTCCTCGGCCTCTACGCGCTGCAGCACCGCGGGCAGGAATCGGCCGGGATCTCTGTCAGCGACGGAGAGACGATCACCGTCGTCAAAGACATGGGACTCGTCACGCAGGTATTCGACGAGCGCCGGCTCGCGCCGCTCGAAGGGCACCTCGCGGTCGGTCACGTGCGCTACTCGACCACCGGCTCGAACACGTGGCGGAACGCGCAGCCGGTGTACCGGTCGGTCGGCGATGTCGGATTCTCGCTCGGCCACAACGGCAACCTCACGAACACCGAAGCGCTCGCACACGAACTCGGCATGCTGCCGGGCGTGCTGACATCAGACAGCGAACTGATCGGCGAGCTCCTCGCACGCGAGTACAACGCGACGCTGCGCTCCGACGGCCGCGATCTCGAACATGCCCTCGAGCATGTGTTGCCGCGTTTGGCGGGCGCGTTCTCGCTCGTGTTGATGGACGAGGCCCACGTGTTCGGCGTGCGGGACGCCCATGGGTTCCGTCCGCTGGTGCTCGGGCGTACCGAAGGCGGTTGGGTGCTCGCCAGCGAGACGGCGGCGCTCGACATCGTCGGCGCGCACTTTGTACGCGACGTCGAGCCCGGCGAGTTGGTCGCCATCGACGCGACCGGTGTGAGATCGATCCGCTTCGCGGAACCGACACCGAAGCTGTGCCTGTTCGAGTTCGTCTACATCGCGCGTCCCGACACCTATCTTTACGGTCAAAGCGTGCACGGCGCGCGGCAACGCATGGGTGAGGAGTTGGCGCGGCAAGCGCCGTGCGCGGATGCCGACATGGTGATGCCAGTTCCCGAGTCGGGCGTCCCGGCCGCGCAGGGATACGCGCGTGCGTCAGGCATCCCCTACGGCGACGGCTTCGTGAAGAACCGTTACGTCGGGCGTACCTTTATCCAGCCCACCCAGAAACAACGCGGCGCCGACGTACGACTCAAACTCAACCCGCTGCGCGACAACATCAAAGGAAAGCGGCTCGTGGTGGTCGAAGACTCGATCGTGCGCGGCACGACGACTCGCCAGATCATCGCGTTGCTGCGCGAAGCGGGCGCGGTCGAAGTGCACTTTCGTGTGTCGTCACCGCCGTATCGCTGGCCGTGTTTCTACGGCCTCGATACCGGCAAGCGTTCCGAGCTGCTCGCGGCGGACATGTCGGTCGGCGAGATCAGCGACTATCTCGGTGTCGATTCACTGGCCTATCTCGACCTTGAACGGCTCGTCGCCGCGACAGGTTCGCCGGGCCAGGCGTTCTGTACCGCGTGCTTCACCGGCGAGTATCCGGTGCCCGTGCCCGACCATGACACCAAACTCGCGCTCGAACCCGAGTCGGCGGCGCAGCTCCCGGTGGACGCGGTCGGACGCGGTCGAGCGCGCGTGACCTGATCAGATGAGCACGCCCGACGAGGAACGGCTCACCTACGCCGCCGCGGGCGTAGACATCGCGGCAGGCGAGAAGGCCGTCGAGCGCATCAAAGAGCACGTACGGTCGACGTTCCGGCCGGAAGTGATCGGCGACGTCGGCGGATTCGGTGGCCTGTTCGCGCTCGACTGGAAGCGGTACCGCGACCCGCTGCTCGTTTCCTCCACCGACGGCGTCGGTACAAAGTCGGTCATCGCCCGCATCGCCGGCCGGCGCGACACCATCGGCATCGACTGTGTTGCGATGTCGGTCGACGACATCGCCGCCCAGGGCGCGGAGCCGTTGTTCTTTCTCGACTACATCTCGGTCGGGACGCTCATTCCTGACGAGATCGACGACCTCGTCTCCGGGGTCGCCGAAGGGTGCCGCCAAGCTCGCTGCGCACTGCTCGGCGGCGAGATGTCAGAACACCCTGGTGTGATGGAGCCGGGGGAGTTCGACCTCGTCGGATTCGCGGTCGGTGTCGCCGAACGGGCACGCGTGCTTCCCCGCGATGTACGCACCGGTGACCGGATCGTCGGTATCGCAAGCACCGGGCTGCGGAGCAATGGCTATTCGTTGGCGCGCGCCGCGCTGCTCAACCGCGCGTCACGCGACCTCAGGGGTGCCGCCTGGCCAGGCGCACGTCACTCGCTCGCCGCAGAACTGCTGCGACCGAGCGAGATTTACGCACCGGCGATGCTGAAGCTTGCCGACGAGGTGTCAGTGCACGCATTCGCGCACATCACCGGCGGAGGCATTCCCGGCAATCTCGTACGCGTGCTGCCCGACCGTTGCGACGCACTGATGACGCGTGGCACATGGGACGAACCCAAAATCTTTGCTGAGATCCAACGCGCCGGCGCGATTCCTGACGAGGAGATGGAGCACGTCTTCAATCTCGGGCTCGGCATGCTCGCAATCGTTCCGCCTGACGCCGCGCTGCACGCGGTCGACGTTGTGCGCTCAGCCGGGCACGGCGCCTGGCTCGTCGGCGAACTCGTAGACGGGCACGGACGCGTCCGGCTCGAGCGCCGCGCGGTTCGCCGCTAACCGAGCGGTTATTGCGTCCAGTGGGCGCGCGTCCAGGCCCACTCCCCGCATGCCGGACATGTCATCCGGCGGTTGAACCGCAGGTTCGGCAGCGGCGGAAGCCAGAGCGAGAACGGCAGATTCGCGAGCGCGAAGTCGACGTACGACACACGCGTCGATTCGCCACAAGCACTGCACTCGACCACGAGCGTGCCAGGCTGACGCACGTCGGAGAACAATGCCGCTTTGCCGAGCGGGTCGCGCGACGGACGATCGGGACGCTGGCCGACATCGCGCAAATATCCGGTCATGGACTATCGCCGCCGTTCGTTCGACTCGACGCCGGCCAGATCGGCGTGCAGCGTCTCCGCAATCGCGCGGTAGGCACTCGCTCCGGCCGACTTCGGCGCGTGCTCGAGGATCGAGATGCCGCGACCGGGCGCTTCTGCGAACCGGACGGTCTTGGGAATGGGTGGATCCAATACGGTCAGTCCGAAACGAGCCTGCACGTCGTCGAGCACCTCGCGTGCGTGACGGCCGCGCGGATCGAACATGGTCGCGATGACGCCGCGCACCTCCAGGCGTTTGTTCGTGAACTCACGTACGTCCGCGATTGTCTCAAGTAACTGCGCCAGACCGCGATGGCTGAGTGCCTCGCACTGCAACGGCACGAGCACGTAGTCGGCGGCGGTCAAACCATTGACGGTGAGCACGCCGAGCGATGGCGGACAGTCGATGAGCACGATATCCACGGACTCGCGGATCGAATCGATCGCGCGTCCGAGCACTTGCTCGCGACCGGTGCGCGTCAGGAGGTGCACCTCGGATCCGGCAAGGTCGATGTTGGCCGGGAGGAGCCGCACTCGGCCCGCGTCGATGATCGCGTCTTCGGCCTTGACGCGTTGCAACAACACGTCATGCAAGGTGGGCGCGCACTGCTCGGGTTCAAGTCCCAACGCGAACGTCAGGCATGCCTGCGGATCGAGGTCGACGAGCAGTACCCGCTCGCCGAGGTCGGCGAGCGCGAGACCCAACGTCTGGGTCGTCGTGGTCTTGGCGACGCCGCCCTTCTGGTTGGCGATCGCGAACACCCGCGCCACGCCTGACGAGTGTAGGAGTTGACAGCCGAAACCGAGCCTCCGGCGTTGCGGCCCGACCGAAGCAATAGCCCGTCCAGACCCGGGCCGGGCGGCCCATCCGGTACGGCCGTGTCCCCTTTGTGACATCGGTGACGCAATGCCCTAGTATGTTCGCAGATCGCACAGAGGGTTCGCGGGGCGCAACTACCCACCGGGGGGCCGAAAGGCCCGAATGCGGAGATACCGGGGGGATGGGGCATCCAAGGCGCGGCCACAGGGATGAGGTGCGGCAAGCACAGAACGAAAGCAGCGGCAGGCACGGGAGGCTGGCCGGCTGGTTTCAGAGGTATCCCCCAGGCGCCAGCGAATGGAATTGAAGGTGGAGCACATGCAACCCCGCGACGACGACGCCCTGCTCACCCCGTCGGAGGTCGCGGCCATGTTTCGCGTGAATCCGAAGACGGTCACGCGTTGGGCCCGTGCCGGAAAGATTTCGGCGATACGGACCCTCGGAGGTCACCGCCGGTTCCGCGAGAGCGAGATCCGGCAGTTCCTCGAGCAGGTCGAGCAGACCGACCAACTCTGAGCCTCGTGCTCAGCTGATCGCTGACGGATCCCGACCCGAGCATCTGAGGGTCGTGGGCCACCCTGTCGCGCACCGCGGTCGGTGCTGTCCGGTGACGCCACGCGTTTCAGGCGGGCCGAAGGGGTTCGGGTCGCGGCGCTGTGGGCCTCCCGAAACACGCGAAAGTGCTGGTCAGTGTGTCTTTTCGGAATGCCGGCCGGTGACGTCTCGTATCGCCCCGTGACACGAAAGACTGCGCCGTTGTGGCACGGGTGTGGCATGAATCGGACGCGTCAGCGAGTTCGCCGCCCGCACGGTTTGCAACATCAGGCGACTGCGTCCGAGAGACTCGGGAGCTGGATCTGGACCCAGACGCGGTTGCCGTCTCGGCGGGTCACGCGGCCCCGAAGCGGTGGGCCCTCGTCGTCTCCGACAGAAACCGTGTCGCCCGGTTGAGGATCGAACAGCGGGTCGCCGGAACGGCGTCCGTGGGAGATCCAGCACTCGACGACGAGATCCGGACCCACGTCGTTGGGGTCGAAGCTCAAGTCGTAGCGATCGGCGTCCATTGCCGCAATCGTACCTGTCACCATCTACCCGACCAGGCGGGGTTGTCCTTGGGTCCGTCGAAAAGCGCGCGGACGCGCGCGAACTGCGCAGGGGTCGGTTCCGACAACACGACGGTCCAATGCGGATGATCCGCCGTCGGCAAGAGCGGAAACCCGGCCGATAAAAGCTGAGCGCCGTGGGCCTCGAAGAGCTTCGGACGGACTGTCACGATCGGCACTAGACGCGCCAACAAGCCGTAGTCGCCATTGGGAACCTCGAACACCGAGAAGCCATGAAGGCCCCACCGCCAATGGGCGCGCTCACACTGCTCCGATAGCTTCTCGTCGCCGAGGGTTTGCTCACCGAGCCGGATGACGACGATCGTCGCGGGGGCGGGGGCCGGACGCAGCTGAACTGGCTCAGACATCTGATGCTGCTCGGCGATCCGCGATCGGCACGACTGTCGCCAAGCCCGCCTCTTCGGTCATTTTGCCGAGCCGGTCGGCGATCAGACGGTCGCGATCCTCGGTCGCATGCTGATACACCATCGCCGCGCTGGGACTCGCGTGACCGAGGCGAGACATGATCTCTTTCGTCGTCGCGCCAGTGCGCGCGGCGAGCGTGCCGGCCACGTGGCGAAGATCATGGAAGCGAAGATCGTCCAAGCCGACGCTGAGCACCGCGGGCACCCACACGCGCGCTCGGAAATTGTGTCGATCGAACGGTGTCCCGTTCGGAGACGCGAAGACATATGCGTGCCGACCGGGAGAGCTGTAGGTCGAAAGGTGACGGTTCGGCTCATCCACCAGGGGTCGGGGGATCGCGACCGTACGACTTCCCGCCGCGCTTTTCGGATTGTCCTCGATCACGTCACCGCAAGCGAGCCGGACTCGCTTACGGCGCACGGTGATGGTGCCGTGCAGAAGATCCATGTCGGCGCGGCGGAGGGCGAAGAGCTCTCCCTGCCTAAGCCCGGCGAGGCCGGCGGTGAGCGCCAACGCGCGGCAATGGTCGGGTACGACTGCCGCAATTTCGTACAGCTCTGTGAGCGAAATGAAGCGCTGCTCGCTATGTCGCTCGGTGCCACCACCTGCTATGCGGCACGCGTTCTTGGCGATCCGGTCGTCGTTGACCGCCTGACTCAGCACCTGGCGCAACCTCACGTACGCCTTCGCGGCGACGGACTTGCCGCGCTGCGCAACGAGCACGGCGTACCAAGCACGCACGAGATCCGGCGTGAGATCGCCGATCGGGACAGCGCCGAGCGCGGGGACATCAGCCGAAAGGGTCGGGAGAATGTGCAGTCGTAGCTGAAGGGCGTAGATCTCGGTTGTCCTCGGCGCGAGCGTGACTTTGCTCTGCAGCCACTCGGTCGCGTAGTCGGCGAGCCGAACCCGACCTGCCGACGGATCGAGCCAGACACCGCGGGCCTTGTCGGACTCGACGCTTGAGAGCCAGCGCGCCGCGTCGCCTTTAGCCTTGATCCACCGATGAGTTGTTGTTGAGCAGGTCCGCGTATCCGCGGAAAGTGCCTCCTGGGCTGGGACGATGACGGTGTTCGAAGTCGTCGTTGTCGTCAGCTCGGGGAGGCACTTCCGGTGAGTGGAGTATTGCACTCGATCGATCAGCTTGAGGTGACCTTCGATGATGAGTCGTTGGTCGCGAACGCGGGGCTGATTACCCCGGCGACGTTGATG
>JBKQIY010000098.1:0-22863 GCA_052148155.1 Acidimicrobiia bacterium | reverse complement strand
TCCTCGTCCGTGTCGTCACCGACGACACCGACGGCTGGGGAGAAGTCGGCGCGGAGTCGTCGCCGACGTACGCGCCCGAGACGCTCGACTCGGCGCGGATCGCGTTGCGCGACGAGTTCGTGCCGCGATTGTTCTCCAACTCGCCGCTCGACTCGGTACGCGGCAACCACGCGGCGCGGGCCGCCCTGACCGACGCGATGCTCGACGCGCAACTCCGTTGTGAGGAAATCTCGCTCGCGTCGTATGTGGGCGCAACCGCGAGCCATGTCGAAGCCGGGGTCGCAGTCGGCCGCCACGACAACCTCGCCGAGCTCCTCGCTGACGTGTCGGCCTGCGTCGCGCACGGCTACCGCAGCATCAAGTTGAAGATCGCGCCCGGCGATGATGTCGACGTCGTCACCGCGGTACGCGCCGAGGTGGGAGCCCAGATCGTGCTCCAAGCCGACGCGAACGGCAGCTACACCCTGGCCGACGCAGATCACCTCGCGGCGCTCGACACCCTCGATGTGGCGTGCCTCGAACAGCCGCTCGCGCCCGACGCGCTCGTCGATCACGCCCGACTGGCGGCGCGTCTACGTACCCCGATCGGACTGGACGAGACGGTCACGAGCCCGCGTGTCGCCCGCGACGCGATCGAGATCGGTGCGTGCGCGGTCGTGAGCATCAAAGCGGGACTCGTTGGCGGACTGGCCGAGGCGTGCAGCACCCACGACGTGTGCGTCGCCGCGGGTGTCGGCGCCCGCGCGGGCGGCATGCTCGACACGGGTATCGGCCGCGCCATGTTGATCGCGCTGGCGTCGCTCCCCGGCTTTACCGTCACCGGCGATGTGTCAGCGTCGAGCCGTTACTACGAACATGACGTCACCGTCCCGTTCGAACTCGACGCCGGAACGCTCGCAGTCCCGACCGGAGCCGGCCTCGGCGTTGTCCCGCTGCCCGACATGCTCGCTCGGGTGACGATCGCACACGAACGCTGGCGCAAACGCGAGTAGCTCAATCGGGCTTCGTCGTGGTGTCGGATGGCGGCGGGTTACGAAGCCAGGGCCGGACCATCACGATGGAGTCTTCAGGATGGTCGGGATCGAGGCGCAACACGATCGGGTCGGTGAACGGAGGGTCGCCGCTGTAGTTCTGGACGATCGCGACCTCTTCGTCGTGCGCCGGTTCGAGCGCATCACGCAGACCGAGCAGTCCGGCCGCGACCACCGAACCCACTGCGGTCCCTCGGAACTTGTCGATCGGCCGGGTCGCGTCACGCGGCCGGGACGTCTCGACCGCCGGCGGTGACCACGGCTCGACGTGCACGACCGCATAGCCGTCGACCGCGACGCGCGCGACGACGCCCGGCGGGCACGGGAAGTCGGTCACGGTCCATCCGTCGGGCTCGACCGGAACGTCACGCAACGGCACGGTGATGCCGGTGCCGAGCGCCTTGAGGTAGGCCTCTTTGGCGGTCCACTGTTCGAGGAACGCGCGCAGTTGGGTGGCGGGCTCCACGTCGAGCCAGTCTGCGTACGCTTCCGAATCAAGCACCCGCGCTGCGAGCGCGTCGAGTCGGGCCCGTGGACGCTCGACCTCGATGTCGAGACCGATCCGAGCGTCGGTCACGACCGCGACCGCGGCGAGCGCCTCCGAATGCGACAGGCTGAACGCGACTCGCTGCCCCGCGACTGCCTCCGGACCGACCACTTCCGGGCGGCCGTGCGAGAGGTCCCCGCACCGTCGGCAACGACGGGAGATCACGACCGCGTCGGGCGCGATCCCGAGCCGGGCTGCCAGGACCGACCGGACCGCTCCGTGCGCGACAACGAAACGGTTGCGGACCGTGTCGTCGCGGCGGGAGGCCGCGGCGAGCACCTCGGAATCGTCCAGAAAGCCGCGGAGCGCGTCGACGACCGCGCCGGGCTGGTCGAGATCGACGGTCCAGACGCTGACGGTCACGGGCGCCACGCCACGCAAGGGTACCGGCCGGATCCGAACTACCGGTCGGCGACACCTCGTGCTAGTGCTACGGCCATGCTCACGTTCGCTTCCGACGCGCACCGTCAGCACCATCCTCGCCAGCCGTTCCACGATCAAGGGCAGATGATCGATCCGCCCGAGGTCCCCGAACGCGCCGAACGCATACGCGCGGCAATCGCGGCCGCGGAGATCGGGCCGATCGTCGAACCCGATCAGTACGGCCTCGAACCGATTCTGCGCGTGCACCGCGCCGACTACGTCGAATTCCTCGAACATGCGCACGGTCGGTGGCTTGCGGCCACGAACGCCGACGAGCACGCCGAGGCCGTCCCGTACGCGCGCCCGATCCGTGCGCAGCCATGCGGTACACCGCGTCATCCGATCGCCGAGTTCGGATGGTACTCGCACGACAACGACGCGATCCTTGCCGGCACCTGGGCCGCCGCGACCGGCGCGGTCGACGTGACGTTGAGCGCATGGCAGGCGGTGCTCAGCGGAACTTCGCGGGCCGCGTACGCGCTGGCCCGTCCCCCCGGCCATCACGCGGCAGCCGACTCCTACGGGGGTTACTGCTTTTTGAACAACGCCGCCATCGCGGCGGCCGCCTGGACCGACAACGGTGCCCGCGTCGCCATTCTCGACGTCGACTACCACCACGGCAACGGCACCCAGCAGATCTTCTACGACCGTGACGACGTGTGCTTCGTCTCACTGCACGCCGACCCGGTTCACGAGTATCCGTTCTTTTCCGGCTTCGCGTCCGAGGCGGGGACGGGCCGCGGCGTGGGCTCGACGCACAACTTCCCGCTTGCTTTGCGAACCGGCTGGGACACCTACGGTCCGGCGCTCGACGACGCGGCGCAGGTGATCCGCCGTTTCGCACCCGACGGCCTCGTGGTGTCGCTCGGTGTCGACACCGCCGCCGAGGACTATGACACGTTCGAGCTCGTCGCCGCCGACTTCACGCGTCTCGGCGCAGCGATCGGCGCGCTCGGCGTCCCGACGTTGCTCGTCCAAGAAGGCGGCTATGACCTCGGTGTGATCGGCCGCAATGTCGTGAACGTGTTGCGAGGCGTCGAAGATTCCTAGTCGCGCCCGCCCAGTGTCTTCGCGCTGGGTCGCGTCGTCGTGACGGTGCGGTCGGTCGGGTCGTCAGCACCCAGAGTTGGACGTTGCGAGCGGGTGGTCCGCCTCGCGGGCGGGCGACCGGTTGCACCGTTTCCCATCACCGACCCGCGGTCAGCCAACGTGGCGGGCCGTTACTCCCCGATCGAGTCGGCCGGCATCGAAAAGATCTCGGCTGCCAGCAGCAACGGCGGGTTCGCCTCGCGGTCCCAGCCGTAATGTGCGATCTCGGTTGCGGTGCGGCGGCCGGACACAGCACGGAAGAACTCGAAGCGAGGGGCTTCGATGCGTGCGACGACGTCGCCGACCCCCGAGATCTGCTCACCGGTTTCGACCACGAAGCAGATCGCGGGCGCGCCCCCTCGGGTCCGTAGGTC
Source organism: Acidimicrobiia bacterium (assembly GCA_052148155.1). Lineage (GTDB taxonomy): Bacteria > Actinomycetota > Acidimicrobiia > IMCC26256 > PALSA-610 > JBBQER01. The sequence continues at coordinate 19,399 of JBKQIY010000098.1, read as the reverse complement.
ACGCACCCACTCCCAGCCGACGCGCACCGCGTCGCTTTCGCGGGCGCCTCGCACGTCTAACGCGTTGCAGAGATCGTGCTCATGTGCGGCCGCGTCGAAGATCGCCTGCCCGGCGATCGCGTCGGGTGCTCCGGCGAGGAGAACTTCGAACTGGGGTGCGGTCTCGTCCCACTCGGCGAGCAGGTCGGCCGCACAAGCCGCGTCGCGGGCGTCGACCTGCGCTTGTGTCCACGGCTCCGACGCGAGGCCGTCCATTCGCCCATGCACGACGTCGTCGGGGACACCGACAAGGTGGGCGAGCACATCGTGGGCCCGCCACCTCGGCGTCGCCGGAGCGACGCGCTGCAGTGCGGTAGGATCGACGCGCTCGACGACCTCCCGCACCCGTGCGCGCAGCCCACGGTATGCGACTGCGTGAGACTCAGACATCGGGTGCCCCTTTGGCTCGCAACGTCTGCGCATTCGACCACGCGGCGAGCACGACCGCCCAACCCGCGCCGAACAGCAGGACGGCGGTGATGGACGACAGGTGGATCACCCAGCCGCCGACGAGGACCCCCAACGGCACCGTTCCGCCGAAACCCATGATCCACAAGGCCATCACCCGCCCCCGCTGTTCGTCTTGGAGGTGCGCCTGCAGCAACGTCGACAGGGCGGTGATCACGAGGAAATACGTGTAGCCGAGCACGAACACGACCGGATATGCGAGCGTCGGCCCACGCAGCAGGGCGAAGCCGGCGAGGACCGCGGCGAACCCGACGAAGCCTGGACGCAACAGTTTCGCCTTCGGAACCCGTGCCAGCACGGTGCCGACACTGACCGCGCCCAGCGTCGCCCCCAGGCCGAAACACGCATAGAACACGCCGTACTGCCAGCTCTTGGCCCCGATGCCGAGGTTGTCTGACGCGATGATCGGCAACAGACCGACAAACGCGACCGACACGAACGAGAAGGAGCTGAGCGTCACCAAGATCCGTGCGATCACCGGGTCCCGGCGGGCGATGCGAACACCGGACAGCAGCCGGGCGAATCCGTGCTCGGGGACCCGTGCGTTCGCATGACGCGGATACGTCGCCCACAACAATCCGATCACCGCGAACAGGTAGGTTCCCGCGTTGACAACGAAGACCGACGCCGCGTCGAACCGCACGTACAGGAGCGCACCGATCGGCGGGCCGATCACCCGGGACAGGTTCATCTGCACGGAGGCCAACGACACCGCGCCCGGCAGGTCTTCGCTCGGGACGAGGGTCGGCAGAATCGCGTTCAGGCCCGGCGCACCGAGCGCGTTGGAGATCCCAACCGCGAACACGGCGGCGGCGACGAGCGCGAGCGACGGGTGCGTCTTCAGCGCGATCCCGGCGAGCACCAACGAGAAACCGAGCTGGGCGAGCTGCGAGGCGACCAGGAGACGGCGGCGGTCGACGACGTCGGCGAGGACGCCGCCGAATGTCGACAGGAACAGCAATGGTCCGAGCTGCGCGAAGTAGAGCAGGCCAACGAACACGGGCGAGCCTGTGAGTTTCTCCGCATACGCGCCGAGCACCACGTTCTGCATCCACGTGCCGATATTGGACGCGAACGTGCCGAAGTACAGGATGCGGAAGTTGCGATGGCGCAGCGCGGCCTGCGCGGTGCCTCGCTGGAATGGAACATCGCCGTCGACGAACGCGTCTTCGAACTGTTCGCGTGCGAGCTGGTCGAGGTCGGGGTCCTCGTCTTCCAGCACCGAGTCCTCCTACCGACGGACTTCTATCCGAAGTACGGGACCTCGCCGGTCACGTGCTGTTCGCGCAGCCGAACGAGTTCGTCGTCGGTCAGGCCGAGCTCGGCCCGCAAGACCTCATCGGTGTGCTGACCAAGCGTCGGTGCCGGACCCGACCAATATCGTTCGGGGCCGGCCGACATGCGCAGCGGCCACGTCGGATATTCCTGGCGGCCGACGTACGGATGATCGACCGCCTCGAAGAACCCCCGCGCTCGCAGCTGGCGATCGTCGAGCGTCGCGTCTCCCGCGACCATCGCCGCCGCCGGAACCCCAGCCGCGCGCAACTCCGCGGCAGCCGATTCGGCTTGGCGGGTCGCGCACCACTCGGCGCGCAGTTCGGCCGTCATCGGGTCGGAGCCGAGATCGACGGCAACCCACGCGTCGTCGCCGAGCGTGCGGTACACGCCGCCGGTGCCCCGCCGGTCGGAGACGGTCCCGTCGACGGCGTAGCGAATCACCTGCTCGGCCGTGACCGCAGTGGCAACCTCGAGCAGAGGCACCTCTACCAGCTGTCCGTCGCCCGTGCGCGCCCGATGTTCGAGCGCAGCCACGATCGCGAGCGCGGCGTGCGCGCCGACCATCGGATCGACGGGGCCGCCGGGGATAATTGGCGGCCCACCTTCGTAGCCGGTCACCCATGCCATGCCGGTGATCTGCTCCATCGTCTGCGCGAACCCAGGTCGGTCCCGCCACGGCCCCGCGAGCCCGAACGCGGGCATGCGCACCATCACGACGTCCGGTCGCACCGCCCGCACCGCGTCGTAATCGAGGCCGAAGTTCTCGAGCACACGCGGGGTGAAGTTCTCGACGACCACGTCGAACCGGCCGACGAGCCGACGTGCAAGTTCCAGACCTTCGGATTGGCCGAGATCGAGGGTGATCCCGCGTTTGCCGAGGTTCGACGCATGGAACAGCGCCGACATCTCGTAAAACATCGGGTTCTGGCTCGGGCGTACCGCGGCACTGAACCGGATCCCGTCGGGGCGCTGAACGGCTTCGACTTTGATGACGTCGGCGCCCATCGCCGCGAGCCACGCGGTCGCGGCCGGCCCGGCCCAAAAGGCGGTGAAGTCGAGCACCTTCACCCCTGACAGCGGCCGCTCACCGGGCGCGTCAGGGTGCGCGATCCGGGTGTGGGCTTGCCACGCGTGGGCGTCGTTGGCCTCGGCCGGCGAGACGAGCTCGCGGTCGCCCACCCCGTGGAAACGGAACGGGGCGCGTGGACGGATCCACGCTTCGCCCGGCTGACGGACCAGCACGTCACGTTCGATCACATGATCGAAACGGGGAAGTTCCGCCCCGTTTCCGACAATCGTCGCCGGGACACGCGCGTCGACGCACGCGGCGACTACCTCTTCGGCCGTATGGGCGCCGGTGAACGCTCGGAGCGCGTCGTTGACCTCACCCGCCCGTCGAAAGCGACCGATCATCGTTGCGAACTCTGCGTTTTCGGCCATGTCATCCCGGCCGATCACCCGCGCCAGCGACGTCCATTGCTGTTCGGTCACGGTCGTGATTCCCACATAGCGGCCGTCGCCCGTCGGTTCGTTGCCGGGGATCATCACCCAGCGCGAGCTGCCGAGCCGGCCTCCGGGGAAACGGGCCATGAGCGTCGGGGTGGGGACGAACGTCATCTGGATCGCTTCGAGCATCGACACGTCGACGACTTCAGCCACGTTGGTGCGCGATGCGCGGCGCCACGCGGTCGCCGCGCCCAGCGCCGCGTAGGCGCCGGTGACGTACTCGCCGAGACGTCCGCCGACGGTGAGCGGCGGACGACTCGCGTGACCATGGGCGGCGAGGCTTCCGCTGCGCGCCTGCAACACCTCGTCTGTCAGCGCGAGCCCGTCGTCCGGTCCGCCGTGGCCGACCGCGGTGATCGAGACGGTGACAAGCGGACAGGCCGGTCCCGGCGCGTGACCCGGCTCGCCGACGATCACGACGTCGGCCGCCTCGAGCCACGGTCCGAGATCGCGGGCGTGACGCTGCGACGTACGCAGATATGTCGACACTGGGTTCTCGATCGGCGACGCGAACACGACGTCGGCGCCGAGGTCGGTGAGCAGCTTGGCGCAGTACCCACCGGCGATCCCCGCCGTGAGGTCGACCACCCGCAGATCGTCGTAGATCACGGAATGAGCCTTTGGAACATGGGGACGATCACCGACTTGCCGGGCACGGTCGAGAACGACAACGGCCGGAAAGTCACCTGTACGGGCTCATCGGCGCCCAACGTGTCGGCGTCGGCGTCGACGAGATAGGTCGCCAGACGAACGGACGGGTCCTCGACGATGGCGACCAGCGCGGTCACGAACGGGACCCGATCGGCGAACGCGGGCAGAAAGGCGCGGCGCACGGTCGCCCACGAGAACAAGCTGCCTGCGCCCGACACGGCCGTCCACGCAAGCGGTCCCGCACACGTCGGACATTGTTCGGTCGGATACCACACATAGATGCCGCAGGGCGCGCACCGCGTGATCATGAGCTCCCCGCGCGCCGCTCCTGCGAAGTAAGGCGCGGTCAGCGGATCGTCGACGTCGGGGAGCGGGAAGTCGTCGCGTCCAATCGCCATCGCGTTCAACGGTCCCGGCCGAGCACGAGCGTGCTCGCCATGTGGCCGGTGTATCCGCCGTACACCGCGACCTCGCAGTCGGGCACCTGCGCCGGTGCGGTCCCCCGGAGCTGTTTGACGCACTCGACCACATGGGCGATCCCGAGCACATACGCATGCGAGAGCAGACCGCCGTGGGTGTTGAACGGGAGTTTGCCCGCGTCGTGGAACAGCGTGTCGCCCTCGACGAACGCGCCGGCCTCCCCCTTCGGGCAAAAGCCCATATCTTCGATCTGCATGAGACTCACGACGGTAAAGGGGTCGTAGACGGTGAGGACGTCGACGTCGCGTGGCGAAAGGCCCGCCATCGCGAACGCGCGGGGCGCGCAGAACTGTTGGGGCGTGCTCGTGAACGCACGCTGTTGCGCCCAGTGGGTCCCCGAGTCTGAGAAGCCTTCGGCGACGCCGAGCACCACGGCCGGCGGTCGCGGCAGGTCGCGGGCCCGTTCGAGACTTGTGGTTACGAACGCCGCGCCTCCGTCGGAGATGAGGCACGAATCAAGCAAACGTAACGGGTCGGCCAGCATCGGGGCCGCGAGGTAGTCGGCGATGTCCATCGGGCGGTCTCGCATCACCGCGCCCGGATGCAAGTTGGCATGACGCCGGCACGCGACCGCGACGGCGCCGAACTGCTCCTCGGTGGTGCCGAACTCGAGCATGTGGCGACGCATGATCGTGGCGAAGTAGACGGGCTGCGGAAACCAGCCGAACGGAACTTCGAGGTTCTGTTTGAGCGACTGCGCGGCATGGACCTCGCCGGGACCGCCGGTCATCGCGTTCCGCTGCGTCGCCCACGCGACCGGGAATACATTTAAGACGTGACGGGCTTTGCCGGCGCGGATCGCCCGAGCCGCGAGGTACGGCGCGGTCGCGGCCCACGCCATCCCGCCGCCCCACTGCGAGGTCCATATCTCGTGCGTGGTGCCGAAGTGTTCCCGGAACACATCCACATCGAAGTCGGCAAACGCCCCCGACCAGGTGAGACCGTCGATGTCGTCCGGTTCGAGGTCAGCGTCGGCGATCGCCCGTTCGGCGGCTTCGATCCCGATCTCACGCGCGGTTCGGCCCGACGCCTTGGTGTATTCGGTCTCGCCGATCCCGACAATCGCGACCTCGCCGCGCACGTCATCGAAGTCAGAGGCGTATCCCCAGTCCCCCATCAGCGCCGAAAACTAGCCCGATCTCGAATCTGACGGTCTGTCCGGTGCCGCGGTACGGTCGAACGCGAAGCACGACGCCCCGCGCGCAAGGAGGCCGCAACCATGCCCATGCCGACAGACATCGGCGTGATCGACCTGATGATCGGCTTCCCGCAAGCCGACCGTCGCCACAACTACGACTTCTTGCGTGCCAACCTGCGCGACCGTGAGTCCCTCGACGATTTCGAGTTCCCCGCGCAGTACATGTTCAAGCACGTCCCGAAGGTCGACCCGCAATCGGACCCGGTGAAGGCGCTCCTCGAGCTCATGGACACCTACGGAATCGCACGCGCGATGATCGGCGTCTCGAGCCGCAGCGACGAGTCGCAGCGGGCGCTGCGTGACCACTCCGACCGTTTCTTCGGATGCATGGACGTCGATCCCAACCGCGGCATGGACGCGGTTCGGGACCTCCGACGTGCCGTCGAAGAGCTCGGCGTGAAAGCGGCGAGCGCGTTCCCGTGCGGACTCAATCCGCAAGTACCGATCAACGACAAGAAGTTCTTCCCGATCTACGCCACGTGCATCGAGCTCGACATCCCGATCAACGTGTGCGCCGGTGTGCCCGGACCGCGCGTGCCGTTCGCGCCCCAGTACGTCGGTTTGATCGACGAGGTGTGCTGGTTCTTTCCCGAGTTGAAGTTCGTGACCCGACACGGCTGCGAACCCTGGGCGGACCTTGCGGTCAAGCTGCTGCTCAAGTGGCCGAACCTTTACTATTCGACGTCGGCGTTCGCGCCGAAGTTCTACCCGGCCGACGTTGTTCACTTCGCGAACACGCGCGGCGCCGACAAGGTGATGTACGCCGGCTACTTCCCGATGGGATTGTCGCTCGAACGAATCTTCGCCGAGATGCCGCAGGTTCCGTTCCGCGATCACGTCTGGCCGAAGTTCCTGCGCGACAATGCCATCCGCGTGTTCAAGCTCGACCAGTGAGCAAGATCCGATGACCAACGAAGCGTTCGACAAAGCAAAGGTGGGCGGATCGGTTGACACTGCGGTCGGCTTCCCGAAGTCGCGCGACGAGATGTACGAGTTCTACGGGTTCATCCGTAAACAGACACGCGACGCAGCAAGTGTGGAGGGCGGCGAGCTCGAGTTTCCCGCCGGATACATGTTCAAGGACGTGCCCAAATGGGAGGAGGACGAGATCGACGATCCAGTCCTCATCCTGCTGGCCGAACTCGACCGTCACAACATCCAACAGGCCATCGTCACCCCCTACGACGGGCCAGCGGAGCGCGCGTTACGCGAATACCCCAGTCGATTCTTCGCGGGCGTCAACGTCGATCCGAACGAGGGAATGGAAGCGCTACGAAAGATCGACCGCGCCGCAGAGAACTACGACCTCAAATGTGTCCACGCGTTCCCGGCGGGCCTCTACCCGCAGGTCGCGATCAACGACAAGAAGTTCTATCCGATCTATATGAAGTGCGTAGAACTCGACATACCGTTCTGCTCGACGGCCGGCGTACCCGGTCCGCGGATCCCGTATGCGCCGCAGGATGTCGCGCATATCGATGAGGTGTGCTGGTTCTTTCCCGAGTTGAAGTTCGTGACCCGACACGGCTGCGAACCCTGGGCCGATCTCGCCGTGAAACTTCTGCTCAAATGGCCGAACCTCTACTACTCGACCACCGCCTTCGCCCCGAGGTACTACCCGGGCGAGATCATCGACTTCGCGAACACGCGCGGCGCCGACAAGGTGATCTGGTCGGGCTATTTCCCGGCCGGTCTCACCTACGACCGCATCTTCGGCGAGTTGCCAGACGTTCCCTTCCGCGACCACGTCTGGCCGAAGTTCTTGCGCGAAAACGCCAAGCGGGTGTTCAAACTTCCGTGAACCGTGCGAGCTCATGACCGGGCCGCTCGCGGGTGTCCGCGTGATCGAGCTGCCGAACATCGGACCGGTCCAGTTCGCCGGCATGCTGCTGGCCGATATGGGCGCCGAGGTGCTCCGGCTCGATCGCGCCACCGACGTCGCGACGGGTTCGAGCGTCGCGGGTTTCGTCTCTCCGTATTCGGTGATCGATCGCGGTCGTCGCAGCATCGGCATCGACTTGAAGCACGAGGGCGGGGCGTCGGTCGTGCTGCGCCTGTGCGACCGGGCCGACGTGTTGCTGGAAGGGTTCCGGCCCGGCGTGGCCGAACGACTCGGCGTCGGGCCCGACGTCTGCCGGTCACGCAATCCGCGCCTGGTGTACGCACGCATGACCGGCTGGGGCCAGGACGGTCCGCTCTCCGGGGACGTCGGTCACGACGTCAACTATCTCTCAATCGCCGGTGTCTTATGGCACATCGGACCGCAAGGCGGCGCGCCGGTCCCGCCGATCAACTTGCTGGCCGACTTCGGCGGCGGCGGCTCGCTCGTGGTGATGGGCATCCTCGCCGCGCTCGTGGAGCGCGCCACCTCAGGCGAAGGCCAGGTCGTCGACGCCGCGATGGTGGACGGCAGCGCGCAGCTCATGAGCATCTTTTTCGGTCTCGACGCATTGGGCAGCTGGGGCCCGCGCGGCACGAACCTGCTCGACGGAGGCGCGCATTTCTACAATGTCTACGAGACCTCTGACGGCGAGTACGTGTCCGTCGCGTCGTACGAGCCGAAGTTCTATGCCAATCTGCTCGCGCTCATCGGTCCGCTCGGCTTCGACGACCTCGACCCGTCCGCACAGATGGACCGTTCCCAATGGCCGGCGCTGCGCGCGCGAATCGCGTCGTTGTTCCGGACACGTACCAGCGCACAGTGGGTCGAGTTCTTTGACGGCCACGAGGTGTGTTTCGCCCCGGTGTTGTCGATGTCGCAGGCACGCGCCCATCCCCACAACGTCGAACGTCGAACGTTCGTCGACGTCGACGGCGCCCCCCAGCCTGCACCCGCACCTCGCTTCAGCCGCACACCGGGCGCGGTGCAGGGACCTCCGGTCGCTGCGGGCACCCACACCGACACCGCGCTCGTCGACTGGGGCTTGACCGTCGCCGAGGTCGAGGCGCTGAAAGCGTCCGGCGCGATCGCTTAGTTCGGGAGCAGCGTGTCGACCGCACGCCAACACCACCACGCCACGATCGACCGGTAGGGGTGGAAGCGGTCGCCTTCCGCTTCGAGCAGTTTTGGAGTCAGCATCTCGGGCAGGCCATACATCTTGGCGTAGCCGTTGCGTACTCCGTAGTCGCCGGTCGGCCACACGTCGAGCCGACCGAGCTGGAACATCAAAAACATGTGCGCGGTCCACTCGCCGATCCCGCGCACGAGCGTGAGCTCGCGCACGACCACGTCGTCGGCGAGTCGGCTCATGCGGTCGAGCTCGACCAGTCCGGCGTCGACCTTCTCCGCGAGATCCAGGATCGACGTGGCTTTGCTGCCTGACAGTCCGACGCTGCGAAGCTCCTCGATCGACAACGCGAGCACCGCGCTGGGAGTGGGTGGACCGTCGAACAGCGCGACAAAGCGCCCGTGGATCGCGGCTGCCGCCCGACCGGCGAGCTGCTGGTAGCAGATCGAGCGGGCCAACTCGGCGAAGTGCGTCTTATTCGGCCGGGCCCGCTTCAGGTCGGGCACACCGTGCGTCTTCAACGCGACGCGCAGCACACGGTCGCGTCGCGCGAGCTCGCGCGCGCCTGCTTGTACCTTCGCGGGGACGTTCGCCATCACGTCACGCTACGGGGTAGACGAGGACTCCGTCGGGCTCGATCGAAAGACCGACCGAGTCGCCGACGGCAGGCGCGTCCCGGTCAGGCACCCTCACCATCAGCTGCACACCGCCGGTCTCGACGGTCAGCTCGGCGCGATCGCCGGCGAACACACGATGAGCGATCGTGCCGCGCACTGCACCCGCAGCGTCGAGCCGCACCGCGTCGGGACGCAACACGACCCGGACTGCGCGGTCGGTCCCGACCGGAGCGTCGACCGGGAGCAGTCCCCACGGCGTGACCAATCCGTCGGGACCGACGCCGGCTTCGACCGCGGGACCGAAACCGAGAAAGTCGGCGGTCCATACGTCAGCTGGGTGTCGCCACACGTCGGCGGCGGCGCCCGCCTGCACGACGCGACCGGACCGCATCACGACGATGCGGTCCGCGAGGGCGAACGCTTCATCGTGATCGTGGGTGACGTAGATCGCGGGCAGCTGCGTACGATCGAGCAGCGAACGGATCTCGCGCAGGAGTCGCTCCCGCCACGGACGGTCGAGCGCGCCGAGGGGCTCGTCGAGCATGAGCAGGCGAGGCTCGACGGCAAGTGCACGCGCGAGCGCGACGCGTTGCTGCTCACCGCCCGACAGCCCTGCGACGCGGCGACCGGCCAGATCGGTCAGACCGACGAGCTCGAGGACCTCGGTCACGCGTCGTCGTCGCTGGTCCCGCCCGACTCGGGCCATGCGCAATCCGAATTCGACGTTGCCGGCAACGTCTCGGTGCGGGAACAGCGCGTATTCCTGGAACATGAGACCGAAGCGACGCCGATGCGACGGCACCCGTGCCAGATCCTCGCCGCACCACGTGATCCGCCCGTTGGTGACCGGTTGGAGACCCGCGATCGAGCGCAGCAGGGTGGTCTTCCCGCAGCCGCTCGGGCCAAGGATCGCGACCGTCTCCCCCGCGCCGACATCGAGGTCGATCCCGTCGACCGCGGTCGCATCCCCGAAGCGTACGACGGCATGCTCGACCTGCAACATCAGAGCTCGCCGATCTGACGCACCTGCACATGTTCGATGGCCAACACGACCGCGCCGGTGACCACCATCAGCACCGTCGACATCGCCATGGCCTGGCCGATGTTGAGCTCGCCGGGTCGGGCCAAGAATCGGGAGATCGCGATCGGGATGGTGGGCGAGTCCGGACGCGCGACGAACAACGTTGCGCCGAACTCGCCGAGCGACACCGCCACCGCGAATCCGAATCCGACGAGAAATGCCCGCATCGCGATCGGGAGGTCGACTTCGCGCCACACGCGGCTGGGAGGTGCGCCGAGCACACGCGCCGCGTCCCGCAGACGCGGATCGATCGAACGCAGCGCGGGCACGACCGCGCGGATCACGAACGGGATCGCGACGACCGCCTGCGCCAGCGGCACGAGCACTGCCTTGGCCCGCAGGTCGACAGGCCAGCGATCGAGCGCGACCAAAAACCCGAAGCCGACCGTGACCGCCGACGTTCCTAGCGGCAGCATCAAGAACGTGTCCATCGCGCGGGTCGCTCGACCCGGACGCGACGCAATGACGACTGAGGCCAGACCGCCGACGACGACTGCGATCGTCGCGGCCAGCGCGGCGAACTCGAGCGAGTTTCGCAGCGCCTCCCACGCCGGAACGAACAAGGTGTCGGTGTCGGTGCTCGAGGAGAGGGCACGGTACGACGCCAGTGACCAACTCCCCCCCAATCGCAGAGACTCGACCGCGAGGACGAGCAGCGGGCCGCCGAGGAACACTGCCGTGGCGCCGAGCACGCCGACCACAACCAGCCGTTCCCACCCGCGGGCGCGGCGCGACGCGTCGCGTGCCGCCACCAGCCGTTGCGCGACCGCGCGCCGTTCCTGCATCCGCGCCAATATCAACAGCAACGAGAGCACCGCGACGATCTGCACGAGCGCGATCGCAGCCGCGGTGTGAAAGTCCAATAACTCGATCGATTGCCGGTAGATCTCGACTTCGAGCGTCGAGTGCGCAGGGTCGGAGATGAGGAGCACCACGCCGAACGCCGTGAACGTGAACAGAAAGACGATCGACGCGGCCGCGGCGATCGCTGGCCCGAGCGACGGCAACGTCACCTCACGGAAAGCTCGCGTCCGGGACGCACCGAGCACGCGGGCTGCATCGGCACGGCGAGGATCGAGACACGACCAGAAACCGCCGACCGTACGCACGATCACCGCGACGTTGAAGAACACCTCGGCGACGAGCAACGGGCCGACCCCGCGCTGCCAACCGAGGAACGACAGCGCGCCGCCTGGCCGGAAGAGTACGAGGAACGCGGTGGCCACAACCACGGTCGGCAACACGAACGGCACCGTCACGAATGCACGAAACAATCGCTTTCCCCAAAATTGGTAACGGGCGACGACATAGGCGGCCGGGAGACCGACGACGAGCGTGAGACCGGTCGCGACCGCCGCCTGCCAAAACGTGAACCACGCGACGTGGCGCAGCCCGTGATCGGACAGGACGTGTCGCAACGCGTCCGCGGTCAGCGATCGGGCGATGATCGCCACCACCGGCCACACAAAGAACACGCCGAGGAAACCGATCGGGATCAAGACGCGCACGGCGCGCCAGACACGTGTCACTGCAGCACGATTTGCGTCCACTGGTTGAGCCAGGTGTTTCGACTCGCGCCGATCGTGGTCGCGTCGATCGAGTACACGTGCTTTGGCTGGAGCGCGAAACGTACGAATACCGATGGCAGCGGTGTGCCCTTCACGACCGGATATACGTAGTTCTGAAGCGGTATTCCCTCTTGATATTGACGCGTCAGCATGAAGTCGACGAGGGCCTGCGCGCCCGCCGGATTCTTCGCGCCGTGCAGCACACCCGCGAACTCAACCTGCGCGAAGCATGTGCCCGGCACCACACCCACCGTCGGTGTCTTCTTCTTCCCATCCGAGAACACGACATCGGCGGCGGGATCCGTCGCGTACGACACGACAAGCGGGCGATCGCCGTGCTGCCCACCCGCACTGAAATCGGTGTCGTACGCGGCGTCCCAGGTGTCGTCCACCCGGACACCGTTGGCACGCAACGACTTCCAGTAGGCCTGCCAACGTCCGCCGAACGCCGCGATCGTGGTGAGCACGAACGCAAGCCCAGGCGATGACGTTGCGGGATTTTCGACAACGAGCAGCTTGCGGTAGGCGGGCTTGGTGAGATCGGCGAGCGCCTTCGGCGCGGGTGGATGGCCGTCATGGCCGAACCAGGCGAGATCGTCGTTGACGCACACCGCGCCGCTATCGATGGGCGTCACCCGGTGTTCCGGATCGAGTTGGAATCGTGCGGGAACCGCGGACAGGCCCTTCGCCATGAACGGCACGAACACGTTCGCGTCGAGCGCTGCGGTCAGGAACGTGTTGTCGATACCGAAGAGCGCGTCGGCGACGGGATCGTCTTTGGTTTCGATCGCCGTGCTGACGAGTTGGCCAGCATCTCCGGTCGTGAGAATCTTCACCTTGAAGCCGGTCTCGGCGGTGAACGCTGCCAGCACCGACTTGGAGACCGCGAAACTGTCGTAGGTCATGAGCACGACCGTCTTCGACGGCTTCTTGTTGGCAGGCGTCTTGTTCGCCTCTTTCCCGCCGCTGCTCCCGCACGCGGCCGCGGTCATCGCGACGCTCGCCAGGATCGCGATCAGTACGCTCCGCTTCATCGCACACCCTCTCTGTGTTTGCCGACGCCTTCCGCGCCGGCAAACGGCTGCACCACAAGCAACGTGCCCGAAGCGAGTTGCACGGAAGCCGAGGTGGCGACGAGTTCGTTGCTGACGCCGCGGGTTGTTCCCGGCGCGAGATCCTCGTCGTGCAGCGGATAGCGAAGGCCCTCGGTGACGATCCCGCGTGCCGGACCGCCGACGGGGAGCAGCGTCACGAAGCTGTCCGGCGATCCTTCGATGACGCGCGGCGGGTGTCCGCCGCGCGCGACCGAGATGCGCGCGGTTCCGCAGTAGGCCTCCATCTCCGAGCTCGCGTACGCCGGCGACGCGAGCAACAGCAGGTTGCCAAGCAGGTGATCGAGCCGATCTCCTCCCCCGTCGACCAACACCACACGTCGTGCGCCGCGCGTCACCGCCGCGTCGAACGCGAGTTCGAGATCGGTGGCGTCTTTGTCGGCTGGATGCCGGTCGACGGTGGTGCCGGACGCGACGGCCGCGTCGACGGCACCCGATTCGGCCGAGTCGAGATCGCCGACGAGATGGTCGACGTGTAAGCCGAGCGCGTTCGCGACGGTCAGCCCCGAGTCGGCCGCGATCACGTCGGCGTCACCGGGGAGCCGGTCGGCCAAGGTCGGCGCGACGGTTTGGCTGCCTGCGAACACGATCGCCACGGCAACGGACGCAGTGCCGTTCATGGTCCCTCCCTCCGCCGGCATTATCCGGAGCAGGTTCGAGGGGTCGGTGGCGGGCCCCGACGTGCTCGCCGGCTGCGTGGCCACCCTCTCAGCCCGGCTCGCCCGAGCTCCCCGTGGGTGCAAAAACGGAAGGTTATCGCTCGAGGTTCTTCGCCGCGGGGCTCACCGACCCGTCGATCTTCGGGCCGGCGCCAGCATCTACGTCTGCGTGTCGCTCCGGGTCAGGTGACAGGGACGCGCTCGACGTTCCCGTGCCCTCGCCGGGCAGCCGGCGTCATGAGGAGGCGGGCTACAGCAGCGCTCGACGCATGACCGGGTAGAGGTAACGGACCGCGAAGAGCAGGATCAGCGCCACGAGGAAGATGATGAGCGCGCCACCCGAGCGGGCGATGAACCACTCGACCGAAGGGGCAAACCTTGTCGAGCGTCGGTCCACGACTTCTCCAACCCGGTGGGCGGGCTTACCTGGTGCACGACCGCGGGCTTGGGTGGCGGTGGGGGGCACACTTAACAGGACTGCGATCGACGAGTATGTCGACTGGTCCCTCAGCACATTGAGCTGACCTTGGATCTCGTCCATGTCGACCTGCACGGCGGTGATGCGGTCGTGCACCGCAGGATGTCACCGATGGTGTTGGCGTCGGCGAGCACGGTCAGCAGGGAGTCCCGCTCGCCGGTGTCGGCTGTGAGTTCGGCCTGCAGGTTGACGTACTGAGCGGTGACGTCGACGCCGCTCTCGCTGTCGTCGAGCACCTTCACTCCTGGCGACGTCTCAAGCTGTTTGATCGCCGTTTCGAACGAATCGACGGGCCCCCGAATCGTGATCGCCGCGCTGGCGTACGAGCTGCTGAAACTGGTCTGACTTTTGAACACATAGCCGTCGACCCCGTTGGCGATGTTCGTCACGGCAAGCACTGCCGAAGTCAGCGCACCCTTGGGAATTTGCAAGTTGAGGCTTCCCGTCGTCACGATCATGGCCCCGTCAATCGGGCCCGACGTCGCCGTCGAGGTCGCCGGACCGACCGGTGGGCTGCCGACCGGGCCGGTGACGCCCTGCGCGCCGCTCGGGCCGTGGGCTCCGATCAGCCCTAGGTGGCTGGTGTTTTTCGTCACCTCCGCCGACTGGGCCTTGCGGGCCGTCGTTTCCTACCAGTCCATGCGCTGGGCCCGCGACACCCGGATTGCTCTTTGCGCTGTGTGCCACTTGGCCAAATGTCGGCGTCGCGGCCGTTGCCGTTGTGGCGCTCCGAGTTCGCCTTGGTTGAGCTCTCGGTTGCGCTGTGGATCAACGCGCCGGCCCCGACGATCACGACGACCGCGGCGGCGGCCATGGCCAGATGCGTGAACCGCGGTGTCGCACCTCGGGCCGGACTTCCCGACGCGGCAAGTTCGTGCGCAACTCGTTGGGCACCGTCGGCGGCCACCGCGATCTCTTCGGCGATCTCTGCGAGAAGTTGTTCGAGGACGAGTTCGTCGATCATCGCGTCACCTTGGCGTCGGCCGCGTTGGAGGTATCGGGAGCGAAGGCCGCAAGCCGTGGATCGGCCGCCAGCCGGCGGCGCGCTTCGTGAAGTCGCGACTTGACGGTCCCCGGTCTGCGTCGGATGACGATCGCGATCTCACGCTCGGAAAGGTCGGACAGGCAGCGCAGGATCACGACGACGCTCAACGTTTCGGGCAGATCATCGAGCGTCGAGATCAACGCCTCGGCGAGCAACGACCGCTCAGCGCCGCCTTCCGGCGATTCCGTCGTCGCGGACGGTCCGCCGCCGAGATCGAGGGTCTCCCGCTCTCGCTCGCGCCTCGGCACCTCCTTGCGTAACTTCGAATAGCAGGCGTTCACCAGGACGCGATAGAGCCACGCGTCCCGACGTCCGTCGGTCGACAACGCGTCGCGGAACCGCCAAGCACGCAGGAACGCGTCCTGGACAGCTTCTTCGGCATCTGCCGGATTGCCACAGATCATGACCGCGGTGCGATAGGCACGTGGGTAGCGGGCGCCGACCCAATCTTCGAGCAGTTCTTGCTCGCCGTTCACAACGCTTCTGACGCTCGCGACCCTCTGTCGGTTCACAATTCGAAAAGAATTTCTCAGAATCGGGCCCGGAGGCCGGCCGTGCCCTACCTCGCGAGCATCAATGCGACTGGTTGACCTGCGATCTCGACGGGGAAGCCGAGTCGGCGGGCGTCACCGAACGCGATCACGCTCCCGTCGGCCGTCGCGATCCAGTAGCCGTTGCCGCGGGGCGAGGCGAGCAGCCGGTTCGCGCCGCCGTAGTTCGAGCAGCCGCTGATGTCCCCGAAGTTGTGTGCGTCGCCGAACGCGAAGACCTGACCGTTCTGGGCCAACAGCCAATAGCCACGTCCGTCCGGCGTGCGTTGCATCGACACGACCGGAGCCGAGAGGGCCAGGTTGCCGGTTGAGCCGTAGAATTTCGCGTCGCCGAAGGTGAAGATCCCGCCGTCGCGGGCGAACAACCAGTAGCCCTTCCCCGACTGGGTCCGCTCCATGCCCAGCACCGGCTGGTTGAGGTGCATGCTTCCGGTCGAGCCGTGGAACTTCGCGTCGCCGAAGGTGAAAATCCCGCCGTCGTATGCGACGAGCCAGTAGCCGTGGTCGTCGGTCGTGCGGGCCATGCCGTTGATCGGCTGGTTCAAATGCATTCCGCCGGTCGAGCCGTAGAACTTGGCATGACCGAAGGAGAACACTCCGCCATCGCGACCGAGGAGCCAATATCCGCTGCCGTCCGAGACCGATGCGCCGCCGATGAGGGGCCGGTTGAGTTGATACGACGAGGTATCGCCGTAGTAGTGGGCGGTCCCGAACGAGTACACGTGTGAATCGTTCGTTGCCATCCAGTACCCCGCGCCGGAATTCTGCGCGTTGTTGCCGGGCGCGTACGGCACGCACGCAGCATTGACGCCATTGAAGACCAGCGCTTCCGAATACAGCTTCAGGACGTCGATCCCGTAGTTCGTCCCGCTCGCCCAGATGAGCTTGCCACACGGACAGTTCGTGCCGCCGAAGTACTCCCAGATCGGCGCGTCACCGACGCGATCTGCCGGCGCCGAAATCAACTGATTGGGGACGTTCTTGGTCGTGGCGTCGGCGTAGCTCCGCAAGAGCTCGATCTGCGTGAGCACACCGATCTCCGCGGACGCGAAACAGCGACTCGGCGCGGAGTCGCCGTGCTTGCAGTTGGCGAGGCCGGGGCGACCGTCGAAGGCGTTGATCCCAGCGAAGTTGTTAGCGTCGGGCGGTATCTGAGAATTCGTGAAGCTGAACCATCCTGTCTCCAGGATCGACTGCACAAACGCGATGTCGCCCCGCACTCCTTCGATCCGACCCTCGTTGATGAAAATCTGCGCGAGCAGCGTGACGTTGTCTTGCAACGACGGGACGTTGGGCGGCGTACCGCCGGTCTGCGAGTTGAACCAGCGCGCGAGTTGCGTGGCGGTGAGCAGGTTCGGACCCATCACGGGCGTGTGCGTCGTCACGGTCGCCGCACTCGCCGCGGCCGGCGCGACCGCCGTCGAAGTCACCGCCACCATCAGCGACGTCAAGGCCAACGCGACGATCGCGAATGGGACAATCAACGAACGACGGAGTATCTGATGGGTCATGGCAGGT
Source organism: Acidimicrobiia bacterium (assembly GCA_052148155.1). Lineage (GTDB taxonomy): Bacteria > Actinomycetota > Acidimicrobiia > IMCC26256 > PALSA-610 > JBBQER01. The sequence goes on along the minus strand of JBKQIY010000098.1, from coordinate 2,142 downwards.
CACCGTCTCTTGGCAAGCATCGGTTGGGAATCGATCGGTTGAGGTATCAACCTCAGCTACTGGCCCGACGCTCGCGGCGCGATCGACCACGATCGCGGCTACAACTCGTCCCCACCCGTCGGCAAGGCTACGCAACCACCAGACCCGAGACGGGGCGCGTCGTCGTCGACCCGCTGCCAGCGGGGGGCGTAGCTCGAAATTTCCCGGACTGTTCAGTCGGTGGCGGCCAGCGAGCGCGCCTGGTCCTTGGCCCGCCGGTAATCGGGTTTGCCGTTCGGCAAGCGCGGAACTTCGGCGACGAGGAGCAACTCGCGCGGCACCTTGTATCCCGCGATGCGGCCGCGGCAATGGGCCTGGAGGTCCTCGAGTGTGGGGACCTTACCGGCACGTGGTTGTAGGAGCGCGGCGACCCGCTCGCCCCATCGCTGATCGGGTACGCCGACGACGAGCACGTCGAACACATCGGGGTGCGACTTCAACGCGCCCTCGACCTCTTCGGGGTAGATCTTCTCTCCGCCGGAGTTGATCGACACCGAGCCGCGTCCGAGCAGCGTGATGCGGCCGTCGGCTTCGAGCAGCGCGTAGTCACCGGGGATCGACCAACGCCGACCCTGCGAGTCGGTCACGAACGTGGCGGCGGTCTTTTCCGGATCGTTGTAGTACCCGAGCGGGATGTTGCCGCCGCGAGCGAGCCGGCCGACGATGCCGGTGCCGGGCTCGAGCGGGTTCAGATCGTCGTCGAGCACCACCGTGTCGGCCGACGCCAGCACCGTCGTGATGCCTTCTTTGGGCGCATCACCCTTTTGCACGAACCGGATGCCGTTCATTCCGGACTCGGTCGAGCCGATCGCGTCGGTCATCACAAGTCCGTCGGGCAGCAGCCGTGTGAGCTGCTCCTTCACTGTCTGCGAGAAGATCGCGGCGGTGCTTCCGAACGACACGAGCGAGGAGATGTCGACGTTGTCGCCGATCTGTTCCAGCGCGTCGGCGAGGGGGCGCGCCATCGCGTCGCCGGTGACACCGATGACATTCACCTTGTGTTTCTCCACGAGCCGCCACACGTCTTCGGCGTCGAACTTGTCGACGATCACCGCGGTGTTGCCCTCGCAGGTGACGCGGAAGATCGAGAACTGACCGGCGCCGTGCATCAGCGGCGGGATCGGCAAGCTGATCCCACCGGCGGGGGCCGAGGTGTCGATCTTGTCGCTCGCGGTAAGCGGGGAAGTGACCCGCTCATTGGTCAGCGCGTCGATACCGCCTCCGAGCGCGAAATAGACGTCTTCCTGGCGCCACATCACACCTTTGGGCATGCCGGTGGTGCCGCCGGTGTAGAGCAGGTAGACGTCGTCGTCGGAGCGTTCCCCGAAGTCGCGATCGGCAGATCCCGACGAGATCGCGGCTTCGAACTCGACGGGATCGAGCTTCGAGTCGTCGGCGTCGGAGCCGTCCCACTCGATGCGGAAAAAATGTTGAAGCTTGGGCTGGGCGTCTCGCGCTGCCGCGACGATCGGCCCGTATTCGCGCTGATAGACGAGCGCGACCAGGTCGGAATTGTCGAAGAGGTAACGCATCTCCTCTTCGACGTACCGGAAGTTCACGTTGACGACGCGGGCGCGGATCTTGTAGGTCGCGTACATCGCTTCGATCCACTCGATGCAGTTGGTCGCGAGAATTCCGACATGGTCGCCGGGCTGCACGCCGACGGCCTGGAGGGCGTGCGCGAATCGGGTCGAACGCTCGTCGAGCTCGAGGTAGGTGATCTGGCGCCGCTTGTCGATGATCGCGACGCGGTCGGGGACCTTGTCCGCCGCCAGCTCGAAGAGGTCAGCGAAGTTGTAATGCCGCGTCACGCTCATGCTCTGGAAAGTAGAACACGTTTCAGTTTCGAGCAAACAGGCCTGGTGAGCGACCAGGTGACGCCGGTTGCGTCCCGGCGTGCCGTTTCCGTCATCACCCGGACGGCGACGAGCGCGAGCATCGCGAGCGGATCGTCGAGCTGACCTCCGTGCCGACGAGGTTCGAGGCCGACACGCTCGTCGCCGCGTTGGAAGCCGCGGGATCAAAGCGGCCGTTCACAGCACAGCGACGGGTGGATGCCCCATTATGCCTTGACCGTCCGGCATCGGGTCATCGTGTTCGAAG
>JBKQIY010000097.1:0-6708 GCA_052148155.1 Acidimicrobiia bacterium | reverse complement strand
GTCGACGCGCACGTCCTGAAGAAGACATGGTCCAGGCCAAGGGCGGGTCATCGCGATTCCCGTCAGTCCGCTTCCTGAGGGCGCACGCACGACGACGTTGCGTATCGCGCCCCGATTGTTGGCCATGTAGTCGATCCCGATAGCTCCTGGGTTGCCTCTCCCGACGTCGACCGTGAGGTCGAAGATGAAATTGTCGAAGGCCTGGTTCCCCGAACCGCGGGCGTCGGACGCGTTGTTCGATGCGGTGTCGATCACTGCCCGCGGCGCCGCCGGATTGCTGAACCCCGGAGCGTGGTCCTTGAGTTTGATGATCGTCTGATCCCGGTTCTCGCCCTGGAAAGTGAGTGAGGTGGACCATTGACCGCTGGCGAGCTGCCACATCAATGAACCGCTCACGAGGTAGGTGCCCTTCGGGAAATATAAGGTCTTGTGCGGCAGAGAAGGAGCGCCCGTGCCTAACCCTGCCGCAATGGCCGCTCGGATTGCTGCGGTGTCGTCCGTGACTCCGTTCCCTCTGGCCCCGAATTCGGTCTTCACGTTCACGACTGCATCCGTCGGGAACTCTCGATTGATCGCTGGTCTGTCGATTTCGCGGTCGGCCCACGTCGCGCCCGTCGTCGTGACCTTGAGCGAGAGCACTACAACGTGCGTAGCCGACGAGCTCCGACCGACGACCGACACCCTCGCAGACGCGCCGAGCGCAGCGTTCGTTGCAGTGAGCGTGAGGATCGATGAAGCGCCCGCCTCGACGCTCGTATGACTCCATGTTGCCGTCACGCCGTACGGCAGATGTGTCACCGACAAGTGGATCGCGCGCGCAGACCCCACAGTGCGGGCCGTTAAGACCCTGACCTTTGTGGAAGCGCCGGCAGCGACCGCGGCCGCACGCACGGTCGAAACCGAGAAGTCAGGATGCGCGAGCGCGACGTCGTCGTAGAACACATAACTAGGAGAGCCGGGGCCGTCGTCATGACTTGCGAGCGTGAGCCTGACTCGGTGATTCGCATGTGAAGCCATATTCGCAGTGAGTCGCATCCAGCGGCCCGAGTTCGTACACGTCTCGGGCAGAAGGGCAGCGACCGAATGATTCACAAAATCCGTGAGTGTGACTGTTGCCCACGCATCGGCGATAGTGCCAAGACACGTGACTCGGTACCAAAGACGGAGCGCCCCTCCGTCGTTGGGCACGTTGAACGTCGTGCTCAAGGCCGAATCCCGCGTGTGTTCGCGGGTGCCGCCAACCACAGCAGACCACTTCGCCTCGTGGGCAACGGAGCTCAGCGCCACTGTGCCCTGAACGAGCCACCCGCGGAGCCCGGCTTCAAAGTCGCCATTAGTGATAACGGCGGCCGGCGCAGGTGCTGTGCCTGCCGACGTCACATCGCCGGCGACGCACAAGACTGCGCCCAACAGCACGCACGCGCAGGCAAGCACAACGCCGCGCCGCGCGCGTACGCCCCCGCGCGCCGCCAAACCTAACCGCCCCCCGTATCGAGACTCGTACATCATCTCCTGGCGATCGCCCCGCACACGCCGACATGAAAGTTGCATTTCCCCAGGTCAGAGTCGACCGTTGCAACCGTGCAGCGCGGCTTCCCTCGCGAGCCGGCCGATCAGCGCAACAGCGCGCCCCTGCACAGACTGCTACGCGTGCCCGAACTAAATCCACTCAGGATATTCACAGGATATACTCAGAGTCTGAGTGGGCGTCCCTGATGGCGCAACGACGCCCCAAGAATTTCGGGAGAAATGCCGCGAGTAAGTCATTTGATCAACGCTCTGTGTGGTCGTATCCTTATATGGACGCTCAGAGCGTTCAACGGGTTGACGGCTTTTTGACCGTCGATGGAGGCAGGGGGCGGCAAATGCCAGCAAACAACCCGTCGCAGGATGCTAGGGCGGCCGATACATCGAGACTCGAACCGTCTATTCGGGCGATTCCTCCTTGTCGGTTGTCGATGCCCGGCCACTTCACGCGTCCGAGCGACCGAAGTACCCTCAGCCGGCACAACGCGTCGCCTCTTTGTCCGGCGCCGACGGGAAACACGAGACGCTGGAGCGGGATGGCGTCGGCAGTATGGGTCAAGCCAGTGGGTCCATCGACCGTGACCCACGACAATCGACAACGAGACGGTAGATCGATCCATGCGTGACGCCACCAAGCCGCCCATGGCGATCCGGGTCGGTACCGACCTGTGCTCCGTCGAGCAGGTCGCCGAGTCGGTGGCGACCTTCGGGGATCGATACCTCCGGCGTGTGTACACGGAGCAGGAGCTCGAGTACTGCGGCCAGGACCCGGCTCTGTCAGCCGAGCGGTTGGCAGCGCGTTTCGCCGCGAAAGAAGCCACGATGAAGGTCTTACGACCGCGCGACACTCGACCGGATTGGCGGACAATAGAGGTGCGGCGCGACCCGGGAGGGTGGTGTGAGCTAGCTCTTGCGGGGAGTGCAGCTCAGCTCGCTCACGATGCTGGGATCGACTCGCTGTCCGTGAGTCTCAGCCATGAAGCGGGCATGGCCAACGCCGTCGTCATCGCGACTCTGTTCGAATAGCCAAGATTTCCTATACGAATGTACTGATGCGGGGGGAAAGTGACTACGGAACGAATTCGAGAGGTTATCGCTCAGCACGGCCGATTGGCAGTCGATGTAGCGACCCTCAGCGACACCGACAATCTCTATCGTGCTGGACTAACCTCGCACGCAAGCGTCAACCTCATGCTGGCACTCGAGGACGCCTTTGATATCGAGTTCCCGGAGCGACTCCTTCGTCGCGACACCTTCGAATCCGTCGCGGCGATCGGCAGCGCGTTAAACGACCTCCACGCCGAGTTGAACGTCTGAATGTTCTCTGAAGAGCCAGCAGGCGATCCTGTCAGGCGCGGTGGCGCGGATCTGCCTCCTGGCCGGCAGTCCGAGCGGCGGGCGTTCGCGTTGCGATTTCGTTCGAGTTCGTTTGGACCATTCTCGGATGGTGTTTACCGCGACGCCCGGTCCCGGCGCGAGGCGATGACGGGCTCTCGCACGGCGAGCAGCCGCGGCGATGGGGCTTACCTGCTCGGCGACCAGCTCCGTGACGCTTCCGCGCGACGCTGAGCGTGCACAACGACCGGATCCGTGGAGCGAATAGCCAAATGCTCCCGGTACACAAGGACCAGTGATGGGGCCGGTTACGAGCGAAGGTCAACTCGCCTTTCGGGATTCGCTGTTGGCGGCCACCGTGTTGACAAGCTGCGGCGTCAAGGGCGTTTACGGCATGGGCAGTGCGTTTGTCGCAGCTTTCGAAAGCGTCGATCGTTTCGTCACGGAGGCGGGACGCGGCGACCAACCGGAGGTCTACCGATTTCCGGCAGTGTTCTCGCGGGAGTACCTGATTCGCAGCGACTTTCTCCGGTCGTTTCCCAATCTCGCGGGATCAATTCACGGGTTCGACGGTGGCGAAAACGAACACGCCGCGTTGCTTCGGGACCCGCACGGCCTCGATTGGGCCGCGCAGCTCACGCCGACCGACCTTGACCTGCCAGCGGCGTGCTACCCGGTCTATCCGATGGTGACGGGTCAGCTGCCGGACGGCGGCCGGTTGTTCGACGTCCTCGGCACATGTTTTCGGCGCGAGCCGTCCGACGATCCGGCAAGGATGCAGGCGTTTCATCAGCATGAGTTCGTGCACATCGGCACACCGGAGAGTTCGCTTGCATTTCGAGATGATTGGGTCGGTAGATCGCAACAGATGATGGCCGATCTCGGATTGGAGGTCGTGGTCGACGCCGCGAACGACCCATTCTTCGGACGAGCAGGTTCGATACTCGCCGCGAGCCAGCGCGAGCACGCGCTCAAGTTCGAACTGCTGGCGACGGTCTCGAGCAAGGAGCGCCCGACCGCGATTGTGTCGTGCAACTGTCACCTGGATCATTTGACAGCGCCATTCGAGATCTCGGCCTCTGGTGGTAGCACGGCGCATTCTGCGTGCGTGGGCTTTGGTATCGAGCGGATCGTGCTTGCACTGTTCGCCGAGCACGGACTGGAGCCCGATCACTGGCCGAATGACACGCGCAAGCGACTTCAGCTGTGACGGCCGTGCTCCCGATCGACTCGGCGAACTATCGACCGAGCAGACTGCACGTTGAGCGCCATGTCTGGGGCGCGACAAACTACTTTGTATTGTGGATCGAGCGTGGACTGGCCGATCGCTATGCGTGAACCCAATAAGCCGAAGGCACTGTGGTTCGGCCGCAGGCCGTCACGTTGCTTCGGGACGCTGCATCAGCCGGAAATCCGCTCCGACTGCGGAGTGGTTCTGTGCGACACCTTCGGTTTCGACGGACTGATCGCCTACCGGGCGTTGCGTCACCTCGCCGGTGCACTCACCGAACGCGGGTTTTGGAGCCTGCGCATCGACTACGACGGCGAAGGTGACTCGGCCGGAGGACCCTGGGAGCCCGACCGGCTAGATGCGTGGATCCGAAGCATCGACGCGGCCGTCGGCGTGCTGCGGTCACGCGGCGTATCAGATATTCGGCTCGTCGGATATCGGGCTGGTGCGTTGCTGGCGCACCGCTACGCAACGACACATCCCGGCGTATCAGGTCTTGTACTTTGGTGGCCCCCCGCGAGCGGCGCGGCCTACGTGCGCGAGCTTCGCGCTCTCTCGAAGCTCTCCGCTGCGGCGCGTCCCGTCCAACGCGTCATGGCCGATCGGTTCCCCAAAGACTCACTCGAGGTCTGCGGCTTCGAGTTCGCCGCACAAACACTTGTCGACCTCGCCGCCATCGACCTGGTCGTAGCACCGAGTCCTGTCCGCCCACGCTCGGTATTGCTAATCGACCGTAGCGACGCGGCGCCGAACGACCTCCTCCTTCGTGGGCTCGTGGACTTGGGATCCAACGTCGAGCACGAACAAATGCCCGGCTACGCAGAGTTCATGACCGACGACGAGGTGAAGTCGGTGGCTCCGCTGAAGACCCTTCACCGCATCGTGGACTGGCTTGATAACGCGAACCTTGCCCTGCCAAACGCCGGCGCTCCCGTTGTCGCCAACGTTGTCGACGCGGCCGTCGTCGAGGCGAACACGTTGTCGATTCAGGATCCAACAGCCGGGCGCTTCGCGCCCCCCGGTCCTGCACGAGACCGCGTCATCGAGGAGCAGGCGTGGGTCGATGCTCGACTGTTCGCGATCATTTCGCGCCCGGCCGGCGATGTCCCGATTCGAAGCGCCTCCATCGTGTTGTGCACCACCGGTGCGAACAATCGTGTCGGACCCGGACGCTTGTACGTGCTCCTAGCCCGGTATTGGGCAAGCCTCGGGTTTACGGTCGTACGGATCGACCTCGGCGGCGTGGGTGACAGCGTCGGCGTCGATCCACTGACCCAAATCTCGGCCCATGCGCCGACTTGCCTCGACGAAATCCGTGAGACAGTCGCGTGGGTCCAAACTCGGACCGGTTTCGACTCCGTCGTCCTCTTCGGGTTGTGTTCGGGTGCATTCAACGCCTTCCACGCCGCTGTCGACGGCGTCGACATCAGCCATGCGATGCTCGTGAATCCCGGGATTTTCTACCTCGGAGCCGATGACACTGCGTCAAGCTCAACCGAGACCAGCCTTTCGGCAGCACACTCCCTGGGCCGAGGCCTGGTGAGCCCGCGAAAGTGGCGGCTCGTGCTGCGTGAACAAGGCATCACACACGGTCTCGCCCACGTGGGAGAGCTACTGCGCCGGGGAGCTACCGATGGGTTCGGATTCGCATTCGGCGCGATGGCCCGCAACGCCGCTCGTCGGGTGGGGTTGCGGGTCGATGCACCCAGTCCGCTCCCGACAGACCTCGAGAAGATCGCAGCGCGCGGCGTGAAGGTGCTGATGATCTTTTCGGCTGGCGAGTCGACCGCTCGCTACGTGCGAATGTTCGGCGGTCGAGCGCTGGAGACACTCCGTCGATCCGGCCACGTGCAACTGGTGGAGATCGACGGAGGCGATCACGTCTTCTCCTCTCCGGGAGCGCGCCAGCGCCTGTTTGAGGAGTCCACAGAATTTCTTGAGCGTGAGTACCCACTCGTTTCAGCTCCCGTTGCTACGACCGTGTTGGACACGCCCGCATGAGTGCGAACGATGCTCGAGGGGACCGCATCCGAGAAGTCCTGTCCACTCAGCCGTCCTCTGTGATCGCCGCTGCACGGCGGGCCACCACTCCGACGCGGGCATCTGCCTTCACCCGACCCGGCGAACGCTCGCGCGCACCGCGACCCTCGTTTGCACTGCCTGCGAGGTCTGACATCGGCCGACTCCGGCGTGACCGCCTCAGGTTCAGACCGCGAACCCTTCCTGCGTAGAGGTTGGCTAAGAAAAGGGGCGCTCACGCCTCCCCGTCGTCATGATCCGTGGCGATATCGTCGGTTTGTGACGGCTCTGGGTCGGCCTCGATGCCACGAGGTCACCGTGCTCGACCGCGACCCCGCTTCGCCACCTCCGGACGCAGCGCGGAGGCGCTGGGAACACCAAGGCGTGAACCAGTTCTGCATGCCGCACATCTTTTCAGCCCCGCTTTCTTCAGTTGATGGCAGACGACGCTCCTGAAGTCGTGATGCGCCGCTCGACGCGGGAGCGCTTCGCACGAATCCGTTCTTGGTCTGCCCCGATTGCTCACGGGAGGTTCCCGCGACGTCGACGCGCGGTGACCCGCTGAGCGCCGACAACGACCTTGGGCTGGACGCGAC
>JBKQIY010000096.1:0-16842 GCA_052148155.1 Acidimicrobiia bacterium | reverse complement strand
CCCCCCCCCCGACTTGCTCCGCCGGACTCACGTGCGTCGACAAGGAACGTTCGACCGACAAGGAGATGTTCGCCGCTGCGGCCAGCCTCGACGCCCGCTGGATCGTGTTGTCGAGCACGCATCGCCGTCCGACGACTGCGCTCACGTCCACACGTCGCTCTAGCTCTTCCGGGCCGGGGATCGAGGTGACAGATGGGACCTCTGTTTGGTGGTCATGCTGCCTTGCGGTTGCGGTGGCTGTCGAGGACGGTGCGGGGTGTGCGGCCGTGCATGAAGTCGCTGTGGTTGCGGCGGCGATTGTTGTAGTGCACGAGCCAGGTGTCGATCTCGCCTTGGAGTTGGAGTTGGCGAACGCTGGTGAGCGACGTCGATGGAACGCCGGCCGCCAGCATTCTTGGAGTGCGGTGCCTTGGAACCGTTCACACACCGCGTTGTAGTTCGGGGAGCGGGGCGGGATCCGCTGGTGGGTGAGTTCTTTCTTGGCGAGCGCGTCGGTGAACGCGTGGGCGATGTATTCGGGACCGTTGTCGGTCAGTACGCACCGCACGGTGACGCCGAGGCGCCGGTAACGGCCGATGAGCTGATGCACGAACCGTGCGGTGATGGTCCCGTTGGGGACACCGAGCACGATCATGATGAACGCCCAGCGGGTCGCGGTATCGATCGCGGTGAGTTGGTAGACCTTGCCGACGCCCTTGAGGTTCCCGATGTAGAAGCTGTCGAGAGCGACCAGGTCACCGGGTCGTGCTGACCAGTGACAGAACCCGAACAGCCGGTCATCGGCCGCGGTTTCGGTGATCAACCCGCTGGTCAGGACAGCCAACGCTGCCGCGCGAGCGACTCGTTGGTGCCGTTTGCCGAGCCCGTGACGCACGAGAATGTCCTGCACGGTCGATTTCCCGATGCTGTACCCGCGATCGTCGAGCCGGTCCGCGTATTGGCGGCACCCGATCGTGGGTTCCGTCACCGCGAAGGTGAGGAGCTCGTTCACGACCCACGTCGGGGTCGCGTTCGGCATTTGTGGCTCCCGATGCTTCTTGGGCATCAACGCCTCGAGCCCGTACAGGGCAGCGACGTTGCGCCACTCGTAGAACGTGTTGCGCTATATACCGAACGTCCGGCACCTCAACGACACGTTCCCGGTCTCGGTCGAGTGTTCCAACACGCGAACACGCCGGTGGTAGATGATCTCTGCTGGGGTCACGGTGATGGGCTCCTCTGCTTCTGTGGAAGGAAACAAAGGGTCCATCGCCGCCCCCACCAAGTGGTGGACGTGCAACCTCAACACCCGGACAGGAAGCTCTAGCTCGGTGCCTTGCGGTTTCGTCCGCTCAGCGCGCGGTATGGCTGCCGTTGGAGGGATCAAGCCGGGATTGCTACGCGCGTTCCAACGTTTCGAGTTCTGCAAACAGGTCGTCGTCGATCGATGTTGCGGAGTAGGCCACGTCGAGGTCGACCTCAGCGCTGGATCGCGCGCCGACGAGCACCGTCGTTACGGCCGGGTGCCGCATCGCGAACTGCAGCGCGGCCGCCCCCAGCGCGATCCCGTGCGCTTCACAAAGGGCCCGGAGGTGTCGCGCACGTTCGAGCACAGCGGGTGATGCGGCTGCGTAGTCGTAGGTCGGATGAGCGTCCGGATCGGCGAGCACTCCCGTGTTGAACACACCTCCGAGGATCACCCCCACGCGCCGCGCCGCGCACTGGGCCAAGAGCTCGGTGCCGCTGCGATCGAGCAGCGAATAACGGCCGGCGAGCAACACGCAGTCGACGTCGAGACGTGCGACGAAGCGCTCGAGCATCGCCGTCTGGTTCATACCGCACCCGACGGCGGCCACGACGCCTTCGTCGCGGAGCCGCAGCAGTGTCGGGAACGCATGGCGGAGCGCGTCGTCCTCGTGGTCGTCCGGGTCGTGCACGAGGGCGACGTCGATGCGGTCTGTGCCGAGTCGCTGCAGGCTGTCCTCGAGCGACCGCATGATCCCGTCGCGAGAGAAATCGAATTCGGGTTCGAGATCACCCACGTCGGTGAAGATTGTCGCCGATCGTTCGGAACCGGCCGGTCGCAGCGTCCGACCGACCTTGGTCGACAGGACGTAGTCGTTTCGCGACCGGGTGCGCAACGCCCGACCGAGTCGGCGCTCGGATGCGCCGTGCCCGTAGAGGGGTGCCGTGTCGAAGTAACGGATGCCCGAGTCCCAGGCCGCGTCGACCGTCGCGCACGCGTCGTCGTCTGAGACACCGGCGAACATGTTTCCGATGGCCGCGGACCCGAGACCAAGTGCCGTGACTGCCGGTCCGTGTGCGCCCAGCGGCCGCGTCGAGCCATGGTCGAGCTCCGTCATCTCCGCCACACCGCACCGTCGGGGTATGCGAGCGACGCGTACGAGTCGGGATGCAGATCGACCGAGTATCCCGCGGCGGATGGAAGCACGTAGCAGCCGTTGCGGACGACAGCCGGGTGCACGAAGTGCTCGTGGAGGTGGTCGGCGAACTCGGTCGTACGATCGTCGAGCGAGCCGCTCACGCATATGTAGTCGATCGCGCAAAGGTGCTGCACGTACTCACACAGGCCGAGACCTCCGGCGTGCGCGCACACCGGAACGTCGAACTTCGCGGCAAGCAGGAGCACCGCCAAGACTTCGTTGACTCCGCCGAGCCGGCACGCGTCGATCTGGCAGTAGTCGATGGCCTCGGCTTGCATCAGCTGCTTGAACACCACGCGGTTGGCCGCGTGCTCTCCGGTCGCCACACCGACGGGCGCAACTGCGCGACGGATGGCCGAGTGGCCGAGCACGTCGTCGGGACTCGTCGGCTCCTCAATCCATCGCAGGTCGAACGGCGCGAGGTTCCGCACGCGCGCGATTGCCTCTTCGACGTCCCACACCTGATTGGCGTCGGCCATGAGCGGCAGGTCGCCGATCTCCTCGCGCATCACTTCGCAACGGCGGACGTCGCCGGCAACGTCGAGACCGACTTTGGTCTTGAAGCATCGCCAGCCGTCGACGAGCGCCTGCCGGCACAGGTCGCGCACAGTGGTCTCGTCGTAACCGAGCCATCCGGCCGACGTGAGGTACGCGGGGTACCCGTCGCGCTCGAGCTCGGCGACGCGCGCGGCGCGTGTCGGTGCGAGCGAGCGGAGCAGGTCGAGCGCCTCCTCGCGGTCGAGCACGTCGGTGAGGTAGCGAAAATCGATGCTCGCGACGAACTGCTCGGGCGACAGGTCGCACACCAGCCGCCAGAGCGGCTTGTTTTCCACGCGCGCCCACAGATCCCAGACCGCGTTCACGAGCGCGGCCGCCGCCAGGTGGATGACACCCTTTTCGGGCCCGAGCCAGCGGAGCTGACCGTCGTTGGTGAGGCGCCGCCAAAACGCTGCACCGTCCGCGACGAGCTCTTCGAGCTCGCGTCCGACAACCAATGGTGCAAGCTGCTCGATGGCTGCGCAGCACAGGTCGTTGCCGCGACCTACCGTAAACGTCATGCCGACACCCTCGTGCGGCCCGTCGGTCCCGAGGAACACGTAGGCGCCCGAGTAGTCGGGGTCCTGGTGCACCGCATCGGAGCCCGCGAGGGTGATCGAGGTGGGTGCCCGGACGTCGAGCGTGTGAGCATCGGTGATGCGGGTCATCGCATCAGCATGTTAGAAAGCGCGCCGAGGGGAGCGAAGCGATGCCGGAACGGGTCATAGTGGTGACCGGATCGAGCGGTGGGATCGGCTCGGCCATCGTCGACCGCTTCACCGCTGCCGGCGACGTCGTCGTCGGGCTCGACATGCTCGACGGGGTCGACGTGTCGAAGCCGGGCGATTGCGTGGCGGCGGCCGCGCGGATCCTCGCCGGACACGACCGCATCGATGTGCTCTGCAACAACGCGGGTGTCGGAGCTACGGGTGACGTCGTCGAATCTTCCCCCGAAGATTGGCAGCGGGTCTTCGCGGTCAACGTGTTCGGTGTCGCCAACATGTCGCGCGCGGTGCTGCCCGCGATGCGGGCCGCCGGGCGCGGCGCGGTCGTCAACACGTGTTCGGTCGTGGCGTCGGTGGGCTTGGTCGACCGCGCCGTCTACTCGGCGTCGAAGGGCGCCGTGCTCGCGCTGACACGCGCGATGGCGGCCGACGAGATTCGTTACGGTGTACGCGTCAACTGCGTCTCGCCCGGCACGGTCGCGAGCCCGTGGGTCGAAAGAACAGTCGCTGCCCTGCCCGATCCTGAGGCCGGTTTCGAAGCGCTCCGCCGACGTCAACCCCTGGGTCGCATGGTCACCTGCGAGGAGGTCGCCGCGGCGGTCGCGTATCTCGCCGACGACACAACCTTCACGACGGGCGCCGACTTCTTGCTCGACGGCGGCATCACCGGCGTGCGCCTCGTCGACTGATGCTGAAGCAAGGCGACTGGTTCGACCAAGCCCGTTTCGGCATGTTCATCCACTGGGACCACGCGAGCCAACACGGCCTCGAGGTGTCGTGGCCGATGGTGGGTGGCGTATTCAGCCTCCCGCGCTGCCAGTCGGTGACGCCGGACGAGTACCACGGGCTCGCCGCCTCGTTCGACCCCGCCGCTTTCGATGCCGCTGACCTCGCACGTCGCGCACGCGAAGCCGGCATGCGCTACGTGGTGTTCACCACCCGTCACCACAACGGGTTCTCGATGTTCGACAGCGCGCTGAGCGACCACACTGTGATGCACTCGCCGTACGGTCGTGACATCGTTCGCGACGTGGCCGACGCATTCCGAGCCGAGGGTCTGCGGATCGGCTTCTACTACTCGCTGTCGGATTGGCATCATCCGGACTATCCGGCATTTCGCGAAGAGGACAAGCCGTACCTGCCCGGCCTGTCGCCGCCACGCCCGGCGCCCGAGCAGGCCGACCGCTTCCGCGGCTACCTGTTCGGACAACTGCGCGAGTTGCTGACCAATTACGGTCCGGTCGACGTGCTCTGGTTCGACGGCCAATGGGAGCGATCGCCCGGCTGGTGGCGTGTCGACGAGATCGCGGCGCTCGCCCGCGAGTTGCAGCCCGGCATCCTCATCAACGACCGGCTCCCCGGTCACGGAGATTTCCTCACGCCCGAGCAGTTCGTCCCGCCCATCGCGCCCGGCGAACGCTGGGAGACGTGCTTCACGATGAACGACAGTTGGGGCTGGAACCCCGACGACACGAACTACAAGAGCGCACGCGCGATCGTGCACGCGCTGTGCGAGACCGCGGGACGCGGCGGGAACTTCTTACTCAACGTGAGCCCGCGCGGCGACGGCGCGCTCCCGGCGGAACAGATCGAACGGCTCGACGCGGTGACCGCGTGGATGGCCGCCCACGACACTGCGATCCACGGCACCCAAGCCGGACTCGAGCCCTGGCAGTTCTACGGGCCTTCGACGCGCCGCGACAACCGCGTCAACGTGATCTGCCTGATGCGACCCTACGACACGGTCACGGTACGCGGGCTGCCCGTCCGTCGCGTCGAGCGCGTCGCCGTGGTCGGCACCGGAGCACGCCTGCCGTTCAGCACACGTACCGGTGTCTTGGAGGCCCTCACGGCAGATCCCGACGGTGAGGTCACCATCGCCGTTCCGCAACGCGAGCACGACGTGTACGCGACGATCTTGGCGATCGATTTCGCCGCCATGCCGATCGAGGGTCGGGCCGCGATCGGGGTGGTGGAGGCGGGTTCGTGACGGTGCGTATCGCTCTGGTTGGCGGCCCCATGTACGACCGGTTGTACGACATGTTCACACCGGGCGAGGTGGAGGTCGTCGTCCACGCCGATCACCCGACACTCAACCGGCAGGTGGCCGGCATGCTCGCGGCCGGCGAGCGAATCGACCTGCTCGCAACCCATTCCAAGTACGCGCCGTCGCAGTCGCAGTGGTTGCGTCCGCTCGACGATCTCGTCGACGGCGCTGCCATCGCACCGTTGGCGCCGCGTGCGGTAGACCTGTGTCGCTTCGCGGACGCGCAGTTGTGCCTACCGCGGTTGGTCGACGTGCGTGTGCTTTGGGTCCGCGCCGATCGGGTCGACACCGCGCCCGACACCTGGGAGGCGCTGGTGGCGTCCGGCATTGTCTTCGGATTCCCGGGCCGGGAATCAGGCTTGTTCGGCAGTTTCTTCGAGCTGGTGGTCGGACGTGGTGGCAGGCTCTTCGACGCGCAGCTGCAGCCGACGATGGCGACATCGGACGCGGAGTATGCGATCGAGACGCTGTGCAGCCTCGCGGCGCGCGCCCCGGCCGATCTCGTCGATTGGCACTACGACCAGGTCGACGCTGCGCTGCTCGACGGTCGCGTCGATGCGGCTGCGGTGTGGCCCGGCGGGTGGGACGCAATCCGCACGTCGGTGCTCGCCGACAGGCTGGTCCCGCATCTCTATCCGGCCGGCCCGGCTCGGCGGGTCTCGTATTCGGGATGTCACGCGTGGGCCATCCCTCACACGTGCGCCGATCTCGACGGCGCAGTGACGCTCCTGCACCGGCTGATCGGCGCCGAGCTGCAGGCCGTCGACGCGGCAGGCGGAAGCATGTGCGCCCACCGCGGTGCACTCGCGGCGGTCGAACCGGAAGGTGACGTCGACCGCCGCCGGCTCCAGATCACGCAACAGATGATCAACGACGCGATGATCACCTACCCCCAGTTCGAACGTTTCCCGAAGATCGAAGATGCCGGCTGGTTCGCGATCCGCGACGCGCTGCGCGGCCATCACTCCCCCGCCGCGGCCGCAAGCATCATCCAGTCCGCCGCGCAGAGGATCCTGGCGTAAACGAACCTTTCGTCCCACGGCTCGCGGCGGCCGCGGCTTGCATGCGGCCGACAGACCCAAACGGGCGGCAACGAGACCGTTTCCTCTTCGGCCGTTCAGACGATGGCCTTCCCAGAGAGCCGAAGCGGCTCATTCCTCGCGAGCTGCACCAGGACGGAGACGATCGATGTCGCGGTCAAAGAGGACTCGCGTCGTGGTCGTCACCATCACCGTGCCCGCGGCCGGCGTCGGCACCGATCGGGTCGGGGCCGTCGGAACCACATCGCCTCACATCGTCACCGAACCCGACAACGGAGCGGGCAGCAATGACCATCCGCTCGTATAGATGTCGGAGATGACCTCACGATGGCACCCCGTCCCACCGCCGATATCAATCACGCCTACCGAAACAAGACCACACCGAAGACGCTCGGACGGGCTTCGATGAACGGGCTGATGTTCGTCACGACGAGACCATTCGACAGTTCACAACGCTCCACCGCCGAACGTCGTGCAGGAGCCAGACACGGTGATCGAATGCACGGTCCGAACCTCGCCACATCCGATTTGACCTGAGCGTCTCCTGAGGGAACAGCGTGGGAAACGAACGGAAAAGGAAATACGCAACGTCAACCTGTATCTTCGGCCCGAACATGTCCCCCGAAGGAGCTCCGAGTGCCTGCGAAGCAGACGACGAAGAAGACCACCAAGAAGGCGACGGCCAAGAAGACGACGAATAAGAAGTCAATGTCCCCGGCTCACAAAAAAGCATTAGCCGAAGGCCGCACCACGTCGGCGACCATCGACCGCTATCTCTCGGCACTCAACACGCCCAAGACACGAGGCCGCAAGGTGTCAACCGCGCAACTGCGATCACGACTGCAAGCCGCCGAGGAACGGGGACGCACCGCGATCGGTCTTGAGCGCGTCCTCGCACACCAACAGGCTCGTGATCTTCGTGCACGACTTTCCTCGGCGGGCGAACACACGGCCACCGATGTCAAGTCGTTAGAGCGAGAGTTCTGCAAGGTCGCGAAAGGTTTCTCGGAGCGACGCGGAATCCGCTACGGATCTTGGAGAGATGCCGGCGTTCCGGCCGACGTGTTACAACGAGCAGGCATACCTCGGACACGGGGCTGACACCCAACATTGACGAGTTCACGCGGACAAGGTGTCGTTGCCACCCGAGCGGCGCGGAAGGGGACGGCTCACGCAGAAAACGGCCTCGGGAGGTCGAGTGGATATATGCCCGACCCCGGCCCGGTCTGTGAGCCAGTGTCGGCGCCGCCATGCAACGAGGTGGCCACGTCGAGGGGGTGTCGAGGTTGCCGCTCGGTCGGGCGATCTGTGTGTCCGATGCTCAGTCGCGCCTTCGGCTCCGGTCGCCGTTCGCCACGAAACTTTGGGCTCCTGCCGCGGCCGATACCGTGCAGGTATGACCCGACCTGGCGGGTTGCTACCGTTTGAGGCGGCCAGTGCGGTTCGGGCGTCTGGGGTAGCCGCGACACTCGACCCGGGTCGAGGCTGACAGCGGACCCAACGTCGCCCATTGTGCGTGGATTGGAAGAGACGTCATCTTGGCGAGTGAGTGTCCCTGCGGTTGCGGACGGAGCGTCGGGTTCGTTGCTCGATGCATGGCGAAACGGGCGGTGTACATCGCCTCGTTGCTCGCGGTTCCGGAACGGATGCAGGACCGAGCGCCGACGGACTACGAACGCGAGGAATCGGCGAGGTTCCTGCACCTCGGTCAGTTCTACCGGAATACCTACCTTGCAGTCGCGCACGCCGAAGAAACCAAACTGAGCGACTCGCCCCGCGAGTTCACAGAGTTCCGAAAAGCTGCTGACCTGTGGGAAGCCCGTGCGTTGAGTGCCTCACGCCGTTTGCGCCTCGAGGACGAGAAATGGCACGCCACCTGGGGCGGACCGAGCTATCGAGTCGAGACGGTGCTCTCCGACGCCGATGAACAGGCCGACGCCGAGGCACCACTTCAAGCACTTGAGCCCGCGGCCGACAACGCCGAGCGAACGCCGGACCGGCCGCTCGTCGCGCGTCCGGACCCAGCGACGTACACAACATGGCCCGATGCGACGACATCACCGGTTGTGGGCGGCTCAGGAATCGACGAACCCGCCCCGATGCGACCGCCCGGCCGCGCAGACCGATCGTCGACGGTTTCGCTGACGCGACCCGAAGCTTGGGCGCCGGTTCCGGCACGCGACCGATCTCCGACCGTCTCGGTTTCGTCCACACCACCCGACAAGCAGGCGTATGACGCCCCGACCTGCATCTTTTGCGACCGTCCGACCGGCCCGGTCGAGTACCTCTGGCCAGAATGGATCTGTCGCTGCCTCACAGACCAGATGGCCACCTGGAACCGCGAGCGCGGCACGGACGACACCTTGGTCCAGCAGATGCGCACGGAGGTCGACCAGACGGTCGACTGCATTTGCGAGACGTGCATTCGCGGCTGGATACAGCACCTCGACGACGACGTCGTCGCGTTCTTGACGTCGATGATTGCAGGCGACAGGACGCGCCTGTCGCCCAGAAAGCAAGACCTGCTCGCTCGATGGGCGGCGAAGACCGCCGCGGTCGTTGAGTGTGTCTCCAACGACCGGGTACGGACGCCGCGTTCTGCCTGCGAGCATCTGCGCCGCGACGGTGTACCCGCAGGCACGCAGGTACTCGTCGGCAGGTATGACGGGAACGCTCGGGTCCTCAGCCATGACCGAGACCTGTTCAGCTGCACCGTCGACGGGACAGAGCAACACCTTTCTCAATCGACCTTTGTCATCGGCAAAGTCTTCATCCAGGTATTCGCCGATCCCTGGCGAGACAGCACACCACAACTTGCCGAGGACACGACGCAACTCCTTCTGTCTCTCCTCCCCACCCAAACGCGAAAAGTTGACTGGCCACCGACGATCTCGATCGACGACTCGCTCTACGATCTCGTACGACGCGGTCCAACCTGAACGACAGTCTGCATCGCGGTGAACGTCGGCCCTCCACCGACGTGGCGCCATCCCCACACAGCCCGCCAACACCTCACAAGGAAGGGCGCGACGTCGACAAGTCGGCGCGATCGACCGCCCCCGCGCACGGCGCGGCCACAGCCCAATCGGCACCGGGGATCAGCCCCCGCGTCGGACACCAGCGACGGGCGGGAACGTCCCATTCCGCAATTGGGCGGGGGCCGACGCACGTTTCGAGATTTCGCGCCGGGCCGCTCACGATTCGGCGCACGCTGGGCGAGGCCGAGCAACCGGCGCCATCGTGGGTGGTCCCGAGAGCCATGTTTGGTGTGATGCGCACCCTCAATGTTCGCCACAGCCGGTCGGCGTCGTCGACCGAAACCGTGGGATGCGGCTGTCTCCCGCCGACACCACCGTTCGCTTCCGGGAAGCGGGTCGGTCGCCAAGAAGCTGCCTGCATGTCGCCCTGCCGGGTGTACAGGTCACGTGAGCTCGTCGCAGGCGCCGGTACGGAACCGGAGAAGCTGTCGTGTCGGCAACGACAGGCGTCCCACGGCCGGCGACGATGCCATGCCGAACTGAAATGTCAGACTGAAACCTCGGCGCGCACGTTGCACAGCGCAGTTCGGCCGTTCGTTGCCCAGAACTAAGGTAGCGAAATGGCTAGGCCTCTGCGCCGTCCTCACTCAGTCGTTCGTCGGATCGTCGGAATGGAAACGGTCATCATCGTTGTGGTTTGTGCTGCGCTCGCCGTTCCGGCATTCGCCTTCGCGTCGAGGAGCACCACCACGGTGGTCGTTTCCCCGATGCGGCGCGGTTCGGCTACGGCAACATGCCCGATCGGTGAACACGTCTCGTTTGGTGGTTTCATCGACGAGTTCAAATCTCCGCCGATGACGAACGGCCACGCGGCCGCGTTTCCGACAAGCATGCGTCGCAGCGCCCCAGACCGCTGGACCGTGACGGGACAGAGCGAGGCGATCGGCACCGGAAGTCATCTGAGCGCCGTCGCCTATTGCGATCGCGGAAGCGTCTCCACGAGCGCGTCGAGCACCGTGTCACTTCCGGGCTCTCGCGCGCTAACCGCGATCGCGACGTGCCCGGCCGGCACCGTCGTCGTCGGCGGCGGCTACAGCTCAGGTTCGTCGTCGACGCACGTCGAGGCCGTCGGTCAACTCCTCGCCCTGTCGTCAACGCAATGGGAAGTAAGCATGTTGAACCTGGTGAACGCGCCAACCACCATCACTGCGATTGCCTACTGTGCAGCGGGAGTCGCTCCCACCGCCTACCGGACGACGTTGACGCTCGCGGCCCACAAGGGTGGCGCAGCACGTGTCAGCTGCCCGTCGGGCACCGCGCTCGTGTTCGGAGGCGTCGACACGAGCGAGCCGACCGGACCGTCCAGCAGTTCTGCGTTGATCTTCCCGTTCAGTCTGACCGCATCGTCACCGACGCACTGGGTCGCTACCGGTTACAACGACGGCGCCCGCGCCGGAACCCTTGACGCGGTCGCCTACTGCCGCTGACCGGCGCAGAGATCCTCGCTGGCCACGACGGCGTCACGCGAGATGGCGAGAGGGCATGTATCAGCGTCGCGTGCGCCGCACGAGACTCGACTGACGGTCTCCGCAACCCGATGCGCCCAGCGCACGCGGTCGGTCACGAACACGGCGCCCGAGCGGTCCGCTGTGCCCGAGGTGCCGTCGATGCGAATGGCAGCCGTTGACCTGATCGTTCGCCACGCGGAATCGATCATCTTCGCGAAGATCCATGCAGGTCCGTTCGGCACGAACCGCCAGACCACACCGGCCAGTCCAGACGTCCCATCCTTTAGGTGTTCGTGCCCTTTGTGATATCGGGTCGGTCGAACGGACCCAACCGGTCGCGCGGGACGAGCCGCGCGCGACGACGCCCACGGACCGACGACGGACACATCGGTCGACCTGTCGCGCATGGATGCACAACGTCCGGCGCGGCACCACGAACAGGGCGTCCGAACGCAGGTGTGTCGGCGCGCCGCGGCCGCCACACCCAAGGTCGCGGCGAATACCCGCACGCGTCGGAGGTAAACCGCGGTGGTTCAATTCAGGGCAAAAGAGCCTGGGCGTACGCTTGGCTCCGAATCGTACGGTCGTGCCACGTCGCTCGGCACCAATCAATATGTAGGCTGTCTCGCTCTACCGGAACCTACGACAGCCACGATGCGGGCTTGGTTGTCCGGATGAAACGCGTCCCGGGTTGGAGCGGTTGCAAATGCGCGTCGCGTGTGTCGGTGGGGGACCAGCGGGTCTGTACCTCGCGATCTTGATGAAACGACTCGACCAGCACCATGACGTCACGGTCCTGGAACGCAAACCGGAGCATCGCGGCGACGGCTGGGGCGTGGTGTTTTGGGACAACCTGCTCGACGACCTGCGCAGCACCGATCCGGAGACGGCAGTGCACGTCGCTGAGAGCGCAGTCCGGTGGCACGGCCAACATCTCGTACTGGAAGGCCAGCCCGTCGAGCACGAAGGCGGCGGATACGGCATCGCACGCTCGAAGATGCTCGACATTCTGACGCAACGCGCGACCGATGTTGGTGTCGATCTCCAGTTTGATCGCGAGATCGCGGGCATCGGTGAGGTCGACGCAGATGTCATCGTCGCGTCCGACGGCGCCAACAGCGTCCTTCGACGAACCGATGAGCGGTTCGAAACGCAGGTCGCCGTTGGTCGCAACACCTATGTGTGGCTGGGGACCGAAAAACTGTTTGACGCTTTCACGTTCGCGTTTGAGCGCACCGAGGCCGGATGGATCTGGTTTCACGCCTACGCATTCGATCACTCTACGAGTACGTGCATCATCGAGTGCACGTCCGACACCTGGAAGGGGCTCGGGCTCGACACGCGCTCAGCGCCGGACAGCATCGCGCTCCTCGAGAACATATTCAGACGCCATCTCGACGGGAAGGGACTGTTGAGCCCGAGTCGCGACGTGCTGTCATTGCCGTGGCTCAACTTCAAGACGGTCTCCAACCAACGGTGGCACACCGACAAGACGGTCCTCGTCGGCGATGCCGCGCACACGACGCATTTCTCGATCGGATCGGGCACGCGGCTCGCCTTCGAGGATGCCATCGCCCTCGCCGCCGCCCTCCAACAAGCGGACACGCCGCAAGCCGCGTTCGCGACGTACGAAAAACGTCGTCGCGCGGCGTTGCTCCCGACCCAACACGACGCCCGCCTCAGCGCCCAATGGTTCGAAAACGTCGTCCGTTACGCGGACCTGCCGGCTCCAGCGTTCTTCGCGGTGCTCAGAGCCCGCCGCGATCCCGTACTTCCGCACATCTCTCCCAAGCTGTACTCCCGGCTCTACGTCCCAGTGGAGCGAAATCCAGCATTGCGCAGGCTGCGCCAACGGGTGGGCCCCGCGGCTCGGGCGCTATACAGCCGGCTCAGACGCGGCGCTCCCTGACGCCCGCCCGTTGTCTGGGACGTCTCGGACTGCAGACCGCGTGAGCGTTGTGCAGCGATCTCGGACTGTTCGAGTATGGCGACGTGTCTTCGTTGGTGTGCGAACCAAGGTGCGTCCGGCCGTGAAGTCCCGGCCGGTGAGGACAAACCCTTCAAGAGTGAGCGTGAAGAGCCGCGTACCCGTGACGGCCGGGCGGGTCTGGCTGGTCAGCCGGTCCAGTGGAGCCAGGGCTTGTTGGTGATGATGTTCTCGACATTCGTGATGTATTGGGATTCGTCGTGGCCCCACGAACCGGAGAACCAGAAGCCGACGCAACCCCAGACGTCGCCCTTCGACTGAGGGCCGAACCACAACATCCCGTCGAGGCAGCCGCGCGTTTCGGCCAGTACCGAGTCGATGCTGTAGGCGGTGCTGACGATCGTGCGAGGATAGGTACCGGGACGGTAGTACCACTTCGATTGCAAGATCCCGAACGACGTTGGACACGGAGACGTCTGCCAGCCTGGGACGCAGTGGCCACTCGACTTCGGCACATAGTCGCCGAATGTGGACTGCACCCAGTTCGATTCCTGCACGGCGCGGGCTCGGGTGAGGTTGTCATTGATCCCCCATTTGCACGAGGCCCATTGGATGATCTCGTCGGTGGTGCCGGAGAAGTTGCCGTCGATTCGCGGCTTGTACTTTTTCTGCCACGCCGCATTGAACGCCGGGTTGTCCGGAAGATCGACCGGTTTCACGATCTTGTGGTTCGCAGTTCCGTTCTGCGGTCTGGGTTCCCACGTCGAGCGATGCACACGAGCCGCGCATTGCGCGTCGGTGGGTAGCGGGGCGCCGGGAGGGAGGGTCTTGAAATATCCGTCGGCCGCGGGTGGGCCGCTGGCGGTCGCACCCGCCGGCTCGCTTGTGACCGGGGCCGTGACCGAAACTGCTGTGGCCACAACAATTGCAGCGGCGGCAAGACCGAAAAACCGAGATCGTTGCAACGCGACACCTCCGCCGCGGACACGGTACTGAACCGGCCCCGACGATCCGACGCGGTCGCGAACCCAGCCGCGAACGGCTTACTCACCGGGTGGCGCTGTGGTTCGGCCGCGACCGACTCCACGTTGGACGGTGCAGAATCACCAACCAATACTCCTCGCGGACGGTCCGGGAACGAACGTCACGGCCCTACCGCGGGTGTTCGTCGCGCACGTCGCGCTGGCGTGCCGAGCTCGCGATCTTGTGCGTCGCGCGCCAGCCAACCTCGAGACGGGGGCGCGAACGACGGACAGCAACGTCTGGGGTGTCACGTGCGGTGTGGTCCGTATCGGCGGCGCCGTTGGTGAAGACGTCGCACCGCGAGATCCTGCGTCCGCAGCGTTCTCCGCCGGTGGCTTCGGTTGCCGATCAGTCACGTTGCGTTCGGCGCGGCCGTGATCATGGTCTGGCGGGGCGCACCGGTTTCGGTGCCACAACCCAACCTGACGACGGCGCCACCGTGGCGGGCACAGATACTGAGGTCCTCCTGCTTCACCGGGGTGTCCGCACGGTTTCGACATGACGCGCTGGGCGCTCGAAGCGGGACTCGTTTCAGCTGCGGCCGACGCACAAGCGACCGGCGTACACAACAGGCCGCGCCGCGGTCCGCCGAGCACGTCGAATGGCAGGTTCGAAGAGCGTTCCGGACCTGCTACGCCGCGCACCGGACGCAACGTTTCGCTTCGTACAACGCGGTCGCGATGAGCACGGCCGACAGCCGCGCTTGTACCTACGGACCGTCGTAGGGCTCGGTCGCGGTCGGCAGTGACGGAGCCTGGGCAGAGAGGGCAGAAGCACGTTTCTGCACTTCGGTCAAGGTCTGGTTGAACAGGTTGGCTTCGTCGACGATTTCGGTTGGGTTCGAGAACTGGCTCGGCGAGAAATCGGATGGGTTGAGGCTGAGCCACACGGTTCCGAGGGTCGTGGCCTGCACGATCTGTTCCGCCTCACGGCGTGTCACTTCCAATGTGATCAGGCTCGACGGCTGCGCCGCGGTCGTGGTGGTCGTCGTCGCACCTCCGGCGGGCGCGTCGCTCAGGCTCGGCGTCTGCGCGAGGGTCGTCGTCGAACCGACAGCCATGACCGTGACTCCGGGAAGTAAGAACGCTGTCGCGGTGTGTGACGTGCCGGCTCCGGTGTCGTCGCTGACCGGGAAGCTCAGAATCACATTGACGCGGTCTCCGGGGGTCACGAATCCTCCGACCGCGTGGGTTTGGTCGAGGCTAATCGTGATCGCCTCTTCGCCGGTCGGGATCGCGGCCGAGACGGTGTTGACGATCTGCGACGGCGACACGAACTCATCGGAGACCAGCGGCGTACCTGCGAAGATGTCGGCGGCGGCCACCTTGCCCTTGTAAACCGACAGGAGCTGACTGTCGCTCGCAGGCGCGATGTCGTCAGGTGGAAGCGAGTCGCGCGGGATCCGCGCGGGCTTGAAAAGCTTGTCGGCTAAAGCCTGGTCGAACACGGTGCCGCGCCCGATCTTCGACTTGGCGACCAGAACGGGAACGAGGTCCTTGTCGTGTTCCGCGCGGGAGTCGGCGCTGTTCAAGTACTTCAAGACCAAGACCCCGGCAATCGCCGCGAACACGACGGCCGCGACTGTCGACATGATGCGCCAATTTCGCACGCGACTCACCTTCATTGCGCCCAAACGTCCGTCCGGTGCGCTGTCTTGTTCATTCGGCTGCCCAAAGCGGTTTCTGAACGGTACAAAGCCGAGACTGACATGAGATGCGCGGAGAAGGTCTCAGGATGCCTGGCGTTTCCGCCGAAACGACCTCGCAGCGTGGTCGAGTTCCGAATTTTGCCCTCTCACCGTCGGGTTGCTGACGGACCGTTCATCGTCCTCGGCGAGCGTCCAGAGCGGCCAACTCGGCCAGCCGAGCTGGCCGGCTCAGGGAATTGGAGGTTTCGCGCACCGCCGCACCTGCTGCGCCTTCGTTGCGCGTTCGTCCGGTTGGGCGCCTGAGTGTGCGCCGCCGCCCACGGCCGCGGACTGTCGACGTCGCCAGCCACCGGTCCTGTTTTGCGCTCGAGTACGTTCATCGCGCTCAGGTTCACCAGCGGGACGACGCCGATCGCGACGATGGGAAGCCCGAACTGGGCGACCCTGGTCACGACCGATTCGTTCGCGACCTGCTGCGATTGGGCCATATGGAAGCTGGCGTCCCGGCCGGATCGCCCGGCGTTGCGCATCCTCGATCGCAGGTGGTGGGGACATCTTGGCGTACGCACGCGCGCAGCGATGCGCAGGCCGAACCTCGAATGTTCGAGGTCGGGTGGACTCTCGCCAAAGGGGGTCGCTCCGCCCGACGCACGACCGGCGAACGTCAAGTCATCGGCTCCCGGGCGAAAGAGGGTCCGCATTCGTGTACCCACAAGCACGGCACGTCGCCCGCGTCGACGTGATGTTGTCGTAACAGGAAAGGCGCACCGACATGGTGTGCGTCTCCGTGGGTGTGGATCGGCAGTGCGGTCCCGGGGTCGGAGCTGACCGGACGTTCGAGCGGGCTGCCACAAGCGGGGTGTTCTTGGTGGGTTTAGGTGACGGTGATGGCTTTGACGGTTCGGGTTTGGTCGCCGTTGGGGTCGGTGACGATGAGGGTGACGATCCCGACGAAGACGGGTTTGGTGAAGGTGCGGGTCGGGTTG
>JBKQIY010000095.1:0-28211 GCA_052148155.1 Acidimicrobiia bacterium | reverse complement strand
GTGCAACAGCGCGTCGTCGGGCAGCATCCCGTTGGCCCGGAACCATACGAGCTGTTCAGGCTCACGATCGGTCGGCGTCGGGTCAAGCCACCGGGGCAGCGCGGTCGAGCGCTGATCAATCGGGCGCTCGCGGCGGATCCATTCGACGAACGCCGGAGGAAACCGATCGACGAACGGCTCGAGCCGCTCGCGAAAGGTCGGAAGGGTTTCCGGATCAGGCGCGTCCGGCATCGGATACTGGTGTTCGGGGCCCGGCTCGGCGACGTGAAACGACGCCGAGAGATTGAAGATGGCACGACCGTGTTGGATCGCGACGACCCGTCGGGTCGTGAAACTCCGACCGTCACGGATCCGGTCCACATCGAAGATGATCGGGATGCGCGGATCTCCCGGGCGAAGGAAATAGGCGTGCAACGAGTGCACGTGACCCCGGTCGACGGTACGTCCCGCGGCGATCAACGCTTGGCCGGCGACCTGCCCGCCGAAGACCCGCTGGCGGTCCTCATCAGGACTCAGGCCGCGGAAAAGGTTCACCTCGAGCTGCTCAAGCTCGAAGAGGTCGATCAGATCGTCCAGCGCCGCGCCCATCGAGATCGGAGGCTATCGACACCCTTTGCGGCGACGACCTCCCTCCCTCGAACCGGTGTGCGTCTCACCATCCAGGACCCCCGGATCCGCGCGGTGGTCGTGGGTCGCTCCGCCCGGCGATCGACGTCGTCCGACCGACCGGCTCCGACCACAATGTCTTGGAATGTCATCGGATGGAGCGAACCGTCGAAGAAGCGCGGGAGCCGTACCCGCTGTCGGGAAGCGCCGATGCGCCGCACATTGCAAAAGGTCGACTGCGGCTCCTCCCCCGTCGCAGGTGGCTGTTCCGTGTCCAACTCCGATACCTCACCCTCGTCTGCGAACACCCGTGGCGGCCACTGCAGCGCCGGTACGCGACGCCTCGCGGGCGGGGCAGAACGCCACGTTGTCGGCGTCAGGGGCGGGTCCACCGCGGTCCGATGACCTGGTGGGCACCAGTAACCCCATCGGCTTGTGGAATCAGCCGAAGAACACCGCTGCAGTGTCGAAGAGACGCCGGTCAACTGTTTTGAGCACCGCGACTCCCGCTTCGAGCGGCACCCGGATCACGTCGGTGCCGCGCAATGCGACCATGACGTCGAAGTCGCGTTCGTGGGCGGCGTCGATCGCTTCGACACCGAAGCGGGTCGCGATCACTCGGTCATAGGCGGTGGGGCTGCCGCCGCGGAGCACGTGACCAAGCTGGGTCATGCGCGCCTCGTAGCCGGTTCGCAGTTCTATTTCGGCTTGGAGGCGGCTGCCAATCCCACCGAGGCGAACATGCCCGAAGTCGTCGACCGCGCCGGTTTGGAGCTCCATGGTGCCGGCGACAGGCGTTGCCCCCTCGGCGATCACGATGATCGAGAAGTTCGCGCCACGCTCGTGTCGATGAGTGATGCGGCCGCAGATCTCGTCAATGTCGAACGGTGTCTCCGGCACCAAGATGATGTCGGCCCCGCCGGCGAGACCCGAGTAGGTCGCGATCCATCCGGCGTGACGGCCCATCACCTCGACGACCATGACGCGGTCATGGCTCTCGGCGGTCGTATGCAAACGGTCGATCGCGTCGGTTGCGATTTGCACCGCGGTATGAAAGCCGAAGGTGAAGTCTGTGGCGGAGAGGTCGTTGTCGATGGTCTTGGGAACGCCGACGATCTGTACGCCATCTCCGGACAGTTTGTGGGCGACGCCGAGCGTGTCCTCGCCGCCAATCGCGATGACCGCGTCGATGCCGTCACGCTCCAGTGTCAGTTTCAGGCGGCTGCGCCCGTCGTCGCTTTTGTATGGGTTCGTGCGCGACGTCCCGAGGATCGTGCCTCCCCGTGGCAACAGGCCGCGGACCGAGTCGAGCGTCAGCGAGACCGACTCGCCTTCGATGAGCCCACGCCAACCGTGTCGGTAGCCGACGATGTCGTGCTCGAGCAGCGCACCCTTGCGCACAACGGCACGGATGACCGCGTTGAGGCCAGGGCAGTCACCACCGCCGGTGAGCATTCCGATACGCATCAGACAAGACCCCCAATTCCTCGGCTCGTGTGCCCTATCCTCCGCCGCGCGCCCGCCGAATGGTCGGATGCCGCGGTGGCCTCACCCCTCGAGGACCTTCGATGAAAGACGAGACACGCGTGGAGCACGGAGGCGTGGCGGACGCTCGGGCCGCACCGACACCGGAGCCGACCGAACCGGCCGACTTCGGGGCGAACAACCGCCACGTGCGACGACTGCGGCGGCTGATGGGCCGCGCGTCCCCCTATCCCGGTCCGATCGTCGCCATCACGCGGTGCTGGGTGTCGCGCGACACGGGGTGGCACCTGTTCGCCACCCGCTTCCTCGACTTCGCGGTGCTGACGCCCGAACATCTCGTGCTGTGCTCCATGGGCTTTTTCACACGCCACCCGCGCCGTCGAGTGTTCCGCGAGCCGCTCAACCGACTCGTGATCCTCCCTCGAGGGCCGAAACCTGCTCGGATCCTGCGGATCGTCGGCGATTTCCGCCACCCGCTGCTGTTCGAGCTGCGCAACAATCCCAACGGCGTTGCGTTCGCGCTTGAGCTCTGCGAACGTACCCAAACGGACCTGAAACGGGCGCAATTCCCGACGGGTGACACCGGACCATGACTTGCGTGATCGCGATCGACGCCGGCACCACCGGAGTGCGCGCGTTCGCGGTCGACGTGGACGGTCGTCCGCGCGCTCGCGCCTACCGAGAGTTCCCTCAACACTTCCCGCGGCCGGGTTGGGTCGAGCACGACGCCGACGATATCTGGCTTGTGACGGTCGACACCCTCGGCGAGGTGGCCGCCGAACTCGAAGCGGCAGGCGACACCGTCGCCGCGATCGGCATCACCAATCAGCGCGAGACCGTCGTCGTGTGGGATCGGCGCACCGGCCGGCCTCTGCACCGGGCGATCGTGTGGCAGGACCGCCGAACCGCACCTCGATGCGACGAACTGCGCGCTGCGGGTCATGAACCGATGATCCGCCGCGCCACGGGGCTCGTTCTCGACCCCTACTTCTCGGCGTCAAAGCTTGCCTGGCTCCTCCATGAAGGCGGCGTGACGTCTGACGCCAATCTTGCGTTCGGCACGGTGGATACGTGGATCCTGTGGAATCTCACCGGAGGTGCCGACGGCGGCGTGCACGCGACCGATCCATCGAACGCGAGCCGGACGATGCTCTACGACATCAGAGCCCGAGGATGGTCGGACGAGCTCGTCGCCCTCTTCGATGTGCCTGTGTCGTGCCTGCCGTCGGTCGGGCCGTCGAGCGGACGATTCGGTGTCACCCGAGCCGACCACGCCGCCGGTCTGGTGGTGCCGGTGAGCGGCATCGCCGGCGATCAACAGGCAGCGTTGTTCGGACAAGCATGCGTCGAGCCGGGCATGACGAAGAACACGTACGGCACGGGATCGTTCGTGCTCACCAACGTCGGCCCAAACCTGCCCGAGCCTGTCGATGGTCTCCTCACGACGGTCGCGTGGTCACTCGGTTCGGACGACGTGACGTATGCGATGGAAGGCGCAATTTTCGTGACCGGGGCCGCGATCCAATGGCTCCGCGACGGCCTCGGTGTCATCGCCGACGCGGCCGACACCGGACCTCTCGCCGAGTCGGTGCCCGACAGCGGCGGCGTCTACGTCGTCCCCGCGTTCACTGGGTTGGGGTCGCCCTGGTGGGACGCGTACGCACGGGGCGCGATCGTCGGCATTACCCGAGGGACCAGTCGGGCGCACCTGGCGCGCGCGGTCGTCGAATCGATGGCGTTCCAGACGACCGACGTTGTGGACGCGATCGTCCGCGCGAGCGGCACCGCGCTGGCCGAGATGCGCGTCGACGGTGGCGCATCGGTCATGAATCTGCTCTGCCAGTTTCAGGCCGATCTCCTCGGCGTACCCGTGCGGCGTGCTGCAGTACAGGAAACGACGGCGCTGGGCGCCGCGTTCCTCGCGGGCATCGCGGAGGACGTATGGGATTCGCCGGCAACCGTCAACGCGACTTGGCAGGCCGAGGCGTCGTTCTCGCCCCAGATGGACCCGCCGGATCGAGACGAGCGCCTCGCCACCTGGCACCGCGCGGTCGAACGGTGCCGCGACTGGGCGTCTGTGTGATCGGCGACCCCGCCGCTAAGACGCCGCGGTCTCGGGTGTGCGGATCTCATCGAACGATGCGACGTGCCCGACCTCGCTTGGGATGTCCTCGGCCTTCTTGGTCGCGTACGTGTCGACGTACTCGTATCCCGACAGCTGACCGATCTCGTACATCACCTCGTCGGTGAACTCACGCAACGCGAGGTGCTCTTGATCGACGTCCCCGTAGCGTGCCGGGTCGATCGGTTCCCCGAAGCGAACGGTCACCCGCCGGAATAACCGCGGCATTCGCTTATCGACCGGCTGCACCTCATCCGTGCCGATCAGCCCGACCGGCACGATCGGCGTGCCCGTTCGCAGCGACAGTCGCGCGACACCGGTGTGACCGCGGTGCAGGTACCCGTCGCGCGTACGCGTTCCTTCCGGGTAGATGCCGAAGACCCCTCCCGCACGCAACACATCGGTCGCCGACGCGAGCGCGCGTGCGCTGGCGCTCCCGCCCTCGCGGCGAATGGGGATCTGGCCGACGCCCCGAAAGAACCACGCGGTCTTCGGATCATCGAAATATTCGGCTTTGGCGACGAACGTCACGCGGCGCCGCACGACGAGAGGCAGGAAGATCGAGTCGAGGAACGAACGGTGGTTCGACGCCAGGATGCACGCGCCGCGCCGCGGGATGTTCTCCCGACCCTCGACCTTGACGCGGAAGCACACTCCCAAGATCGGAGTGAGCACTCCCTTCACCACCCAGTACAACAAGCGCGCTCCCCGGTCGACCCGGCGCGAGCGTACGCCTGCGGAGCGCGCGTTCGATAGTGACGGAGGGTCGGGCTCAGGCCACGCGCTGCGTCGACTGTGCGCCGGCCGGGACCGTCGGTTCGGCCGGCAGCGCCGCGTCGAGACGCGCCGCCAGCGCGTCGATCTCAGCCAGGATCCGATCGTGCTCGACCAGCATTTTGGCAGCGTTGTCGAGCGCTCGCTGCGAGCTGAGGTCGTACCGCAAGGCACTCCAGGACCGGGCGAGTCTGGTTTGCATCCGGACCTCCATCGGCGCTTGGGCAACTTTCCTTGAATTCGTTGTCGCCGTTCTTCGATTTCGTCATTGGAGTGTCCCGCACCCATGTGGCGCGGAGATGCCCACGAGGTCACGGCCCCGCGAACGGTCGTCGACAGTCGTGTTACGGCCCCGTCATTGACCGGACGGTCAAGTTGCCCGGTAACCTCAGGATCCAGCGGCGCCCCGGCCGAGAGCGGAGAACATGCGCAGCAAGCTCACGCCCCGAGGTGAGGAGCGACGAGAGCAGCTGCTCTCGTGTGCGGCCAGGCTGTTCGCGGAGCGGGGATATCATCCGACGTCGGTTGCCGACATTGTCGCCGCGCTCGGTGTCGGCAAAGGCGTGTTTTATTGGTACTTCACCTCGAAAGACGAGCTGCTCGCGGAGCTGCTCAAAGCCTCGAACCACGAGTTGCGTAAACGCCAGCAGCAGGCGATCGGCAGCGAAACCGACCCCGTCCGGCGGATCGAGTCGGGTATCCGCGCCACCATCAACTGGTTCCACGAACACCGCGACTACTTCGCGATTATCCAGTTCGCTGCAACCGACGAGACGTTCGCACCCGTGTTGGCCCGCAATCGTGAGATCTCGATCGCCGACACGATCCGCCACCTCAAAGACGGCATCGTGGAAGGGACCATCCGCGACTGCGACCCGGACATGCTGGCGCAGGCGATCCACGGTGTCGTCGCCGAGTTGACACGCTCGTATGTCCTCGAGCGCGACGAGTCCGTCGACCGCGTCGCCGACGTGGCGGTGACCTTCTGCCTCCAAGGCCTCCGCGGTTAGCTGACTGCTCTAACCCAGCTTGGTGAGCCCTCGGCGCATGTGACGGACGGCCTGCTGGATCCGCTGCTCGTTTTCGACGAGCGCGAAGCGGATGAAGCCTTCGCCGCCCGGCCCGAACCCGGATCCGGCCGAAATCGCGACCTTTGCTTCGTTCATGCACAAGGTGGCGAACTCCTGGCTGGTTAGCTCAGCATAGGGTTCGGGTATCCGAGCCCACACGAACATCGTTCCCCGGGGGCGCTCGATGTGCCAGCCGATACGCGAGAGTCCGTCGATCAGTACGTCTCGCCGACCTCGGTAGATCTCGTTCACTTCCTTCGGGAAGTCGGGCGCTTCGTTCATCGCCACGGTGGCCGCGATCTGGATCGGTTGGAACGTCCCGTAGTCGAGGTACGACTTGAGTTTGGCCAGCGCGGCGACGATCTCGGAGTTGCCGAGCAGAAAACCCATACGCCAACCGGCCATCGAAAACGACTTGGTCAAGGTGTACAGCTCGACCGCGACGTCCTTGGCTCCGGGAACTTGCAGGATCGAAGGTGGCTTGTAGCCGTCGAAGCCGAGGTCGGCGTACGCGAAGTCGTGCACCACGACGATGTCCCGCTCGCGAGCGAACGCGACCAGCCGCTCCATGAACGCGTAATCGACGCACGCGGTGGTCGGGTTATGCGGGAACGACGTGACGATCACCCGGGGGCGCGGCCACGCTTCTTCGTACGCCGTGTGCAGATTGGCGAAGAAGTCTTGCTCCGGACCCATACGTACGTAATGCACGGCAGCGCCGGCAAGGATCGGGCCCCAGATGTGAATCGGGTACGACGGACTCGGCACCAGCGCAGTGTCACCCGGGCCTACCAGCGTGAGCATGAGGTGAGAGAACCCCTCTTTGGCCCCGATCGTGGAGCACACCTCGGTCTCGAAGTCGAGCTCCACCCCGAACGTCCGCTGATACAGATCGGCGACCGCCATCCGCAGCTTTGGGATGCCCTTGCTGGTCGAGTAGCGATGGTTGCGCGGGTTGTGGACCGCCTCAGCAAGCTTGTCGACTGCAACCGCCGGTGACGGCACGTCGGGGTTGCCGAACGCGAGGTCGATCACGTCTTCCCCCGCGCGCCGGAATTCGATTTTTAGTGCATCGATCTGCGCGAACGCGTACGGAGGCAACGCGTTGATCCGGCGGAACTCCACCACAGGAGGATACCCGTGCCCACCGAGGCAACCGAGGTCATTTCAGAAGTTCCCTGGCCTACTCCTGCGGACCTCGACGATCAATGCTGAATGTGTTCTTCGACCGGGAAGGGCTGCTCGAGGTTGATGACCGGCCTCGAAGGTGAACGACGAGATCCATGGTCGCTGGGGAGCGAGCCAGGTCCATGTCCGAAGCAAATGCCGGCCGTGCAAGAACATGCCATTTGGTGAAGCACGTGCGTCGAAGCAGCGCCGGACAATCGTCGACAACGAGCGCGCCCGAGTGACCCGTGATCGGCGCCGACCCAAACCCGAACCGGACAGCGCGCGCCGTTGGTCACGCATCCGACATCGCGCGGAGGCGACGCACGGCTCAGACTACGGTTGGTCAATGCCTGCACCCAAGGCCGTGCTGCTCGATGTTGGAGGCATTTTCCATCTCCCCGATCATGATCGCATCGTCGGCGCGTTCGCGCGGGCGAGCGTCACGGTTTCGCGTCACGTCCTCGACCGCGCTCACTACGCCGGCGCGGCACAGTTCGTCGTCGACTACGACGGCGAACTCGACTGGAAGGGCCGCTGGCATTCGTACCTGGACGCGTACATTTCCGCTTCGGGCGTCGCCGCCGATCCCAGCGTTCGCGAAGAGGTGCACCTGCATCTCGACAGCGAGTTCGCGGCTGGACCGCTCTGGTCGCGCATTGTTCCGGGCTCCGTCGACGGCCTGCGCGCGCTCGTCGCTACCGGCGTGCACGTAGGAGTCGTGTCGAACGCCGATGGTTCCGTGGCGCAACGCTTGGCCG
Organism: Acidimicrobiia bacterium; assembly: GCA_052148155.1. Classification (GTDB taxonomy): domain Bacteria; phylum Actinomycetota; class Acidimicrobiia; order IMCC26256; family PALSA-610; genus JBBQER01. The sequence continues at coordinate 20,226 of JBKQIY010000095.1, read as the reverse complement.
AACAAGAGGTTCTCCAAGTAGGTCCTGGGCTCGGCGTCGAGGTCGCGTGCATCATCGACTCGGGGGCGGTCGGAGTCAGCAAACCCGATCCCCGGATCTTCCACCTTGCGCTCGACGCGATCGGCGTGGCTGCCACCGACGCCTGGTACGTCGGCGACATGCCGGGAATCGACGTTGTGGGCGCCCGGTCCGCCGGTCTGTGGCCGATCGTCATGGACCCGTTCGACTTCAACCAGGACCTTGACTGCGCCCGCGTGACTTCCCTTTTCGAGGTCGCGACAATGGTCAACGCGCGCTGATCTCGACGGGGAGATCCGCGCTCCGCCCGCAACGATACACGACGGCGAGTGGTTCGTCGGCCGGTCGCGTGACGCGGCGCTGGTGAACTTGTGCTCGAAGGCCGGAAACGATTGGGGCCCAGCCCACCTGGTTGCAGCCCAAGCCACGCGTGTTTTGTCGTCGTGTCCCGGCGGGGATCGCGTGTTCGGAGTCGGGCCTCAGCGCACCGTCGCCGCTTCGAGTCGCGGTGTTGAGCGCACTGCCGTGCTGACCGCCGAGCTCTTCGCCCCGCGGCGACTGGCGACCTGGAGTGCGGACTCGATCAGGTATACGAAGTTGTGTAGTCCTTGCGCACGCGCCGCTCGGTCGTGACCAACGCGCAACGAATGACCGATGAGCGCGGCATCGTCGGTGAGCGCATCGAGCAGGTCGCGCGGTGAGGCGCGTCGTGTTGTGGGCCGTCGTGAGTCGGTCAGACCTCTGGGAGGCCGACTACCTTTGCGTGTCCAGCGGCCTCGTCGGGCCGTCGGACCGCCCGCTCCGGCTCCACGATCGCTGTGCCTGGCGCCGCGCACGAAGACGACGGTCATTCGGCGATCACTGCCAGGGCGTGTCGTAGCCTTTCCGGGTGGCCCGCGGCGTCGATTCGGAAATGAGCCTGCCCGACGACGGCAACGCCGACGACGAGGACGACCTGGGCCCTGAGGGCAGGCCGTCGCTGCTGACCCGCCTGCTGCGGGCGCGGGACAAGCCTCGTAGCCCGTGGCTGATGATCATCGCCGTCGCGCTCTTCGTTGTGTTCACGATCGTCGCGTTCCGTCACCTCCCGCACATCGACAAGCCTGTCCGTTGGGAGCTGATCCTCGTCGCCGGGCTGCTCATCGTCCCGATCATCACGGTGCTCAATGCGCTCGAGTTCCGCTTGATGGCGCACTTCGCGGCGCACCATCCGCCGGTCCTCGAAATTCTACAGGTGACGATTCTCGGGTCCGCCGCGAATCTTCTCCCGGTACCGGGCGCAGTCGTGGTACGAATCGCGAATCTGCGTAAGGCTGGCGTACGTGTCAGGCGCGGTTTGAACCTGACCGCGATTATCGGACTCACCTGGGTAGGAGCCGCGTGCGTGCTCGGCGGCCTGGCCGAGATCTGGTCGCATGTCGACTTCGCGCTCGTCGTGCTCGCCTTGGGCGCCGGCCTTCTCGGTATCGCGGTGGTGATGCTCTGGCGGGTTCTGGATCGCGGGAGTCGCATCGCCGGTACGGTTCAACTCCTCGCGATCGAGAGTGCTTTCGTGTTGCTGCAAGCGTTTCGTCTGTTCCTCATCGCGGCGGCCCTGCGTTTCAACGTGTCGTATGCGCAGTCGACGACGCTGGTGATCGCAGCGGTCAGCGCGGCCGCGATCGGTTTCCTACCGGCCGGCCTCGGAGCTCGAGAAGCTATCGCAGCCGCGCTGGCTCCGCTCGTCGGTTTCCCCGCGGCGGTCGGGCTGGTGATCACTGCAATAGATCGAATCGTCAACCTGGTCGTGCTCTTGGTGTTCGCTGGGCTCGTTACCGTTGCGACACGCCGCGAGCGGGTCAAGGCTCACGATCCAACTGCAGATTCGACGTCGGGTGGTCCGACGAGGCCAACGCCGTAATCGACGGCATTCGCTGCATCGAAGAAGTTCCTCTTGCAGTCGGTCGTCACAGCGATTCGCCGCGAAAGTCCAGACCACGCAGACGGCCGCGTGTGTCCAGCACGAGCCGAGCATGGTCGACGATGTCGTCGTACGGCATCTCGGCGTGGTCGACACACAACACGACGAGATCAGCGGCTTGGAGTTCCTCGACGGAGCATGTCGCCCGTGTGATCGGTGGACCGAGGGGTGCCTCCTCCGGCACGAGTGGGTCATGCGCTCGCACGTCGGCGCCGAGCTCGAGGAGCCGCTCGGCGATCGTCATCGAGGGCGCCCCCCGCCAGTCACTCGTTCCGGCCTTGTACGCGAGGCCCAGCAGCAAAATCCGGGCGCCGTTCACTGAGCGCCGCTCGTCGTTCAGCATCGACACGACGCGAGCGACGACGTAGTCGGGCATGCCGCGATTCACTTCGTTGGCCAGTTCAACGAACCGGAAGCGCTGACCGATTCGTCGCTCGACTCTCCAAGCGAGGTAGGCCGGGTCGACCGGCAGACAATGACCGCCGACACCGGGGCCGGGTGTGAATGGCATGAAGCCGTACGGCTTGGTGGCCGCCGCGTCGATCGCCGACCAGATGTCGACGCCGAGGCTGCGCGCGAACATCGCGAGCTCGTTGACGAGCGCGATATTGACATGGCGAAACGTGTTCTCCAACAGTTTCACGAGCTCGGCTTCGCCGGTGGAACCGACGGGAACGATCTTGTCGACGAGCGCGCCGTAAAACGCCTCGACCACGGACAATGATTCGGCGTCGAATCCGGATACGACCTTGGCTGTGTTGACAAATGTCCAGTCGCGGTTGCCCGGATCGATGCGCTCGGGTGAGTAGCCGAGGAAGAACTCGGCCTGGCCGACGTGCATCCCGCTCTCTTCGAGGATCGGTCGCAACAGCTCGTCGGTGGTGCCGGGATAGGTGGTCGACTCCAGGACGACCAGCGAGCCGGGTGTCAGCCATACGGCGAGATCGCGGGCGGCTGTCTCGATGAACGACAAATCGGGGATGTTCTCGCGAAGTGGGGTCTGGACCGTGATCACCGCGACGTCGAAGTCGCGGAGGTCTGCCGCGTCGTGGGTGGGCTGATAGCGGGCTGCGAGTGCGCAGGCCAGTCGCTCATCGGAAACGTCTTCAACGTACGAGTGCGCGGCGGTCAACGCGTCGACCCGACCGGGAGCGACGTCGTAGCCAACGACGGTGAACCCGACTTCGGCCGCCCGCATCGCGACGGGCAGCCCGACGTAGCCCTGCCCCACCACCACGACCTTCGCGCGGCGCTCGCGTATCTTGGCGATCAGCTCCGCGGCGCGGCTCGCGGGATCCGGCATGCACACCATTGTCTCACAGTGTTTCGCGCACGGATTCCGAGCGTCGCCGAGAACCGCTCCGGCCCGGTGACCAATCGCACATGCCCGCAAGCGAGGCGCAGGACGTTCGGTGCCTGACGGAACCGACTGATTCTCTCCTCGTGCATCTCGGGCCGGATCGGACGATCGCGATCGTTGCGCCCGTACCTCACAGGCACCTCCACGACCGTCAACTCACCGGTCGGACGGAGTGGTGCACCGCGTCGGTGGCGCCGCGCGCCGGATCCACCATGAACCGAGGCGAGCTGGCGTCAAGAGGATCGTCGCCGTCGGTACACCGGAAGGTCACGGAATTCGGTGGCGGCCCAGGCCGCGTGATCACCTTTCCGTCGGCTCGGGCTTCGTCGACCGCACGAACGAGCCCGTCATGATTGCGCCGCCTGCACGCAGTTGATTCTGTATCCACATTCCGGTGACACGAACCGAGTCTCGGCGCAATGTGCCCGTCGCTGTCGTCAGGGCGGTGACGACAATCATCTTCGCTGCCGTCGCCGCCTCCACGGCTCCGCAGCGAGAACCGACGCGACGTCGTCATCACACCGAGCGTCGCGAGTCTGCCGGCCGGTCCTTCCGGCCCGGGAGGTCGACTGCCGGCACGGGACATTTGAGATGTGGCAAGAACAGGTCCCAGGCCCGCGCGCTGGTACCACCGCCGTGGATGAACCGAAGGTCACGATCGGAGGCGACGACCAACCGGTGCTCACGTGCAACACCGCCCACAAACGCGGCGAACCGCGACGCACACCGGACACCGTCCTGAACTTTCTTGACTCGATGTTGGCGCCCGCGCGAGTCGGAACGACGCCGGTCGTCGCTACTATTGGACTCTCGTGAGTGGGGGTTTCGCAGTGCGTCGTCGAGTCCTGCGTTCGCGTCAGGGCCTCGTCCTGGTTTTGGTCGCGTTGCTCGCGGGCGTCGTAGTTCCCGCCGGGCTGACCATAACGAGCGGGGCTGCCACCGCGGCTCCGACTCTTGATCACTTCGAGTGTTACACGGCATCCGCAACGACGACCAACGCGGTTCGCGCCTCGTTCAAGGCCACCCCACACAGCGCTTTGCTGAAAAATCGGTTCACATTGGGCGGGTTCATCGTCGGGGTCGGCAAGCTGCAGATGCAGTGCAGCCCGGCGCAGCAGACCGTTCGCCCGGCCGGCGTCACCAGCCCGATCACGAACCCGGACGCGCGTCTGGTCTGTTGGGCCATCGCTCCGAAAACGCTGACGCTCCCGGCGTCGGTGACGGTAGAGAACCAGTTCGGCACCGGGGTACTGAAGCCGACTGTGGCACGGTCGTTGTGCCTGCCGTCGTGGAAAAGCGGGACCGGCCCATTGGACTTCCCGTCGTCGAGCGCGCCATCAAACCTCGATTCGTACGTGTGCTACTCGGCGATCCATCCCGCAGGAACTCGCTCGTTCAACGTGCCCGCGTCGGTGGCCTTGAAGGACCAGTTCGGGACCACGACGACCAGGGTCGGCGCCCCGAACGTCGTGTGCCTTCCGACGGTCCGGGGTGCCAGCGCGTTCGGAGGTTGGACAAAGGTCGTGAACTCGACCAACTACTCGGTGTGCTTCGCGCTGCCGGTCAAGGCGACAACGACGCATACCGCCTACGACAAGAATCAGTTCGGGACCGGCGCGGTCAAGATGTCGCAAAACACGGAGTTGTGCGTACCGTCGGTCAGAGCGGCGGCGGCACCCACCACCACCACTGACACGACAACGACCACGACACCAACCTCCAACGGGGCGCTTTGGATGCCGTCGTCGGCCGCTCCGATCAGTTGGAATTGGCAGCTGCAAGGCACCGTTCCGACGAACACGAATGTGCAGGTATTCGATATCGACGGGTTCGACAACTCGGCCGCGACCGTCGCCGCGTTGCACGCTCAGGGCACGAAGGTCATCTGCTACATCGACTTCGGCACGGCGGAGAACTGGCGGCCCGACTTCGGTTCGTTCCCGGCGTCGGTGCAAGGCGCGACCAACGGCTGGCCGGGCGAACGGTGGCTCGATATCCGCCAACTGAGCGTGCTCGAACCGATCATGACCAAACGGATGCAGATGTGCGTGCAGAAAGGCTTCGACGCGTTGGAGCCCGACAACATCGACGGCTACGAGAACGACACCGGCTTTCCGCTCACCGCACAAGACCAACTGACCTACAACACCTGGATCGCGAACACCGCCCACAGTCTGGGCCTGTCGGTCGGGTTGAAGAACGACAACGACCAAACCGGCCAGCTCGAACCGTACTTTGACTGGGCCCTCGACGAGCAGTGCAACCAGTACACCGAATGTGGCACCGAGAACGTCTTCGTCCAGGCCAACAAGGCTGTCTTCAACGCCGAATACCAAGGCGGAACCGGATTCTGCTCATCAGACGAAGCCGCCCACATCAACGGCGTCCTGTTCAACATCAACCTCGACGGATCGACCTACCAACCATGCACCGGAGGTTGGTAGCACCCGCGAAGCGGTCCCGACACGGGCGCGATCGTTCGGCCGCGAGGTGTGGTGACCGGCGTCAGTCATCGGTTGGTGGTCGGGGACCTTTGCCGGGGCGTCGGTCACGGTTACGGTGCGGTGCCGTGTAGGGGACGACGCTGATTGAACCATCGACTTCGAGGGTCACCATCTTCGCGTCGGTCGGATCGCCGACGCCGCGTCCGCGGCACGCCTCGGCGAGTTCGTCGTCGGTGACGTTTTCGCGTCGTAGGTGCTCGTTGAGGATTCGTCCGTCAAGGACGAGAAGACTGGGTGTTCCCATGACCCGACGTTCGAGTTTGGGTCGTGTTGCGATCACGCGAGTGACAATCCAGGCCGAAACGACGACGGTGCTCGAGACCGCGAGACCGACCGTGAGGTTGCCGAGGCCCCCGGTCATCGAGTTCTGCACCGCGTTGGAGAGCGCCATGAGCATCGCGAGGTCGTACACGTTGAGTTGCGACAGCTCACGCTTGCCGGCGACCCGAAAGAGCACGAATAACACGACGACCACGATCAACGACTTTGCGCATTGTTGTGCGACGCGTGCGCCGCTCACCGACGCGAGAGCGAGAACATGGGTCACGGGAGCCGAATCCCTCGATAGTGCCGGCGTGTTCTCAATACTTTGGATCCTCGCGGGACGACACTGATCGTGCCGTCTGTTTCCAGAACACCGAGCTGCACCTCGTCGAGGCTTTGCATGCCGTGCTCGCGCAAGGCGGCGTCGAGCTGCTCCATCGTGATGCCCTCTCGGGCCATGTGTTCACGGATGGGCCGACCGTCGTTGACGATAAGTACGGCATGGCCGATGAGCATGCCCTCGACGCGTTTCGAGCGGCGGACCAGGCGGTTGAGCGCCCAGTTCAGGCTGAGCAGCACGACGCCGGCGACGATGCCGCCGCCGAGGGTGTTGTCGTTGTTGATCATGGCGTTCTGGACCGCGTTGCCGAGGATGATCACCATCACGAGGTCGTACAGACTCATCTGGCCGAGCTCGCGTTTGCCTAACACCCGGAGCCCGACGATCAAGAACACGTACACGGCCGCGGTCTTCGCGGCGATGACCGCGGCACCGGTCCAGCTCGGATGGTCGAAGACGGTGGCGGCTATGTACATGATCGAGATCCCGCCAACGACGGTGTAAGAACTAACGTCGCGGCCGTGCTTGCCGCCGCCAGGACCACTGTGTCTTCGCTGGCGGTCGTCGTGGCCTGCACGACGTGTGTCTACCTCTTCGTCGTCGTTCTTCTGCGGATCTTCGGTCGCCGACAGCTCGGCCAGCTCACCGTCTTGGACCTGATCGTCGTCTTGCTGATCGGCAGTGCCGTCGAAACCGCGATGATCCACGGCGATCTGTCGCTGCCAGCCGGACTCACGAGCGCCGCCACCTTGTTGGTCCTCAACCGAGCGATGACCACAGCCTTCTTGCGGTCCGCTCGCTGGAACCACCTCGTCAACGGCGGCCCGATCCTGCTCGTCCATGACGGCAACATCATTGAAGAACACCTACGTCGGGTCGGCCTCACCGAAGATGACCTTGCCGAAGATTTGCGGTCCCGCGGCTATGCCGATACGACCGACGTACGTGATGCAGTACTCGAAACCGACGGGAGCATCACAGTCATCGACGACCACGACTGACGCACTGGCCAGTATGCGCTCGTCCCGCCCGCCCGGCCGACGCTACGAGCGGCGACCGACGGGACTGCCCGGTCATCGCTTGCCGTGTCGCATGGTCATGTCCGCTCTCGCGGCGGTACGCGGTCGGACGTGCCGGCCCGGCCTTCGTTGTGGTGGTCGATCGGACGGGAATCGTCGCGGTTTGGGCCCGGAGTGGCCGAGCATCGTCACGACAACGAACGGGCGGGCACGTCGGCGACCCAGTCGAAGATCCTTCGGCGCGACGACGACCGGTGACGCGTGGGCCTATCGTCTGGAGGTGACGAGTTCCGCGTACGTCATCGAGTACGACGCCACGTTCGTCTTTCCCGTTTCGGCGGCTCAACTCTGGGCACGCATGCTCCGCTTTGATCGCTTCGCTTCGTGGTGGACCTGGTTGCGTGAGTTTTCGGTTGAGGGAGATGGCTTCGAACGGGGGACGGTGCTGCATGGGGTTGTCGCACCGCCGCTGCCGTATCGCATGCGGCTCGACGTCGTCCTCGACGAGTGTGTCGCGCCGCGGAGCATTACCGCGCAGGTGCATGGCGACCTGGAAGGCACGGCGATGATCAGTCTCGACGGCGACGGCGCCGAGACACGCGCTCATGCCACCTGGCAGATCGAGATGATGCAGCGACCGATGCGGTTGGCGGCCCGGGTCGCATTCCCGCTCCTGCGCTGGGGACACGACCGGGTCGTCGAGGCCACCGTTGCAGGGTTTCGCAGTCACCTCGTCGACGCGGACTAGAGCACGCGATCGGCAAGCAACGCGAGGGCCAGCGCAACCATCGCCCACGAGAGCGCGCTGAGCGCGCGTTCAAGGGGGCGCAGGAGTGCCGGGACGTCCAGCTCATGCACGCTTCCGTCGTGCATGGTGACATTGCCGTTCACGAGTGCGACCCGCCGACGGAGCGTGCGTGCGGGCGTGCTCAGAGATCGCTGCGCGAGGGAGATGCCGAAGGCGGCGGCAGCTCCGAACGCGGCCGTCAGGTCGAGGCGCCCAGCCTGAACGAAGTAGGCGACGAGTACCGGGAACGCGCCCCACGCTGCCGCGAATCCGAGGTCGGTGTGAATCCAGCCGCCGAACAATTCGAGGTTGTAGCCCAGCACCAGCAACGGTCCGACCGCGATGAACACGATCAGGCCGGGTCCGACGGTGGCGACACCGACAAGGCCGAGCGCGCACGCGATCAGCAGCCCGCCCGCGCCGACCGCGACCAGCCAGCCGGTCGGGATGGTCGTGCGCAGCGGACGCCCGTGCAGTTCGTCGAGTGCGTGAGCTGCGATCCCGACGGCGAAGAAGAACGCGAGCAGCGTCGCGAGGAGCCGCATGCCGTCGGTACGTGGTGCGAGCGCTGCGCCGAGGACCACGTACGAAAGGTGCCACGCCGTATACGGCGGGTGCAGGATGGTCCACCAGTCGCGCCAGCCGCCGCCGGAACGTGCGGCGTAGAACGCGGGCCGGGTCATCGTCCCGCGTCCGGTTTCTCGGCCCACATCACGAGCCCTCCCCCGACGCTCATGGAGCGAACGCCGACGTTCACGAGTCCGGCATCTTTCCACGCCTGAATGGTCCAGGCGACCGAGTATCGGCGGTAGTGCGCCGAGATGTTCGGCCCGAGGAAGCGCCCGACGCGAGCCCACTCCCGACCGCCCGTGACATAGCCCGCGACCGGTAAAACGCCGCGTGTGTAGCACCACCACCAACACCGCCAGAACCAGTGCGGAGGCACCGAAAACTCCAGGCTTGCAATCGATGCACCCGGCTTGAGGACGCGTGTGAGCTCGCGCAGTGTCGCGCCAGGATCATGCACGTAGCGCAACAGGTAGGTAAACGTCAGCGCGTCGAATGACCGGTCGGGAAAGGGAAGCCGTTCCGCTTGACCGACGACGAGCTGGACACGGTCTGCGACTCCTGCGCGCGCGACTCGCGCGTGTCCGCGACGCAGCATGGGTTCGGTGATGTCCAGGCCCGTGATTCGAGCGTGGGTTCGGCGAGTGAGCGCGAGCGCCACTCCTGCGGTTCCGGTCGCAACATCAAGAATCGCACCCGGGTTGCGGCCGTCAACGTGCGAGAGCATCTCGCGTCTCCAACGCCAGTTCTGTCCGAACGACAGCAGCTCTTCGAGGAGGTCGTACCGACGCGGCAGGGGTCGGAACAGGTTCTGGGCGAAACGATTCGGATCGCTAGCCGTGCTCTGCATGGACCCTCCCCGGTTCCGACCCTACAGTTCGGGGATGGCACGAGGGCAATGACCGACGAGGACTTCGATGTCCTCGTCATCGGATCGGGTCCGGCGGGAAGCATCGCGGCGTTCGTGTTGGCGCGCGGCGGGGCGCGGGTGGCGCTCGTCGACAAGACCACGTTTCCGCGTGACAAAGCCTGTGGAGATCTCATCGGACCTCGCGGCGTTCAAGTTCTTCACGACCTGGCGATCGACGTCCCGGAGACCACTCGAGCCGGCGACATGCTCGTCGTCGGACCAACCGGCTCCCGGGTGCGGCTCCCTGCCGTGTCCGGTCGTACCTATCCGGGTTACGCGATCGTTGTGCAACGATGCCAGTTCGACCTAGCGCTACAACGTGCAGCCATCGAGGCGGGCGCAGAGTTGTTTGCCGGTCGCGCTGACGATCCCATCAGCGACGACGGTCAGCTCGACGGCTTCACACTGTCGTCGGGCCGACGCCTCCGAGCCGACGTGATCGTCGGCGCAGACGGTGCGACCAGCCGCGTCGGCGAGGTTGCGGGACTCGTCGATCCCAGACGGTTGCTGTGGGGTTTCGCCGTTCGCGCGTACCGCGACGAGACGGTCGACGTGCCGCACATTCTGTTGTGGACGCCGACCCCAGGCGACGCGTTCCCGGGTTACGGCTGGGTGTTCCCGGCCGGCGATGGACGCGTCAACGTCGGGCTCGGAATCGGCGTGCTCGCAGACCGAACCGCGGGCCGACGCGCCGCGCGCGACCTCGAGAGGTTCCTCGAACATGCGTCGAGTGTCGGAGTTCTCGACGCACGCACGCCTGCCCCGACGCGGCCGCTCGGCGCGTGGCTCAAGATGGGTCTCGTCGGCACGGTGCCGGCGAACGATCGCGTCCTGCTCGTCGGCGACGCCGCCGGCCTGGTGAATCCGCTCCAGGGCGAAGGCATCGCGCAAGCGATGGAGAGCGGTCGAGCCGCGGCCGACGCGATTCTCGCCGGCGTCGATCAAGCCTCCGACCGCTACAAAGCCCACCTGATGAGCACCCACGCGCGGTATTTGTCGACGGCAGCATCGGTTCACCGATCCCTGGTGCGCAACCCGAAGGTCGTCGCCGCGGTCACGCGCGGACTGACCGCACCCGGTGTCGGCCGCGCCCTCGCTGGCGGCTGGTCGATCATGTGGAACGACCTCCTCGACGGCGCGTCACCTGGCACCGGCGCGGCAGCTGCCGCCACGGCTTCCGGTCTCGGTCACCTGCTGACGGCTCGCAGTGCCGATCGCCGGTGGATCGGCACGCACCTCCGATCACAGCCCGGCTGAGCGACCGCTGCGCCCGGCAATCGCGGCTCGCGTCTTGCGTCTCGGCCTCGGTCGGCGTGTCGGTCGCGAAGCGTCCAGCCCGAGGCTGCGCGGTCGTCGCCGGGAGCTGTGCCGCCGGAGAAGGTCACGACCGGCCCGCCGTTGGAGAAACCGGTGTCGAGTCGGACACTGGCGTCAGGCGCACGATGACATGCCTCCCGGGCGGCGGCCGTGGTGCCCGTCGGTTCCGCGAACGTTGCCACGCCCGCGGCGATCTGTCCCACGCTCGGGCCCGACGCACCAAGCCGATCAGAGTTGTTTGGACGGCGGGTCGGCGCCCTTTCGGCCGGACGTGAGGCATCCGTCCAGAACCGCCACGTTCGAAACCACCACCGAAGTCGCCCTCGCGCGCTGAGTGAGACTTGTCGGCTGCTGACGTACTCCTTGACTGATTCTTCAGAATCTCTCGACTTGTTCTCACGCCTTTCGCTGACACTGTTCGGTATGCTTGCGGTCCCCGAATCCTTCTCGATGTGACGCGCGCTGTGGGCGCGCGACTTGACTTGGGCAGACTTCTTGCTAACCACTAGCGCCGACTCGGGCGTCACGTCGACGCTTGATCGCCGTGCAGAGACGCGTCGCACGACGCCGACGGACAGCGCAGGTCCGCCCGTCAACGGTGGGCGCGAATGGTGGACCGCCGTCATCGTTCCGCTCGTCGCAGGCGCCCTCGCGCTCATCGCTGCGCTCGCCGGATGGCGCGGCGGCGATGTGCCCGCCTACATCTATCGGATCGGCTTGTTCCACCGGGATGGACTGACCCTGTGGGACAGTCAGTGGTACGGCGGACACTGGACGCTGAGCTACAGCGCGATCTTTGCTCCGGTCGCAGGGCTGCTCGGAATCCAAGCGACCCAGGTCCTCAGCGCAGCCGGAGCCGCATGGGCGTTCGACCGGCTCGCGATCGGCCATTTCGGGTCGATCGGGAAAGTCGGATCGGTCCTCTTCGCAGTCGGGACTCTCGCGCAGGTCGCGATCGGCCAGCTGCCGTTCTTGCTGGGCGAAGCTTTCGCGCTGGGCGCCCTGTGGGCCGCCACTCGGCGGCGTTGGCGTCTGAGCGTTCCGCTCGCGGTTGCGTCGGCGCTCGCCAGCCCGCTCGCGGCCGCGTTTCTGGTCCTGGCCGCGTTGGCCTGGCTCATCGCGTCGTGGCCGCGCCACCGGCTCGCGCTGGCTGGTCTCGCAGCCGTGCCCGCGATGGTCGTCGCCGTATTGGGCTTCTTGTTTCCCGGCCAAGGCCTCATGCCATTTCCGGCGTTTGACTTCCTCACACGTGTCGCGTTGGTAGCCGGCGCGCTTGTGGTGATACCTCGCCACGAGCGTGCGCTGCGCGCGGGCGCGTGGCTCTACCTCCTCGCGATCGCGCTGAGTTTCTTCGTACCGTCTCCGATGGGCGGCAACATCAGCCGTCTGGCGGACTGCATCGCCCTCCCGTTGGCGGTCTGCGTGTTCTGGCCGCATCGTCGACGCCTGCTGGCCCTCACTGTCGTGCCGTTGGTCTTGATGCAGTGGCAACCTGCATTCGCGTCCTTCACCGCCGACCGCAGCGACGTCTCCACGCACGCCTCATATTTCACGGGCCTCGTCAATTATCTCAGTCGCCACGACGTCCCGGCCGGCCGCGTCGAAATCGTACCGACCAAACTGCACTGGGAATCCGCCTATGTGGCACCGGTCATCCCGATGGCTCGCGGTTGGGAACGGCAACTGGACACGTCCGACAACCCGATCTTTTACACCCCCGGCGCGTTAACACCGGCGAGCTATATGGCCTGGCTCACGCAGAACGGAGTCCGCTACGTCGGTCTTGCCGACGCTTCGCTCGACTACGCCGGCGTACGAGAAGCGCAATTGGTCCGCGCCGGGATCGTCGGACTTCGGCTGGTCTGGACCGACGTCCATTGGCGCGTCTACGAAGTCGTCGGGTCGCCGGGCATCGTGAGTGGTCCAGGCCGCTTGGAACGTCTCGACGGAGGCCACGTCGTCCTTGACGCCACTCACGCGGGCAATCTCCTCGTGAGAGTCCGTTACACCCCGGGCTGGGCTCTCACCCAAGGATCGGGGTGCCTCAGCCCAGCCCCCGGCGGGTGGATCGACATCACCGTCGACCATCCCAGTCGAATCGAGCTCAACGTCGAGCTGACCCGCGACCCTGCCGGTAGGTGTCCGAACGCGGCTTGAGACCAGTCGCGGCAACGGAGCAGGCTGATCTGTTCCCGCTCAACGTACGTGAGCTCGACGAACGCGATAGCGGCCGCGGTCTTGGCTCGACGTGAGCGCGAGGACCGATGCGGCATGCTGCGCGACTGCGCGCGCGGCTGAGACGCACGGCGGCGGACACGCAGCGAATCTGCCCGCTGTCAGCGTCCGATACCGCAGCGTCGCAAACCGCGACATCATCGCGATCGTCTGCCGGTACCGACAACATTGCGAAGATGACTGACGGCCGTCCGGCGCCCGCTTCGATGCAGGCTACGTGCGTATTCCCCGATCCGGGTGGCGGATCAAATGGGTGGTGTGCGAAAGGATGTAGGGCAGACCATGTCGGCGTGCGCGCTCAGGACGTCGTTCATGACGTCGTTCATGACGTCGGATCGACGACGTCGAGCCGACGCAGCCGCACCGGCGCGCAGCGTCGGCGAGGCCGGTCGAACCGGCCCGGCTCGTCCAGGCCATGTGCCCGAGTGTGCGACCCGGTCGGGCCATCTGCCACGCCGGTCGCCGGTACCCAATCGACGGACGGCAGGCATCAGGTCAGTTGCGGCGCCGTCGAGGTGCGTCGTCGACCGACGGACAGGGGCTGGGATCTCCCGCCCGAGGCGTCCAAGGTTCGGGGCCAGACAGGACGGAGCACAATTGTCCCATAGAAGCGTGCTGAAGTCATCGATTTCTGCGCCATGTGTAACGCGCTGACCAGCGCGTTTATCTGTGGACAACTTCGCGGAGCCGGAGACATCATCGTTGTTCTCTAGTGCTCCCGAGCCCGCTCGGCACCTAGACCAGGCGCGGATGATATCGCCAGCTCCACCGCTGCTGAGGAACGGTTCCCGGTCGATTGCAGACTCAGTGCCGACATTCGGAAGCTTCTCGCGACGGCGATCGAGCGCGATGGCCGTAACGTCTGACCGTATGAGAGGACATCTGGTTCGCGGCACGGCGATCGCAGCGTCGCTCGCGCTGCTCGCCGCGGGCTGTTCTTCGTCTCATCACAACGGTCAATCTTCGACGACGGTGTTTCCGACGACGGCGATTCCGACAGTGCCGCCCGGCTCGGCGACCACCGCGCGGGGGTCTTCGACGTCGAGACCGGGATCGCCGACGACCGCCACAGGGATTCCTGTCACGACACCGGGAGGGGTCCCGGTGACCAATCCGGACGGAACTCCGGTGACGACACCCGCTCCAACGACGCCGCCGACCTACCTGCCGGGCATCGCGATGCGGTGGAAGCTCGCATTGGATTTCCGCACCCATCCCAACCTGAATCCGTTCCCGAGCTACCGGGGCGGCACCCCAGTTTGGAGCCTGCGCGAGGGCGCAACGCTCAGCCGCGACGGCGACTATCCGTTGCTCCCGGCGTACTCGTCGACGTTCGGCTCCAACGGAATTTCCGCGTGGCATGACAGCAGCCGAGACTGCCCCAATGTCCCCGCGGTCGGCGTCAACGTTGTTGGCGCCCCGATCTCGCTGTGTGCAGCATCGATCCCCGGTTATGCAGCCTTCCTCGAACCGGATGCGAGTCATAGCGCCGTTGTTGCCTGGACCAGTCCGTTCAACGGGAACGTCAACATCAGCGAGGACGCGGTAGCCAGTCTCGGCGGGACGTGCGGTGACGGCGTCTACTATTTCGTCGACCTCGGGACAACGCAGCTCATCGCGGTACGGCTCACGAACAACAACGCCGCGTCGCTGCCACCGATGACCCAGCATGTCGCCAAAGGCCAGTCGTTGTACTTCATCGTCAATCCCGGCCCCGACGACAATGCCAACTGCGACACCACACAACTCGCGATCACGATCGATGAGCTGGTCTAGCGCGACGAATCACCGACGGAATCGCAGTTGCCGAGCATGTCGCAGGCACGACATCGGTTGCCGGAACGGCACGACGATTCATGACACTTCGGATTTCGGCGAACGTTTCAGGTCGAACCACCCCCGAAGCGTGCCGGGTCTCGGCCCAGTCGCGAAAAGAAATGCCACCTCGACCCGACCGGTCAGTAGAACTCTTGCCAGTTGGAGGTGGCGGGTTGTATGTGGCCTGCAGGTCCTTGACCGAAGAGCCACAGGAGATTGCCGGTCATGGTTGCAACCGCTTGGAACGAACAGGTCGAACAGGGGTCGAGCGCGGGGATCCAGTTGTTCGTGCCGCTGTCGAAGATCCCAGCACCGTTTGGCGACTGAACCCGATAGGTCATGTCGGAATAGACGGATCCGCGTTCCGCGCCCATTGTGCTCTGGGCGTCGCGGAGCGAAATCGGTGAGTGTCCGAGGATTTGTTCGCTGTCCGCATGCACGTTTGGTTCGAACTGGTCGAAGTCTGAGGCCAAAAGACCCGGAATAGTCGATCCGTTGTGCAGACCGGTATTGCGGTAAATCCACGCCGAAGCGTCGGCGACGACGAAGTCCTCGGGTCGGGCGCCGGGCTCGATGTATCCCGCGTAGGTTTCGCCGACGAATCCGTCGGCCGACCAGTTCGCAGGCGGGGACGACCACGTATTGGCGGTCACGTCCAGCACATTGCCGGCGTCATCATGATCGAGCGGATCCTCTTGTGCGTCACGATAGTCGACCTCCTCACGTTCGGGCCCGAGAGGGGAGGGCTGGAGGCGAACATGTCGCAGGATCGGACTGGCCGCGAAGAACGCGACGTTGACGCCGCGAGCGGCCGCCGATTCGACCGCGACGCGTTCGTACAAGGACCAGCATTCGTCGTGGCCGAG
Source organism: Acidimicrobiia bacterium (assembly GCA_052148155.1). Classification (GTDB taxonomy): domain Bacteria; phylum Actinomycetota; class Acidimicrobiia; order IMCC26256; family PALSA-610; genus JBBQER01. Next base: position 4,261 of record JBKQIY010000095.1, on the reverse strand, counting down.
TGACAGGAGCGCCTTGTGGTCGAGGAGATAGCTCGGATGTTGCTGGATGGTTAGGTCGGTCGCGTATGTGACGTCGAGGCCGTGCTGTTCGGCGAATCGGATCAGTGGGTACTCGTTGCCGAGGAAGTCGCCGGAGCCGTCACCGTAGGCGTACGGACGGTCGAAGGACACGACACGGGCTCGGCTGCAGATCGGGTACGCGTCGGTCGGGCAGTCGCCTTTGCCCGCGTAGAAGTCATAGCCGCCGAAGTTGTTCCATGCCTGCCAGGTGAAGATGTCGTTCTTGATGACGTACGCGGCGCGGCTGTTCGGGTCCCAGACCGTGAGCGGGATGTAGCTCTGCTGACCGTGGTCTCCTTCGAGTTTGAACAGATAGTCGCCCGGCACGAACGCGGCGGTCAGTGCGAGGTCGATCGAAGGCGTCCAGTTGTCGCACGACACCATGTTCGTGAGGCCGGTCACCGCGCAGCCCGGCTGGACCGTCCCCGCGATCTCGGGCGACTGCCACACCTCTCGGGCTCCCACACCACCGTAGAAACCCATCCGGAACGCGTCGATGTGGAACGTCGGCGCTTCGGTCGATACGTACAAGCGAACCGTGTCGCCGTCCGCGGCGTAGCTGTGGTCGGCGAACCCTTCGATACCAGCGGCGGCGCCGGGCGCGATCTCCCATCCGTTGGTGCCGGGCCGCGCGTTTTCCTGCTGCACCCAACTGGCGCGAACGCCGTCGGGCCCGATCGATGTTGCGTCGACGACCCGAACGCGAGTTGTCGGTCGCGCCCGCGGCGGATCGGTCGGGCGCGTAACGGCAACTTGTCGTACCGGTGTCGACGCGGTTGAGTCCCGCGCCAACAGCGACGACGATCCTTGGACCACGCCCGCGACGACCAGCGCGACGACCATGAAGAGTGCCGCGGTCCGACGCTGGTCGCGCACGTCGTCGCGCGTCGTCTGTTCCCCCGAACGTGCCCGTCGTCGCATCGAACGTACCAACCTAATCGGCGCAACACCGGAAGCGTCGAACCTGGAGAATCCCTACGTGTGCTTGCCGAAGTCGGGAGCCGGCAACGTCGCGCGCGTCGCGGCCCTTCCGACGTTCAGACGGGCCCATGAACACAGACGGGTTCACGTGTCCCGGGTCGTGATCAGCGGCCATGGCACGTCGACCAGGCGGCGCTTGGAGCTTCGACGACTCGGACGAATGCATCGACGACGACGTGCCAACGTCTCGCCCGAACGCGACAGCTTCGATGCGCCCCGACCGAACCGCTGGATCAGGTCACGAATTCGTCGGCGATGATTGCGAGGGATCTGCCGAGTTGCTGGTCGCCTCCGGCGCGAAGAGCGCGTTCGAGATTCCGAGCGATGTTGGTGAGGTCGGACTCAGCTCGTGAGCTCGTGACCGTTCCCAGACGATCACCTGCCAGTGGCCGAACCGTTCGTCGCGGTCCAGTCTGAAGCCGAGTCGGCGGAGCAGCGCGGCGAAGGTGTCGGGGCCGCGCGCAGGGATGGTATTGAGGTCCTCGAAGTAGAGAAAGACGCGATCGGCGCGCCCGACCGCACGTGGGATGTCCGACTTGTGGTGGGCGTCGGAGGCGGCCGTGAGGATCAGTGTCTCGCCGAGGCGGCCGGTGAAGCCGATGTAATGGATGCGTCGGTCGCGGAACTCGGGTACGAAGGCGATCTTCTTTCTGGGTGTTGGCTCCACGACCGGATCGAGACGAGACACGACCGCGTAGGGGTACTGGCCGGCTGATACCTCGATGAACACGGCATCATTCGGCTTGAGTGCCGTTTCGATGAACCGGGTCGCGGACCTGGATCCGGCGGCCGGATACGACGGTCCGCCGCCAGACGCACCAACGACGAGAAGTACGGACACCGCAACCGCGACGACGTCGAACGCGACGCGCAGAGCCTGACGGTCAGTGAGCGCGGCGCGCAGGTATCGCAACGCGCTCGCGGCACCGATCGCGAAGATCGGAACGAGCCACACCGACAGTCGTGCGCCCCCTCCGGCCGCGGTCGGGCCGAACGGGAGCACGCTGACGACGCTCGCGGCGATAGCGGCGACCAGGAGGAGGAGCAGGTACCGGGCCCGTATAGCCCACACCGACCCGGGGCGAACGAACGCATCGGCGACCAGGGCGACGAGCGCGACGGTGAGGATCAGCGCAGCCCACCATGTCGGCCCGCCGGAAAACACCGCCGCGACGCGGCGCAGATGGGTCGCAATGCTCGAGACGAGGCCCAGCGGATTGGTGTCAAAGCCGATAAAGCCCTGCTGCTTGACCTTCCACCAGATCTGAAGGGCGCGCACGTTGTACGTCCTGCGCACGGCCAGCGAGAGCCCGAGCGCGAGCGTGAACTGTCCCGCGACGGCGAACACGCGCATCGCGCGGTCGTCGTTCGGGCACAGGACGAGCATGACACCGGCGACGCCCGCCGCGATCAACGCGAACGGACTGAAAAATCCGACGACGAAAGACCCGACGACCCACAGCCCGACCGCACGTCTCCCGAAATGGACACGGGTCAAGCGCGGGAGCAACGCCACGATCCCGACAACGATGAGTGCGTCGATCACATACGACTTCACTCGGCCGGAGTAGATGATGTTGAATCTCTCGGACACGAGGGCAGCGCTGAGGAGCACACTGATCGACCAGACGAACCCAAAACGACGGAGCGCGACGTACAACACGGCTGGTGTGACGACACCGGCCGCGAACGCCAGGTCTGCCATTGCCTCGGGTGCGCGGACCAGCCGGTGCCACACCATCAGCGCACCCGTGAAGCCGGGAGCAGAAAACCCGACCGTCATGAAGTTGCGTAGCGAACCTTTGGCGGCGCCAAAGGCCTGCCACGCGTCGTCACCGAACAAACCGTCATGGGGTAACACGTGACGGCGCGCAACGAACGCAGCCGCGAGCAAGACCAGGATCGTGAGTGCCTCCGCCGGACGAGCTTTCGCAGCCAGTCGGGTGTCACGTCCCGTCACCCCGGTTTCGGCGGCCGGTCTATCCTCCGAGGTGAGCACGACCCAGTTTGGTCCACATTCGCGGCCCAACACGACGCGATCGTTACGGTGGCATCCGCGCCCAAGCGACCTGAGCTGCGGATCAACCGCGGCGGCGTCCATCCTTGCGGTTCGCGAGCCCGATTGACGCTCCGAACTTCGTCGATCGGAGAGGACCGTGCTCGCGGTGCGGCGAGTCGTTCGCCCGGCCTGTCGCACGGCCGGTCTCGTCGGCCGTACGCCCATCGCAACCACGGCCGAACCGGTCACGCGCCAGCCACACGGAAGGTTCGGCGCGTTAGGCGATCACGAACGGTTTCGTCGTGTAAAACGTCAACCCGGTGATCGATACCCGGCGGAACATCTTCGGTCCGGCCTGGTTCGCACATGCCTGCGCGATGCCCGACCCGTTGCGAGAGACACCGTGCGGAGAGACGACGTCCTCGTCGCGGAACTGGCCGATCACAGGATGATTCTTGAAGAGTCCGTGGGTCACCTTGCCGGCCGCGCTTACGTTCTGGGACTTTCCGCTGAGCGCAACCGCGAGGGACAAGACGGACGTAAAGCCGTCCTTCCACGTGATCGTCGCGGTCGCGCTGAGTGTGTGCGGATGCGTCAACAGTCCGCAGGTCTGACCGGTCTTGAGCATGAGCGTGGTCTTCAAGGTCCCCGCGCCTCGCGTGGAGCTGTTCGGGGAACACGAAAACAAGGTGATCTTCATGTCGACCTGTTGGGGCAGGCTCAACGCGTTCAGGCCGGGGGTGATAGTCGCTCGACCCGACTGAATGGTCGGTGCGGGCCCGTCGCATTGCTGGGTCTTGCCCGCCGCACCTACAGGACTTATCCCGGCCGCGACGAAAGCCAGAACGACAACCAGCACGGATCCCCGCGTCCCACGCATCGGGCCACCCCACGTTCTCGACGCCTACACACGGTACCGGGCGCAACGTTTTCGGCGCAATGACAAGCGGCGTCTGAAGCGACCGCGCGCTCGTCGCGGCCGTCTCTTAGCCCAGATATTTCAGTAATCCGGGTGTTGGGTGCGCGCGGGGGTCGTGGCTGCGATTTGGATGTTCGGGACGTGCGGCGGGTGGGTGTGTGAGCGTGTCGGGGTCGTGTTGTGGGGTGACGTGCGGGTTTTTGAGCGCGTCGAAGCCGGGTGGCTGGTCTTCGCGGGTGTGGGGTCGGTCAGGCTTGTAACGCGAGCGTGTGAACGCGTGTGAACGCGTTGACGAGCTGGTC
>JBKQIY010000094.1:0-15257 GCA_052148155.1 Acidimicrobiia bacterium | reverse complement strand
TGGTGACGTCAGTGAACGTTCCGTTGCCGTTGTTGTGGAAGAGATGGCTTTGCCCCAGCGCCGTGATGAAAAGATCGTCAAAACCGTCGTTGTCGTAGTCGCCGACCGCCACTCCGAGGCCGAACATGGGCACGTCCAACCCGGCCTTGTGCGTCACGTCGGAGAAAGTGCCATCGCGATTATTGTGGTATAGCTTTGGGGTCGTTGCTCCAGCGTGAGCGTGTCCAGGCCAATCTTCGCCATTCACCAGGAGAATGAGCTGTAACAGATTTCTGCTGCGCTGGTCGCGACCGCGAACTGGGTGACGGTCGCGTTGAGGCTGGTACCGGCAGAAAAGCCCGAGTCGGTGAGCGTGGTGGCGCTCGACACGTCGATTGATGTTCCCGGACACTGCAACAGGATGGTCGCTGGGGCGACTTGGACGGTTCCGGTGGGAGCGGTCGGTATGCCGGAGACGTCGGTGGTCTGGGGAGGTTTGGTCGACGACGTCGGAGTCGACGTCATCGCATTGCAGGTCTGAGTGTCGGTACAGCTCGCGAGCCCGGCAGCCGGGACGACGGTGTTCGACGCGTTCGACGGTGCGCTCGTCCCGATCACGTTCGTCGCAGTCGCCGTGCACGTGTACATGTCACCGTTTGTCAGCCCAGACACCGAGAGCGGACTGTACGGACCGGACGCCGAACCGGTCGCGCCCCCGTCACTCGAACTACACGTCGCCGCATAACTCGTGACCGGATCGCTGCCGTCATACGCCGGCGGCCCGAACGACACCAACGCAGCACCGTTCGCTGCGGACGCGGTCCCGATCATCGGGGCGTCCGGCGCGGCCGCGGGTTCGTACACATCGACGGCGAGGGACGTCGACACCGTCGCCGGGACGTCGTACGCGCCGCCCGTCGCCGAGCACGTCACCGTCGTCGAACCTATCGAGAACCACGAACCGGGCAGCGGATCACACACCACCGGCACCGGACCCTGCAGATCGGTCGCGGTCGGGACTGCGAAGTTCACCGGGGCGCCCGAATCTGGGCCGGTCGCCTTCACCGCCACACTGACCCCAGACGAGATCGCCAACGCTTCGTCGTTCACCGTGACCGTGAACGGGGCAACCAACGTCGCCTCGCCGTCCATGTCAGGGTCGGGCGCGTCGCAGGCCTCGTTGGTCACTCCGATCGGGAACACCGCACCAGACGACAACGGCACGCAGTACACAGGGGACGACTCGCAAGCAGCGTCGTCGGCGCCCCCTTCGCAATCATCGTCCGCGGTCGGGACCGAGAAACTGACCGTGGCGCCCGACGCGTTCGTCGCGGGGACCGTCTGCGACACCGGGAGCGAAGACGTCCACACCAGGTCCCCCGATTGCGCACCAGCAGGACGCTGACCAGCCAACATCCCCACAAAACTCGCGGTCAACACAACCACGACGAACACCGAGACGCCACGAAACATCCGATACCACGACCGAGCCATAGCCACCCCCAACGTTCCAACACCCGACACACCTGGACCGTTGAACTCGCCGAGCCCTTCGCCTCGCCCGCGCCCCGCGTTTGTACCTCACCCGCTCAAGACAATCAACACGACCCTGGCCGCCGCCGGAAACGTCTTCGGGAGTTCCCACAATCTTCTTCGATATCGACATCTCCGGCGTGCTGCAGTGGGCGTATCAAACGCTGATGTCGCCGGGTTGGGTGTTGGCCGTGTGGTGGTAGTTCAGGCTGCGAAAGACTTCGTGACCGTCGCGCAAACTGTTATGCCAGCCGACATCCACGCGATAGAACCGGCTGACGGTCCGATCGGAAAAGGCTGGTATGCGGAACTCGAACCCGCTCTACTCGAACGCTCGACGGTGATGACATCGTTGCACGGATCCTCGAACCCGCTCGTCATTTCGGACACGACGTCGTCGCTATCGGTCAACGACGATGCACCGCCCGGCGTGCGTCAACGCTCGTTTCGAACTGTTGAGACGACCCGTTCGGAACGCTGGAATGTGACACGCCGGCCCAGAGGCCCGGAACCGACGCGGCATGTGTTCCCGATTTCACGAACGCCGCAGGCAGACCAACGTTCGCGTCGTCTCGATATTCAGGTGGTGACGGACAGTTCGCTCGCGCAGTACTTGCATTTGGTGGCGGCGACCGGAAGGTCGGAAGACAAACAGTGCGGGCAATCCTTGGTGGGTGCCGGGTCACCGAAGACGGTCTTGCCGCGCCGTTGCATGTACGACCGATACGGCGTCACGATTGCGAAGTAGATGACCAACATGAACACGACGAAGTAGATGATGGCGGAGATGAACGCACCCAGGTCGATGCGCTGCCCATTGATGGTCCAGCCAAGCCCTTTCCCGCCGGCTCCGCCCCCGCCGGCCGCGTTGACGAGCGGCGTGATGACGCTATCGGTGAAGGCCTTGATGAGGGTGCTAAACGCCAAGGCCACGACGAGACCGACCGCGACGACGACGAGCTCGCCTTGCATCAGGAAGTTCTTGAAGCCTTTAAGCATCGTGCGCTCCTCTATTAAATCTGGGGCCGCACTCTAACTGTGGTGGTATCCGACCGCCCCTTTCCATGTGTCCGGATCGTTTTCGTGCGCACGAGGCGGTCAACGTCCTGCCTGTCTCGCGGGAGCGAATGCGGCGGGTCAGACCGCTGCCGCACCGACATTCAGGGCACGGGCGAGAAGTGTCGAAGTCGCGGTCAGTGACGATGCGCGGTCGGAACGCGTGCCGGTGCATTCGATCACGACGTCCTGCCAGTGTTCGTGCCCTGCCGTGAATTCGACACGGCTCTGTCGAGCTGTGTCCCGAAGGTGATCAGCCCGCGCATTGCTCCTCCAGGCTGACGAAGTCTTGTCCTGTCCGCGATCATCGGACGTCGTGACTCTGACAAAGGTTGACCAGCGGTTCGAATGGACGGCACTTCTCCCACAGCATCGGAAAGGCGCGAGAGGTGGCAACGGCCGTGCAGGCCGTCCACGCTCAGAACTGGCCTCGCCGGCGTCGACGGACCCAGGCGATGAGGGTTCCATCGGTCCGACCGCGGAGAAGCCAAACGCCAACCCGTTCGGTCACGGTCGGATTCACAGACTCAGCGGGAACCGCCAGACTTTGGCCACGAGCGCGCTCGGGTCGGCGACCGACGTGTGCGGCGCAACCGATCGCCGTCCGGCAAAGAAAACCGCCGCGGACGGGTTGGCATGCTCGCGGTTGCCGCGGCTGGCAGGCTTTATCCTTCGTCTTGAGCGACACTGCCCGGCGCGCAGGTCTTGTCGGCGCATCTATCGGAGGGCGTAGATGAAGTGCGTCGGACCGCGAGCGACACGCGGTGTACCGCGGTGAACAAACAAGTTGTCCGGGTGGCATGGTTTCGTTCCCGGACGACGTCCGGTCGGCGCTGGGCGGGTTATCTTGCGCTCGTTCTGCTCATCGGCTTACTGGGTGGTGTGGCACTCGGTGCGGTAGCCGGAGCTCGGCGTACACAGTCGTCGTTCCCGGCATTTTTGCGGAGCACCAACCCTTCTGAGCTGACGGTCTTCGGTCTGCCGTCCAACAAGCATGGGACGCTTTTGAGCGGGATCGCTCACTTGCCTCACATCACGCACGTCGAGAGCTACGCCCAGTTTGCCGTCGAACTCATCGAACCGAACGCCGGACCCACCCAAGCCGCACCGCGCGGGGTCGCGCTCGGCAGCATCGACGGGTTGGGCTTCGACCAAGACCGGCTGACCGTGATCGCCGGACATTTGGCCGATCCGACCCGTGCCGACGAGATCATGATGACCGCGAACGCGGCACGTCTGCTTGGTCTGCATCTGGGTTCGGTCGTCTCCGTCGGCATCTTCACAACAGACCAGACACACCTGTCGGCATTCGGTACCGCCGCCGTCCAACCGAAACACAAGGCACGCGTGACGGTGGTCGGCATCGTGATGTTCAACAACACGGTCGGGCAAAACGACGTTGACGCCAGCACCGACCCGTACATGATCTTCACGCCGGCGTTCACTCGTCCGCGCACCCAATGCTGCAACACGGAACTCACAAGCGGTCTCCAAGTCGACCGCAGCGCTCGAGCCGCGCCCACGGTCGAGACCGAACTCGAGCGGATACTTTCCGCGAAAGGTGTCGGCCTGTCCGTTCGCGTCACCTCGGGGATTGAAGCGCAGGCCGAACGTGCGATCAAACCACAAGCGATCGCGCTCGGAGTCTTCGGCGTGATCGTCGCGCTCGCGGCGCTGCTGCTCGCCGGGCAGGTCATTGGCCGCCAACTCCGCCTCGACACCGACGACCTCGACCTCTTACGAACGATCGGTGCCAGCCGTTCGATGACAACCGCCGATGGGCTCGTCGGCGTGATCGGCGCGGTGGTCATCGGATCTTTTGTCGCGGTCGCCGTCGCGGTCGGGCTTTCTCCGTTGGCCCCGTTCGGCCCGTCCCGTCGGGTCTATCCCACCAAGGGGATCGCATTCGACTGGACGGTGCTCGGCGTCGGCGTCGCAACCCTGATCGTCGTGCTGAGCGCGGCCGCGTTCAGGCTCGCTTCCCGCCGCCCGCACGGTCGCAGCGACCGACGCGAACCGGCCGTGCCGGACGGATCGACCGTCGGCCACGGTGCGGCAACCGTCCCCGGGTCGGTGTCCGCCGGCACGGGCGAAGCGGTCTCCCCGGTTTCGGCGTGCATCTTTTGCGGGGGTCCGACCGCGCTTGTCGGGTACCTCTGGCCAGAGTGGCTGTGCCGCGTGTTCACGGACGGAACTGGCGTCTGGGATGCGGAGCGCTACTCCGACGCAACGATCGTGGAGCGCATGCGACGAGAGGTCGACCAGACCGTCGACTGCGTGTGCAAGACGTGCAGTGACGGCTGGATACAGCGCCTCGATGACGACGTGCGCCCATTCTTGATGTCGATGATCGTCGGAGCCGATCGGCGACTCCCGCCCGCCCACCAGCAGCTCCTTGCGCGATGGGCAGCCAAGACCGCGGTGGTCATCGAGAGCACCGACGACACCGCGATACGGACCCCGCCGGAAGTATGTGCGCATCTCCGCCAGCTCGGTGTACACCCCGGAACGCAAGTGCTGGTCGGCAAGTATGACGGCGTCCAGCAGGTCCTGACCCATGAACGCGACGTCATCACCACCACGACGGGCGCCGAAACCCACCACCTCTGCACGTCGACGTTCGTCATCGGCAAAGCCCTCATCCAAGTATGCGCCGATCCGAAACGCGACCACCCAGGAGAACTGGGCGACGACGCGACGCACCGTTTCATTTCGCTTCTCGCCAACGACTCCCGGACCGTCGACTGGCCGCCACGCGTCCCGATCGATGACGCGGGCTACGACCACCTGCGACGCCGACCTGAACCGGAACCACACAATCCATCTTGGTCCGGAACCTGAACATCCACGCCGACGAAAGAGACACCGGACTGGACCGCACCCACGGTCGCGACCGTGCCGAACGCCGCACGTCCTGACCGTTCAGTACCGAAGAAACAGACCCGAACAAGGCGCAAACAGGAATGCATCCCCGGATCGGCCGCGATCGCTGATGCGATCCAGGTCGCCGGGTGCGCCGACTTCACACACGGACATGGCGCCCGACCCGACCCACACATCCTGCGCGTATGCCCGCCGCGGCCTGCCATCGCCCGCGGGGCGCCCCGAACGCCGCGACGGTCCCCCGTCCGGCCCGATCACCCGCCGGGACCCCAGCCTTCGGCTCCGACACCGGGGCCCGGCCGCCGACGAGCACCCGCGTGTGGAGCACCCACAGCCGACGATGAAAAACCTTGACCCAACTCGCCTAGTCCCTTGCGGTCTGGGCGGTCAGACTCGTCTAGTACAAGGACGAATCTTCGTTTGTGTCCGCAACGAACGACGGCTTCCATCCAGGACGGTCTGATGTCGATAGCCCGAAGGCTGTGCGTGCTGATCGCCGTATGGTCGGCGCTCGCGGCGGTCGGCGCGGTGGCGGCACACGCGAGTGACGTCGAAGGATGCCATGCACTCCAGGGCACTCTTCAAGTCAGTCCGGGGCTGACCGATGTGCCGACAGTTCAGACCGTCACCCTCGCGGCGCGCCTGTCCGGGTGTCCGTTCGCGGGCGGGTCGGGAATCGTGGGTGCGACAGCCCAGACGTCGCCGGTGACGTGCGCGACGCTGACCAGTTTGCTGTCGCCGACGACTGCGGACTTCGCGTGGGCGGACGGCACGCAGTCGACGGCGTCGTTGGCGTTCGTGTCGGTGCCGGGCTCACCGAACCTGTTGGACCTCGACGGCACCCTGATCTCAGGTACCGAGCGCGGCAAGCGCATCGGTGACGAGTTGCATCTGCGCGCCAGGTTCGCGCGGATCGTCCGACAAGCGTTCCATCGTCAACGCGTTCCCCAGACCCGACAACTCGAACGTCAACCACTCAAAAGCGAGGCCGGTAACTGCGCGAGTACCGCGCCGGTCGCCACGATCGACGTTGCAAGTTCCCAACGCCTCGCGTTGACAGACCCCCACCTCGGTACCGTCACGACACCAGCGCTGCGCGCAACCTCCATCCCCACCAACGCTGCCGCCCGTGCAACAACGGCGACGTCCGCGAAGACGACCGGTTCGGCGCTGACCGCAGCCCGTGCGGCCGCCAGGACCGCAGCGCAGTCCCGAACGTCGGGTCGTCCCGGCCGACGGCACACCTCTTTGACCAAGGTCGCTGTGGCAAACGGTCCCAGCGGGACAAGCGGGAACGGCTGGCTTGATCCGGCAACGGTGCTCTTCGCCACGTTCCTCGCTTCATCGGTATGCCTGTTCGCGTTCCTGCTCAAACCTGCGTGGCTGATGCGGCTCCTGCGACGTTCGCCACGGTTGCACCCATAACGTCGTGTGCCGCCCAGCCGTGTCATGCGATCTCGACCACCATCACGCGGACATCGTCACCTCCGCGCTGCACCGTCAGCTGACAGCCGCGACCACGCGTCGCACCACTCCCGAGCCGCGGGGGAACGCGTCGAGAGCCCGTTGACGAACCCAGTTCGAACCCGCAGGGTCGTTTCCCTGAACGGCGAGCGCCCTGCCCACGAGACTGACTGGCGCCACGACATGCTCGCCCCTCCCAGCACGGCCTCCCGCGCCGGGGTCTCCCCCCGAACATCAGGGGGTCGTGACCCGTTCGAGTTGTGCGCCCGGGAAACGAGAAGTGAACTCTCACCTCTCGCCGTTGTCACACCGTACGACGCGGTCGTACCGTCCGGGGTTCGCGGGGGCCATCAAGGAGGCGCACGCCACGATCCGTCGCCGGGCGGGTACGGCGGGTCATGGCGTGCGCTTTCGCATCGACCCCGGACCGCCACAACGACGCGTCTGGCCGTCGTTGCGGTTGCGCCGGCGGTGGCTGCGTCATCGAACCGTCCGCACCTCGGCGTTGTCGCCGGAACCTCTGACCTGTGCCCGCCCTTGCAACCACGACATCCCATTCGACCCTGGTGGGTCGTGACAGGATCGAACGGTCCGGTCGTATCGCAAGGATCGATGGCTTGTACCACGACGACCTGGCGAGCCGCCGGTTTGGTGTTCGAGCCCCGGCACGGCCGAACGGCCTGTTGCATGTGGTGGCCCTGCCGATAGTGGATGTGCGCCGGGCAGGCTGGCCGTGTGATCGAGTCCTTGAACGCGCGCGAACGCGGGCCGGTTTGCGCGGTCGGTGTCGGAACTGCCAGACCGCGCTCGTTGCATAGCGTTGACGAGCGGGTTCTGCTCGATCGGTGACTCGGAGGTGTGATGTCTGAGGAGCACGGCCGACACCGTCACGCCTTCGTGCTCGCGGCGATCGTTCTGACGTTCGCGCTCGCGGTCCTCGGGCTTGGTGCACCGGCCGGTGCTGCAGTCGCGCGGACGCGTGCAGCACACCATGTGACACTCTCGAACGCCCACGGACATGGGTTGGTGAAAAAGCCGAAGAAGCGGGTCGGGGCTGCGTCGACCGGGTTCCACTTGGGCAAGCGCGATTACGCCGAGTTCTTGTTGTTGGCGCTGTCGCCGTTCGTGGTCATCGGGCTGTTTCTGTTCGGTTCGGGATATCGGCGTCTCACCCACCGGCCGCCCGGATCGATCAGCTCTGCCCGGCCGCCCGATCAGAAACCCGCGTCGCTGTCGATCACGGCGAGTCAGGCCCTGAGAGTTCCGCAGATCACCGCCATGTTCTGGCTCATCAAAGCGTTATCGACCGCGATGGGCGAGTCGACCTCGGACTACCTCGTCCACGCCATGCCTCCCGTCGCGGCCGTGCTGTTGGGATTTGTCGGCTTCGCGGTTGCGATGGCCGTGCAGTTCTCGAAGCGTCGTTACGTCGCGTGGGCGTATTGGTTCGCGGTGGTGATGGTCGGCGTGTTCGGCACGATGGCCGCCGACGTGCTCCACGTCGGGTTCGGAGTTCCGTACATCGCGTCGTCAGCGTTGTATGGCCTGGCACTCGTCGCCGTCTTCGTGACGTGGAACAGGACCGAGCACACGTTGTCCATTCACAGCATCGACAGTCCGCGCCGAGAGGCGTTCTACTGGGCTGCGGTCGTTTCTACCTTCGCGCTCGGTACCGCCGTCGGTGACATGACGGCTGTGACCTTTCACCTCGGCTACTTCACGTCGATGGTGCTGTTCGCCGGTCTGATCGCTATCCCCGTCATCGGGATCTGGAAGTTCCATTGGAACGCGATTCTCGCATTCTGGTTCGCGTACATCGTCACGCGTCCTCTCGGCGCCTCGTTCGCAGACTGGCTTAGTAAACCGTCGAGTTCGAAGGGCCTCGGCCTGGGTGACGGGCCGGTAAGTCTTGCGCTGAGCGCAATGATCGTCTGCCTCGTCGCGTATCTCACCATCACACGCACCGACGTACAGGAGACATCCGCCGACCACGGCCACGCGCCGATCTGATCGCATCACCGACGACCACCAGTCGGTGCGACCGTCCTTTTGTTCATCGACAGTCCTCAGAGTCTTGCGTGGAACGCGATCACCATGAGAGCCCGGCCTGCCAAACCTGCGCGATCACATCCGGCGTCTAGGGGCTGTGGTGTTGGTTCTGCGGCCGTCGGGGATGGACGCTGTGGATGGCGCGCGCGAGCGCGGCGGCACCGACGATGAGGGACACGACGCCGGGGAGGAGTCGGAAGTTCTCTGACCCTGGGTCGTAGCCGGGGAAGACGGTCGGCAGATCGTCGGCGGCGCGAGTGAGATAGACGACCGCGACGGCGACGGCGACCACCCCGACAACCGTGAGGGCGACCATCGCGACGTCGGGTGAGTCGAAGGTGATCTCGGCGATGATCGCCCATTGGGCGACCAGCACGACCGTTCCGGCAGCCATGATCAGGAACGCCCAACCTGCCGGTGCGCCCATCACAAGCATGATCGGCCCGGCGACGATCGACGCGACGCCGCTGAAGAGTTGGAAGCCGTCAAGTTCGCGGAATCGAGACATGCCTCACCTCACGCTGGTGGTGCTCGCCGCGCATCCAGATCGTCGCCTCGTTGCGTACGACGCGGTGAACAACCGCCGCGGTCCGAGCAGAGATCCAGGTGCCGTCAGATACCTTCCGATCGCGGCGCGGTCGCGTCCGTGTCCCAGCACGGCTCTGGCTGCCGCGACCGGCGTGACTTCAGGGGTCACGCACCTTGCATCGGCCTGTCGGCCGACCAGAACAGGCTCCCGGACGGATCTTGGTAGCCGAGCGCGACGAAGGGTCGGCGTCGTTGCCGACCCTTCGTGCACACGACTCCACGTTCGTGGCCTGCGACGAGCAACCGGTTACCTGATCCGCCCGCCCTTGGTGTGAACGGCACGCGGCGCGCGAAGTTGAATGGTCGCGGCCATCTTGTGGAGCGCCGGTATATGACTCACCCGGAGTCGAGAAAGTTTCTCGCAGCCCCAATGTTTTCGGCTGGTACGGCGCGCTCGAGCTGCTCGAGTGCGGGTTCTCGAGCCCACCTCTGCCGGGAACGTGGTTGTCGACGGTTCGTCGGGGCGATCGCGACCGCAGAGCAGCGCGGCGGCGGACAAGCGACGCGGACGTCTGCGCGCTTGCCGGCGGTCACGTCTCCCGGTGGGCGCAAGATCCGGCGCGCGGACGATGAGCCGTCGTGAGTTGCGATCGCGGGCGCGTCGATCGTCGCGCTCGTGTCGGAGTCGAACCGGATGTCTACGTGGCGCCGATTCGGAGGGTGGAAGCTTGGCTTGCGGGCACGACCGCGCTCGCCGGCGGGATCGTTCCGCCCGGGTTGCCTTCGGTGCAGTGGTCGGTCGCCGCGGCGGACGTGTCGAGGGTGGTTGATGCGGGGAGGGCGGGTGCGGGCAGCTTCGGCGGGACGAGGAACGCGGGCTTCGATTTGAAGTCGAGGGAGTCGAGGAGGTTGTCGGCGTTCGCGTCGCGGTAGGTGAGGGCAGGCAGGTTCCATTTCGTCTCGACCAGCTTCAAGACCGACGTGTGGTCGTGTACGACGTGCGAGACATAGTTCGGACGTGCATACGGCGACACGATCACCGACGGCACCCGGAATCCGTATCGGTCGTAGGCGCCGGGAAGATCGGGCGGGACAGTGATCTCGGGCGGAATGTTGTCAGGCTTGATCGCGGCAGGTGGCGCGACGTGATCGTAGTAGCCGCCGTGCTCGTCGTAGGTCCAGATCAGCAACGTCGTCGACCACGCCGGTCCGTGCATCGCCGCGTTGATGATCGCGGCCGCGAAGCGTTCTCCCTGTCGGATGTCTTGGGGGTCTTCTTCTGACTGGTGACCGAAGTTGGGGTCGACGATACAAAACGAGGGCAACTTGCCGGCTGCGGCGTCGGTGATGAACTGGCTGCTCTTCGCAAGGTTGTGAGGGTTTTTCTTGAGCACAGAAGGAATGATCGCAACTGACGGCAAGTCCGTGTAGTAGTCGCGCCAAGTGATGCCGTGCGCATCGAGACGATCGAAGATCGTGCCGTTCGGCGGGGGCGGCGCGAGGAGTGACGCGGTGCTCGTGCTGACGATCCCGGCTGCGGTGCCGGCCATGAGGAACCGGCGGTTCGGGTAGGTCTGCGCCAAGACGGAACAGAACCAACGATCCGCGACCGGAAACGTCTTTCCGAGGCCGTAATAGAACGGAATGTCGGTACCGTCCCAGTAACCCATCGCGACCGGACCGCTGCCCGTCACGAACCCGTCGTTGCGTCCATTGTCATACGCGGTGTGACTCACATCCCATGCTTGGCTGGGTGTTCCATCAAGCTGACACGTCGACGGCATGTGGAACGCCTTGAGAAGATTGCCGCTCGTGTAAGGGTTCGCGTCGAGCGGAAGTCCGTTCGAGCCGAGTTTGAATCCGTCGCCGCGCGACAGCATCCCGAAATGGTCGTCGTAGGAGTGGTTCTCCATCATCAACACGACGATGTGCTCGATCTGCGGCAGCGTGTCCGTCCCCGCGGGCAGTTTCGGATTGGGCAGCGAGCCCGGCTTGCGGATCGTGGACGGCGTCGTCGACATCAGCCGCGCACGACCCGCGCCAGACTGCATCAGCGTCCGCGACGCCTTCGAGCCTCCCGGTGCGCACGCCGCAAGCGCGGAGCCCGCCGCAAGCGCACCGAGCCCTCTGAGCACCGAGCGGCGGCTCAGCGCGGCGTGCTCGTCGCTCGTCTCGTCGGTCTGGTCGCCGGACCGTCCGTCGAAGCCGTGCTGGTCGTCCATGGAACATCCCCCCGCATCTCAGGCGTCGATTGTCTACCAACTCCCACCGGCATCGTCGCCGATCAACGGGGCGGCGTCCAACCAGCGAACCCCGACGCTGACTCCTCCTGGTCGCGGTGGGCCTGCGAGACGGTCCGGGTCGGCTGCACGCCAGTACGGGCGGCACGGACGCGTGTTGGCACCGCTCGTGCACACGCCCGCTCATCACGGCGGCTCTGCCGGGCGGGCGGGAAGGGTTCGGTCGGAGCGAAGCGACGACTGGGCCGGCAGGTTGGACGAGGGAGCTCACATGACGCGCGTGGCGTCTGCGTGCGTCCCCTTGCGACGAACTTCCGGTTCTTGATCGACCACCAATGTCTCGTGGTCAAGGCATGGGACCGTACGTCGGGAAGGGCACGCATCTGTGCCGGGTGCGTGCTGCGGAGCGTCAACCGCGGTCGTGCCCGAGGACCGCTTCGAGATGTTCCAACATTGCCGTCGGATTGAAGACGGATCGGTCACCGTTCGTCGCGAACCCGCAGCCCATGGTCTCGATCGACGCGGTGAGCCGAGTCCCGTTGTCGTAGGCGAAGATGACCAGCATCCTCTCACCGGCATCCAGCGGACAGTTGTAGGCGCGTTTGGGTACGAGACGTGCGGTGTTGAGCGCAGTCACGAACGGTCCCGGCGCGAAATGGGCGGACCCGGCGAGCGAGCCGATCGGCTCGGGCTGGTTGTACCCGTGATAACGGCAAGCGAGCAACGCGACCGGACGGCCGGGCACGAACGTGGACGCGGTCCCAGGCTGTTGGTGTTTGGCAATGACTGTCGGCGCGTGGATGGGACACTCGAGCGTGGGCGACTTCGGGACGGCTGTTGTTGGCGGAGCCGCCGACGTCGAGGTGATGTTGGCGCCAAGCTGTCGAGCCGTCGGACTCGTCGACGAACAGCCCGCGAGCAGCGCGACAGTCAGAGTCAGGCCGACTGCCACGCAAACGTCCCAGTGAGTGCGGTTCATACGAGTTGAGACGCTCCGGCACACGGTTCGGTTCCCGTCGCTGGCGATGACTCCCCCGCCCGGGCGTGCCCCAGCCGGCCTGGGGACGCGTTCGGGCTTGACCGTCGCCAGTCGAACAGTCCCGCGACCCCTGCCGGCTCGAACGGTGCCCCCGTGGGGCGCCCACCGACGCGACTTGCGCACCTGATGTCACGCCGCGCCTGCGAGAGGACCACCATCTCGATCACCGCGTCGCCATAGGTCCCAACGGCTCGACGCGTTGAGCAGTCCAAACCTTCGCGGTCGTTGGCACCCGTCGATGTATGGGCGCTACTTGCCGGTGATCCAGCTCGCGATGACGTGTGCGAGCTGCTCGCCGCGGTCTTCTTGCAAGAAGTGGCCGCCGCCTTCGATGGTCGTGTGTGGCTGGCCCGCGCAGCCGGGCACGTCGCGTTGGAACGCGCGGTCGCCGCCCCGAGTGACCGGATCCTGGTCGGAGAACGCGGTGAGAAATGGCTTGTCCCATGTGCGCAGCGTCTCCCACGCCTGGCGATTGGCTTGCGAGGCGGGATCGTCAGGTGAGGTCGGAACCAACATCGGGAACTGGCGGGCTCCGGCCTTGTAGGAGTCGTCGGGAAACGGCGCGCGGTAGCCGTCGACCACTTCCGGTGCGAGAGGGGTCGCGCAGCCGGTCCCGATGATGAACCCGACATCGAAGTCCTCGACCGTCTGCGAGAACCGCTGCCAGTTGAGGAACGCTTCTCCGGGCGGCTGGTCACCGGTGGGCAGGAACGTGTTCGCGGCCACGACGCGAGCGAAGCGGTCGGGGTGTTCGCCGACAAGGCGGAGCCCGATGAGGCCTCCCCAGTCCTGACCGACGAGCGTGACGGCGTGCAGGTCGAGCGTCCCGAACAGCGCGTCTCGCATCCACTCGACGTGGCGCGCGTACGTGTACGTCGCCCGGTCGGTCGGCTTGTCGGAACGGCCGAAGCCCACGAGATCCGGGGCGATGCACCGCAGCCCGGCCGCGGTCAACACCGGGATCATCTTGCGGTACAAGAAGCACCACGACGGCTCGCCGTGCATCAAGAGCACGACCTGTCCGTCGGCGGGACCCTCGTCGAGGTAGTGGACGCGCAACGTTCCACCGTCGTCGCTCGCCACGTCGGTGTAGTGCGGAGCGAACGGGAAGTCGGGGAGTGTGTCGAAGCGGTCGTCGGGCGTGCGCACTGCGTCCATCGACGCTTTCTACTCCAGTGGGCCAGCGACCCGGGTGGGTCCGCTCCTCCCATGGGACCGCGTCGCACTCGAGTCGACGTGGCGACCAACCGTTTGATGGCTTCACGGCTCCGCACCCAGTTCCCAGATGGTGGGCAGCACCGGTCGCTCGAAGCTCGTGTCGCAGGGCGTTTCGCGCGGGGAGGTCGCCAATGAGGCGCGAAGACGCTCCCCGAAGTGGCGATCGGATACCGGCTCGACAAGACGCTCGGACTGACCCTGGTCGTGTGGGACGGCGACATCACCGGCGAGGAGGCGGAAGGCCACGCCCGCCGACTTCTTGCCGACCCCGAGTGGCCGCCCGGGCCGTTGCACCTTCTTGATGCGACGTCGGCGACGTCGGTACCCGTCACGGCTGACACCAAACTTGTTGAGATCGTTGCCGGCGCTGCCGCGACGCGCCAGATCCGCTTCGCGTTGGTCCAACACCACGGATTCACCGAGGCACTGAACTTTGAACGTGCAGCCTCGGAACGGGGTGTGTCGCGGGTCATCGTCTTCAATACGCTCGTCGGTGCGTGCGGCTGGCTCGGCCTCGGCCTCGACCTCGCGATCGTCGGACCGATCATCGACGACGTGCGCCGCGAGCTGCGCCGATCGGATGGGCCGTGACCCTCGCTTGAAGACTGGCCGTGTTGCGACGTGGTCGCGACACGGGGGCCGGTACACGGTCGAAGTCTTGGCAGAATCCTGGACCGTTCGCTCAGACCCGACTGCGGCCGCGCTTGTATCTTCGGATAGATGGACATCTGCCTGCAGGACCCGGAGCGTGACGACCCGTTAGGTGGTGCGTTCGGTGCAGCCCGGGCCGTGCGAGCCGGCGATTTCGTGTTCACCAGTGCCGTGACCGGCGTCGTCGGGTTGGATGAGGGTGTCCCGCAGTTCGCCGACACGTTCGAGAAACAGGTACGGATCGTCGGCGAGCGAGTCGGTCGTCGACTCGGACGGTTTGGGTGTTCACCGGGCGACATCGTTCACGCGACCGCGTTCGTGCATCCGTCGGTTGCGATTGATGCAGGCCGACTGCTCGACCGGCTCATGGAACTGGTGTTCTCGGGTCACGCGCCGGCGTTGAGCGTGATGCGTGCCGCGAGCATCTACGACGACGTCTTGGTGAGCGTCAAGGTCGTCGCCTACAAGCCACGCTGACCGCGAACGTCTTGCCTGCTGCGGGGTGACTGTCTGGTCAGGTGATTTTGATTGAGACGGAGATGTCGGCGATTTTTGGGGGGCTTTCTGAGTCGGTGGCTTGGACGAGGCAGTTGAAGGTTCCTTTGGCTTTGGGTGTT
>JBKQIY010000093.1:0-2594 GCA_052148155.1 Acidimicrobiia bacterium | reverse complement strand
CTTGCGTCGCTGCGCGATTCAGGCGCAATCACTCCGGCCGAGTTCGAGGCCGGCAAAGCCAAAGTCCTGGCCTGAGTCAGTCACTCGACCCGCGCCGCCGAAAATAGTTGGCACTGACGCTGCCTTCTCGATCGCTTTGATCGGCCGGCCCCGTCGAGCTTGCAGTTGATGTGCGGACATTTGAGGTTGAGGTGAGGCCGCGGTCAACGAGCTGAACGAGGCGTTGTTGACCCGGGCGCGGAAGCAAAGGTGTCGAAAACGAATCGGGTGCGGGCGGACACGACGGTGATCGAAGCGAACGTCGCGTATCCGTCGGACTCGACTTTGTTGGCGAAGGTGTCGCGAAGATCGTCCGGGTCGTCGGCAAGGTCGAGGCGCATGGGTTGGCGCCTCGTACGAGGGTGACGGATCGGACGCGTTCGATGCGGTCGAGGGCCCGGTCGATCGGCGCGAATTTGCGGCGCCGTACCGACGAGAGGCCCGGCGAGGTACATCGGATCAATCGTGAACCGGTCAGGATCGCGCGACGGTCGGTCCGCGAAGCCCAAACGTTGGTGCGGAACGCACGTCGTGGATCGAACGGCTCGATGATCGCGCGACGGGCCGTCAACGCGCCGACGTTGCCGCACACCCCCCCGGGCCGCTGAACGGGTGGAACGCATCGCGGCCCAGACCATCAGGCGTATCAGTCCGACCATTCCGCCCGGCGCGACGCGGATCGGGTCGTTGCATGATCCCGATGCGAGGCCGATCGCGAAAGGCAGGCTCGGCCGTCCAGTCGAGTGTGGTGACCAGGCACGACTCGTCGATAACGAAGACGGCGTGACCAGCGATCACAACCACGAGGTCGGTAACCCGACACTGACGCTCCGATACCCGCACCGCCGATCGAACGCCTGGCCCGACGTGCGGGCCGTGTTCCTCGAGCAGTGACCGCCGATCGCGGTGACCGTGAAGCCGCCGTCGAAGACGAGTTACACGCAATCGGTATCCGCCATGTTGGGCTGCCCCGCAAAGGCAGACCCAACGCACAACGACGCGAGATCGAGAACCGACGAGCGTTTCAAGAAGATGGTCCGGTGGGGACAGGCTGCACACCGCAGGGAACCGCGAAAGGGATCGTTCACCCCGCGCGGGTGACGCCCAAGTCCGCATCAAAGTCCACGATTCGGAGACCGAGTGAGGAGGCTGAGCTGAGGTTCAGAATCGAGACAGCCGGCGTTGGCGCCACTCGTCGTCCTTGCTTCGACCGCGCGCTGCCTTTCATCGACTGCGACCGCTGTTCCCACGGCTGGGCCGGGGTCTGTCAGCCGCATGACCTCGCAGAGCGCGCGCAAAGGTGGCTTCCGTGACCGACGAACCCACCGAGTACGAGGTCGTCATTCGAGGGCGGCTGGGCTCGCGGCTGCAGCAGGCGTTTGACGGCCTCGAGGTCACCTCCTCGGGGCCCGACGAGACCCACCTTCGCGGTTGGCTCGCGGATCAGGCAGCACTTCACGGTGTTCTCGAACAGATGCGAGACCTCGGCCTCAACCTCATCGACGTGCACAAGGTGCATTGAATTGTCCGTTTCGACATCATCCGTCTCATCTTGCGATTGGAGCCTCACGCATAGGACAAACGCCGCGTCGGCTGTCGCGCGACCGTTCACGCAGCGCGTCGCCACAGGTTCAGTCCGCGCGCGGCGCGGCCGTTCTCGCGCACGGGTGGATGGGTGAAGCTCGGCTCCGAGACGCGGCCTATCGCCCGAGATCTTGCGAGTTGACCAGACGCGCCGTACGGTTATGACGCCTCCTAAAGTCGAACAATCCCAAAACCCGAGAATTCGGCATCCCAGACCCCGGTGTCGGAGAACTCTTCTCCACCTTTGTCGGAAAGGTTCTCGTCGCCGTGCGTATATCCCTGCAAACGCGTCGGGTGAACCCGTGACTTCGTTGAAGAAACCTCCAATGAAGTGCAAGCGCCCGATTCGGTGTGCTGTTGACAAGCGGTTCGATCCCCGCGCCATTCGCTCGACAACCGTGGACCGACGCTCGTTCGCGTCGTCGGCAACGAAGGTGCGCACGCGCGATGTGCTGGCGCGAGCTAGGACGCACTCGCGGAGCGCGCGGTGACAACCGCGCAGAAGTCCAGGGGGAAGCCACCGCACGCTCCAAGCTTTGCCGTGCTCCGTGACGACCTCGTTCGTGCCCTCACCAGCGCGACGGCATCGAGAGTGACGCAGATCGTCGCGCCAGTCGGATACGGAAAATCCGTATTGTTGGCCCAGTGGGCTGCGACGACCGACAGCCGTGTCTCGTGGTTGGATCTCGAGAGCCGCGACAACCAACCGACACAGTTCGCCCGGTCGTTGGTCGAGAGCCTTCGGCGCCTCCAGCGCGACGTCGGCGTGACGGCACTCGAGCGGTTGAGTACGACAGGTGCGTCGCTCGGCGAAGACTTCGTGGCTGCCCTGTTGGATGACCTCGCGCTTTTGTCCGACACCGTGATCGTGTTCGACACCTTCGAGTCGATTCGCAACGGGGCACTGCTCGCAGACATCTCGCAGATCATCGAGCACGCTCCGAAAGACGTCCACTTTGTCGTTGCCACGA
>JBKQIY010000092.1:0-2631 GCA_052148155.1 Acidimicrobiia bacterium | reverse complement strand
AGACGACATCGTTCGCGCTGGTGACGACAGCCATACCCCATGTGCCATTGTCGGCCGGCAGTGTGAGCAACGTGTGCGTCTCGTGTTCCATCGTCGGGTTCGCCATCATTGGCGGGATCGAACCGTCGCCCGAGTGGAAGTGGCGGCAGAAGTACATGAACCCGGACGCATCCTTGTGTGCGATCGGCAGACGGGCACCGATCGCGTCGAGGCGGCTGGTGAGAAGTGAGCGACGACCGCCGGCGTCGATCACGAGGTCAGCGAGCACGTCCTCACCGGACTCTGTGCGCACGCCGATCGCGTGCGGGATGTCTTTTGTCGCCGGTTCGCCTGCGATAAGGCCGGTGACCGCAACTCCTCGGCGCACGTTCACATTTTCAGTGCGGTCCACGACGCGCGCGATCGCAGCCTCCGAGACGGGTCGGCGGGCGGTGAAGGCGTCATAACGCGCATCGGTTTCCCGGAATCCTCCGGTGAGCAACGGGTGAGCGTCGCGCAGGACGTTGAGGCGGTGGGCACCGACATCTTCGAGCGCACGGACGACCTCGGGTGCGTTGACCTCCATCAAGGCGCGAAAGCGCGGGTGCAGGATGTGGGGCAGCCGGAACTGGTTGACACCTCGACGCTCCCAGTGCGTCCATGCGATCTCGGGAGGCGTCGGCGGAGCGGGATCACGCTCGAGCACCGTGACGTCGTGACCGTCTCGGGCAAGCAGCAGCGCTCCGCACAAACCGACTATTCCGCCACCGACGAAAACAATGCGGGCCATCCGAATCCTTTCGCGACCATCAATTCTACCCGAGAATGCGGGCATCTCTATGAAGATCGACACGACACGGCCGTGGTTCAGGAGTCGTCGCCGTTCACCGGTTTTGCTGGCGCTTACTCGCTGGCACGCATAGCCTTGGGGGCCGCACACGCGGCCGGCTACAGAAAACAAAGACAACGAAGGAGCCGAAAAAAACGCCGTGGGGAGCTCGAAGCTGAGACGACGCCTCGCAGTCGCGTATGACGTCGAGTCTGCATCTCCGATCGCGATCAGTCGAGCGACGGGCGAGTGCTGCGACCTCCTTTGGGTCGTCGACAGCTCGCGGGATCTGGGAGCGATGGGTCGGATGTTGCCGAGGCTCGGGACCGTGATCGACGTCGCCGGGATGTCGTCGGGGGCGGCAACGACCGAAGTGGGAAGGTCGCAGCCCGACGGAATCGTCGCGTTCGCCGACAGTCAGCTGCTTACGACCTCGGTGATCGCGGCCGGCTTGGGGTTGCGCTTCAATACCCCGGCGGTCACAAAGCTCTTCGTCAATAAGTACGCGCAGCGTGCGGCGTTCCAAGCCGCGGGCTTGATCGTTCCGAAGTTCGTCTCGATCCCAGCCGACTCATCGGCTGCACAGATCGTCGAGGTCGCGGCCGCGTTCGATTTTCCCGGCGTGTTGAAACCAGTAGGCGGCTCCGGGAGTCGTGACACGTATCACGTCGAGTGCGCGGACAGGCTGCTGCAGTTGCTCACACCGGAGCGTGGGGATCGGGAGGTGCCGAGAGAAGACTTCGTGCTTGAGGAGTACCTCCCCGACACCGAAGTGGTGGTCGACCGCGTCCTCGGCGATTACGTGTCCGTTGAGAGCGTTGTCATCGGAGGTCGAGCGCGTCATCTCGCGGTCACCGGCAAGTTCGCTCTCGAAGAGCCATATCGAGAAACCGGCAACTTCATGCCGAGTCTTCTTTCGCATGACGAGCAAGCGCCCGTCATTGCGCTCGTCGAGCAAGTAGTGGCCGCGCTCGGGGTCGAATACGGCTGCCTTCACACCGAGATAAAGATGACCCCCGCGGGCCTTCGCATCATTGAATCGAACGCACGAGTCGCCGGCGGAGGGATCGAGGACCTTTTCGTGATGTCGTACGGACAGTCACTCCTGCAGATGGCCGTGATGGCGGCGCTCGGTACCGAATTGCCCGAGACCGTCGAGCTCGAGAGTGCGACGGTGGCCTACCAGCTCTTTTTTCAGCCCCCGGTGTCGGCCCGCCGTCTCGTCCGGATAGTGGGACTCGACGACGTCAGTGCCCTTCCTGGCGTTGCCCAGGTTTCTTTCAACCGCCGGGAGGGCGGTGAGGTGGACTGGCGACAAGGGAGCGAGGGATACGTGGGTTGGATCCGTGGATCGGTTCCCGATCACGATGCCCTCCGGAGCATGCGGGCACAGATTCGCGGGCACCTCGTAGTGGAGTACAGCTGACGCCACCGTCTGACGAAAACAGAGCGCGGGGCGGGTCACGCAGGGACAAGAGGCTGCGACATGAAAGAACGACAACTGCTGGACAGCCTCGAGCGCTTCGGTCCGGCCAATTACGTGGGCCGGGTCCGGGCCGAGGGGCGCGCCAAGCTCGCACCCGAAGTGCGCGACCACATGGCGGAGCTGTACGGCGAACTGCGACCGCTTCTTCGCGAGGACAGACTCTCACCGACGGTCGCGCGAGTCCTGCGAGTCGCGCTGCCGGTGTTCGAATCGGAGTGGAAGCTGAGCGGTGGCGGCGAGCCCTCTGCGGGGTTCGAACGCCCACTGGACACGCCCGGAATGCGATACCTCTCCTACACCAATGTACGTGTCCTGAACTCGGCGGTCGGGACGAACC
>JBKQIY010000091.1:0-3140 GCA_052148155.1 Acidimicrobiia bacterium | reverse complement strand
TCGCCAGGGCGCGCACTTCGCGCTCGGCAACACGTTTCTCTTCGACGATGTTCCGAGCTTCCGGCAGGTCCTCGTCCTTTCCGGCAAGGAACGAGAACACGCGCTCGAGAACCCCGCCGTACACCAGGTTCGACAGTGTGATCTGTTCGTCGAACAGCAAGATCAACGCGTGGTGGGTGCCGGCCGCCATGAGATGCGTGAGCGCACGGCCCGCGCCTGGCATGTCGGCCAAGCCGGCCGGGTGGAACGCGATCGGAAGGTCGGCCTCGCAGAGCGCTTCCCAGACTGGGGTGTACGCCGGATGGTGGAAGTGGCGATCGTTGTACGCGTTCGGCCGTGCGAATCCACCTCGCAACCCCAGCGCGGCGATTCGGTGGACCTCGTCGGCAGCGCGGCGGGGATCCTGCATCGGCAGTGCGCCGACACCGACCAGCCGATCGGGCGCCTGCGCGCACCACTGCGCGATCCAGTCGTTGTACACCTGGCATGACGCGACCGCGAGGTCACGGTCGAGGATCCCCCCGAGCTTCAATCCGAGCCCCGGATACATCACCGATACGTCGATCCCTTCGGCGTCGAGCACCTTGACCCGCTCGCGCGGGTCGAACCCGGCCGGGTTGAGACCCTCGTAGTGGCGACCGCGACCGAACTCGACAAAATCCTGTCCGGCGTTACCGAGCCCGACGAGCCCGCGATCTGTCGCGATCCGATCCTCGACGAAACACTCGTCGTATCCGGTCGCCTCGTTCCATTGCAGCCGGATACCGTGATCGCGTAGCTGACGCGGAAGGTTGCGCGTCCACAGATCCGGCGGCTCGCACACATGTCCGTCCGCGTCGACCACCAACTCGGGTCCCATCGTTGTGCCCTCGATCCTGCGGAGCCCCGCCGTCGCGTCAGGCGGGGACGTCGGCAAGGGTGGCGCGGCGAGCGGGCACCCGTCCACTCACCAGCCGAACATGGCCTCGAGCGCCTCGGCCGCCGGGCCCGCGGCGTGCACGTCCACGGGCGCACTGGGTTCGCGACGTCCCCAGAGCATCAGCAGACGCGCCGCCGCGTCGAGTTCAACATCGGCAGCGGTGTCATCGATCGGCTTCAACACGAGAGTGAGCGCGGAGTCGGACACGGTCGCGACGACGTCGTCGTGCGGCGCACTCCGGATGATCAGCCGGACGTCACGCTCCGCGCAGAGCCGGGCGAGACGGTTCGCGGCCGTCTCGCCAAGCTCGGACATCGAGGTGAGCACTTCGAGGGCGTGCTTCGTCAGACACGGTTGGGCGAGCATCCGCCAACCGACGTCGTCCCGGCCGACGAGGTCCCAACGGTGCAGCGTGCACTCGCTGCGCGAGTGCATCGCAAAATCGGCCTCACTCATGGGGCGTCCGGTGAAGATGACACGCTCGCGCTCGCGGTGGCGAAGACGGCCCAGGGCGACCGTCAGCCGCGCCGCTTCTTCGACGAGCCGGTCGCGTAGGTGTGCGTCCGGCATCGCCCGATACGGCGATTCCCGTTCCTCAAACCCGCGCGTCGGACGTGGGACTCCGACAAGGTGCGCCTCGATGATGTCGGCCTCTTCGGCGGCGCCGGCGGCCAGATGCGCGACCAGCTCATGGGCGGTCCAGCCGCGACATGCCGTGAGCCTCGTCGCAGGCGTCGCGAGCAGCGTCGTGATGAACTCGCCGACTTCGTCGACGTCGCCACCATCAGTGGTGGTTAGGGTTCGCCACAGGTTAGTTCGCGCGGTATAGTTTGGGTGTGTGGATGCGTCGGTCGAGGAGCTGAGCGAGTTCTTCGAGGTGGTGTTGCCGCATCTGAACGAGGTGCAGACGCGTGTTGTCGCGGGGGCGATGGCGAGCGTGTTGGGTCGTGGTGGAAAGACGCGTGTTGCTGACGCGTCGGGTTTGTCGCGCAACACGGTGATCAAGGCGGTGGCGGAGGTCGAGGCGGGGATCGAGCCGTCGGACCGTCAGCGGGCGGTGGGTGGTGGTGATCGGCCGGCGATCGACAAGCAGCCCGGCTTGTTGGAGGCGTTGGACGGTCTGGTGTGGCCGCAGACGCGGGGGACACCGATGTCGGCGTTGCGGTGGACGTTGAAGTCGACGTATGAGCTGGCGCGGGAGTTGACCGAGCGTGGTTATCAGACGTCGTCGGAGTCGGTGCGGCGGTTGTTGCACCAGATGGGCTATTCGTTGCAGGCGCCGGCGAAACAGAACGAGGGTGCGGCGCATCCCGATCGTGACGGCCAGTTCCGTTATCTGAACCGTCTTGTCGGCCAGTATCTCGGAGCGTCCGACCCGGTGATCAGTGTCGACACGAAAAAGAAGGAACTGATCGGGAACTACAGCAACGGTGGGCGGGAATGGCAGCCGGCGGGTGAGCCGACACGGGTGAACGTGCACGATTTCGCGGATCGTGATCTTGGCGAGCACGCCAAGGCGATTCCGTACGGGATCTACGACGTCGGCAACGACGAAGGCTGGGTCAGTGTGGGCGACACTGCCGACACTGCCGAGTTCGCGGTCGCGTCGATCTGCCGCTGGTGGACGACGCTCGGCAAGACCCGGTTCCCGAACGCGACCCGGATACTGATCACCGCCGACGCGGGCGGCAGCAACGGCTACCGGGTACGTGCGTGGAAATGGCACCTCGCGAAGTTCGCGGCCGAGACCGGCCTGCAGATCGACGTGGTCCACTACCCGCCCGGAACATCGAAGTGGAACAAGATCGAACATCGCCTGTTCAGCTTCATCTCGATCAACTGGCGCGGCAAACCCCTCACCGACATCCGCACCATCGTCGAGCTCATCGCGGCCACGACCACCAAGACCGGTCTCACCGTGCAATGCGCCCACGACCCGACCTGGTATCCGACCGGTCAGAAGATCACCAACCGCGACTACAACAAGATCCCGCTCACACCACACAAATGGCACGGCGAATGGAACTACACCCTCGCCCCCTAAACCGCGCAAACAAACCCGCGGCGGGCCCTAAGTTCGTGCGGTAGGTTTAGTCATGTGCCTCTGCGGCAAATTGCCGTGGGCGCAACTCGTGGGCCGAGATCGTCAGTCGGGTTTGGAGGGCGGCTTCGTGGCAGGGGACAAAGCAAAGAGGGCATTTGACACTGCAAACATCTCACC
>JBKQIY010000090.1:0-6467 GCA_052148155.1 Acidimicrobiia bacterium | reverse complement strand
GATCTGGGCCGACTCGTCGAGTTCGGCGAGGCGCTCTGCAGTTGCTACCAACAGCGGCGCGTGCAAGTCCGGGAACCCGTCGAGGAGCCGCCGGAACTCCTGGCGGTCGATCACGTCAACCGTCATCGCCGTCCGGGCAACGACCGACGCGTTCCGGGGCCGATCGAGTAACAGGGCCATCTCACCGAAAAAGTTTCCCGGCCCGCGCACCGCGATGACCGCACCGTCTCGGCGCACCTCGGCCTCCCCATCCACCACCACGATGAACTCCCGGCCCGGCTCACCCTGACGGATCAACTCCCGACCCGCAGGCACATCAATCGTCGTCACCAGCCGATCAACCGCCGCCAACTGCTTCGCAGAAAGGTTCTGGAACAACGGGATCTTGGCAAGTTCGTCACCCGCTCGATTACGCACCTCGGCCCCTCTCGATGCAGCGTCGCTGCCGAGCAACATAACTGGTGAGCCCGCCGGCCACCCACTACGAGCTGGTGCCACAATGCGGGCGATCGCCTCGACGGAAACGCCGGCCGGCGTGTCCCATATCGCGCGTCCCATATCGCGCGTCCCATATCCCTGGCCAGCCACTGCCACAGATCGCCGGCACCGGGACGTTCGCGACGTCCCCAGCGGCATTTCGGTGGCGCGCGGTTCGACCCCTCCCGGTGGTCTTATTGGGACTGGCCGGTGGGTTGTTGGCGAGGTGCGTACCGACTCGTGAGAACGGGCTGATATGTCAGGCGAGGTCGGCGAGTACGGCGCGGGCGTCGGCTTCGATGTAGCCGTACCCGCCGGAGAGAGCAGCATCGAGTGCTTGTTTTGCCATTGCTGCTGCTCGTGGATCGCGGCGGTCGGCGAGGAGCGCGGCCCACGCGGCTTGCGTGTAAGCGATGAGCAAGGGGGATTCGAGGCGTTCGTGGATTGCGATGGCTTGGGTGAACCAGCGGTTTGCGTCGTCGTGTCGGTCGAGGAAGTGGTCGAGTCGTCCGAGCTGGTGCGCGACCGCTGGTGCGACGGTTGCGTACGTCGTGACGATGTGGTGGGCGAATGGTTCGATCCGGTCTCGGATCGTCAGTGCCGCGGGGCGATCGCCGACCCGCAGCGCGGCCTCGGCCCAGAAGGAGAAAGTCGTAGTCCAGAGGGCGTTTTCGGGCGTCGAGAATCCTGTGGCCTCGGCCTCGGTCAGTATCGCTCGCGCTCGGTCGTGCGCGCCCGAGAAGGCGTTCGCCGCGGCGAGGACGGCGCGGTACACGGGTAGTCCCGGCGTTTCCGCGATTGTGTGCTCGATGAGTGGGATCAACTCGTGCAGTCGGCCCTGGTCGTGTCGGAGATTGATCAGCTGCGCGCCGAAGACGGCCAGCGCGTCGGGTTGGCCGCTTTGGCTACCGGCTGCGAGCGCGACTTCGGCGAGGCGCTCGGCGCCGGCGAGATCGCCGCGCACCACGACGTACATCGCTTCTACGAAGGCAACTTGCCATCGGTGCGCGGCGTGCGGCAGCCGTTCGATGATCTCTTCGGTCACCGCGACGTGAAGACGGATCGCGTCGGGGTCGCCTCGTTCGAGCCCTTGCACTCCGCCGTAGACGTTCGCGATGATGCGTATTGCCATGTCACCGAGGCTGTCGGCCAGTCGGCACGCTTCGATGATCCATTCGGTGCGTAGGTCGAGAGTCCATGGCGCGGCGATCGCCGATTGGGTGCGCGAAAGCGCGGCAGCGAGCGCGGCCGGATCGCCGCTGCGTCGGGCGGTCGCTACGGCTTCCTGTGCGAGGGCGAGTCGTTCGGGAAGTCCTGAGCCGTAGGCTCGTTCGGACGCTGCGATCGCGAGGAGTCGGGCACGGTCCGGGCTGTTCGGATCGTCGAGTCGTTCGAGGGCTCGATCAATGACTGCGATGCGCTCAAGATCTGTCTTTCCGGTGACACTGTTCCAGCCCCGATTATTGGCAAGCGCGGCGCGCACGAGCAGGTCCGCCGCGTCGATCTCGTCGGCCAAGTGGGCGGCGTCGAGGAGTGTCTCGCGATGGGCCGCGACGCCGATCTGGCGTTGGGCGTCGCCGAGCCCGACAAGTATCTCGGCCCGCTGTCGAAGTTCGGGGTCTGGGGTGGCGTCGAGTAGCGCTAGTGCGTGTGTGTACCAGCGCAGTGCTTCGTCGGGGGCGAGTTGGCCGAGTGCCCGTTCGGCTGCCATCTGCGCGTAGTGGAGCGCTTTTGCTGTGTCGGTCGGTTGAACAGCGGCGGACCAGTGGTGAGCGAGTTCGCCGGCACGCTCGCCGGGATCAGCGCCGCTGATGGCCTCTAGCTGCTCAGCAACGGCTCGGTGGGCCCGGGCGCGGCGGGCGGGTGAGAGGCTGTCGTAGAGGGTGTGTTCGATGAGCGCGTGCGCGAACGTGTAGCGGTTAGGAGAGTCGGTCGTCTGGAGTACGGCGGCCGCGGATGCGGCGTCGCAGAGGTCGACGAGTGCGTCCTCGTCGAGGTGCGCGACCGCGGCGAGTAGCGGGATGTCGAAGTCTCGGCCGATCACCGCTGCGAGGCCAAGGACGCGTTCGGTGTCGGAGCCGAGCGCCGCGAGACGGCGGCCGATCACCTCGCGCACGCTGATCGGGAGTCCGGCGGCGCGGAGGTCCGCGTCGGTGACCCAGCGGCCATCGTCCTGCTGGTAGATCGCGCCCGTTTGAGCGAGGTGACGCAGGATCTCGCCAACGAAGAACGGGTTGCCTTCGGTCTCGTGTAGCAGGGCGTCGCGAAGTGCGAGGCCGTCGTCGGGCATCTCGTGACCAGCGATGGTCTCGAGCAATGCGAGCAAGTCGGTGTCAGTGAGGCCGTGCAGGCCGATCCGCTCGACGCCGCCCTCCCGGTGCAGCGCGGCCAATAGGTCGGCGACCGGGTCGCCGGTTGCGACGTCGGAGTCGCGGAACGTGCCCAACACGCCCACGCGCATCGGCTCGTCGACCGAGGCGACGTGGCGCAGCAGCTGGACGGTCGGCCGGTCCGCCCAATGGAGATCGTCGAGCACCACCAACACCGGATATTCGCCCGACACGCGTGCGAGCAGGTCCGTGACGCAACCGAACAACACGAACCGCTCGGTCTCCGCGTCGCCAGCGGTAGGAATATCGACCGGTACGCGGATAGCGACGAGCGGAATGAGCCGTGCGAGATGGCCGCCGCGATCGGCCACATGCGCGGCAAGTACATCGTCCGGGGCATGTGCGACGAGTTGGGTGAGTGCCTCGATCCACGGCTGATACGGGATGCCCAAGTCCTCATCACTGCGGCCGTAGACCACCAGCCCGTCCTGCTCGTAGACGTCGGACGCGAACCGAGCCGCGAGCGTCGTCTTCCCGATCCCCGGCTCACCCGACACCAACATCAACCGGCCGGACCGCTCGGCCGAGATCGCCTTCCACGCGTTCACGAGCTGTTCGTACTCGTCCCCCCGACCCACGAACGTCGCCGTCACCGCCGACGCGAGCCGCGCGGGCATCGGCGGCCGCGCCAGGCTCGGATCGATCGGCGACCACACGACCCGGTACGTCTCGACCGGCTCGTCCAACCCCTTCAACTCCAACGCACCCACCGGCTCCAACACGACCTTGCTGCGCGACCGTGCCAACATCCGCACGACCTCGGTCGCGAGAATCTCGCCACCCTCGGCCTTCGCGCACAACCGGGCCGCTTCCACCACCGGCAACCCGAAATAGTCGCCTTCGTCGAGATCACACTCACCCGACGACACCCCAACCCGGATCATCATCGGCTCATCCGTTCGGCGGCCCACAATCGCTTGTTGCATCGCGACCGCCCCACGCAACGCCGCGGTCACCCCATCGAACACGACCATCAATCCGTCACCGACGTTCTTCACCTCCCGACCGCCATGCGCAGCGATTGCCTCCCGCAACAAGGCGAAATGCTCCCGCCGCAATACCTCCGCGCGCTCCTCACCAACCCGCGACAACAACGCCGTCGAACCCACCAAATCGGTGAACACAACCGACACCGTCGCCGCAGCCATCACCAACCCTCAAACCCCGCCCACCCATGCACAACGCAACGAACAGCGTCCCACGCCAGCTACCCCGACCGCCATCACAGCTCGACTGTCCCCGAACACGCGCCCCAATATGTCGCGCCCGGGTATCCCAGAACGCCGGCTCGGTGGCGTTCGCGTTGCCGAGCAAGTAGCGGAGCGAGGTGAGGGCGCGTCGGCGATCGCCCGAACCCGGACTTGTCTTGTTGCTCAAGCACGTCGCCGCATCCGCCGTAACTGTTTTGGGGCAGCGGCCAACCCGCAGCCAGCAGTTGAGTTCGTGGGGCGGGCACCGATTGCGCGCATCGAGGTTGCAGAAGGGACGCGTTGCGCGCCCTGCTCCAATCTCTGCTCACGATCCGAAGGAGGATCCGGTGTTCCGTACGCGTATGGCCGTCGCCGCACTGGCGGTCATTGGCCTGTCCACCCCGTTCGTTGCGATCGGCGCGACGGCTCCCAGCGCGGGAGCGGCGACGGGGGCGGTGACGATCTCCGGCGCGCTCTCCGGCGTGACCGTTTCCAGTCGCGTCGTCGTGCTCAGCCTCCGCGGTCAGGCGTGGGAGTCCGCGCCCCTCTCCCGTGGTGGGTTCAGAATCTCGATTCCCTCAGCCGACCGCAGCGCACTGAAGAACGCGACGGTCCAGGTGCTCTCCGCCAAGGGTGGGTACATCGGGCCGGTCGTTCTCGCAAAGGGCCTCGAGATCGCCAACCCCGCTTGCAAGACCCACAAGAGCACCTGCCCGACCGACGACGATCTCGGCTTTTCCGCCATCAAGAAGGCGGCCAGGGTCTCCATCGGGACCCTCCGAGCGAAGAACGTCACAAAGGGAACTCCGGCCTGGTTCCTCGCGAGCAAGGTCAACCCCAAGTACATCGGGACCTACATCGTCCGGGCAAAGAACAAGACCGGCGAGCCGTACGGCGCCGGCACCGACGGCTTCTTGAAGCGCGGCATTCCGGACGCCCGCGTCTCGGCGAGGGGCGGGCGAATCAAGGCCAACGTCGACAGCCTGGCCACGTCTGTGTCTGCGCAGTGGGTTTCCTTCCCCGGCGACGGTGAGGTTTCTGCCCAAGACGCAACCTCGACTGGAGCGGACCCCAACAGCGGCTCGTACTCCGAAGCATGCCCCTCTACGACCGACCCCGCGGTCACCACGACGAGCTCCTCATCCGAGCCCGGCTCGGAGCCGGGTCAGGGCCTCGACTGCTCGGGCGTGCCGAACGCGCTGAATCTGGACGTGAACGGCAACGGTACCTTGAACACGGTTGACCCCTCTGCCGCGTCGTCAGCGGCGACCTCCATCACCACCTGGGCGCAGTTGCAGTCGCCGGCAGACGAGGCCATCAACTGGCACGCGGACAACTCGCTCACGACCAGCGGCATCGACACCTGGCTCGAGGGTCTGCCGACGCAGAGCTTCGGCGTGACCGCGGTCGTCCCGCAAAGCGCCCTCTTCCCCTCCGACCCATCCGGGACCGATATCACCGCGACCGTCGACTGCGGAACCCTCCTCTGGTGCTCCGGCGCACAGGTCGGCTGGGCCGGTACCGACGGCGGACTCTGGTCCACCTCCACGCCGCCGTACCTGTTGAAGCCTTACCCGAGCAACTGTCCCCCCGGTGTCTCAGGTCCAGGGTGCGCGACCACCCTCGGGGCGGGCATCTCCCCGGTCACCGGCACCGACATCATCGGCTCGGTGACGCCCGGGCAGATCCTGACGGTGAACGCCACGCAGGCCTCGGGACCGAGCGCGTCGACCGAGCTGCAGGTGGCGCCCTACTTCGTGACCACCCCCTACGTGGCAAACGCCACCTACACGCCGACGCCCGGTTCGCCGACGCCGGTCATGACGGCGGACAGCTCGGGCACCAACCCTGGTAGCACGGGCGCGCTGAACCTCTCGATTGACCGCCCCGAGCGGCTCGCCCTACCGAGCGAGACGAGCACGACCGGCATCATGGACCAGACCGGCCTCCACTACTCGGTGAAGATCTCCCAAGCCATCATCGGCAACTCGCCCGGCGGTGGTAGCGCTGGGATCTGCCCGTCGAGCTCAATCTCGAACGTGACGAGCGGCACGGCGACGTCGAGTCCGCTCGGCGGCGAGGTAACAGACTCGGCCACCAGCGACTTCGACCCGGCCGGCTCCGCCAACCCGGCGCCGATCGGCTTCTCAGTCGACCTCGCCGCCTGCACCGCAGCGCTCGGCTCCGGATACTCCTTCACCAGCGGCAACACCTACTACGTGAGCGTGATCGCCGACGGCGAGGCGTCCAGCACTGGTGGTGCCCCGACTGCCTGGGTCGGCTTCGAGCTGGTTGTTCCCTAACCCACCCGTGCAGACGTGTCTAGGCCCCCCCCCCAACGGGGAGGTGGGCCGAGGCACGGCGACGCCCAGGTTGCCGAAGATCAGGTCGCGGACGCGGAACTCGTGGC
>JBKQIY010000089.1:0-5353 GCA_052148155.1 Acidimicrobiia bacterium | reverse complement strand
GTGTGTGGTTTTCGCTGCTCCGGTGTTGGCGTTCACATCTCGGAGAACACACCTCGTCGCTGTGATGGCAGCACCACACAAGCCCGTCTCATCGACAGCAACATGTCCTACCGGCCAGCATGTGCTGTTCGGCGGATTCAAGGTGGCCGAGCAACAAGCGACCGGTTTCGTGACGGGGCTGCGCCGTACGGCAAACGATGCTTGGACCGTTGACGCCTACAACCTCGGCGCAATCAACACCTACACCGGCTTCGCATCTTCGCCGATCGGTGTGTCGTCGTTTGTGTACTGCGGATTAGGCGCGGTCCCATCGAAGGCTACGAGCACGGTCGAGATCCGATACCGGTCGGGTCGGCCGTCCGGGAGCGCGACTGCCCGGTGTCCCGCGGGGACGGTTGTTGTCGCTGGCGGGTTCGCGTCGACCCCCGGGTCGACCCTCTTTGTGACCGACCTCGAACGGGTCGCGTCGGACCTCTGGCGCGTGTCGGGGTACCTCTCCCTTCTATCCGTATATGACGGACACACTGTCGTCGCACTCACGTCTATCGCCTACTGCGGACCGGGCCCGGCTCCGAAACTCGTGTCACGGACGCTCGACACCTACAGCCGCGGCGGTACGGCGCGTGCGACATGTCCCGTGGGAACGCAGTTGGCCTTCGGTGGCGCGATCGTTCCGACAGGCTCTGACGCCGATTTCACCTATCTGAAGACGTTGCGTGCAGAGACCCGCAGCACATGGAGCGTCGGCGGGGGCGGCGGGAATGTGACCGCGCTCGCATACTGTCGCTGACGGAACTCACCGCAACGCACAACGGATCCGACGAACGGTGTTTCGGTTGTGGCATTTAGCCCGGGGCTGCGCCGAACGGAACTGGGCCGGCGAGGCCGAGCACTCCGGCGGGCAACGGCAGACGTGAGCGGGAACGGCAGGTGGGCGTGAGGGCAGTGCGGTGCGGTCGGCACGATTGATGAGCGCGTGAGTTTCGGACAGGGCAACCTGGGTGCGTGAAGCGCCATCGAGAACGAACGTGATCGTCAAATGACCGATCGTTCTGAGGATCGGATCCCCTCGCCGGGAGGTTGGGCTATTCCCGCCGGTGAACGGGCGGGATGGACGTGGTCGCCACCTTGGCGCGGAGCGGAGCCAGTGCCACAACGAATGCCGTGGTGGGTACGGGTCTGGTATCACACGCCGTTCATTGATCGCTTTGCGTACGAATGGATGTGGTTCCACGGCGGGTTTTTTGTCTTGACGCCCGATCATCCGTTCTCGCAAGCTCGGCCTGATGGACCCGCGGGGCCTGAGTGAGAGCGTGATGTATCCCAAGGTTTCGTCGTGTGACGAGCGAGCGTTGGCAGGTCCGAGCGGGAACGGCTGGAAGGCGAGAGCGCAGTCGGGTGCGAACTGCGCCCTCGCCGTTCGACGTTTCGCCTAGTGCCTAGGATTAGGTACATGGTCAACTGGAAGCAGCACTGGCTGGTTTGCTGGATGCGCGGTCATCCGCAGGAGGTCGCATATTCGGCAGTCGATGAACTCGGGGGCTCTGCGATCGGAAGCATCGATCGCAACCCGGATGGCTCTCTACCTCCGAGCGTCGCGAGAACGAGTTGCCGCTGCTTACGACGGTACGTGCCGGTGCCCCATTAGTACCGGGTGCTCAGCAGTCCTTTAATCGCACTTGGTTGCGAAGGTGCGGTCTCGCTCGAAATGCGAGCGAGTCGTCGGCAGAACGGGCAACCTTTATCCGTGCCGACCAGCGATGAGTTGCAACGTCTCGTAGACGATCGTCGCTTCGATGAGCTTCTCCGGGAGGTCACCCTCGCCGACGTTGTGCGTGCCTGGATGCGGTACCAGCATCGGTACCAGGCCGAAGGCGATCTTCCCGGCCTTGAGGATCCGGACTGGTGGGCGGTCGATGTCTGGATGGACGAGGGGTGGTGGGCTGACGAAGAGCGTGTCCGTGCAGGGATACTGGAGCTGGTTGCCGCGGCCGAAACAGAGTCGGACTTCGGTGTGCTGGGTGCGGCGATCATGGAGATGTTCGTCGCGGACGACGACGATCGGTTGTGTTGGTTGGAGGAACAGGCCAGAGACTCTTCGCCTTTTCGTCGGTCGCTGGCGAACGTGCATCTGTGGGGCGAGGTACGAGACGAGGTTGCCGCAAGGGTTGAAGCAGCCGCGGGCGTACGCCTACCACGACCCCGCAACTGGACCGGTCCGTGAAATGCAGACGTGAGCGGGACCGGCAGGTGAGCGACAGCAGGCCTATCGAGTGCCGACATCCGGACTGAGCTGTCCTGCCAACCACGACACGACCGTTCCCACCTCGGGCCAAGAGCGTGTTGTGTCGAGTTCCATCAAGGATCTAAAACCCAGCGGCGCGAAAATCGTGTCGTTGAAATAGTTGCCGAACTCCTCCGTGGTGTCGAACGCAACGTGACCCGGATGACGCTCGCCTGCAAGGAAGCGTGAACGATAACGATCGTAGAGAATGTTTACGTCCGCACGTAGGTGTATTTCCACGCGGGCGACACCATGCTGTTCCGTCAGCGCTAACAGGTGTTCTGCGATTTGGTCGCTCGGCTTGAAGTTGCTGTCGAGTATGACGGTGATCCCGTGAGCGATCAGGGTCGAGGCCACCGAATCGAGCAACACCCAACTCGCCCGTGAGAGCTTCCGTGACCAGTCGCGGTCGGACCAGCCGAGCGTGTCGAAGAGAAGGTCCTTGAACACGTCGCGGTCGAACAGCGGGATCTGAAGCTGTTCCGACACCGCTCTCGCCAACACTGACTTCCCCGCGCCGGGAGGGCCAGTAAAGCAAACCAGCGCTGGGCTGTCACGACCCTTTATCATGTAAGTCCTGCCTCTTAGCGGACGCTAAACGTTGCGACGCGACTGACGAAGAACAGTCTCGCGCCGTCGAGCTTGGTGCAAGGATGTGCCGCGTGGACTCGTCAGCGGTCCGACGTGTTGCGGCAGTCATTCAGGCTCTCGACCTGTGGTGGGCGCTCGCTGGTGGTTGGGCGATCGATGTCTGGCTCGGTGAACACACCCGCGAGCACCATGACATTGAGGTCGTCGTGCGTCGTGATGATCAGACAGCGGTGTGGGATGCGTTGCATGACGACTGGGACTTGTTGTGTATCGATCCGCCCGGTAGCGGATGGCGGCGATGGGATCGGAACGTCCGCATCGTCGAACCCGCGTTCCAAGTCAAGGCTCGGAGTGCGTCCGACGAGTTCGAGTTCGACCTGTTCCTGGAATCGACAAGCGACGACCTGTGGGTCTTTCGGCGTGACAGTCGCATCCGGCGATCCTTAGACAGTCTCACGACGTTCGTCGGACCTGTTCCGGTCGTGGTGCCCGAAGTGCAGTTGCTCTACATGGCCAAGTCTGACGAGCCAAAGAACCGACACGACCTCGACGTGACTGTCCCGCGTCTCGATGCCAGGGCTGCGGCATGGCTCCGAGACGCGCTTGGAATCGCTCTTCCGGGCCACGCGTGGATCAGTGAACTGTGATCGCATGGAAGCAGAGGATTCCTCTCCCGCTTGGGGACCAGACCGATCTACGCTTGCCGGGTGCAGTCGGCGCGTACAGGAGATCAGCCAGGGTCACTGAGACGAATGTGGTTTCAGTTTGAGTGGCCCCGTCATCGTGAGGCGATGGAGCGGAGCGGCGGCGTCATCGGCTTTACCGGTGGTCCTCACCCAGCGTTCACGGATGGGTGTGGCGTGACCGGATACGACGAGGATGATTGCCTCGCGCTACTTCGTGAAGAGATCTTCCAAGGCCATCCGTTGCCTGAGATTCGTAATCGAGTGCCAGATGTCGACGTTTCGACCTTGCCGGAACATCTGCAACACCATCTCGGCAACCCTGTGTTCCGCGGCGTGTGGTTTCCGCCATTGAATCTGCGTGCTTCGCTGGAATGAGGAACCGGTCGCGAAACTAGGACGTGCTGGGCCACTGGAGTTCGTGTTCTCGTTGTGACAACCGGGCAACCGGCCGGTGTGAGCGGGACCGGCGGGAGGGTGGGCGGGTGCGCCGTACGCTCGTCGGCGTCGTGTCGTTATCCGTGTCTCGGCCGTCGATTCGGAGCGTCCACGCGCCGTTCTCCATCGGGAGTCGTAACGACGATCGATGCTGGGTGCGAGGACACGACGGCGAGGTACGCGTTGTTCCTCAGAATCGCTTCGACCCCGTCGACACTCACCGCTGAGACGCGATCGGAAACGGCGCCGCATACGACCACACCGGCCTCAAGACTTGAACTCGACGTCTGGATTGTGGCGCCTTTGGTGCGAAGCACGGAGCGCGGATGGAATGAGCCTGCACCACCGTTGGGACCTTCAACGAACACGCAGACGTCGTCCGCGTGCTCTGGTGCGCCCTGTGCAAGGTAGATCTGTCGCCCGTTCTCGTTGATGGCGAGTCGGACAGTTTCGGCATCGAAGAATGGCGGACGGTCTGCGGACACGGTGTGCGGGCGGGACATGTCGTCCTGGTCCGACCTGGGCCGATCAAGAACGGAAAGACGTTCTTCAACCGGGCGGTCGGCTTCCCTCATTGGCAGATCGTCACATCAGTCCGCGGCGATGGCAATAGCGCGCCAACAACCACGGTGGGCGACCGACAATGTTTACTCAACTGCTGCCGGAACCTCGCTGTCGCTGTTCCTGATCGGCCTTGTACTTGGCGTACTCCATGATCTTGCAGACCGGCGGATCAGCGGCAGGCGGTCCCGCGACCTCTACGAGATCGAGCCCTTCTTCTTGGGCGATCTGCAATGCCTCGGGAACGGTCTTGAGGCCGTGTTGGGTTCCGTCCGGGCCAATCAGGCGAACTCGATCGGCGCGGATCTGTTCGTTGACGCGAGTTTCGTCGCTGGGCACGCGGCTCCGATCTTGGCTCCAACTCGTTCCCGGCGACTGAACTCGGCATCAATCGGGCGAGCGAACTGGCGCTATTGCGTTCGACGCCGCCAGGGGTGCGTCCACCACGGTTGGATGAGATACGCGCCGAGGAACGACACGGGGACCCATGCCGCAAGAAGTAGGTAGTCCGTGAGCGGGCTGCTATTCGTTGCGACGAGGGCGAATACGGCGAACAGCGCCAGCCACGCGAGACACCAGCAGCCGAGAATCATCAAGGCGACAGCGACGACTCCTCGGAAGATATTCACGCGAGCAGGCTAACTCCGCTAAGCACGTTCTGACCGCGCCCTTCGGGCTTTGCCGAGCATCAACGCCGCGAGCCGCAGATCGGACAGTCGGTGCATTCAGCTCATCGTCGGGAAGGTCTTCTGGGTGATAGAGCTGCGCGAGCCAGGTCTCAACATCCGGTGGTTCG
>JBKQIY010000088.1:0-19944 GCA_052148155.1 Acidimicrobiia bacterium | reverse complement strand
CGTTCAATGAACGCGACCGACTTGGCGGTACCGGCACGACCACTAATCCGCGTACACGCCCGCCGTTGTGGTGATGAACGAACGACTGCGCCGCGTCGATGGCGGGTGACCGACCGGCGGCTCGGACGACGTGTCGGTGTGTGCGCGCCGCGTCGGCGTGTTCGATGCCGGCATCACGAAGCGCGGGTGCCGGCCCAACGTGGTCCCGATCGCCGGTGTTGTTGACAGCAGCCACACGCGCAGGTTGCTCGATCGGGCTTCGCGTCGCGAGTGCCGAACGGTGCAGGCACCGGCGGTGAGCGTGGCGCAGCTGGCAGACTCGCGTGATGCCCTCGGTCACCGGTCGTGTCGAGATCAACCTCACCGTTCGGGACCCCGTTCGCGCTGCTGAGTGGTACTGCGAGTTGTTGGGCATGGAGAAGCTGTATGACTTCGACCCGGCGGACGGTCGCCCGACGTACGTCTGCCTCGTCGAGCCGAACAGCAGGCTGGTGCTGTGCCTCGTCGGCCACGACACAAACCCTGGCGAACCGTTCAGCGAATTTCGTACCGGCCTCGATCATCTGGAGTTCCTTGTCGCTCGCCGCGAGGACCTCCACGAATGGGCGGCTCGGCTCGATGAACTCGGGATCGAACACTCCGGTGTGAAGGAACCGTCCTATACCCGCAATGCGATCCTGACGTTCCGTGATCCAGACAACATCCAGCTCGAGTTCTTCTGGCGCGATGCGTCCGATCCGGACGCATAAGGATGTGCGATCCGGGTTGGACGGCGCCGCCGTCGTCACACGCGGACCGGGCCGCGGGAACGCTGATGCGTCATCCGAATCAACCTCCGAAGCACCTTGTCTGGTGTTCGCTGGTCCACCAGCATCCGCCGCCGACCTCGACGACGCATCCATCGCCGAACATTCGGCCAAGACGCTGGCGGCGGCCAGACAAGCATCGGCGGTTCGGTCCTTGCTGGACGGTGTACCGACCCCGCACCGCAGACGGCACTCGGCGGCGCGCCCGACTGGCTGGTCGGGTCGCGTCAGCCGTCACAGGTCGGGCCGGCTCGCATGATCGGCCTGCAACAGTTCGACCGGCGCGCCGTTCACCTCGACGAACGCGACCGTCACTCCACGGCTCGGACGGTTCAGCTCGATGATCACGCGATGACCCTCAAATGCCTCGAGCAGATCGTCGATCTCGAACGCGACGTGCGGCACGGTCTTGACCAAATCGGGGTCGGGGGCGTCATCCCGCTGCCACTGGATTCCGAACGGGTTGTTCAAAAGGTTGCTGACCGCCATCTTCGCTCAGGGTTCCGGCGACGGGCACCCTGTTCCGCGGCAGGCAGTGGTCGCGAGGGCGGCGTTGCTTAGGGTTGCGCCGTGCCGGACTATCAGCCGATGGCGTTCCACCTCAGCACGAAGCGGCTGCGGCTGCGGCCTTGGGCCGAGCCTGACGTCAACGAATACCGAGCGCTCGTAACGGAACGGGGTAACGGCGTGCCAAGCGTGGCGAACATCCGAGAGCGCATGGCGACCCAGCTCGCTGCGACAGCACAGACTGGGATCGCGTTGCTTCCCATCTGCCGCCGCGTTGAGGGCGACTTCATAGGATATTGCGGACTGATCGTCGGGCGGTCGTCGGTCGACGAGCCTGAGATCGCGTACGAGCTGTTCCAACGTGCACACGGATGCGGCTATGCGACTGAAGCGGCCCGTGCAGTGCTCGTCGCTGCGAGCGCGACTGGGCGGACGCGGCTCTGGTCAACGGTAGGCGGTTGGAACACACCGTCGTTCCGCGTCCTCGAGAAGCTTGGGTTCGAACGCGATCATGTCACGACGGAAGACGACGGGCGCGAGCTGGTTTGGC
Organism: Acidimicrobiia bacterium; assembly: GCA_052148155.1. Taxonomy (GTDB): domain Bacteria; phylum Actinomycetota; class Acidimicrobiia; order IMCC26256; family PALSA-610; genus JBBQER01. The sequence goes on along the minus strand of JBKQIY010000088.1, from coordinate 18,081 downwards.
TGACGCGAGTGCTGCCCTGAGCTTTGGTGCTGAGCGAGCCCTCGAGGCGCACAGTTGGGCGCAAGTACGACGGGCGTTTCGGCAGGGATCGAGTGACGACACGGGCCTCCGTCAGGGTTCGAGTCCCGCCGTGGTTCGCTTGTTCGCGGCCGACACGCCCCACGGGCTGGTCTTCATCGCCAACGGCGTGACACCCCCATCAAAGAGCGACTCAGGTGCGATAGCGAAATCTCACCGTCGAACGAGTTGACTGTGGGAATTCCAACGTGGTCGAACCTCATCGTGTCCCTCCGTCGTCCGAGACTCGTCTCGGATAGTGCGCCGAAGCCGGCCCAGTGCGGGGGCGCTGCTCGTCCTGACCAAACCGCACCGACCCGGGCCCGATCGCCGGGCCGACGAGCAGGCTGCCTGCGAAGAAAACGCGTTGTCTTGTAGCCCGTCAAAACCGTGCGACGACGGGTTTCGAAGGTGGGGAGCTCGGGCCGAGCCGGACGTCGTTGTTGGCGGCGACCGTGCACCGGTACGTCTTTTTCGAGGTCAGATCTGAGACTCGGATCGGGGAGGCGGATGCATGACCCGAGCGTGGAGCCCCACCGTTGGTCGAGGTGCACTCGACGACGTAGTGCCTGATCGGTGTCCCACCGTCATCGACCGGTTTGGTGAACGCGACCATGATGCTGCGTAACCCGATGGCCTTCACGGACGTGATTGTCGGCATCCCGGGCGCGGTCGGGTGCGCCAGAACGGGGGAGGAGCGCGCTGATGCGCGACCCAGACCGACCCGATTGCCGGCGGCGACGGTGCACCGATACATCTCGTCGGCGGTCAGGTCGGCCACATTGATCGGCGACTGCGCCGCCACGCGGGAGCGGTCGACCCCACCGGCGGTCGAAGTGCACGTGGCTCGGTAGTTCATGATCGGCGCGCCACCGTCGTCGGCGGGTTTGGTGAACGCGACAGTGATGGCGCGTGACCCGATCGCCTTGACCGACATCACCGTGGGTGCCGAGGGTGGAGTCGGACGGACAACCACCGGAGACGATCGCGCTGACGCCCGGCCGGCACCGACGTCGTTGCTGGCCGCGACGGTGCAGACGTAGGTCTTGTTCTCGGTCAGGCCCGGCACACGGATGGGCGAGCGGGCTGCGTCGTGTGCGCCCCGCACGCCCCGGTTAGTCGACGTGCACGTGGCCCGGTAACTCGCGATCCGCGCGCCGCCGTCGGCGGGCTTGGCGAACGCGACGGTCACGCTGTTCAACCCGATGGCCTTCACCGACGTGATCGTCGGCGCTGCCGGTACCGTCGGAGTTGCCGCCGCTGCCGGCGCGCCACCCAACGAACTGGCGACGACCGCGATGACGCACAGCCAGGTCTTGCGGCGCCGGGGCTGCGATCGGGAACTCGACTTGCCGATCCTGATCCCCATTGTCGGGCCAGCTCGGTTGCCTCGCGGTTCCGAAAAGAACGTTCCCTGCTCCCTCGTCGTGGCAGACGACGCCATCAGACGTGAGTCGAGCGCCGCGACCCGGCGCGGCTGGCATCCGACGGTCTGTCGGAATGAGCGCGGCGCCGGCAGGAAGATGCGCGGGCGCCAGGAGCGGACTGACATGCCTCTTGTCCCAATTGTTCGTCTGCAACCACCCTGCCAGAAGGCGATCGGGCGAGCAACCAGAAAGTCGACGCGCCCGTACCGATGGCGTCAACGACCGGCTCGTCGTTACGGACGACACGATCAATTGTGCGTTCGCGACCCACCCGCACCATCCGTGGACAACCGCCCGACACATCACACAGGCCTCTTCTGTACGCGTGTTCCCCCCACACCTCACCGCTTTCCGGCGACACGACCACCGCGTCGCGGGTGACGTTCGGACGGCCGCGCACGGGACGTGACTTGTGGTTCGTCGTCTAGTTCGAGAACGCGGACCGCATCGCGGCAGTGAGCGCACGCTCGACGCAGACCGTCGGAGACGTCGACGAGATACGTGCCGTACCGGGGCTTTCGCGGCGATACGACCGGTACTAGCGTGACGTCCGGAATCGCTAGAAGGTGGGGGGCCACACCTTGCATCCGCTCTCGTGTCTCGACGGTCACAGGGCCAGCGCACACCGGGAGCGGCGTCCGCGCCTCGATCTCGGGCGAATGGTCGCGCTCGTCGCAGTCGTCGCGTTGGTTGCACCGGCCGTGATTGCCACCGGTGCACAACCAGCAGCAGCCGCACCAGGTGACATTTCCACGATCGCCGGGACCGGAACGCCCGGCGAGAACGGCGACGGCATCCCGGCCGCCACCGCCACCGTCGATCAGCCCCAGGGCGTCGCGGTCGACGCGCACGGCAACACGCTCATCGCCGACACCGCCAACAACCGTGTGCGCGTCGTCGCGGTCTCGCCTTCGAATCCCGGCTATCCGCTGGCAGGCTGCACCGGACCGTGCACGTGGACGGTCGGTGACATCTACATCATCGCCGGCGACGGCACCGGCTACAACGGCGACGGTATCCCCGCGACCAGCGCCGAACTCAATGGTCCAACCGACGTTGCCGTCGACGCCTTCGGCAACCCCCTCATCGCCGACGCGGGAAACGAGCGGATACGGGTCGTGGCCGTTTCGACGTCGAACCCGGGCTATCCGCTCGCGAGGTGGACGGTCGGCGACATCTACACGATCGCCGGCAACGGTCCAGGAAACGTCCACTACAACGGCGACGGCATTTACTCCACCGACGCGCAGTTGTTTGACCCCGAGCGCATCACGATCGACAACCACGGCAATCCGCTCATCGCTGACACCGGCAACTCGCGTGTGCGGGTGGTGGCAGTCTCCACGTCGAATCCCGGCTATCCGCTTGCCGGCTGCGTCGGACCGTGCACATGGACTCTCGGCTACATCTACACCATCGCCGGCGACGGCACCGCCGGCTACAACGGCGACGGCATCCCGGCCACAGGCGCTGAGCTCGACGCCCCGGCCGGCGTCGCGATCGACAGCACCGGCAACGTCTCGATCGCCGACACCAGCAACGATCGCGTGCGGGTAGTCGCGGTGTCGACAACAAATCCCGGCTATCCGATCGCAAGCTGGACGGTCGGCGACATCTACACGATCGCCGGAGACGGCGTCCCCAGCTACACCCCAGACGGGGTCCCCGCCCCCGACGTCGAGGTCAACGCTCCCCAGGACGTGGCCGTCGACCTGCACGGCAACCCACTCATCGCCGACACCGACAACTCACGCGTGCGCGTCGTCGCGCTGTCGACGTCCAATCCCGGCTATCCGCTTGCCGGCTGCGCCGGGCCCTGCAGCTGGACCGTCGGCGACATCTACACCGTCGCCGGCGACGGAACGAGCAGCTACAACGGCGATAACGTCGTCGCCACAGACGCCCAGCTCAACCTCCCGGGCGGCATCACCGTCGACCGCGACGGCACCTTGTACATCGCCGACTCGTTCAACTCCCGCGTCCGGGCAGTTGAAATCGGCGTAGCCGTGACCGCGCCGTGCGCGCCGAAGACGGTCTCGGCCGCGCCAAAGCAGGTGCAGGCCGTGGTGCATTGGCAGGCACCGGCGTGCAATGGCGGTTCGGCGATCACCGAATATCACGTGACGCCCTACCTCAGATCCTCCGCGCTTCCCACGCGGACCGTCGCCGCACATGCGACCAGTGCAGTCATCTCGGGCCTCTCGCTCGCAAAGACCTACCGATTCAAAGTCACGGCCGGCAACGTCGCAGGTTTCGGACCGTCCTCGCCGTTCTCCAACGCCGTCACCATCGGCGCACCCGACGCACCAACCGCCGTCGAGGCCGTGAACGTCGGTGCAGGCTCCCTCAAGATCACGTTCACCGCACCGGCCAACAACGGAGCGCCGATCACCGACTACAGCGCGACCTGTGCCCCTTCGAACCACGGTGTGAAAAGGACCAAGACCGGCGACCTCGGCCCGCTGACGGTCGCGGGACTCACCGCAAACACGCGCTACACGTGCACCGTCACCGCGACCAACCATCGCGGCACCGGACCGGCATCGGCACCGTCGGTACCTGTCACTGCCTAACCGAGCCGACACCGCAGCTCAACCTGGATCGCAGACCGCGCTCGAGGGACGCAACCGCCGACCGCGGCCTGACCGACCGTCGGCGACGGTCTTCGGGACGCCAACACGCGCCGTATCGTTGGTCGTGTGACGCGACCCTGCAACGACGACCCCGACGGCGACGTGCGCTTGCCGGTCGGGGTCACGCCCGCAACCAACGGCGAGTACATACCGGACCAGCCGACACGACACGAACGTGCGGTCGAAGCGGCCGCACTCGCACACGCCGACGACGCGGCCCGCACGGTCGGGATGGATCGGCGGCACTTCCTCCAAACCGCGGGTGGCGTCGCGGCCGTGCTCGCGACGATCGACCTCGCAGCATGCAGTCCGCCAGCGCCCCACACGTCGTCTCCGGCGACCTCGACCGCCCGGTCAACGACGTCGCGTCCGGGTGGTTCGTTCACGGTTCCGCCGCCCCACGACGTCGAGGCCTGCGAACATGCCCTCGGCGGCGACGGCGAGTTCGTCGTCGACGTTCACACACATCACGTCACACCGGATGGGCCGTGGACGAAGAACGCACCCGAAACGGTTCAGCTCGTGCTCGGGATGGTGGCGACATGCGCGGCCTCGAACCAACTTGAATGCGCGAACCGCGCCGTCTACCTCCACGACCTCTTCCTCGCCAGCGATACGACGGTCGCGATGCTCTCCGACGTCCCCAATTCCGGCCCGGCGAACGCACCGCTGCCCTTCGTCGATCAGCTCGGAACCCAACAGCTCGCCGCACAACTCACCCACGGCGGCGCACCGCGAATTCTTATTCACAACGTGATCGCGCCGAACTTCGGCGACCTCGGCGAACGACTCGACGAGATGGAAACCACTGCTCGCACCGGCAAAGTCGCCGCGTTCAAGGTGTACACGGCGTGGGGTCCCAACGGGCATGGATTCTCGCTCGACGATCCCGCGATCGGTCTGCCCGTGATCCAAAAGGCTCACGATCTCGGAGTGAACGTCTTCGTTGCGCACAAGGGTCTCCCGCTCGTGAACTTCGACCCGTCGCATAACGGTCCCGACGACATCGTGGCCGTCTCGCGCGACTTCCCCGACATGCAGTTCGTGGTCTTCCACGGCGCGTGGGACAAGAGCCACGTCGAAGGACCGTACGACCCGAACTCGCGCATCGGGATCGACACACTCCTGCGCGCACTCGACGTCCATCGTGTGCCTCCGAACAGCAACGTGTGGGTCGACGTGGCCACGGTCTGGCGCGAGGTGCTGCGTGAGCCGACAACCGCCAGCCACACGATCGGCAAGCTGCTTAAACGCGTCGGGGAGCATCGTGTCCTGTGGGGCACCGACGCCATCTGGTACGGCTCGCCGCAGGCGCAGCTGCAAGCGTTCCGTGCGTTCGCGATCTCGGCCGAATACCAAGACCAGTTCGGCTACCCGGCACTGACCGGTGCGGTGAAGGCTCAGGTTCTCGGCCTCAACGCTGCGAACCTGTTCGACCTCGACGTGCACGCCACGCGCTGCGCGCTTGCCAGCGACCCGCTCAGCGACGCGAAAACGACCGCAGCTCATCTGCGCGGCGAGGGTCAGCTCCCGGCCGCATCAAAGCCCAACGGGCCCACGACCCGACGCGAAATGCTGCAATGGCTGGCGACGCCAGCGACCCACTGGCAACCGGCCTAAAGTCCCGCGGCGAGGGCGTGCAGCGCCGCGACGCCTGGCTGGAAGTAGTAGTCGCCTCCGGTGGTCAGCACGAAACGTGCGAGCAGTTCGACGTGGTGGGCCGGGCTTCCTGGAATCGTGAAAGAGCCGGGCAGTGTGGTCTGCGAGGTGACGGGGTCCTCGCCAGCTCCTTTGACCGGGAAGTTCGGATTGTTGACCCAGTGGCTCTGCATGAACTCGAACTGTCGAGCGATCGAGCTCTGGTAGCTGAGAAAGAACAGTCCTCGGTCGTTCGGGAATGCAGGGTTGGCGGCCGGGTCGCTGGCCGGCGTTCCCGGCGGGAGAGACGCACCGAACGGGATACCCCGACGGATGATGCGGTGGGTGAGCGTGTCGGCCAGGCCGCCGGGGTTGGTCAGCTCATCGCGAGGGTTGGCCTTGCGGATATGCGACGCCAACGGCACGACCGATCCCGGATCGGCGCTGTAGTCGAAGTTGTTGATGTTCGCGGCAGTGAGCAACGACGGATTGGACAGACCGGGATCCTTGGACTGGTTCCCGGTCGTTTCGAGCGGCGCGCCGCTTTTGTACCGGCCGACAAGTTTCGCTCCGGCGAGGTCTTGGCTGATGCCCGCCGTGCGTGCCGTGTTGGCAACGAACGCCCAGAAACCTTCGACGTCCTGACGGAGCCGTCGCAACACGAGGAACGACCCGTTCGTCGTCCAGGCCGGACCTGCCCGCGAGATCGGCCCCGGTGTCGTGATCGGCTTACCCACTCCAGCTTGGGTCGGCTGACCGATCAGGAACTCGCCCGCCCAGACCAAATCCTGTCCCGGTTCGCCCTGGTTCGGGTTCGACGGGTCAGACACCGGCGTGTAGCCACGAACCCCGGGCTGTGAGATGCCGTCCCGGTAGCCGAAATGTTCGAAACCCGGCTCGTCGGCCCGCACCGCGGCCTGCAGCACCCACAACACCTTCACACCATGCGCCGCAGCCAGCCGCTGCTGTTGCGCGACCGCGGTCGCCCGACCCGACGCCTGATCCGCGCCGATCATCACCACCGCATGCGACTGCTGACGCAACGGTGCCGGCCAACGCGTCGGGGCGCTCTGTCCAACATCGCCGAGCACACCCGCCCGAGCGACCATCCCGTCCGCGAACTCGGGCGGGAACTGCGCCAAGTCCGTGCCCGTCACCCCCAACGCAGCCAAACCCGGATAGGTGAACGCCACGTTCACCCACGTCGCCGACAACGTCGACGGCGACACGCGAGCACGGGCCGCCACACCCTTAAATGCCGCATTGAACGCCGAAACTTCCGTGACGGTCGCGATCTCGGGGACGAGTGCCGCAAGCCACGCGCGCCCAGCCGCAGCCGACGGAAACTCCACACCGATGAAAGACCCGAAGTCCTTGTTGAAACCGGCGAGAATATTTCCTTGAATGTCGTTCAGATCCAACGTGGTCGCTGCAGCCGGCCTGCCGGGCACCGTGCCCGAAACGGTGTCGGCACCAGCCGGCAACGTCTCTGCGACCAACCCGGGCGCAACCGCGAGCGTCGCGGCCGTCACCCCCAACCGACCAAGAAAACCTCGCCGCGACAGCGGCGTCGGTGAATCGGTCACGACGGAAACACTCGTCGCGCGGGTCCTGTCGCCGACGACGACACCCCAATCGAATCTGTGCGCCAGAGCCGGCCCATCCGGCCATTCTGCCCAAACCGACGCACGGCCGTCGAGGGACCGAACACAAAAGTGACGGAGTTTGCCGGCCCGCGGCCGGCGCGCTCGGCAAGATTCCCGGTCGCGGCGTCCCGTTTCGGCGTCAATGGTGCAGACATGCGGTGCGCGTCCCCAACTGATCACCAAAGCCCGTGAAGGCACCGCCGAGGCGGGACAGCAGCGCATGAATCGGTCCGAACAGCAGACCGACGACGACCGGGCCGAGCCCGACCTGTCGCCGGACCGGTGCGAAACGCCCAGCCGAAGAAGCAGACCGAGCGTCACGCCTTCGAGACCTACACGACCGCGTGGAACTCGATGCGGTAGACGAGGGTGTCGTCGTCGATCGGTCCGGCGTGCGCGGCACGTCGACGGAGCAACTCCCGATCCCGCTCTCCGGATCGGCGCACGTCCGTACGCGACACGATCGAGAACGGCACCAGCTCGATCGCGTCAACTTCGATGCGTACCCCGCCGACGAGATACCGGCCTGCGACCTTGACTTTCGGTCGGGTCCACAGCCGAAACGACACCGTGATATCTCCCGACGCCACGCCGTCGCGCAAGTCGGGACTGAACTGCACCCTCCCACGCTAGGTCACCTGTCGACCGTCCTTCCCAGAACCTCCGGCTCGGCGGATGTCACGCTGGTCACTTGGACGAGTGATGACACCTTTGGGATCACTGAAGCCGACGACGTGCCGACCCTTCGGCCCGCAGGTTCCCGTCGACGCCGGATCGTCCGCGCGTGGTGAAGGAGCCCCGCCACGTCGATCGGTCGGACAACGGTCGAGAGGCCCCGCGCGGCTACGGATGATCGAGACGGGATGTCGGTGCGAGCATGGTGTCGGGCGCGCAGGTCACGTCACGGTGCCGTCGTCGGTTGCAGTTGACCATCGCGGCCCACCGAACGAAGCGGCTCGAGGAGTTCATCGCCGGTCGATGGTTGCAGACACCGTCCGTCCGTGTTGCGGGGTCGATCGGGCGGACGCCGGATGTCCCGACGAGATCGTGGTCGCCGAGTTCGTTGACGAGCCGCTCGACCCTGATCGTCGCCGGAGCATCGTCTGCTCGACCCGCACAGATCGCGTTCAGCCGCCTGTCTCGATGGCTCCGCCGAGGCGATACCTCTGCGATCGAGGAGCGGCCCGCGCATCAGCGGAAGGAGGTCGAGTACTCGCTGACAGGGTTGATCCTCGAGGCGATCCTCCCGTGGGGCGAGCCCTTCGCGACCGTCGCAAAGGTGACCATCGACCGGACCTCCACGTCGGCCACGCGCGGCCGAGGCGGACCCCAAACCGTGGACGTTCGATCGCTCCGACCATCTCGGTTCGCGAGCCGGTTCTGTCGTCGAGGCGCACGCGAGCGCCAGCCGCTTCGGCCCATCGATCGGCCCGGACGACAGTCGTCGATGCCGAGATGAGGCGCACACGCGCGGCGTTGGCATGAAGTGCCTGCGACGCGCGGCTCGGTGAAACGTACATCCGCGCACGACGAGTGACGACCTGTCATTCTTGGTCCCAGGACGTAGTTCCGTCAACAACAACGACACGGAGTTGTACGGCCATGACTCTTGTGCAGCACCGAAACGGCACCGACAATCCCAACGATCTGGCGCAAGCCGGCGACTCGTTGCGTGACGACTGGCTCGGCTTCGCTCGCTACCTCGCCGACGCCGTCACGAGTGGGGACGTGACCGCGGACGCCGCTGGTATTGAGCTGGCCGCCGCAGCTCTTGCGCTGGCCGAACGTGAGGCGCTCGGTCGAGCGGCCGAACTTGCCGAAATCCAGCTCGGCGACGGTTCCCTCGTGACGACGTTGCTGCGAACCGCCGCCGATGGTGCCTGACGGCGAGTAGACGGCCGGCCAAGACGGGATCGCTCCGGATGGGATCGCCGCGCGGGCGTTGAGCCACCTCGGAGGAGCTGCAAGCCCCGAACGACGCCCCTGGTTATAGCCGCCACCGCGCGCCTCGCCGACCAGTTCCCGTCGGTTGAGAAGGATCGACTGAGCTGTCCGGCGCTCCGGACGCGTACTGCTTCGATCTGCTCGCATCGAAGCAGTCGTCGGCGTCCTCGCCGACTCCAACGGTCGCAGGCTTGTTCGGTCGCACGCCGCGAGGCGCGCGGGGGACCGTCGGCCGTCATTCTGCGTCGTCTCCCAACACAGGGATGTTGGCAGCTCGGAGTGCCCGTCGGCTCCGGCATCCGCAACCCGCGCACCACCGCGCTCGTCGACGTCTGATCCCTTCCGATTGGAAGGATCGACTCAGGGCACGTCGCCGAACGCACCTTCGGCTTGGAGTCGCCGGGTAAAGGTTGGCTCGTACGCGTCTTCGGGCGTTTCGCGTACCAGGCGGTCGAGCAGCTCGGCGTCCGTGCCGACGAGAATGCGCCAGCGGTCATTGCGGACACCGTCGAGGATGACCGCGGCGGCGTGCGCGGCCGTCATCGGCGCCGCGTCCCGAAACAGCTCGGCCCGAGCTTGTACACCGTGGCGGATGTCCTCGTCGGACGCGCCGCTGGCATCGATGCCCTGACGGGTGAGCCGCTCCCGGATCTGGCCGACCTGCTCCTCGGTGAGCTCCTTCGGATCGCGGCCCAGGTACCGGCCGGAGTTGAACACGATCGACGTACCGATGTGGCCCGGCATCACAACCGACGCGTGCAGGTGCGGAGCGTTGAGGCGGAAGTCGGTGATCAGCGCTTCGGTGAAGCCCTTCACCGCGAACTTCGCGGCGCTGTAGGCAGTGTGGGCGACGCTCGGACCGAGCGATGCGCATAAGCCGTTGACGCTGCTCGTGTTGACGATATGGCCTTCGGTTGCGACGAGCAGCATCGGTAGGAACGCGCGCGTACACATATAGACGCCCCCCCAACACACGCCGAACGTCGCATCCCACTCGGCGCGGCTGTCGACCACGAAGCTGCCACCGCCACCGATCCCGGCATTGTTGAACAGCAAGTTGATGTGATCGGTTTCGTGCGCAACCGCGACGGAATCACGGAACGCGAGCACCTGCTGTTCGTCGGCGACATCCGCCACGAACGTCGTGACGACGGTGCCCGCCGGCGCAGCGCCATCGGCGTATGCCTTCGTGTCGGCGAGCGCGTCGTCAGCGACGTCGCACGTGGCGACGTGACAGCCCCCAGTCGCGAGCTGGTGCACGAGCTCGCGGCCCATCCCCGACCCGCCGCCTGTCACCACCGCGATCCGTCCGTCGAAATCTCGCATCGTCGTGCAACCTCCTACGGACAGACTCCCGCGCGTCGCGCCTGTTTCGCAATGACTGGCCAGCACGGTCCCCGCCCGCCTCCGACGAACGGCCCCGACGCACCGGCGCCGCGAGGCACGCGCTCAGTTCGACGCCTCGCAACGAGCAGGTGCGTGGCTCTCAACAAGAAACGTGATCGCGGACCGGCGCTGAGCGGCGACGACGGCGGGCGCCTCGGCGAGACGGAGCTGCTTCGGGCCGCTCCAACCGAACCCGCCGCGATCGGCGGGTTGGTCACGCGGCACGTGCGGCTTCTCACGTGCTGAGCCGCGTTTACGTTCTCGAACGACGTCAATGCTGGTTCGTGAGATGCGCGGCAGCGTTGGCGAAGTACTCGAGCATCGTGACTTCGTCGACGGGATCGAGGTCGCCTGCTTTCACCGCTGCACACATGTGGCCATACCAGGCGTCGCGCTCGTTGTCGCCGATAGGAAAGCCCATATGGCGCATCCGTAAACGGGGGTGCCCACGTTGAGCGCTGTAGTCGGCGGGTCCGCCCCAGTATTGAATGAGGAACCCGCAAAGGTGACGTTGCGCGCCGGCTAAGTCGTCCGTGTACAAGGGCCGCAAGATCGGGTCGGACGCGACCGCGTCGTAGAACCGACTGGTCAACGCCTCGAACCAGGACGAGCCCCCGACTCTCGCATACAAGGTCACGGCCCAAGCCTAAACGGCGCCCACCGCGGAATTCTCGCCCGATGCGTGCTCAATTCGGTCAGGCGCTTCCCCGACCGGTCGACGCTCACCGAAAGGCCGCGACGATCCCGGTCGATCGAGGCGACGCGGGAGACACAGTCACGCGACGCCGGGCCGAGCACAGTGTCCGTCGTCACCCGGGTGTTCGTCGCCGGCTCGGTTGCACCCCAGCGCGAGCAGCGGGAAGATCGCTGCACGGCTGGAACGCGTGCTGGGACCCGACCAAGCGCCCGGCGGGACCGGGCGAGAGCGACCGTGTGCATGCGGCGGGTTACACGGACACTGCAGGCTTGATGTTTGCGTTCATGTGAAACAGGTTGTCGGCGTCGTACCGGGCCTTGATGCGGGCGAGCCGGTCGTATTTTGCCGCGCCGTAGGACGCGCGAACGCGGCTGTCGTCGGCGTCGCTTTGGAAGTTGACGTAGCCGCCAGAACCGCTGGCGAAGGGCTGCAGCGCCTCCCAAAACCCACGGACCCACTTGCGATCGGTCGCCAGCAGATCAGGATCCGTCGCGTTCGCAGCGATGTTCACAAGCCACTTGGAGGCGCGGCTGCCGCCGAACGCGGTGTCGTCGTCGTCGACGTCGTGGTACGCACCACCCATCGGGAACACGGGCAGGATCGACATCGGCGACGCCTTGCGTGGGAGATGCTCGGCGATCACATCGATCGCACCGTCGGTGAGCGCGTCGAGATAGCAGGCTTTCTCGTAGGCGAGAATGCCCCACGGCGCGCTGTCGTCGAGCATCTGTTGAAGCGCGGCGTACGGGATCGGTGTCACCAGCTCGAACAGCGGTGCCAATCCCTTGCGGATCGGGTCGACGATCGCCGCGTGCGCTTCGGGTGAATCCCAGCCGACCACTGCGAGGCCGTAGCCGGGCGCGAAGTGGAACTGGTCGGGAACGAACGGCGCCGGCGGAGCGTTCAGTCCGATGAGCTGTACGCCGATATCTGCGGGAAGCGCGGCGACGCATGCCCTGATGTGGTGGAGTGCCTCGGCGCCAGTATCGACACTCCAAAAGAACAGCCCGAGATTCACGACAGGTCCGACGTCGTGCAGTGCGAACTCGAACTCGGTGACGACGCCGAAGTTTCCGCCTCCGCCCCGCAGCGCCCAATGCAAGTCGGAGTTCTCGCCGGACGAAGCGGTCACGATGCCGCCGTCGGCGGTGACGACGCGCGCGGACACGAGGTTGTCGCAACTGAGGCCGTGCCGGCGGGAAAGCCATCCGATACCGCCGCCGAGGCACAGTCCGGCGACGCCGGTGTGGCTGATGACACCACCGGGGACGGCCAGGCCGTGCTCCTGTGTCGCCGCGTCGAGATCGGCCCACGTCGCGCCGCCGCCACAGCGGGCGCGGCGGGCCGCCGAATCGACGGCAACGTCTCGCATCAGGCTGAGGTCGATCATCAATCCGTCGTCGACGACGCCGTGGCCCGCGAAGCTGTGTCCGCCGCCGCGTACCGCGATCTCGAGTCGTTGCTCGCGGCCGAAACTGACCGCGGCCGCGACGTCGTCGGCGCCGGTGGCGCGCGCGATCAGCAGGGGGCGTCGATCGATGTCGCCGTTCCACAACGAGCGGGCTTCGTCGTAGCCGGCGTCGCCGGAAACGATCAGCTCGCCGTTGAAGTGTTTACGGAGCGAGTCGAGCGCCGACTCAGGCAGCGAACTCATCGTGTGACCTCCTGACCCGTTGGCGCGAACATCTAGTCGGTGCCCGACGTGGACTGCCGGCCGGGCCGGGCCCCGCGTACGACGAGCCGCAGTCCGAGCACGATCAGGACCGCTCCGACCACTGTCCAGAACGCCTCACCGGTCATGAACGAGCCCTTGAGCACACCGATCCCTTGCATGAACCACACGCCGCCGACGACGCACATCAGCACTCCGACGACAATTCGGGTTCGCATCAGTGATGCGACGGGCTTGGCGTCGGGGGCGTGTCCTCGAACGCGATCTCGTCGACGTAGCACCAATACCAGTCCTCGCCAGGTTCGTACGACTGGATGAGCGGATGCGCGGTTTCGTGAAAGTGACCGGTTGCGTGCTTGCCGGGCGAGTTGTCGCAGCAGCCGACATGACCGCACTTCGTGCACCGTCGGAGGTGGACCCACCGCCCACCAGTGAGGAGGCACTCGACGCATCCGTTCCCGCTGGGCTCGACGTCGGCGATGGCATCGAGGTGCGAACAGACCGTCATCGGGGGAGCCCCTGGTGCTTGTCGAGCATGTCTTCCATCACTGATCGGATGAAATCGTCAGCGTCGTCGGTCATGCCGCCTTCGACACCGCCGTAGATCGCGGCGCTTGCAGGCTTGTCTGCCTTGTGTTCGACCGCGTACGGTACGGCTTCGGCGAGGTCGGCTGCGAACGTGTCCGCCACTCCCGGTTGGGTCTGCGGCCTGGTGACCGCCATGTGAATCGCGTTCGGGTACTGCTGGCCGTTGAACCGCCAGCCTCGTGTCCGCATGAAGTCGTTGACGTGGTAGATGTCGAAGTCGTCGCTCGTGAAGCTAAAGCAGAAGGTCGGCTTGCCGAGCAGGCGGAACTCAGAGTGGGAACGCACGGAGTCTTGCATCGCGAACGCGGTCTCGAAAATGCGGCGCGCGTACTCGAGGTATCCCACGCGGCCGATGCTCACCATCGCCGCCCATGTCGCCGCGAGCAGACCACCAGACCGAGACCCTTCGATGCCCGGCGACGCATACTTGCCGCCCGTCCAGTCGGTCATGAAAAAATATTGACTATTGCGCAGTGCCTTGTCACGGAACGCGAGGACCGATGAGCCCTTGAAGCCGTAGCCGTATTTGTGGGTATCGGCCGATATCGACGTGACGCCGGGCACTCGGAAATCGAACACCGGAATGTCGTATCCGAGTTCTTGGCCCCACGGCAGGATGAAGCCGCCGAGGCATCCGTCTACGTGAAGGCCGACGCCGCGTTCGAGTGCGAGATCCGAGAGCGCGGCGATCGGATCGATCGTCCCGTAGCCGTAGTTGCAAGCCGAGCCCATCACCGCGATGGTGTTGGTGTCGACGAGCCCGGCGACCGCGTCGACGTCGACCATTGTGGTTTCGGGATCGATCGGCGCCCGCCGCAATTCCACGCCGAGGAGATGACACGCCTTGTCGAAGGCGGGGTGTCCGGTTTCGGGCTTCACGAAGTTGGGACGGTCGATACCACGCCTCTTTTGTGCGTCCTCGCGGTAGGCGAGCACCGCATGGAGGATGCTTCCGCTCCCACCCGACGTGACCAGCCCGGCCGGTGAGCCGTCGTCGATCGCATCGGCGTGGAGCAGGTCGAGGGTCATCGCGATGATCTCGCCCTCGAACTTCGTCATGCTCGGGCACATATCACGTTGCAGCGCGTTCACATGCGCGAACAGCTCGAAGATGTGACCCATGAAGTCGTAGTGGTCATGGTCGCCGCAGTACATGGTGCCGGAGCACTTGCCGGTCTCCCAGGTGGCGTCCTCGTGGCGCGCCAGGTCGGTGAGCTCAGCGAGGATCGAGTCGCGGCTCCTTCCCTCCGACGGCATACCGCGGATCACGTCGTGTGTCTGCATGTACGGATAAGCGGAACTCATCCAGCTTCCCCTTCCGAACCTCGGCTGTTGATGCCTCTGACTTCTGTGCCCGGACCTGCGGGCTGCGCTTGGTTCGTCATGCCAACGCCTCACTTATTGGAAGGAGCGCCGCGTGCGCGGCCTCGAATTGGACCTGACGGTATGCGTAGCGTCCGTGGCGGGCGGGATCGGGCTCGAACTCGGCGGTCGTCCCGGCCGCGGCGCGGTCGAGGTCAGCCGCGGTCAGGACCCCGTGGCGCTCGAGCGCCAGGAGCGCCATCGCCCGTGCCGCGCCGGCTTCGGGACGGTCGAGCGGCAACACGCGGCGGTCGAGCACGTCGGCGAGCACTTGGCACCATTGTGCCGAGCGGGCCGCACCCCCGACGAACACGATGTCGTGGATGTCGTCGCCCGTGAACGCCTCCACGTACGGCAACAGCCACCCGAGGTTGTGGGCGACACCCTCCACGACCGCCCGCACGAGCTGGGCGCGGCTGGTTTCAAGTGACATGTTGAGGAACCCGCCCCGAATCGCGCCGCTCGCGACCGGTGCCAACGACCCGCCCAGCCACGGCAGGAACATCACACCGCCCGCGCCGGCATCCGTCGCGAGCAGTGTGGCGTCAAGTTGCGCATACGTGTCGCGGTCACGATGGTCGCCGAGCACGTCCGCCGCGTACACGACTCGCTCGAGCACGGGCTCGAGCGCCTTGCCGCCCAACCCGTTCTCCGCGCATACGACGTATCGGTCGGCGTACGGTCCAGGCATCGAGAGGATCTGGTGTTCGAGGTCGGTGCGGAACTCGGCGACGGTATCGACGAGCACGCTCGTCGTCCCGATCGCCAAGCCGGCGCGGCCCACGCCGAAAGCACCGGTCGCGACCGCGACGGCGGCCGTGTCGTTGGTGGGGGCGTACACGAGCACCGATGGCGGCAGCCCGAGCGCTGTCGCCACATCCGGGCGGAGCGGGCCGACCACGTCGTCGACTCGAATCAATGGAGGCAGCCGGGACGGATCGACGCCCGCGAGCGCGACGAGCTCGTCGTCGTAGCTGGTCGTCGCCAAGGTGCGATTGTCGCAACACTGCACCATGAACGATGTGTGCTGCGACGCGACGATCCGGCCGGTGAGCCGCGCGGTCGCATAATCCATCGCCTCGAGGTACGCATGGGTTGAGGCATGCACGTCGGGACGGTCGAGCTGGAAATACAGCATGTGGCCGAGGGACAGGCCACTGCCGATGGGCGGAATCCCGTGCCGCTCGACGAACGTCGCAAACGCGCGCTCGTCGCGGCTCATGATCGCGAAAGAATGGTCGGTGCCGCGTTGGTCCTGCCACATCAGCATCGGCGCGACCGGGTTCGCGTGCGCGTCGACCGGCACGATCGACGAGTACTGACTGCACACCGCCAGCGCGACCACGTCAGCAGCCTCCTTCGGGCGCGCTGAGGTCACCTCACAGACTGCGTCCACGAGCTGATCCCACATCCGGAACGCATCCTGTTCGGCCGTGCCCGGCCCGCGTTCGACCGAGAGTGCCCGCGGCACAGCGCAGAGCACCCGGGCGTCGTCGGCCACGAGCGTGACCTTGAGATTGGTTGTCCCGATGTCGATCCCGATCGCGCAAGGCATCGGCTGCATTCTCCCGGAACGCAGAACTTCATGCGAGACGACTGCGAACCCGCTCGCCCGAAGTGACGAAACCCTGACGACGCAACGCCCGAAGGACGGCATGTCGTGACGGTTCACGCATCGATCCGATGACGGCCACGGCGCGCACCGGATTGGCGGTGCTGAGCGCGCCCGTATCACCGTTGGGGGACAGCGTGCGGCGCCAGCACCCAGCGCCCGGTACCGGCGCGGTGGTCGCGACCGAATCACCGTGTAGGCCGTCGTCGACGTATCGGTCGAGTTCGTTGCTCAGACTTGCTGAGCGACACCGACACGAGGTCCTCGGTCTGGGCGCGCCATTCGCTCATGACACATCCCGACTGCGCTGCCCGGTACTCGATCGACATGTACGCAGGTGTACAGAAGCGACTGTCGTGGTGCCGGCCGACCCGCTACGAGGTCTTCCCGCCACGTCGGTGCGCTCGAAACGACGGCAGGCACCAGCAACGACGTGGCGCGGCAATCATTGACGGTACGCACCTGCCGACCGGGTTCCGCCACGCGGTTGGCGGGCACACGCGCGACGTCCGGTCGGCCAGCGGCCTTTCTGCGCTGTCGGCGCGGGGTACGCGACCGTCTGGGTGCTCGCCAGCCTGGCCGTGCGCGGAGCTGACCATCGACCGTATCCGCCAACGCCGGCGACAGCTCGCAATGCTGCGCGCGTTCAGTTTGCTCGTACGCACGGTGCGTCGAGCTTTTCGGGTGGTCGGCTCCGACCGGCAGGACCCCTCCGTCGGCAGCGAACGAGGAGCCGCCGTCTGGATAGCTTGGTGCGATGAAGATCGGCGTTGTGTTCCCGCAAACCGAGATCGGCGCAGACCCAGGTGCGGTTCGGGCGTACGTGCGCCGCGTCGAGGAACTGGGATTCGAGCACCTCCTCGCATATGACCATGTGCTGGGAGCCGACCCTCAAGTGCACACACCGTGGCGCGGTCCGTACGACGTCGACACCACCTTTCACGAGCCGTTCGTGCTATTCGGCTACATCGCCGCGCTCACGTCGCTCGAGTTGGTGACCGGCATCATCATCCTGCCGCAGCGCCAAACCGCGCTCGTCGCCAAGCAGGCGGCCGAGGTCGACCTCCTGACCGGCGGGCGGTTCCGTTTGGGCGTTGGCCTTGGCTGGAACGCGGTGGAATACGAGGCGCTCGGCGCCGACTTCTCGAATCGCGGGCGCCGCGTCGGCGAGCAGATCGAAGTGATGCGCAGCCTGTGGACGCAGCGTTCCGTGACGCACGACGGCACCTATGAGCACGTCACTGCGGCAGGACTCGCGCCACTTCCTGTCCAACGACCGATTCCGGTGTGGTTCGGTGCAGCTTCGGAACCTGCCTACCGACGGGCCGGACGTCTGGCTGACGGATGGTTCCCGCAAGTCGCGCCCGGTCCCGCGCTCGACGCCGCACGTGCGATCGTCGACCAAGCCGCGCGCGTCGC
>JBKQIY010000087.1:0-3066 GCA_052148155.1 Acidimicrobiia bacterium | reverse complement strand
CCCGCCGACGGCAGGGCCGGCGAGAAAGCGTAGCCGCCGGCCCCGTGGGTCCTAACCGCGCAGGTCGGTAGCACCACGCTCCTAGGGCGTCGTAGACCAAGCGATACAAGGACGCAAGGAGCGAAGTGTGCTTTGCACACGAGCGACTGAGGACGCAGACCGAAGCCGGGAGACACTCGCCTCCGGCTCGCATCCCCGTTTCGGCCAGCGCAGGTCATCGGGCGGCAGCGACGACCTCGTCGATCGTCCCCTTCAGGAAGAACGCGCTCTCGGGCACCTCGTCGTGCTTGCCCACGATGATCTCCTCGAAGCCGCGGATGGTCTCCGCGATCGGCACGTACGCGCCCGGGGTTCCGGTGAACTCTTCGGCCACGAAGAACGGCTGCGACAGGAAGCGCTCGATCCTGCGCGCGCGCTGGACCGTCAGCTTGTCCTCATCGGAGAGCTCGTCGATGCCGAGGATCGCGATGATGTCCTGGAGCTCCTTGTAGCGCTGCAGGATCTCCTGCGTCCGCCGGGCGCACGCGTAGTGACGAGCACCGACGATCTCGGGCGCGAGGATGTTCGACGTCGACGCCAGCGGGTCGACGGCCGGGTAGATTCCGAGCGAGGCGATCTGACGGGACAGCTCAGTCGTCGCGTCGAGGTGTGTGAACGTTGTGAACGGCGCCGGGTCCGTGTAGTCGTCGGCGGGGACGTACACGGCCTGCAGCGATGTGATCGATCGGCCTTTCGTCGAGGTAATCCGTTCCTGAAGTTCGCCCATCTCGTCGGCCAATGTCGGCTGGTAGCCGACTGCTGACGGCATTCGGCCGAGCAGTGTCGAAACCTCGGATCCCGCCTGCACGAAACGGAAGATGTTGTCGACGAACAACAGCACGTCCTGGTTTTTGACGTCGCGGAAATATTCGGCGACGGTCAGTGCGCTCAGCGCGACACGAAGTCGGACGCCGGGCGGCTCGTCCATCTGGCCGTACACGAGCGCAGCCTTCTCGATGACGCCCGACTCCTGCATTTCAATCCAGAGGTCGGTGCCTTCGCGGGTGCGCTCGCCGACGCCGGCAAACACCGACACGCCACCGTGCTGCTGCGCGACGCGGCGGATCATCTCTTGGATCAAGATGGTCTTGCCGACGCCGGCGCCGCCGAAGAGGCCGATCTTTCCGCCCTGCACGTACGGTTCGAGAAGGTCGATGACCTTGATGCCGGTCTCGAACATCTGCGCTTTTGGTTCGAGTTCGTCGAATGGTGGGGCGTCCCGGTGGATGTCCCAACGGTCTTCGATGCCGGTCACCTGGCTGGCATCGATGTCGAGCGGCTCGCCGATCACGTTCCACACATGGCCGAGCGTGCCGTCACCGACGGGCATCTGGATCCCGTGACCGGTGTTGCGGACGATGGTCCCGCGAGTCAGGCCATCAGTCGGTTTCAGGCAGACGACGCGGACGCGGCCTTCACCGATCTGTTGGGCCACTTCCGCAGTGACCGTGATCGTCGCGCCTTCGAGCTTGATGTCCATCTCGAGCGCGTGGTTGATCTCGGGAAGCGCGTCAGGCGGGAACTCGGCGTCGACGACCGGCCCGTAGATCGCGACGACACGTCCGTCCTTCAGTTCGTTGTCGTGCGTTTTCGTGGCCGGTTCTGCGGTGGCAGTCATTCGGGGTGAGCTCCCTCTCTCGGCTGGCAGGCGCGGGATCAGTGACCGGTGTGGCTGGCAGTGAGGGCGGCTCGCACACCGCCGAAGTCGAACCGTTCGTGCTGGTCGACCTCGCCGCCGGATTGCAGCGCTTCGGCGCCGCCGACGATTTCCATGATCTCCGTCGTGATCGCGTCTTGGCGGGCCCGGTTCATCACTCGGCTGAGCGCGGTAATCAGCTCGTCGGCGTTGTCGGTCGCCGCCTTCATGGCACGCTGGCGGGCAGCATGCTCCGACGCCGCGGCGTTCAACAACGCGGCGTAGATGCGTGCCTCCGCGTACCGGGGCAGGAGCGCATCGAGGATCTCTTCGGGTTCAGGCTCGAACTCGTACGACGCGCGCGGTTCTGCGTGCTCTGACGGCACAGACGTCTCGACGGTCGGCAACGGCAAGAGCGGCACGATCACGACCTCTTGGCGGCCCACGGAGATGAATCGCGTATAGGTGAGCTGCACGAGGTCCAGCACACCATCTCGGAACGGACCGATCACGGCTGTCGCGACCTGTCGTGCGTCTTCATACGACGGGTTCTGCGTGAAACCGCCGAACGATGCCTCGAGGGGATAGTCGCGGAACCGGAAGTAACCTTCGGGCTTGCGTCCGACGGTGACGATGGCCGTGTCACGACCTTGAGTGCGTTGCGCGCGAATGTCGCCTTCGGCGGCACGGATGACACTCGAGTTGTACGCGCCGCACAAGCCTCGGTCGGCGGCGATGACGACCTCGCCGACGCGTCGTGTCTGCGGCCGCGGCACGAGCAACGGATTGTTCGCGCCCGCGCCGGCCGCTTGCAGGTCGCGTACGACTTCTGTGATCCCGTCCGCGTAGGGTTGTGCAGCTAACACTCGCGCCTGTGCCTTCACGATGCGCGACGCCGCGATCAGCTCCATCGCACGTGTGATCTTCTTCGTCGACTGCACCGACTTGATGCGGCGCCGGAGAATCCTCTCCTGACCACCGGCCATCCGTTACCCGCTCTCACCGGTGGTCGTCGCTTCGAAGCTCGACTTGAACGCGGTGACGGCCTCGGCGAGCGCATCGCCCTCGGGCAGCGAACCCTTGTCGCGGATCGTCGCCATGAGGTCGGCCTTGCGGGTGTGCATGTAGTCGAGCAGCTCACCTTCGAAGCGGCCGACGTCGCTCGACGGGATGTCGTCGAGGTAACCCGTCGTTCCGGCGAAGATCGACACGACCTGATCTTCGACCGACATTGGCGCGTGCAGACCTTGTTTCAGGAGCTCCACCAGACGTTCGCCGCGTTCGAGCGGGGCTTTCGACACCGCGTCGTGCTCGGAGCCGAACGTGGCGTACGCTTCGAGCTGACGGTACTGGGCGAGGTGGCGCTTGAGGGTGGCGGACTGCGACTTCTT
>JBKQIY010000086.1:0-63377 GCA_052148155.1 Acidimicrobiia bacterium | reverse complement strand
GGTGTCGTCATCCTGCAGTGCCGAGCACATCCCCGTTCGGTCCTGAACGACTGCAACACGGCGGACACGTTCCCGTACTCCCTGAGCGGCAACCAGCAGGCGGGCATCACCCACCCGGACGGCACCGGCAGCATCGACATCGACATCATGACGACGGCCCGGTTGCCGTCGCTTGCGTGCAGCCAGTCCACGCCGTGTTCGCTGTTGGTGTACGAGACGACCGCGAACGGCTTCAACGCGAACGGGCTTCCCCCGGCGAAGACGCGGGTCATCGTGCCGCTTTCCTTCGCGCGGAACTCAGCCGACTGCCCGCCGGTGCAGCAGTATGCGTTCAGCGTCGAGTCGGAGGCGTCCGCCGCGTACGCGTTGTACGAGTGGGCCGCCGCATTATGCGTGGGCCCGCACGCGTTCGCGATGGATGTCACGAACACGTCGTCGAATCAGGCTCGGGCAGATTTCCTGTCGCACCTGGTCGATATCGGGGTCACGTCGTTGCCGCCGCAACCGGCGGAACTCACTCGGACCTCACCGAAGTTTTCGGTGGTGCCGCTCGACCTGACCGGCGTCGTGGTCGCGTACAACATCACCGATCCGGTGACCCATAAACAGATCACGAATCTGACGCTCACGCCGCGGCTGGTCGCTCGCCTGCTCTCCGACTCCAACGTCGAGACGTTCTTCAGCGATCCCGAGCTGCAGAAACTCAACCCGGGACTCCATTGGCCGATCCAAGCCGCCGACCCAGGACTTCGCGGCGAGGAGAACGCCGACACGTGGCTCGTGACGAACTGGGTCAACTCGAATCGCGAAGCCCGAGCGTTCCTGGACGGCAAGGACCCGTACCACATTGCGGTCAATCCGTCTTGGCTCGACGTGCCGTACCCGACCGACGTGTTCGCGGCGCGCAACTCCAACGGCGTCTACTTTCCCCGCATCGGCGAGGAGGGGGTCGCGGACCGCGTGTTCTCCGACACCAAGCCGGCCGATAGCGTCCCCACCGACACGCTCGACGCAGGGGAGATCGGGATCCTCGACTATCCCACCGCGGTGCGTTTCAAGCTGCCGATGGCGAACCTCACCAACGGTGTGGGCCAGCCCATCGTGCCGGCCAACCCGTTCAGCATCGCCGCCGGATACAACGCGATGCAGACCACCGCGGCAGGCTTTCACGTCGAACCGCCGGTCCAGACAGGCGCGAACGTCTATCCGCTGGCCAAGGTCGACCAGGCCATGGTCCCGCAGAAACTGACCGACAGTCCGAAGGATCTTCGCATCCGCGCCTTCCTCGATTACGCGGCCGGGCCCGGACAGTCGAATCTCCCGGCCGGGTACGTACCGCTACCGAACGCCCTTGCGTTGCAGACGCTGCGCTACACCGGCGACCTGCCAGCTCCGACTACCACCACCACCCCCGGCACAGTCGCAAGCTCGTCGGACTCGTTCGACAACAGCGTGGCCCCACTGGACGCCAACATCGGGGGCGGCACGACAAGCGGCGGCGCCACGAGCGGCCCTGCCACCGAGCCCATCACGACGTCCCCGGCGAAGACCACGACGACGGTGCACACCGCGATCGTGCGCGCCAGCGCACGGTTCGTGGCGTTACGGCTTTCCGATTCGGGAGATCACCTAGTGCTGCCGATCGTGCTCGCGCTCGGACTGTTGGCGGTGCTCGCCGCCGGCGCGGACGAGGTGCGCCGTCACGGTCGAAGCGTGTGGCGACGCGCCCGGCGGCATAAACCGCCGTCCGAGCTCGGCGGGCAGGCGTCCGGGTGACCGATACCTCGACGCTCGCCAAACTGTCACCGCGAGCCGGAAATGAACCGAGCTTCGACGCGCCGGTGGAGCCATCGGCCGACGATGCGTCGGCGCCGGCGAGTGCGCGTCGATCGATCGCGGTCGGAACCGTCGCGCGGCGGGGCGTCCAACTCTTCGCGGTGGTCGTGCTCGCGTTCGTGATCTTCGCGTTCTGGCTGTCGGGACTTGCACACGCGCGCACTCAGGTCGGTCTCCAGCGACGATTCCGATCCGAGTTGTCGCAAAACTCGGCGCCAGTAGGGGGCGCGATTCCGACCGGCGCTCCGATCGCGATCGTGCAGATCCCGCGCATCGGCGTGACCGAAGCCGTGGTGCAAGGTTCGGGCAGCGGTCAGCTCCGCGCAGGTCCGGGACATGTGCTCGGAACACCCTTGCCGGGCCAGCCCGGCAACGCCGTCGTGGCCGGCCGCCGAACGCTGTACGGCGGGCCGTTCCGCCACCTCGGCTCACTCCGACCGGGCGACGTCATCCACATGACAACGGGTGAGGGAAACACGACATATCGGGTCACGAATGTCACCGACCTCGGCGCCGGCGACGGCTCATTCGTACAAAACCACGGCGACAATCGCCTTACCCTGTTCACCACAGATTCAACTTGGACGGCGGACGGTCGGCTGGTCGTCACCGCGAAGCTCGTCGGGAATCCGTATCCGCCGACGAACACGCAACAGCCACTCGATGCCGAAGGCCTCGGACTCACCGGACAACGCGACGCGGCGTCGTACATGCTGGTCTGGCTGGAACTGCTCGCCGCGGCGGCGCTGCTCGGCGCCTACGCCGCGTCACGTTGGTCGAGGACGCGGGTGTGGCTGGTGTTCGCGCCTTTGCTCGCGATGACATTGTGGCTGTTCTTCGAGAGCTTTGTCCGGTTGCTCCCAGCGACACTGTAACTGCAGGCCCTCGCGCGCTCCTCGAAGTCCCCTCGACTTCAGGGCCACGACACCGTCGTCATGCCTGACGTTCATCTTCGTATGCGTGAATGTCGGCGACCCAACGCGGACTGTCCCAACATGAATCCTCGAAGGAGGCACGTAGTGCGAACTCGTTTGAGTCGGCTGACGTTAGCGGCAGGTGCCGTTGGCCTCAGTCTGACACTTTTGGCGGCCGGCCCTGCCGGCGCAGCAAAACCCGCCCAGTCGCTCGGCCAGGCTGGTTCCGACACCACGTACTGGATGATGAATTTGATCGCAAGCGGGAAGAATCCGCACGGAGGCTCGGCGGGTCCGGCTTACAACAGCAGTTCAGCGAACACGGACCACGACAAGGTCACCGAGATCCCGCCGATCAACTGCAGCGGCGTGTCCACGAACTGCGCCGGGCTGAATGACCCGTTCCCGTCCACGGTGACGGTGCCTGCGGACGGTGTGCACCCGGCGATGACGTGGGACTCGTCGTCTGCGGCAGCGACGCCGCCCGACGGTTCGTCGGCGGGTATCTCGGCGCTGGAAGCGGACACGACCGGCTTGATCTCATTTGCTCGGTCCTCTCGGGGTCCGAATCCGGGCGAGACGGGCAAGTTGGAGTTCTGGGCGTACGCGCTCGGTGCGGTCGACTACGTGACGTTCCCGAACACTGACGCGCCGGCGGCGGGATTGACCGTGGCGGACCTGATCGGTATCTACACGTGCAATCCCGCGACGGGTGCGCCGTTCTTCACGAACTGGAGTCAGGTCGGTGGCCGGCCGGGCGGGATCGTCCGGTATGCGCCGCAGGCAGGGTCGGGAACGTTGAGTTTCTTCCAGACGAAGTGGCTGAACGGCTCGACGGTCGATGAGAACTGCCCCTCGTCGAACGTGGCCGTCCGTCTCGAAGAGCACGACGCACTTGGTGTCGCGAGTGACACGTTCCAGAACGCGATCTACCAGTTCGACTGGGCACGTTGGACCGCTCAGAAGAAGGGCTTCGAAAACAACCTCACCAACGGTTCGGCGCTCGGTAAGGCCGGTGCCTCGTTGGCGACCGCGAAGACGCCGAACGTGTCGGACGTGAACGAGTCCAGTTCCCGCTTCTACGGGACCCGGTACGTGTACAACGTCATGGAGAAGACGGATCACCCCGCGAGTGACTCGAACCAAACCCTCGACATTCTCCGGTTGATCGGTGTGCGGCCGACTTCGCAGGGTGGGGCCCAGTACATCTGTTCAGGGAAGGCGAAGGCCGAGATCAGCGCGGCCGGCTTCGTCCCGCTGCCGAAGTTCGCGACTGGCGGGATCGGCCTCGGGCAGTCGGAGTGTCGCTTGAACCCGACACCTCTCTAGGCGAAAAACGTCAGACCGAAGACAGGACAGACATACGACAGAGTTCCGACGGAGGTCCCGGCATGAATGCCGGGACCTCCGATCGTCGTCGTTCGGAAGGAAACGAGTGCTGCGCGGTCGGATGCGTCGTCGCATGTTCCGTCTGATGGGTGTCGCGGTGGCGGTCGCCGCGGCGTTGACTGCGTGTTCAAGTGGAAGTTCGAAGTCAACGTCGACGAGTACGCGGCCGGCGTCGAACTCGACGACTGCCGTGTCGTCGTCGACGATGCCTACAGCGGCTGCGCCTGGGGCGTCTTCTGGCCAGGCCACGGTGGCCGTTGGAGCCACGACGCTCGGCAATGTGTTGGTCAACGACGCGGGTTTGACGCTGTATACGTATTCGTACGACACGCACCCGGGTACCAGCACCTGTACCGGCACCTGCGCTGTCGTGTGGCCGCCGCTCCTGGTCGTCGGAACACCGACGTATGGGGCAGGTCTGAGCGCGTCGGCGTTCAGCCTGATCACGCGCACGGACGGAGCGAAGCAGCTCGTGTACCACGGGAAGCCGCTCTACCTCGACGCAAGTGACGCCGCTCCAGGTCAGGTGCGCGGTGACGGCGCTGGCGGTTTCCACGCCGCGAAAGTGACGTGACCGACAGTGGTGGAAAGTCTTGCCGCCTCTTTGTCGGTGTCGCAGATGCAACTCCGGCCGGTCCCCGAAATCGTGGTAACTGACCCCGCTGTACCAGGCGGAATCGCGATGAGTTCCGCTCACACGGTGGAGTATTTCGGGCGCCGCCCGGCTGACGATGCTGGTCTCCTGAGTGCAGCCGTCGTGTTGCTTGGACCCAACAGCGCTCTCGGCGCATACGGTACAAGCACGAGACATTCACACCCGACGGTTCGACGGTCGCGGCACGAAAGCCGCGACCATCGATCGTTGCGACGGAGGTAGGACGTGCGCTGGCGAGATTACGCGGGACCCGTTGTGTTCGTTGTCGGCTTGCTCGTGGTCGCCGCGGGCTGCTCCTCGAGTCACGGAACCGCCAAGGCATCAGACACGACCGTGTCGACGTCGACGTCGACGAGTAGTGCGGCGACGTCGACGACTGCGAATCCCATGGACATTCCGAACTCGATCCCGTACGTCGTCGGCGAGAAGATCGGTCTCCCGAACAACTGGCTCGTGACCGTCCTCGACGTCCACCTGCACGACGCACCGGCCGGGTTGGCGCCCGCGGGATCCGGTAAGCAATACGTCGCGATCGACCTCACGATGGAATACCAAGGGTCCAGCACCTACACGGTGGACGCGAACAGTCTGTTCACGTTGGTCGACGCCGCACATCAGGAGCTCTTCGTCATCCCTGAGCCAGGAACGCCGAACGGGATCGACGGTCGTTACGCCACCGGCACCACCCGTACCGGACGACTCATCTTTAAGGCACCGATCGGCCAGGACCTCGGTCTGGTGCTGTACGGACCTCGGATCGGCAGCCAAGTTTCCGACTTCACCATCGTCCCTCCGACCGTACCCGCCGCCAACAACTGACCCGCCGGGGCGCCCACCCCGAAGACGTCCGGCGAGGACCCGCGATGGGGATCGTCTTGGCGGTCGCGTGCTGTCCGGTCGTTGCGCTCCCGCTGGCGGATCGGATGGGCGACGCTGGCGGGTCACGATCGGGGTGAGACGTCGGGCGACGAGACGCTGCCGACGTGCCGTCGGGGTTAGCCGGTCAGTGTGGTCTTCGGATGCAACGGGAGCACGACCGCGGGTCGTGGTGTTTGGTTGAAGTCGAAGTCTTTGGTGAGGTCGCCGAGGATCGGCTCGTCTTCGCGGACGTCGGGTCGCGGGTCGGGTCGGCCGTCCGTTTTCGGGTCGAGGCGCTGTCCGTTCAAGAAGTCGTCTTCGATGAACTTCACGTACGCGTCGAAGCTGAGGATCTGATGGTCGACGTAGCCGTGTTTGGCGTACGGACTGATGACCAGCCCGGGGACACGCAGTCCGTAGCCGTTCTCGTCGACGACGGGCGGGACGACATGATCGTAGAAACCGCCCCAGTCGTCCCACGCCAAAAAGATCGCGGTCGAGTTCCAATCGGGACCTTCCATGACCGCGTCGATCAGTCCGGTCACGTAGGCGACCCCGGCGCTGATCCGTGCCGGTGGGTGCTCGCTGACCGCTTGGGACGGAACCACCCATGACACGGCGGGCAGGACCCCGCGCCGTGCGGCATTGTAGAAATGGGTGACGGGCTGGATGTTGCCTAACTGGTCGTCGTCGCGGACGGTGTCGAAGTACGGCAACGGATTCCATACGCCCGGCGTCTTCGAGTTCTGCGCCACCGAAGCGCAGGTGACGGCACCGTTGACGCAGTCCGGTTGGGCGCCCGCCGCGACGTAGTAACGCCATGACACGTTGGCTCGATGGAGCAGATAGGTGAGGTCGGTCCATGCGTAGATCGGACCGTGCTTGGAAGGTCGCAGCGGGTTCCCGCTGGGCGGATTGGGTCCAGGTTGGTCATGCGCGTTGGTGCACGAGGCCGGATCGTTGGCGGTCGCGCAACTCGCTGACCATTCCGATACCAAGAACAGATGGGCAGGCAGACTCCACGACGTGTCCGGTTCGAACATGTGGTCTTGGAGGACAAAGTCGTGGGCGTAGGTCCAGTAGTTCGGGAGGTCGCTTGCGGTGTGGTATCCCATCACGTCGGACGCGGCCCGTTTGGAGCCGGCGACGCATGCCGGGTCGGCGAAGAAGCCGCAGTTCTGCACGGCGTTGCGTGCTTGGATGACGAAGCCGTCCATGCGTCCGCCGTTGAGGTCTGCGGTGGCGTTGGCGTATTGGTGCGGACCGCCGCCGTTGACGTCGGCGTGGTCGACGAACGGTCGGATGCACCGACGCCCGCCGGTATCGGGCACGCAGGCCGTCGGCACACCATGCAACATCTGGATTCCGTCCGCGCCGGGGTAGGTCCCGAAGTAGCTGTCGAACGACCGATTCTCTTGCATGATCACGATCACGTGGCGGATCTTGTGTATGCCGACGCCCGGGGACGACGAAGGCGCCGAAGACGAAGGCGGGGCCGGCTTCGACGACGCCTGGTGCGGGCTTGCGCTACACGCGGCGACGACCACGAGGCACACGACGAAGGCCGAGCATCGTCTCACCGCCACAGCCTCGCACGCCCACCACAACGAACACCGACGGATGCCGTCGCACGACCGATTGGGGCGGGACACGATCCGGGCGTGTATCGAACATCGCATGTGTGGATGACACGTCGCACGCCGACGCCGCGGACCCGGTGGGGATTTTTCGGCCTTGAGATGATTCAGGCTGTTCCGGCGAGCGTGGCCTTGGACGGTCGTGCAGGTCGTCCCGTTGGCGGTCGAGTTCCTCGCCGCGCAACGAAAAGCGCTCGCGCGGTCGAGCGCCGTCTTCGAACTGAGCTCGGCCACGACGGCTTCGCCGCCCTCGCACGGCTCGAAACGTTCGGGGGAACGAGGACCTGGCGTTGCGGGACTCTCCCAAAAGGCTGGGTAACTGGGGGAGCTGGCGGTATCCGGACGATCGGCGGCGCCACGGTCGCCGCCCCGGGCGGTGGGGGCGACGCGGTCGGAGCCGGTTCATGATGCCAGCACCCCCACAGCGGGGACGCCGGCCACCTGGCGGGCCGAGCACCCATGTGCGTCAATGGAGTCGATGGGAACGACTGTTCCGGAGTCCGGGCGCATCACGGTCTTCCTCGCCGACGACAATGTGATCGTCCGCGAGGGTGTCCGGGCGCTGCTGGCGATCGAATCCGACCTTGAGATCGTCGGGACGGCCGGCGACTACGACGAGCTCATCGCCGGGGCGACGGCAGCCGCGCCGCAGGTGCTGGTGACCGACATCCGTATGCCGCCCGCCTTTCAGCGTGAAGGTATCGACGCCGCCAAAGAACTCCGCAAGCGTCATCCGGGTACCGGCATCGTCGTGTTGTCGCAATACGACGATCCCGAATATGCGATCTCGCTGCTCGCCGACGGCGCCGCGGGCTACGCGTACCTGCTCAAGGACCGCATCGCCGAAGGAAACCAGCTCGCCCGCGCGGTGCGCGAAGTCGCGACCGGCGGCTCAGTGCTCGATCCCAAGATCGTCGAGGCGCTCGTGCATCCCGTCGCCGGCATCGGCGGACTGACCGCCGACGAGGAAATCCTGCTGCAACAGGTCGCGCAGGGTCGCCCGATCAAGGCAATCGCAGCTTCGCTGCACACGACGCCGGCTTCGGTCGCCGAGATGGTCGACCAACTGTTCTTGGCGCTGTCACGCGACGCGAGCACCGGCGAAGCCGGTGCGCTCAAGCGGTTGCGGAGCCTGCACCAAGCGATCGTCGACCGTGAAGAACAGGGCGAAACCTTGAGCCGGTTGCTGCCCACCGGTATCGCCGAGAAGGTCCGACTCGAAGGTCGACGGATCGGCGAAACCGAAGAGCTCGACGTGACGGTCATCATGTCGGACGTGCGTGGATATTCGGGCATCGCCGAAACGACAGATCCGAGCGCGCTCGCGCATCTGCTCAACGAGCATCGAGCCGCGATGAACGGCGCGATCCTCGCCGAAGGTGGAACCGTGATGCAGTTCGTCGGCGACGCGGTGATGGCGTGCTTCGGGGCGCCGGTCCCCCAAGACGATCACGCCGACCGTGCGTTCGCGGCGGCGGTCGCGATGCTCGAAGCTCAGGTCGCGCTCGACGCGACGTGGGCGGCTCGCGGCCTTCCGCCGTTCGGGCTCGGCATCGGCCTGTCCACCGGTCCGGTGGCCGCTGCACTCCTCGGCTCCGAAGCGCGGCTCGAATACACCCTGGTGGGCGACACGGTGAATCTCGCGCAGCGACTCCAAGACCTCGCGCGTCCCGCGGGCTGCCTCGTGTTCAGCGAGGCGACCCGCGCCGCGCTGGCGACACCACCAGATTGTGAAGCGCTCGGCGAGCAGGCCGTCAAGGGACGCCAGACCACCGTACGCGCGTACCGCTATCAAGTGGTCGGCGATCCGATCAAAGCAGGAGGAACATCATGACCGACGAGAGCCCAATTCTCGTGACCCGCGGGCTGCGCAAAAACTTCGAGTCCGAAGGCGCGCCGGTGCGGGCGCTGCGCGGCGTCGATTTCGAGATGAAGCCGGGCGAGTTCGTCGCGGTGATGGGTCCGTCCGGCTGCGGAAAGTCGACGCTGTTGAACCTCGTTGCCGGGCTCGACACCGCGACCGACGGTGAGATCGTCCTGGCCGGCCTGTCCCTCGTCGGGAAATCCGAAGACGAACTCGCGATCATGCGCCGAACGCATATCGGTATCGTGTTCCAGTTCTTCAACCTGCTCGAAAGCATGAGCGTGCTCGAGAACGTCACCCTCCCCGCGGTGATCGCGGGCGCGCCCCGCAAACGCGCCGAGTCACGCGCCCGCGACCTCCTCGACCTCCTCGGCCTCGCCGACAAAGCCAAAGAAGCGCCGGGCGTCCTGTCCGGAGGGCAGCGACAACGTCTCGCCATCGCACGCGCGCTCGCCAACGAACCCACACTCCTGCTCGCCGACGAACCGACCGGCGCGCTCGACTCCGAGGGCGGCCACGAGGTACTCGAGCTGTTCCGTCGCCTCCATGCCAGCGGCCAGACGATCTTGCTCGTCACTCACGACGACGACGTCGCCGAGGCCGGCGACCGCATCGTCCGGATGCGTGACGGCCGCGTCGTCAGCGACGACGAGGCGACGGTCGGCGCGAGCGAATCGGCCGTGTGACCTCGGGGACCGCCGAACCCGACGAGGATTGAAGACCGTGGCCTCCACCAAGATCGACTCTGCGGAACCTGCGTCGCCGCTCGAGATCACCAGCCTGCGCGGCTCGGTGCGCGAACCGCGGCGCGGTTCGCGTCGCGCGGCCGGGGTCGCAGCCGTCGGGGTAGCCGCGTCGGGCGTCGCGATCGCCGGCGCGGCAGTCGCGTCTCACCTGGCGGTAGGTCCCGGACGCGTCTTGGTGTGCGCGCTCGTGATCGGATGGAGCGCGGCTGCGGCGTTCGTGGCCGTGCAACGTCCGAAAGAGCTTCTGAGTTGGATCATGGTCTTCGGTGCCGCGGTCGGCGCGGTCGCGGCGATCGCGGCGGGCGAAGCCGCCAACGGTCACCCGCGCGCCAGCGACGCCCGGACCGCGATCCTCGCGATCGCGGTTGGGCTGCTTCCGGCGATCGGTTTGCACCTCGCGTTGGGCCTGCCGCGCGGCACCCTCGAGGGTCGGGCCCGGCGCGTCATCACGATCGTCGGCTACGCCGGCGCACTCGCACTCGCGGCGTCGCTCGACGCGCAACGACCTGCCGTGGCGGTGGTGCCAGTCGCGATTGCCGGCGGCGTCGCCGCGGTGATCGGGTTGGCGGGTTACGTACGCCGCTGCCGCGCCGCCGCGACCCAACAAGAACGCGCCCGCCTGCAGTGGGTCGCATGGGCGGTTGTGGTCGCGGGCGCGATCTCGACCGTCGCGGTCGCGCTCAACACGTTGGTGTCGTGGCCCCAACCGGTCGCGGCGGTTGCGGTCTCGTCGACGTTGCTCATTCCGTTGTCCCTCGCCGTCGGCGCTTCGGATCAGCTCGCGGTTCGCATCGATCGTTTGCTCGTGCATAGCATCACGCTCACCGGCCTCGTCGGTCTGGTCGGTCTGTCGTATCTCGCCATCGTGTTCGGCCTCGGACACGCGCCTTCGGCCAGCGAAAAAAACCTTCTCGGCCTGTCGATGCTTGCCGCGGCGGTCGCCGCGCTGTTATGGGTACCGGCCCGCGAACGCCTTACCGAACTCGCGACGCGGCGCGTCTACGGAGAAGGACACGCACCCGATGAAGTACTACGAACGTTCGGCAGTCGTCTCACCCGCGCACTTCCGCTCGACGAGCTGCTCCTCCAACTCGCGGAGTCGCTCAAAGCGACGATGAACCTCGAGGTCGCCGAAGTCTGGACACGCGCCGCGCAAGGGATCGATCGGGCCGTGTCGGTGCCCGACCGCGGGCCGGCGACGATCCCACTCGCGCCTGAGGAAGAAACCGTTGTCGCGCACGCCGGGGTTTCCGGACCGGCATGGGCGCAGGTGTGGCTGCCGGCAATCCTGGTTGGGCTCGAAGAGCCGGTGCTGCGGACCGCTCCGGTCACGAACTCCGGCGAGCTGCTCGGATTGATCGTGGTCCGCCGCGCGCAAGGTGCGCTCCCATTCAACGACGCCGACGACCTTGCGCTCACCGAGCTCGCACGCCAGGTCGGCCTCGCGTTGCACAACGTGAAGCTCGACTCTGCGCTTCAAGAGTCACTCGACGCGGTGCGCAGGCAAGCGAACGAGCTGCGCGCGTCTCGCGCTCGTATCGTGGAAGCGACCGACACCGAACGGCGCCGCATCGAACGTGACCTGCACGACGGCGCACAACAACATCTCGTCGCATTGGCGGTCGGTGTCCGTCTCGTGCGACAGATTGCCGACACCGATCCGGAACAGGCCAAGACCATGCTCGACCAGATGGGACTCGACCTCCAAGAGGCAGTGCAAGAGCTACGCAACCTTGCGCACGGCATCTACCCTCCGCTGCTCATGGACCGTGGACTTCCCGACGCGTTGCGGGCCGCGGCCGGTCGCGCCGCGCTGCTGACGTCGGTCGAGGCGGAGGACATCGGCCGCTACCCCCAACAGGTCGAGGCCGCGGTGTACTTCTGTTGCCTCGAGGCACTCCAAAACGCGGGCAAGCACGCCGGTCCGGGCGCGGAAGCGACCGTGACGTTACGCGAGGTCGAAGGCGCGCTGGTGTTCGAAGTTGCCGACACCGGCGCAGGCTTCGCGCTCGACAGCGGCGCCCATCAGGGTCACGGGTTCGTGAACATGAGCGACCGGGTCGGAGCGTTCGGTGGCAGCGTCTCCGTGGACTCGGCGCCTGGCCAGGGCACCCGCATCGGTGGCCGCATCCCGCTGAGCGACTGACTGACCGGTCAGACCGAGCGTTTCTTCCACAGGTCGGCGACAACTGCCGGCCCGAACTCTTCTTTGTTGACATACCCGGCGGCGCCACACGTGTCGGCACCCCGGGGCAGGTCGGCGGCCTGATAGGTCGACAGCAACAAGACGGTGGCGTCGGGGTGCGCGTCGGTGATCCGACGGGTTGCCTCGATCCCGTTGATGCCGGGCAGGTTGATGTCCATTAGCACCAGGCCGGGACTGAGACGGTCGAACAGCTCGACGGCTTCCTCGCCGGACTCGGCTTCGCCGATCACGTCGAAGCCGGGCGTCGCGGCCATCACCATGCGGGCCGCGCGCCGGAACGGGGCCTGATCGTCGACGATCAGGACACCGACCGCGGCTGCGGGTTCGGGGCTCATGACCCGATCCTGCGCCGACGGACAGGTTTCGCCCAGGTTGCCCCTACGAGTCCCGGTGGGGAGGCCAGCCCCCTCGTCGAGGTGTCCGCGAACGTCACGGCGAGCGCGTTCATCCGTCGAGTGCCGAGAGGTAGACCAACACCGCCTTGACGCGGCGGTGGCCGTCGGTCTCTTCGGACAGGGCGAGTTTCGAGAACAGCGAATTGATGTGTTTTTCGACGGCGCGTTCGGACAGGCCGAGCGTTGCGGCGATCCCCGCGTTGTTGCGGCCCTGCGCCATTTCTGCGAGCACTTCACGCTCGCGGGGGGTCAAATGTTCGAGCGGCGAATCGCGCCGACGCGACCGCGCCTGGACGAGACCTTCGACGATCCGGGGATCGATCACCGAGCCGCCGTCGGCGACTTCACGGATCGCTCGCAGCAGCTGATCGACATCGGAGACACGCTCTTTGAGGAGATAGGCGCGACCGGCCGAGCCGTGTTCGAGCAGCGCCAGCGCGTACGCCGGTTCGGCGTACTGGCTCAACATCACGACGCCGATCCCAGGATGGTGCTCGCGCAGCGAGTTGGCGGCCCGGACGCCTTCGTCGGTGCCGGTGGGCGGCATCCGGATGTCGGTGAGGACCACATCGGGAAGTTCGGCGTCGACGGTGGCGAGCAGTTCGTCGAGATCACCGCACGCGCCGACCACCTCGATGCCGTCTTGGGTTTCGAGGAGGCGCACGACGCCCTCACGCACGAGGTAACTGTCTTCGGCAATGACCACTCGGATCGGCATCGGCGCCGAGATTACGGCGGTTGTGGCCCGGCGGCTGGTTTCAGGCGAAGTCGACCGTGTCCTCCTCTCGGGCGACGAGCACCTCGACCGCGCGGGCGAGGCTGGCACCGGCGTGCCGTGCCTCACGTCCGATGGCCTCGACGTCGTCGTCGGTGCGGGCCGGCGAATGGTGGAACAACGCGACCCGCCGGGCGCCGCAGCGTTCGGCGAGCGCCAACGCGTCGTCGACGGTTGCATGCCCGTACAGGTCGGCGACGCGACGTTCGTGGGCGAGGAACTGGGAGTCGTGTACGAGCAGGTCGACGCCGGCGCAGGCACGCGCGATCGCCGGCGACGTGTCCGGGTGCGGACAGTGGTCGGGGATATACGCGACCGACGTTCGGCCGTCGGAGATTCTGAACCCGAACGTCCGTCCACCCTTGTGCGGCACGTCGAAAGCGACGACGTCGAATCCTTCGATCTGGTGCGGGCCGGGTTTGAGGCTTTCGAACCGCCAATCGCCGCGCAGCCCGTCGGGTCCGATCGGAAAATGGGGCGGGCTCATCGCGAGCGCGAGCACGTCGGCCGCGTCGCGTTCGCGACCGTCGGGGCCGGTCTGGTCAGGCAGGTAGACACGCACATGGGAGTCGTCGCGGTCGCCTGCCGCGAAGAACGGCAGCCCTTGCACATGATCCCAGTGCAGATGGGTCAACAGCACAGCACCCGCGAACGCGCGGCCGTCAAGGTGATCGGTGATGCGTCGGATGCCGGTCCCGGCGTCGAGCACCAACGTCCAGGCAAGATCGTCGTGCGCGAGCGCGACGCACGAGGTGTGCCCGCCAACCCGAACGAATTCCGCTCCGGGTGCCGATGTCGAGCCGCGAACCCCGCAAAAGAGGAGCCTCACGCCGTGCGGGTCTCGCCTCGATCGGTGTCTTCGTGACGGTGACCTTGGCTGATCTGTTCGAGCGCGGCACGGTCGAGCTGATCGCCGCGCACCACCGCGACCCGACATTTGGTCACGGCCCGCAACGTCGACGTCCTGAGCCCACCTTCGAGCACGGCACGTTCGCCGAGGATCGCACCCGGTCCGAACTCGGCGAGCGGATTGCCGTCCACTTCTGTGACGAGCACACCGTCGAGCACCAAGAACACGTCACCGCCCGGTTGGCCCTGCTCGGTGAGGAGCGCATCGGGCTTGAGTTTGCGGAACGTCGGCGGCTCACCGCCGCGCATGATCAGTCCGGCGAGCTCACGTTCGAGGGCGGTCTCCACGGCGGTCACGAGCGCGGTGCTGTTGGTCGAACCCCACGGCGTGTTCCGGCCGAACGACTTGCGATACCACTGCTTGAAGTCGGCAAGTCCGACCTTCGCAGCGAGTTTGCCGGCGCCGTCGTACACCCAATGACGCGGAAACGTGCTCGCACCGGTCAGCTCGTAGTCGCTCGAACCGTCGGCGTGGATCGTGAGCTTCAACGTCGTCCAGACGAGCGGCGCGCGGAACTGCACGAACGGCGGCCGCGGCACGTGTCGAGGTGCGGGAAGCGCGGTACGGCCACCGTAGGTCTGCACGAACGTCGCCGACTCCGGGGTCAGGACCGGTTCGTCTCGCAGGCCCGGAAGCTCGACCGCCGCGAACGTGACACCTTTGCCGGCGAGACTGATCGTCGTCGAGCCCATGACACCGCCACCCGAATATCCCGCGTCGACGATGCGTCCGTTGTCGATCTCCACCCATCCTGCGAGCCGGTTCGCGAACCGGAACCGGTCGGTCTGGCGTAACGTCTCGAGATCTTCGATCACATCGGGCGGCGGGTCGTCGTAGTGGGTGAACCCGATCTCGAACACGCCCTTGTTCGCGCCGGTGACGGCCTCTGAAGGGATCCACGACAGTGACGTCACCGACGATTCGACCCGCATGGCGCCTCCGATCGTTCACACCTACGGGACTGGCCCGGCCCACCACGCTACGGACAACGCGGGACCACAGCGAGGGTGCTGGCCGCGCAGCGCTGCGGGTGCCGGCACTCCCATCCGAGGAAGGCTGGCGCTCGGTTCGTCGCTCGACGGGACCTCGACGTCGGTCGCGCCGACGCGGCGGGACGTGGGGTTTCGCCCGTCGCAGATTCCACCGTCGCCGGATGGACCTGTGGCGGTCGTGTGGGTCTGACGGGCTGAGCGGCCTGCCTGGCCCAGGCACGATCGCCGACGCGCCGCGTCCCCAGTCGTCGCACGCATGGCCCTGTCAGCGCGAGCGAATAGACGGCCGTCGCCTCGACGCCTACCGTCGGCGACCAATGCCGGTCGTCGTCCCGCCGCTGCTTCGAGCGAGGTCGAGCGACGAGTACCCGCCCCTGCCGTGGCGGACCGTTGATCGGCACG
This sequence comes from Acidimicrobiia bacterium, assembly GCA_052148155.1. Taxonomy (GTDB): domain Bacteria; phylum Actinomycetota; class Acidimicrobiia; order IMCC26256; family PALSA-610; genus JBBQER01. Next base: position 47,798 of record JBKQIY010000086.1, on the reverse strand, counting down.
CCATTGTTCGCACCGGCACGACCGTGGACGACGCGGCGTCCCGCCTCGGCATGTCCGAGCCTGCGTACACGCTCGATCGGCGCGGCACCGCGGCAACGTTGCGGGCGATCGACGATGTGCACGGCGGCGGTTTCTTCGCCGTTCCGGACGCCGCGACCCTCGAGGTCGACGCCGCCGACGAGGCGTTCCGGGGCAACGCACCCGTCGTCGATGTGCAGACCCATCTCGTCGACGCGACCCGTTGGGTCGGCCCGGGCGCGGCCGCGCTCGGCGGGTTCTTGCACATGGCCGATCCCGAACGCTGGTCGGCCAAGATCGACCCGCGGCTGATCGACGGCGCGGCATGGGCCGCGCTCGTGTTCGGCGCGTCGGAAACCGCGATCGCGTTGGTGACGTCGACGCCGGGTCCGGCCGCGTCGAACGTGTGCACCAACCGTCAGATCGCCGCCGCCCGCGATGTCATCGACCGCTACGCCGGCGCCGGACGGGTCCTGACACACACCATCGTGCATCCCAACTTCGGTCCGGACGAGCTCGACGCGATGGCCGGATGGCGGGCCCAGCTCGATCCGTCAGGCTGGAAGGTCTACACGCTGTACGGACCGCCGACGAAAGCGGCGCCGACCGGAGGCTGGTTCCTCGACGACGACGAGATCGGCATGCCGTTCCTCGAACGGGTCGACGCGCTCGGCCCGCGGGTGGTCGCCGCGCACAAAGGCCTCGGCGGCCCCATCCCCGATCTGTCGCTCGACGCGGCGTCACCTCGAGATATCGGACCCGCGGCGGTCGCATTTCCCGGTATCAGCTTCGTCGTCTACCACTCCGGCTACGAGCGCGATCCGACCGGACAAGAAGGCCCCTACGACGGCGAACACGCCACCGGCGGCGTCGACCGGTTGATCAAGAGTCTCGAGGTTGGCGGTCTCGGCCCCGGCGACAACGTGTACGCCGAGCTTGGCAGCACGTGGTTCCTCATGTTGCGCCGTCCGGTCGAGGCGGCCCACGTGCTCGGCAAGCTGCTCGTCGCGCTCGGATCCGAACGCATCGTGTGGGGCACCGACTCGACGTGGTACGGATCGCCGCAACCGCTCATCGATGCGTTCCGGGCGTTTGAGATTCCCGAGCGGATGCAAGCCGAATACGGCTATCCGCCGCTGACGCCAGCCGCGAAGGAGCAGATGTTGAGCAGCAATGCGCAAACGCTGTACGGCATTTCCGACTCGTCGCTCAGCGCCGCGGACCGGACGCGTGACCGGGCGTGGGTGGCCAACGCGTCCGTCGAGCTGACCCGCGCGATCGAAACCGCCGGAACTGGTTAGAACACGTTCGATCCTTCGACCGGGTCGGCGACATGGTCGGTCGCGGCTGGGAGCAGGAGCGTCCGACCGTCGTCCCCGGCACTGAACGCCGGCTGCGACTCGGTCGGCAACGTTCGCGCCGCGGGCGCGCCGTCGTCGTGGGCGACGACTCTCATGAGCGACTTGATCACCACGAGGGCCAGGAACGCCAACGCCAGCAAGGGAACGACCATGCCGTGTCCATCGGCAGGCAGGACGCCCGTGTGAAGCGGTCCGCCCCGGACTGCGCCCGCCGGCACCGTCAACGACGTCGAGCGTCGGCTCCAGCCCTCTACTAGACTATAAACATAGGGTTAGTCCTGTTTAGGATACGACCGAACCGTGCCCGCCGGTCGGGCCCGCTGGGCCCGGGAAGAGTGGGAGGGGTGGGAACCACGCCAACGGCCCAACCTGGCGGACGGACATCGGGCAGCGGCGTCGTCTGGCCGTCCGCCAAGACGGTGTACGCGCTGCGAGCGTGCGGGGTGCTCGCAGCCGCCTATCCCGATCGTCTGCTCAAAGCCGCTGAGATCGCGCGCGCATCGAAGGTGCCGCTGCGATTCCTGTCGAAAATTCTCGGCGAGATGCGCGTCGCGGGACTGATCGCATCGCGACGCGGCTATCGAGGTGGTTACGTGTTCGTTCGCGATCCGCGAGATATCACGGTCGCCGAACTGACGTTGGCGATCAGCGGATACGAGCTTTTCGCGCCGCTCCCGTCGGACCGACTCGAGCCTCGAGTCCCGTTCGTCGACGAAGTGCAACGCCGTCTGCGCGACGTCGCCAGCGAGATGTTGGGGACGACATCGATCGCGCAGATCGCGGCTCAAACTCCCGCGTAGAACGCGCGGGCGTCGCCTTTCAGGGCAACGCTCGGTCGGCCGTCGACACCGACCGGAGCCGACCCCGCGACGGTCACCCGTTCGCAGCGACGGTACGCGTCGCCGTAGTCAACGACGGCGCAATGTTGCGTCGATCGGTTGTCCCAGACCGCGACATCGCCGACGCGCCAGTGCCAACGCACCGTGTTCTCAGGTCGGGTCACGTATTCCTGCAGTGTGCGAATGACCGCTCGCGACAAGTCGTTCGGGTAGCCAACGACACGGTGGGCGAAACCTCCGAGCAACAACGCGTGCTCGCCGGTCTCCGGATGCACGACGACAGCGGGATGTTCGGCCCGGTAGATCGTCGAAACGAATTGTTTGCCGCTTTCGATCCACGCAGGATTCGAGCGGCCCCCGTCGATGCGGACATCGGTGGGTGCGTTGGTATGCACAACCCGCAGGCTGTCGGCCAGGGCGCGCAGCTCTGGCGTCAGGGTGGCGTACGCGTTCACGGTGTTGGCCCAGACGGTGTCGCCGCCGACATCGGGGATGACGACACCGCGCAAGCAGGTGAACGTCACCGGTTGATCGAGGAACGTCACGTCGGTGTGCCAATCGGCGGCCGGCGCACCCTTGGCGGAGTCGACTTCCTCCATGAGCGGCTGATCGGGCGGCGACTCGATGGTCGGATGGCCGAGCGTCAGCGTCCCGAACCGGCGGCCGAACGCGACCTGGCGTTCGTAGTCGAGCGTCTGGTCGCGAAAGAACACGACTCGGTTCGCGACCAGCGCGGCTCGGATGGCGGCAACCGTCTCGTCGCTGAGCTCTTGGGCGAGGTCGACGCCCGAGAGCTCGGCGCCGATCGTTCCGGTGATCGGAGATACCGTCAGCTCGGGTGTCGCGGCAGCGACAGCCGGAGTTACGCCTGCGGTCATGTGGCCTCCTCGGCCTGGGCGGCACTATTCAACGTACCGGAGCAGCGCACGGTCGGCTTCGGCCGCGCTCGAACAGCCCGTGAGGGCGAGCGCGTTCTCGAACTCGAGCTGCAAACGAACGAGCAACTCCGCGACGCCCGCCTCACCGGCGATCGCGAGCGCCCAAAGGTAGGGCCGCCCGATCAGTACCGCGTGCGCACCGAGACACAACGCGCGCAGCACGTCGCGGCCGGTGCGGATGCCGCCGTCGACGAGCACCAACCCGGATGCCGCCGAAGCGATCGTCTCGAGCACGACTGCGGTCGGGACAACGCCGTCGAGCTGGCGTTCGCCGTGGTTCGAGACGATCACACCGGAAGCACCGTGGTCGTGCGCGGCCCGTGCGTCGTCGGGGTGGAGCAATCCTTTTACCAGGACCGGCAGCGACGTGAGCCCGACAATACGTTCGATCGTCGACCAGGTGACCGACGGGTTCAGCGGCGACGCATGCTGTCGTCCCCGGACCAACGGATCGACGTCGCGCCGATCGGGAACGTATCCGTGCCGCCGGAGCGAACCGACTGGCGCGTCCAGGGTCACGACCACGGCCGCGAATCCTGCGTCGGCAGCGCCGGTGATGGTGGGTGCGAGCTGGTGTTCGTCGCGGGGCACATAGCACTGGAGCCAGCAGCGGCCGGGAGCAGCACGTGCCACCTCGTCGGGCGGAATGGTCGCGGTGCTCGCCACGACATAGGTCGTGGCGGTCGTCATCGCGGCGCCCGCGACCGCGAGCTCGCCGCCGGGATGCGCATGGCCTGTGAACGCGCACGGCGCCAACAGGATCGGCGCCGCGATCGTCGCGCCGAGCAGATCGATCGAGGTCGACACCGACGCGACGTCGCGGGCGACGCGGGGAACGAACCGCCATTTGGCCCACGCTGTCTCGTTGTGGTGGGTCGGCGGGAACTGCGCGGTCGTCTCGAAGTAGGTCGCGGCGCCGGCCGTCAGCTTCCGGCGCGCCGCCTCCGCCATCTCGAGCGGATCCCACGGCAGGGCGCTCCCAGTCTCGCCGGTCACCGGACGACGATAGGCCGGTACCCTTTTGACGTCGCAACCTGGCCGCGTTTGGATGGGGTGGCCGAACCGCCACTCGAAGGAGCAACGATGAGTGACAAGCCGAGCTACCTGGGGCTGTTGAACGCGATCGCGGTCGGTGAGGCACAGGCGTACGAGTACCTCACGATCTGGGCCGACACGACGCCAAGCCCCGACGTACGCAAGGTGTTGTTGACCGTCGCTGCCCGCGAGGGCGAGCACGGCATGAGCTTCGCCAAGCGCATCAACGAGCTCGGCTACGAGGTTCGCTGCAACGACGACTCCGAACTGCAAAAGGCGATGGCGTTGGTGAAGTCGGATCGATCGGACCTGAAGAAGATGGAGAAGTTAAAGCTCAATACGCTCGACTCGGGCGACAAGCCCGACATCTTCGACGGGTTTTTCAAGGACCACTCGATCGACGTCCGTACCGGCGAGCTGCTCGGCCGGTACATCGCCGAAGAACGCGCCTCGGCCCGACTCCTGCGCAGCTGCTACGAGCAACTCGCAGCCGCCGAGGATGTCGGCCCGACGGCCCGTTCGTCGGAGTCGCTCACGTCGTTGGAGAACAAAATCGACATGTTGTGCGGCGCGGTGGACGAGCTACGCCAGATCGTAGGCGCGCAGACGATACCGACGAACGGACGGAAGACCGCGCGTTCGGCCGTGTCCTAGTTCGCGCCGACCTCGGAGTTCAACAACACCGATCGCAAGTTGATGACGGCCCGGTCGGCGAGCCCGACCGTCTGTACGTAGTCGGAGAGCGATCCGTACTTCGATCGGGCGCGGGCGAGGAATCGACGCATCGCGAGTGGCGGCGCGTCGAGGAACGCGGGTGGCTGCGCGGCCATCGTCTCGTATGATTCGGGCCGTTCGGTGCGCACCCATTCGGCCAGTTCGCGCATCGCGGCGCGGCTCAACGCGTAGTCGGCCGCGATGTCGTCGTCGCTGACACCGAGCAGGCTCAACAGAATCGCCGCGAGCACGCCGGTTCGATCTTTGCCGGCGGAGCAGTGAAAGACCAGCGGCAGTCGCCCGGCTTCGGCCATGATCCCAAGCGCGGTGACGATCGAACTTGCACCGTTGTCGAGCATGTCGAGGTACCGGCCGGCGAGGAAGTCGACCGCATCGGCTTCCGCGGCGGGCAGGTCACGATCCCAGCGCTGCTCGAGGAGCGGCAGGTGACGGTACGAGGCCGCGAACGACTCGGTCGCGACGCGGCCGTGATCGGCGAGTTCGCCCCGGGTGCGCAGATCGACGACCGTGCGTATGCCGAGTCCGGCGACCCGCGCGAGATCGGCACCTTCGATGCGGTGGATGCCGTCGGCCCGGTAGATCAAACCCCACCGGACGGTGTCGTGTTCTGCGGTGGCGTACCCGCCGAGGTCGCGAAAGTTGAAGGCGCGCTCGAGCGTGATCCGGCGGGGGCGAACGTGCGGCTCGATCCTCATGTTTCGAACGTACCGATCGGATGAGACACCAAGCTTGCCGACGGCTGAACAACACGTGCACACGGGACAGATTTCGAGGCCCCGATCATTGGGACACGATGCCGACCCGATCGCCTCTTGACAGCGCGCCGCCGGTAGCCACGACGCCATATACGCCCACGCATGAGCTCGGGCCGAGCCCGCGGATCTCGAAGCGGTTCTCGCGGGCGATCGTCTGAAGGATGCCCTTGTCGGCCGGCAACTCGTCTTGCGCCAACGTCGTCATGACGCAGCGCGGGACCGACAGCACGATGTGAAGCGCGACGTCGGGACCGACCCGCAACGTGCGGTTCACCCACGCGTTCTCCACGAAACCGGACGCGTCGGCGCCGGCGTCGATGAACACATTCGGGCGAAAGCGCCTCGGGTCGAAACGTCCGCCGGGATACGCGGCTGCGAGCGCGGCCAGACTCGCGCTGGTCACGACGTGTACGGGCGCACAATCGAAGAACGTTCCCGCCGGCGCCAACAACGCGATCTGTCCTTCGCTGACGGTGTCGTCGCGTTCGTCGACGACACCAACGACGTGCGGCACGTACTGCTCGATCATCACCTTGGCGGGCGCCTGGGTCGTCAACCGGACCCGGCGTCCGAGCGCCCGAGACAGCACGTCAGCGACGTCGGCGTCGTCGCTGCGTACGGTCGTCCCGTCGGCCATCGTGATCCGAACCGGCGGTACCTCACCGGCCGGATCGGGCGACTCGAGGTACCGTGCTCGGCACTCGAACAGTGTCCCCCACCGGCGCGGATTCTTCGCGCTCACGATGTTGCCGGTCTCGACATCGACGAGCGCGTAGGCACGGTCGCCTGCCAGGCCTCGTTCCCCGATCGCGCTGACGTCGAGTTCCTCGCCCAGCATCGACTTCACCGGGTAGCGCCAGATCGCGGCCACGGTCGCTTCGTTCGAACTCATTGCACTCCTGTCCGAGCCGGTGAACGGAACGCGGGCGGCGGTCGTATGGCAATCTGCCAGCACTGTCCGCGGATCATTGGCGAACCTACGGGGGCTTCATCATGCATCGACTGGCGACCGTCGCCGCGCTCGGTCTGGGCGCGGCTGTCCTGACGATGGCATCGGCCGTGCCGGCGCTCGCAGCCGCGCCTCGTTCCAAAACCACGACCACGGCCACGACCACGACGAGGACCAGGACCAGGACCGACGGTGCGGCGGTTGCCCGCGTTGCCGCCCGGACCCTCGCCGCCCCGGCGCCGGCCGCGAAGGCTCGAGCGACGCCCGATCCGACGGTCACCATTTCGACGAACTGCGCCGCATTCTGTTTCGTTCCGGAACAGGTGACCGTCGCGGTCGGCGACACCGTCACGTGGGTGAACCGCAGCGGCGCCGGGCACACCGTCACCCGTTGCACGCCCGCTGCGTGCGACGGCACGTCAGGAGGGACCGGCACCGACACGTCGTTTTCTTCGGCCAACGTCGCCGCAGCTTCGGGGACAACGTTCTCCCACACATTCACCGCAGCCGGCACCTACGTGTACTACTGCCAGATCCACGGCTACGCGCTGATGCACGGGACCGTCACGGTCACCGCCGCCGCGACCACGACGACGCCAGCCTCGTCTCCGACCGCGTCGACGCTCGCAACGTCGACGACCGCGCCGGCGCTGCCGTCGTCTCCACAGCTTGCGAGCACCGGAGGCAACACGGATGGGGTGACCGTGCTCGCAGTGTTGTTGATCGTGTGCGGACTTGGGGCAACGACGTTCCGATCGCGTCGACGACACGCCTAGCCGAACCGGTGGGTAGTTTCCCAGACATGGTTGGAACTGAAGTCATTGTCCGGGGGCTGCTCGACCGAGCCGAAACGGACGCGTTGCAGGGCTGGGCGGACACGATCGAGGCGTGGCCGAGCGGCTCCCATATATGGGGCCACTACGCCGAGCGCACGCCGCTCGGGCCGCGTATCTGCCGTACCGAGAACGTTTCGGTGTGCCACGACGGCGTCGCGTCGCTCGTCGCCGGAGTGCTGCAGTCGCGTGCGCAGGCCGCGCTCGGCGAGACGGTCGTCGCGTTCAAGGACAAGCTCAACTACAAACAGCCGGGCGGGGCGGGCTACAGCACCCACCAAGACATCGTCGCGTATCCGGGTGTTGAACGGGTCGTGTCGATCCTGGTCGCGATCGACGACTGCCGCGTGGAGTCCGGTTGTCTGTGGTTGGCCGCCGGTGTCGGCGAGGTTCTCCCCGTCGACGAACGAGGCGTCGTGCGTGCCGACGTCGCGTCGACGCTTGAGTGGTTTCCTGCCGAGCTCTGCGCAGGCGACGCGGTATGCATCGATGGGTTTGCTCCGCATTACAGCGAAGCGAATAACAGCGACGCCGCTCGTCGGGTCTTCATCGCGAGCTACGCACCGAGCACCGCGCGCTATCACCGTGAGCGTTACTACCGCGAGCGAGACGACCGGATGCGTCGCGACACCGACCGCGACGGCCGGTTTCGCATCAGCACACTCGCAGACTTCGAAGGAACCGAGGTTGCGCCCGCCCCCACCGCCGACCGTTGCACACACACGTAGACTCGAAATGTGCCGACCGCCACCGCGATCACCGCGGCGGTCTCGAAAACCTCACCTCAGGCTCTCGCCGGCGTGGTCCGGCATCGGTTGCATCGGTGCCGGCGTCGCTTCATCGGTGCCGGTGTCGTTGTGCACGGCCAGAACGAGTTCATCCGCGGGATCACCACCGCGTCGGCGATCTTCGCGACGGCGGCGATCGGTGTCGTCGTCGGGACCGGGCATCTGGCGCTCGGCGTCGCCACCGCCGGCGCGGTGGCCCGCTCTTCGAAATCCGCAACTTCCCGGTCCTGGGCCGCCTCGATGCACGCCGCGACCAGGGCGCATTCCGCGACGACAACGACCCGCCCCAGCCGCTCGGAACATGAGCTGCGCCGCTCGAACAATGGGCGACCCGCAGCCGGCGTGACGCCGGTAGGGTGACAGGCGGTTGAGGGCTCGGTGCTCCTGGCGAGGGAGGCGACGTGCTGACGAGGCTGATCACCGTCGATGTCACCGTCGGTCGGTTGGGGATTGCCGTCACCTGCGCCGTCGCGGCCGCGCTGTCGTACGCCCTCAGCAACGTGTTGCAACAGCACGAGGCCGAACAGGTCGCCGAAGAAAAGACACTCAAAATCGGCCTGCTCGCCCAGCTTGCCCGCCGTCCCCGATGGCTGTTCGGCATGGGCGCCGACGTCGGCGGCTACGTGTTCGAAGCGATCGCGCTCGGTACCGGCACACTTGTGCTGGTCGAGCCGATCCTGGCGACTTCGTTGCTCCTGTCGTTGTTTTTGGGAGCGAGCATCAATCGTCGTCACATCGACCGGGCGGGGTGGGCTGCCGCGGTTGTGCTCGCGTTCGGCGTGTCACTGTTCTTGCTGGTCGTCGCTCCGACGCGCGGTGCCGAACTCGCGACGACCCGTTCGTGGCTCATTGCCGCGCCTCCGATCATCGGATTCGTCACCATCTGCGTCCTCGCCGCGCGCGCCGCGTCGGGATCGAACCGGGCGGCGTTTCTCGGCCTCGGAGCGGGCGCCCTGTTCGGCACCAGTGCTGTGCTCACGAAAGCGTTCGTGCACTATCTCGGTGGCGGAGCCTTCAACTGGGTTTCGCATTGGGAACCGTACGCGCTTGCCGTCACCTCCATCACCGGCCTCGTGCTTGCGCAGAGCGCCTTCCAAACCGGCGGGCTTGCGGCCGCGGTCGGAGCGGAGCAAGTCATGCAGCCACTCACCGGTGTGGCACTCGGCGTCGGTCTGCTCAACGAGAAGCTCGGACTCTCAGGTTCCCTGGCCGCGATCGTCCTGATCGGGGCGCTCGTGGCGATGCTGTGGGGAGTGCTGACGCTCGCCCGGGTCGAGCACTCGGACATGCTGGTCCGGCCCCAGCCGCCCGCCCTAGCCGACGGGTAACCCGCACCGTAGACTGGGCTCCAGTGTGGGAGTTGGGCGGGGTGGCGTAGGCCTCACCGCGACGCGGACCCCAAACGTGTGGAGCGCCGTGCGTCTGCCTCGAGCTCAGAGAAACGTCGTCTGGGCCATGGCCGCCTTCTTCGCGCTTGCGCTCGCGATCGGACTGTGGCCCGTGCACGCCGACGTGTTCGGCGCACCGTCGTACTCCTGCGGGAGCGGCTTCATTTACAGCTCCCATCACTGGAAGGTCGACAGCGCGTCGTTGACCAACGAGCGGGTCGGCAACGACACCGGTCAGGGCACGCCGAGCCAGATATGCCCCAACAAGGTGTACAGCCGTCGCGATTTCGCCTTGTTGATGGGTTCGTTCGCGTTGGTGGTCGGTGTGCTCGCACTGATCTTGATCCAGAATCCGCAAGACCGCAGTCGCAGCGCGCTCCAGGCTTCGATGCGGGTACGTGGCGCGGCGCGCCGCTGAGGTGTTAGCGGTCGAGCGTCCAGTACTGCTCGCCGGCGCGCTCGAGACGTTCGCGTAGTCGCCACAGCCGATCGAGCACCGGCACCTGGGTTACGTATTCGCCGAACGCACGCCATTTCGCGGGGAAGTCGTTCGAAACCGACGGACACGCAGGCGTCGCGGTGATCCCAACCTTGTGTAACGCTCGAAAACGCGCCGCGAGCACTCGCGGGATGAACACGTACGGCAAGTCGCTGTACCACAGCCACGGCACCGGGTCGGCCCGTTCGCGGGCGGCCAGCGCCGACGCGTGACACGCCTGATGGTCAGGGTGCGAAAGGCCGAGCGGCGCGACGACGCACGTCGGTTGGAGATCGGCGATGGTTTCGACGAGGGCGTCGACCGCTCCCGGCGGTTCGACGATGGGATCGGCTCGTTCCACGTGTGAGTGCTGGTGCAGGTGCAGCCAGCGTGGCGTGGCGCCAACTGCCGCGAGGGCGCGGACGTCTTCGTCGCGCCGCAACGCCATCGTGTCGTCGCCGGGCGTGAATCCGCAATCGGTGTCGTGCTCGTTGAGAGGATCGCTATAGGTCGCCGGAGACGCCGCGAACAACGTGGCCACTGACGCGCCACGATGCGCAAGCAACAACGCGCCGCAGGACACGACCGCGTCGTCGAGGTGCGGCGAAATGACCAGCAGCTGATCCAGTTCGCCCGGCTCTTCGAAACCCCACACTCGGCCAGCGTCCAAGATCTCAGTTCTGGTCGCCGGACGGCGACAGAAGATAGAAGCCGGTCTCACCGTCGCCGGTGGCGGTACCGGGGGTGAAATCGTACAAGAACGAATAGAGCAAATGGCCGTTGTAGGAGAGCTGACGGGTTCCGTCGTGCTGCACGTACACGGCGGCCTTGTTCGCGTCGAGGCCACCAGCGACGGTCGGCGTGCCCGACCAGACCACCGCGGGCCACAAACCCAAGTTGGCGCCCGCCGTACTGATCGTGCCAGAACCGTCGGGTGCGTACATGTACAGCGGATGACCGTACGCGTCGACGATCGCGCTCTTGTCGACGTTGTGGGCCGAGTCGATCAGAACCATGACCGAAAGCGTCGGCGCCGACGTCGGTTTCACCGGACCGGCCGGCGCGGACTGCGGGCCCGGGCCGACCTTGTTCCGCGCCGCGACTCGGAATGCGTACGACTTCAAGTCGGTGAGGCCGGTGACGACCTCCACCGTCGCACTCGAATGGAACGTCTGGGCTGTCTGGGCGACCGTACCCAGGTAGGGGGTGATGACATAGCTCGAGATGGGGTGGCCGTTGCTGGCCGGCACGTGCCACGAGACGGTCGCCTGCGCGCTTCCGGGCGCGACTCTCAGACCAGCCGGCGCGGACGGCGCTCCGATCGTCACCGACTTCGACGCTGCCGACGGATCGCCGGTACCGACCGCATTGTGCGCCGCGACTTTGAACGTGTACGTCTTGCCGTTCGAAAGCCCGGTGATGACTTCAGACGTCTTGTTCGAGTGGAACGAGCGTGTCGGCCGCGCATGGGTTCCGAGGTACGGCGTCACCAGATAGATGGTGATCGGCGAACCGCCGTTGCTCGGCGCCGGCCAGGACAGACGCGCCGATTGGTCGCCCGACATTGCGGTCGGCCGTCCGGGCGGGCCGGGCTGGCTGGCCGCGCCGGCCGACGTCGCCGCGTTCATGCTCCATGCGGTCAGCCCAACTACGACCACGAGTCCGAGCATGCGTCGTCGCATCGGCTTCACCTCTCGTCGCCCCCAAACATGAAACCCGGCGCTACGACTGCGGGGCAGCGCCTTGCCCGGTTCACCACCTCAGCGAATGGCGTCGGCAGCCGCGGCCGTCAACGCCGCGAGTCCGGACCGCAACTCCCGATCGGTCGGCCACCCGAAGCCTAGGCGAAAGTAGGAATCGTCCACGTCGAACCAGTGGCCGGGCCCGACGTAGGTGCCGTACCGCGCGAGCAGCACCTCGTAGAAGCGGTTCGTGTCGACCGTGGTCGCCGCGACGAAGCGAACGAGGCCGACAACGCCACCGGTGGGTTCGATCCACTCGAACGTGTCCTGCGCGCGGATCCAGTCGTCCACGATCGAAAGCCGGGCCCGCACGTCCGACAGGATCGGCGGGAGCACCCGTTCGCGGTCGGCCAGGACCCGAGCTGCGATCGCCTCGTCGAGCGTCGCGCCGCAGATGAATATCTGCTCCTTCGCGGCGAGCAACGTCTCGAACAGCTGCCGGTCACGACACACCGCCCAGCCGATCCGCAAACCGGCGAGCCCGTACGCCTTCGACATCGACGAGACGCTGATCACACGCGGCGAAAGCGCGGCCGCGATCGGTAGCGGCGAACCGTGGGTGAGTTCACGGTAGGTTTCGTCGACGAGCAGCACCGCGCCCGAGCGTTCGGCCAGATCGACGAGCGCGTGCAGCGACGCGACATCCAGCGTCGTTCCGGTCGGGTTGTGCGGGCACGTCACCGAAATCAGTTTCGTGACGCCGGCCTTGACGAGCGACGCGACGTGTGCGACATCGAGTTGCCACGCGTCTTCGAATGCGAGGTCAACGATGTCGAGGTCGGCACCGATCGCGCGTGGCGTTTCGAGATTCGTCGCGTAGTTGGTGCGCACCACCACCGCGTGATCGGCGGGTTCGAGCACCGACGTCGCGGTCGCGAACAGCGCCGCGGCCGCGCCGGGCATGACTAAGACGTCGTTGGCGCCGAACCCGGTACCGCCCGCCGCGATCGCGTCTCGCAATCTCGGGTCACCGAGATGGTCGCCGTAACCCAATGCGAGTTCGTCGAGCGCGGATCGGATCGTCGCGTCGAGCCCGAGATCTGCGAGCCGCCGATCCGACACGGAGCTTTCCGAGAGGTTGTTCGTGATCGTGTGATAGCCGAGTTGCTCGGGAGACTCGACCTCGATGGGCATCCGCAGGTAGCGCACACCCAAGAATCGCCGTTACGCGCCGGCTGCGGCTACTCGCTCGCCATGATCAACGCGATCCGATCCACCAGATCGGTGCGGGCGGCGTCGAAGTCTTCGAACGAGATTCGGTTGTCCTCGAAGGACTCGTGGAGCTCTTTGAGGCGTATGACCAGCTCGTCGGCGGTGACACCGTCAGGGTTGACGGTCGGCTCGACCGGCTCGGCGTCGGCTCTGGCGTCGCGCCGGGCGCGTTTCGCGTTCGCCTTGGCCGTTTTGGCCATCTCGCGGTCTCGTTTTCCGAACGTGCTGCGGCTCTTGGCCAAAACGAGCTCCTTCGTCGAACCGAGGGAGAATTTGAGCGCGCCCTTAGGTATAGCGCGCCGACATCTAGCTGGCGCGGCGGCTGGGGGGCCGGCCCCGGTTCGGGCGACCACCGCCCCGCACTGAGGCTGAGGACCTGTCCTGAGTGTACCGGTCCCCGTTGCGGCGTTGGGATCGCGGCGGACGCGGCGCACGCCATGGTGTGTCGTCGGACGCGACGACCGTCAGCGGCTTGTTCGGCGCCGCTCGCAGCTTCGGCCGATCCTGCGAACTCGTGATGGCCGCGACGTCGGGCGGCGTCATTGGGGCCGGGATCTCGAGATCGTGTTGCATGCGGGCAACCGCGCGAGCGTCGGCGTGACCGACCAGCGACACGACGAGCCCGTCCGCTCCGGCACGCGCGGTGCGACCCGAACGGTGCAGGTAGGCCTTGCCGTCTTCGGGAGTGTCGTAGTGCAACACGCATGCGACCCCGTCGACGTGGATCCCGCGTGCGGCGACGTCGGTGGCGACCAGCGCCGCGACGCGACCGACCTTGAACGCGGCGAGCGCCCGGTCGCGCTGGTTCTGCGACCGTCCGCCGTGGATCGCCGCGGTTCGCACGCCGGCCTTCTCGAGCTGGGCGGCCAGGCGATCAGCGCCGCGGCGGGTACGACAGAACACGATGGTCGGTCCGGCTGCCGGGACCAGCTCGGCCGTGACACCGGCGCGTTGGGGGCCGTCGACCCGCCAGAACACGTGATGGGCGCCGCGACCGTCGGGCTCGGGGACGCCGACGTCGTGGCGAACCGCGTCTCGCTGATAGTCGCGGGTGAGCACCTTGATCGCGCCGTCGAGCGTCGCCGAGAACAACATCGTCTGACGGCTCGGCGGTGTCTGGTCGAGGAGGCGTCGAACCTCGGGCAAGAAACCCATGTCAGCCATGCGGTCGGCCTCGTCGACCACGACGACCTGAACCTGGCCGAGGTTGAGTGCGTCCTGGCGCAGGAGGTCGGCCAGTCGACCCGGACATGCGACGAGCACGTCGACACCCCGGTTGAGCTGGCGGCGCTGGCCGTCGTAGCCGACGCCGCCGTAGACCGAGCAGACGCGCAGCCCGCGCGTCGCGGCGAGCGGCTCGAGTTCGCGGCAGATCTGCGCGGTGAGTTCACGCGTCGGTGCGAGGATCAGCGCAGTCGGCTGGCGTTTGCGCGCCTTGTCGATGCGAGCGAGGAGCGGGACACCGAACGCGACCGTTTTGCCCGAGCCGGTCGGTGCGCGCCCGCACACGTCGCGGCCGGCGAGCGCGTCGGGAATGGTTGCCGCTTGGATATCGAAAGGCTGGACGATCCCGCCTTGGGCCAGGGCTTCGACCAGATCGGCGGGCACACCGAGATCGCCGAACGAAACCGCTTCGCCGAGAGCTACTGACACGAATTCTCCTGATTCCCCGCGAGCGCGGGTCGTTGCACGGATCTTGGACTTCGCACTCACTCGAGCGAGCCCAGGGGCAACGAATCGAGAGGCGGCCGGACGAGGTGGGTCGGCCACACGAGGCAGCTGTGCCGTCGTAACTTCGCCAGGGAGCGATCGAAAACGCTCACCTCGACCTAGCGGGAACGGAACCTCCACAAGGTATCACACCGGCGTGATTCCGCTCCGATTCACGACGTCGGCATCACGTCGCCGATGAGCGCGGGGAACACCTTGGCGACCTTCGCGAGCAGGTAGTCACCGTAGGTGCCTGCCCAGTCGTGCACGTTCAGGCCGTCCCAACGACGCGCCAAGCCGTCGGTTTCGGGTTCGGCATCCCACGACGCGTTCGGAACTGGGAGCACGTCGGCGTCCCAGGCCGGATCGAGGAAGAGCGGGAAGGAGACGCGTTGGCGTGCGCTGATGTTGCGAACACGGTGCGGTGTCGACCGATACCGGCCGGCCGTCATGCGTTCGAGCATGTCGCCGAGATTGACCACGAAAGCATCGGCGATCGGTGGTGCGGCAACCCAACCGTCGGGACTGCGCACCTCGAGTCCTCCGGTCGCGTCTTGGGCGAGGATGGTGAGCAAGCCGTAGTCGGTGTGCTCGCCGACACTCCACCGTTCGGACGCCCATCGTTCGGACGCCCATCGTTCGGACGTGTCGCGCAACGGTGGGTATTGGAAAATTCGAAACAGAACCGTCGGCGACGCCGTGAGATTTCGGTCGAACCATCGGTCGTCCAGACCGAGCGCCCGCGAAATCCTGGCCAGCAGCAGGTGGCCGACGTCGGTGACCGCGGCCATGTATTCGAGTACCGCGTCGCGCAGGCCGGCCGGGCGTCGCGGGAACAGGTTGGCGCCGTGCAACGGGAGACCGGCACGAACTCTTGGATCGTTCGCCGAAAGCTCCTCGCCGAAGTAGAGGCCCTCTTTGTTGTCGGGAACACCCGAAGTGAGCTCTCCGTCGAGCGGGAACCAACCGCGCCAGGCTCGACCGCCGTGTCGCATCGCGATGTCTGACTTGTCGTGTTCGGCCATCGCGAAGAACTCACGTGCGAGTTCCTCGACGCGTGTTTGCAGCTCGGTCGACACACCATGACCGACCACGTAGAAGAAGCCGGCGTCGCGACATGCGATGTCGATCTCGGCGGCGACCGCATCGACGTCGCTGC
The DNA here is from genome assembly GCA_052148155.1 of Acidimicrobiia bacterium. Taxonomy (GTDB): domain Bacteria; phylum Actinomycetota; class Acidimicrobiia; order IMCC26256; family PALSA-610; genus JBBQER01. The sequence continues at coordinate 31,858 of JBKQIY010000086.1, read as the reverse complement.
TGGTGCGCGCACGCGACAGGTCGATGACCGGCAAGCTCACGAGTAACGATCGAAGAGCGGACGGCGGCTCGGTCCGAGCCGGAAGTTGCCGGCCGCGAAACAACTCGTGGTCGTCGCGCACGACACGCCGCTGAGGCCGCTGACCTTGGTGCCCGAAGGGACCGGAACCGTTGTGAGCGACCACTTCGTGCCGTTGTACGTCTCGACCAGGCGTTGCACGACGGTCTGGAGGAAGATGGTGCCCACCGCGACACAGCGCGTCGCGCTCGGACACGAGACGTCCGTGAGGCTCGCGCCGGTCGCGCCGGTTGGGTTCACGCTCGTCACGATTGCCCAGGTGGTGCCGTTCCATCGTTCGATGAGGGTTCCGTGACCGAAACCGACCGCGACGCAGTTCGAGGTACTGGTGCATGTGACGCCCGACAGCGCGCTCTCGGGGCCTGACGGGTTCGGGCTCGCCACGATCGACCAGGTCGAGCCGTTCCATTGTTCGGTGAGGGTGCTGGTGACGAGCTGCGTGTCGTAACTTCCCACCGCGACGCACGCGGCGGCGGTCGAACATGCCACGCTCGTGAGCGAACTGTTGAGCGCGAACGTCTGATTGGGGCTCGTCACGATCGACCACGTCGTTCCGTTCCATTGCTCGACCAGCGTGAGCTCCGCGGTGCTGTCGGAGCTGGTGACGTAGGAGCGACCGACCGCGAAACAGCTCGTGGCGCTCGCGCACGCGACCCCGGCGAGCACGCTCACGGCCGAGCCCGGCGCGTTGGGGCTGGGCAGGATCGACCACCGCTTGCCGTCCCAACGCATTGCCAACGTCTCGGTCACCGTGGCGAGCGTGTTGTATTGACCGACGGCGATGCAACTCGTGGTGCTCGTGCACGCAACGCCGGTGAACTGACTTGAGATCGCTCCGGTCGGGTTCGGGGTCGACAGCGTCGTCCAGTTCGAGCCGTCCCAGCGTTGCGCGAGCAGGCCGACGCTATGGGGCCGGTCGGCGGTGCCGACCGCGAGGCATGCGGTCGAGGTCGGACAGGACACGGCCGTGACCTCACCGTACGCGGAGCCTGCCGCGGTTCCGACCAACGACCAGGCCGGCGCCGCACCGGCCGCGACGTCCACTCCGACCATGGTGGCCGCGACGAGCACGACAACGACCCCCGCGCGTGCGAACGTCCTCCCAATGACCACAATCCAGTATCCCACCTGGCGTCACATCCGAACCCGCGGGCGCGGTCAAAGTCCGGCGAGACGTTCGTAGTCGTCGATGTGGCGGCCGAGTACCGCCAGGCTCTCGGCCCAGAAGTCGCGTTCGCGCACGTCGAATCCGAATCGACCGGCCAGCGTCGACGCGTCGGCCATGCCGACCGTCGAGAGCAGATCGTCGTAGCCGGCGCGGAAGCGGTCGGGATCGTCGACGTATTTCGCGTACAGACCGATGCCGAACAGCAGGCCGAACGTGTACGGCCAGTTGTAAAACGGCGTGAAATAGTGGCCTTTCACGGCCCACATGTACTCGTGTCGATGGTCGGGATGGAGGCCATCACCGTACGCCGCCTCCTGCGCGTCGAGCATCGCCGCCCGCAAGTCTGCGACCGACAAGGTGGTTCGGCGTCGCCGTACGCAGAGCTCGGTTTCGAAGAGGAACCTGCTGTGGATGTCGACGACGGTCTGGGTCGCGCCGACCAGATGTACGTCGAGTAACGCCAAGCGTTCGCCGTCGCCGTTGGCTTGTTGCGCGGCGTGTTCGAAGAGCAGCGTCTCGCAGAAAATCGACGCCGTCTCCGCGAGCGCCATCGGGAGCCGGCGTTGCAGGGGCGTGCGCGCGGCCAAAGCCACATTGTGGAATGCGTGCCCGAGTTCGTGCGCGAGCGTTGAGATCGAGTCTTGACTGCCGTCGAAGTTCATCATGATCCGGCTGACGTCGCCTTCGACGCCGGCGCAGTAGGCGCCGCTTTGCTTGGCGTCTCGTGTCTGCGCGTCGATCCACCGTTCGGCGAACGCCCGATTTGCCAGCGCACCGAGATCGGTTGAGTAACCGGTGAACGCGTCGTGCACCCGTGCGGTTGCGTCGGACCAGCCGATCGTGTCGGCCCTGCCGACCGGGGCGAGCAGGTCCCACCACGGCAACCCGCCGTCGTGGCCGAGCAGGTTCGCCTTGGCGCGCAGATATCGCCGAAAGTTCGGCAGCGACGCAACGACCGCGTCGGTCATCGCGTCGAGTGTGCGCCGGTCGACATTGTTCGCGCGCAGCGCCGGTTCCAGATCGTCGGCGAAGCCGCGCCGCCGATTCAAGATGCCCAGTTCTCCTTTGGCGCCGTTCAGCGCGGCCGCGAGCGGCACCGCGACCGACTGCCACGCCTCGAGTTCGCCGTCGTACGCGGCGCGACGGCGAATCGGATCGGGATGCGTGGCGAGCCCGCGCGCGAACGCCATCGGTACGCGTTCGGGTTCGAAACCCGGCATCTGCAGTTCCACCGTCAGCTGCGACGAGATCTCGCCCTGCAGTCGCTGCCACGCCAGCGATCCTGACGGAGCGAGGTCGGCGGCGAGCGATTCTTCGCGCTCGGTCATCTGCAGCTCGGCGTTCTCGGCGGCCTTTCCCAACGCGAAGGCGTGCTCGGCGGCCGCCGGGCTGCGGGCGATGAACGCGTCGACGTCGAGCGCCGCGAGCCACGCACCGAGCCGTTTCGCCAACGGAGCGAGCGGTGCGGCCCGCGTCTGGAGTTCGGCGTGGCGGGAGGCGGCGAGATCGTCGCGGCTGTCGGTGGTGACGAGGGCGTACAGGAACGTGACGATCGGTCGCAGCTCGGCCTGCAACTCGTTGGTCGCGGCCAACACGGCCTCAAGGTTGGTGACGTCGATATCGGTCACCGCACGCCTTGGCGTCGCGCGGATGTCGAGCTCGTCGTACAGCGCGACCAGCCGGTCGACGCGCGCGTAGACACCCTCGAGCGCTCCGTTGAAACTGCGGTCTTGGAGACCTGGGAAGATCGGGGTCAGATCCCATCGCGGGGGAACGTCAGTCGCGGTCATTTCCGCACGGTAGTTGCGTGCTCAGGGAACGCAACCCGGGGCCGCGTCGGGCAGACGTTGAGCGGCATGGCCGGCGGGGATCGCCGCGAGACGGTTGGAGCAGACGACGAGCTCGTCAGACGCGGCGAGATCTGGCTTCGCGTTCGGGTCGCAGTCGCCGCCGAGTGCCGCGATCGGGATCTTCGGTACGCCGACTGCACCAGCTCGCCCGTCTCGAACGGCGTGTATGTGCCGCGTCGAGGATCGCGTTGCACCATGTGGTGACGCCGCGCTAACGGCGGCGCCGGTTCGAGAACAAGCGGGTGCGCAGCAGCCGTCTGCGAAGTTCGCGCGAATCCGGTGCGATGGTGACGAATGCGCCGACCACGACAACGAGGAGTGGGATCAGCATCCACGGGGTCGGCCAGTACCAGCTGTGGGTGACACGCGCGTGCGCACTTGCGGCACGAATCCGGTACACGATCGGAGTCCCGACCAGCGCCGCGACACCTCCGAGCATCAACGCCTGGCCGAGTTGCGCTCGCGAGTCTTGGCGGTTTTGCCGAGTCGGCACGCGGTTGAGCGTAACCGGCCCCGAACGCGACTCAGCCGACCGGTCGGAACCAGTCGGCTGAGCCATCGCTGTTCAGGGCAGCGTGTTCATGTCGTGTGCGAACCTACGAGCGTGACAAGGAGTTCCGCTTGCGCAGCAAGAGCAGCGCACCGGCGGTCACACAGGACAGACCGAAGATCACCGGGTAGGTCGTGCTGCTTCCAGTGAAGGGCAAGCTCTGGCTGACTGCACCCGGCAGGGTGGTCGTGGACGCTGCGGTGGTCGGGACGGTACTTCCCTGCTCTTTGACCGTGGTCGTCGAGGCCGGCTTCGTCGTCGTGGTCACGACGACCGTCGTCGCTGAGACGGAGGTCGAGCTCGTCGGAGCTTCGGTGGTGGTCGGCGCCATGGTCGTGGTCGGTGCCATGGTCGTCGTCGGCGCCATGGTCGTCGTCGGCGCCATGGTCGTGGTCGGCGCCATGGTCGTCGTCGGCGCCATGGTTGTGGTCGTAGCCATGGTCGTCGTCGGAGGCATGGTTGTCGTGGTCGGCGCGCAGGTCGTCGTGGTCGGCGGCATCGTCGTGGTGGGCGGCGCCCAGGTGGTCGTCGTGTCGCAGTCGTCGCAGTGATGCTCGGTCGTCGTGGTCGGAGCCCAGGTCGTGGTGGTCGGCGGCATCGTGGTGGTGGAGTTGCAGTTCGACACCGACGGCAACGAAGCCTGCGCTGTCGAGTCGATCGACGCGTGACCGGGGTTCCAGATTGTGAGGGTGACGGTGCCGCTCGCGACGGCCGGACCGCTGGCGCTCCAGATTTGCTGAGTGCCGGAGTTCTTGGTCGTGTCGTAGTTTCCGGTGAGTCCGCTGGTGCCAGGGATCGTCGACGTAACCACGACGTCGTGGTCTGTGGTGACGTTGTTGTCCAACGTGACCTGGACGCTCCAGCCACCGGCGCAGGTCTGCGAAGCGATGACGTGTCCGGTGTTCGCACCTGCCGGGAGGGCGAGGCCAACCACCGTCGCTACGGCAACGCCTGCCACGAGTCCGACTCGACCCGCGCGACTGCGCGCGATACCAAATGCTTTGTTCACAGCGTTCTCCCAAGCCCTACGGCCGACTCCAAGTGCGACCGGTACGGGGCAACTTAACAGGCTTTAGGTATTTATGCCATATCTGTGACGAATGTCACCTAAAGTCCCATATGGTAGGGAGCGCGAAGAACTATGTCGCCCTAAGTAGTGGGTACTATGCCCTACGTGAGCTAAGGGTGCAAGCCGGGAACAAACGACGCGGACCGCATGATCTGGACCGCGGCGGGACAGAACCCGCATGTGCGTCGACCACGGGCGAAGATCCCCGTCGAGGCGAGCCTGACCGCACGCCCTGTTTCGGCGACAGACCGCGGATGTCGAAGATCCGGTACCGGCTGCCGCTCACGACCTGGCTGGCTGCGCCGTGATCGAGACGTTGTGCGCAGCTCCAAGAGTCGGTCCGCGCCGAACGCGGCGCAACCGCGGCGAGGTCCGCCGGCGGGCGCACGACCGGCGCCAACCGTCAGCGACCATCCCGGCACCCTGCACCGAGGCGTAAGAAAGATGGTGGCGCGTTAGGGCCGGGTCCAGCGACGCCGAGTCCAGATGCGGCGGCGCCGAAGTGCAAGCAGACCTCCCGCGACCAGACAGCTGGCACCGAACTCGACCGGGAGCTTGCTGTCGCTGCCCGTACGGGGAAGGTTCACCACGCCGGTGGTCGTCGAGGTCACCGGACCGCCCTGGGCCCCCACCGGCACCGACGGTGCAGTCGTGACCGACGTTCCACCCGGCCGGGTGGACGAGGTCGCGGACGAGGTCGTTGACGTCGTCGACCCCGGCAGCGACGACGTCGAGCCCTGGCCCGACACCGGCACCGTGCCACTGGTACTGGTGGTCGAGCCCCCGGTGGTCGGAGCCGTCGTCGACGTCGAGCACGGCGCCTGGGTCGTCGTCGTGGTCCCGCCCGGCAGCGATGTCGTCGAGCCTTCGCCCGTGACAGGCGTCGTAGACGTCGTCGACGTGGTCGTCGTCGTCGTCGTGGTCGCAGTCGTGGGCGGAGCCGTCGTCGACGTCGAGCACACTTCGGTGGTCGTCGGCGCGACCGTCGTGGTCGTGGACGCGGTCGTCGTGGTCACTTGCGTCGACGCCGGCGCGACGCTGGTAGTGGTCGACGCCGTCGTCGAGGTCGAAGCCGCCGTCGAAGTCGAGGTCGACAACCCAGTTATCGGAGGCGAGACCGTCGTCGTTGTCGACGACGTGGCCGGCGTGAGTGTCGTCGACGTCGTCGAAGTCGAAGACGTCGCTGGCGTGCAGTCTGAAACGAGATCGACGGATGTGCTGTCCGTGTCGACGAATTTGTCGGGCCACACCGCGTCCACCGTCAAGGTGATCGTGCCGTTGGTGGCGCCGGGAACCAGCGTCGTCGCGAAGGTCGTGCCGCTATCGGGAACCGGGTTTGCGTATCCGATCACGGGATACGTCTGCACGCCGATCGCCGCGACTGCGGTCTCGATGGTCATGGCCTCGGTCGTTTCGCTGTTGCCGATCGACCAGTCCACGACATGAAAGCCGTCCGAGCACGAGGTGGAACCCTCCAGCACCGGGTGGTGCGCCCACGCCGGAGTCGCGAGCCCCAACACGGTCGCGCCGGCCACTCCGGCCACGAGCGCGACACGCCCAGCTCGACTGCGAGCGATTCTGAGAACTCGTTTCACCGCGTCTCCCAAACCCCGCTCTCCGCCACTGACAACCACGAGCCCGCGGAGCATACAGAAGGTCCGGACCGCATTCGTGTATGTCCAACTCGCGCATGCTCGTGCGGAGAACGCGCCTGATTAGACGCCGGATACGGCGACGGGCGCGTACGAACTGCGCAGCCCATGGTCGCCGAGCTCACCGTCGCCGTTGTAACCCCAACACCACACCGAGCCCGTCGTCGACAACGCGCACGTGTGTTTGAAGCCGGCAGTGATCGCCGCGACTCCAGCAAGTCCCTTCACCGCAACCGGCGTCGGATGGCACGGCGACCCGTCGCCACAGTTGGTCGTGGGTGTCACATTCGGGCGGGCTCCGAGCTGGCCCCACTGGTCGTAACCCCAACACTCGACGGTACCGCCGCCGGACAGCGCGCAGACGTGATCTTCGCCGCCGGCGATCGCGGTCATCCCACGCAAGCCGATCACGGTGACCGGACGCGACGAGTTCTTAAACGTGCCGTCGCCCAGCTGCCCGAACGCGTTGCTGCCCCAACACTTCACGGTGCCGCCGACGAGCAGCGCACACTCGTAGTAGTAGCCCGCGGTGATCGCGTCGACATCATTGAGACCGGCCACGGTCACCGGCGTCGTCTTGAAGCCGTTCCCCCAACACTTCACCGAGCCGGCATCCAACAACGCGCACGAAGTCACGCCGCCGGACGCGATCGCGCGCACCCCGTGCAAGCCGGTCACGGTCACCGGCTTCGACGATGTCTTGACGCTGCCGTCGCCGAGTTGACCTTCGGCGTTGTAACCCCAACATTGCACGGTCCCCGACACCAACAACGCGCACGTTTGGTAGGCACCGGCCGTGAGTGCCGACACGCCGCTCAGACCCGCGACGGTGACGGGGGTCATGCTGCACGCTTGACCCGTCGTGCCGGTTCGGCGCGAGCACATCTCCGGACCGTCGCGGCCGACACCGAGCTCGCCGTGAAAGTTGTAGCCCCAACATTGCACGGTGCCGTTGGTGAGTAGCGCGCACGAGTGGTAGTCGCCGGCCGTCACCGCCTGGACGCCGTTCAGCCCGGTGACGGTCATCGGCCGCGACGTATTCGTCGTCGTGCCGTCGCCGAGTTCGCCGTCGACGTTGAGTCCCCAACACTTCACGGTTCCGGCCACGAGCACGGCGCACGAATCTCCGTTGCCGGCGGCCAACCGGACCCGACTCGGGATCGAAACCGCCCCTGCAGGATCAGTCCGGACAATTCCGCCACCTGTGGTCACACCGACCGCGACAACGAGCATCGACCAGAGCACCAGCTGCGCCGATCGACGACCCCCCACGCGGCCCCCCGCTCCCTCATGGCCGATCGCCACGGTAGCTGGGACCAGCCCCGCCTGACCATCGCCGGACCTTCACCGCGCACCCGGTCGCCCGCGGCAATTAGACAGATATGTCGTCAGCGGTCTCTCACGGGACAGCTGCACACATCCGCCGGGCGGAGCAGCACGGGCTCACATTCGGCCGCCCGTTCCAGTGGCGCGCCGTGGTGCGACGCGACACAACCGGCGTTCTCGGCGTTTCGGCGACCCGGGACGGCTCACCAGCGCGCACGGGTCGTCATCCGGGCCCGGTGAGCCGCGGGCTTCGTCGCCGAGGAGCCCTCCACGGCGCCGACCGTGTTCGTTCGCGGGTCCATCGTGCGATTCGGGACGTCGTTGTCCGGTCTCGGCTCCCTCGGGGAGGAGCGCACTTCCACCGCGGACTTTGCGTCCGAGACCAGCGCGGCATCCGGCGGCGATGTCTGGGAAGAAGCGACCCGCGTCGATGCTCAGAACAGACCCGCTCGGAGAGGACGCGGCTTGCGAGGACCGCCTCGCGCTGGTTGACTCAAGTCGACGACGCTACGTGGGGCTGGTCCAATTTGTCGGAAATATCCGTATCTATGGAACGCGCCGTGCGATGGGGTATCGGACGATGACCGAAATCCCTGACGACATTCCCTTTCTCGATCTTGCCGCGCAGCACGCCGAAGTCGCGGCTGCGCTCGATCGCGCCTGGGCGAAGATCACCGCCTCCAACCATTTCATCGGCGGCTCGTACGTCGACGACTTCGAAACCGCGTTCGCGCAGTACTGCGGAGTGAAAGAGTGCGTCGGCGTAGCCAACGGGACCGACGCGCTCGAGTTAATCCTGCGCGCACTCGGTTTCGGCCCAGGCGACGAGATCATCGTGCCCGCCAACACATTCGTCGCGACCGTCGAAGCGATCGTGACGGTCGGCTCGACACCGGTGTTCGTCGACGTAGAAGACGAGACGCTCGTCGTGGCCGCGGCCGCGATCGAAGCCGCGATCACCGAGCGCACCGCCGCCGCGATCGTCGTGCATCTGTACGGACAGATGCCCGATATGGATGCAATCAGCGAAGTGACCGAACGCGCCGGAATCGCACTCATCGAAGACGCGGCCCAAGCGCACGGGGCCCGTTGGCTCGATCGACGCGCCGGTTCTTTCGGCCACGCGGCGGCGTTCAGCTTCTATCCGGGCAAGAACCTCGGCGCATTTGGCGACGCGGGGGCTGTCACGACCCATGACTCCGATCTCAGCGAGCGAATTCGTTCGTTGGCGGACCATGGCCGACGCCTCGGCACCCGACATGAACACAGTGCGTCGGGACGCAATAGTCGTCTCGACGCGTTGCAGGCCGCCGTATTGTCGATCAAGCTCGATCGACTCGACGACTGGAATGCTGCGCGCCGCGCAGCAGCCGACACGTATCGCAAGCATCTGGACGCTACAAATTGCAGGGTGCTGCAGACCGACCCTCGTTCGACACCGGTTCACCATCTCGAGATTGTGCGTGTGCCGCACCGTGCGCAAGTCCTGCGTGCGCTCGACGCGCACCGGATCGGTTGGGGTCTGCACTATCCGGTACCGAGCCATCAGCAGCGTCCGTTCGAGCATTTCGCGCGTCCGCCCTACCCCGTGACCGAGCGCGCGGCCGTGGAAATCGTTTCCGTTCCCATGTTTCCGACGATCACGTCCCACGCCATCGAACGCGTCTGCGACGTACTTGTGAACGCAACCCGAGGGAGCGCGAGTGGAACTGGAAGCTGAGAACGCAGCGCCGAATCGCACCTGGACGCCGGTTGTTCCCGTGCCGTCGGAGACAGTCGCGGTCGCGATGTTCCAATGGAAGCGACTCCCGATCTCACGCGGCATCATTGTGCGGTACGTCGCGTACGCGCTCCTCATCGTGGTTGCGTGCGCGGCGGTCGGCTACGCCGTCGCCGCGGCCGGAACGAAAGAGTACGGAGCGCGCACCGAGATCTACTACCCGCTCAACGAGCAGCTCGCTTCAGGTTCTTTTCTGCGCGAGGACCGCAACCTGTCGTCCCAACTCGTCGAGATGACAAGCCACGAAGTTCTCGATCCGGTCTCGGCGCAATACCACATCAGCTACAACACGCTCGAGAGCAAGGAACTCGTGAGCGTGTTGCAGGCGAGCGAAGTCATACGCATCGAGGTCGACGATCCGTCCCCATCGCGCGCCCTCGCCCTCGACGCTGCAATCGGGGCCGGGTACATGAAGACACAGGCCGACGAAGACCTCGTGACCGAGTCGTATCTGAATGGACGGATCAACTCCGTCAACCAGCAGCTCGCCACGCTCACCAGCGAGTTCAACGCTGACGAAGCACGGCGCCAGAACAGTGCGACGGTCGCGGATCCCAATCCCGCCGAGTCGCCAGCCGAGCTGAATATTCAGTCCCAGATCTCCAGCGACACCAATGAGATCCAAACACTCCACGGCCAACTCGACACGGTGACGATCGACGAGTTGAACCAGCCGCACGTCACCCAAATCACGAAGCCGTACCTCCTGACCAGCCCGGTCGCTCCGAAGCCGTTGCGTGTCGCACTTGCGGGCGCGCTCGCAGGCATCATGCTCGCGGCGATCGCGGTTGGGTTCCTGCTCCGGCGGCTGCTGAAGCGACGGCCACTCGATCAGCTCGACTGATGCGGTTTCAGGTTCCTCGTCGAGTCCGCGCCGGGCCCGAGAGCGATCCATCCGACCCGGCCGAACCGCCGATCGACGAGCGCGCCGCGCATCTCGAGGATGGGGACCAACCCACTGACGAGTTAGGCATCGGCCGGGAGACAACGGCGAGCTTCGGCGTCGCGGGCTGGACGCTGTTCAGCCGCTTCACCGGCCTGTTGCGGGTTGCCGTTGCCGGAGCGATTCTCGGCCCGACGTTCTTCGCCAACATCTTTCAAGCCACGAACACCGTCCCCAACCTCACGTACAACCTCATGGCCGGTTCGCTGTTGACCGAGCTGATCATCCCCATCCTCGTCGCCGAGCTCGACCACCGGAGCCTCGAAGAGACACGGGACCTGCTACGACAACTTGTCGGGGCAGTCATTGCCGGCTTCTTCGCCGTCGCGCTGGCAGTGATCGCGGTCTCGCCGTTGATTGTGCATCTCCTGACCCTCGGCGTGCACGGTCACGTCCAGTCGGCGCGCGCGCAGACCGAATGCTGGGTGCTGTTGTTCTTGGTGCTCCCACAAATCGGTTTGTACGGCATCGTCGCCGTAGCCACCGCCGCACAGAACGCGCGGGGCCATTTCGCGTTGGCGGCCGCCGCACCTGCGCTGGAGAACATCGGTCTCATGACGACGCTCGTGTTGGTGTCGAGGTGGTTCGGGAGCAACACCAGCGACGTGTCGAGCGGATATCTGCTGTTTCTCGGAATCGGCGCGACCCTGGCGGTCGCGCTCCACACGGCCCTGCAATGTTTCGGCGCGGCACGCTGCGGGCTGCCGTTGTGGCCATCGTTCAAGTGGCGCAACCCCGCGGTGCGCGACCTGGCCCGCCGGGTGATCCCCGCAGCCGGCACCGCGTCGCTCGACGCGAGCTGGCTGTTCATCCTGATCGTCGCGGCCGGCACCGTCCCCGGCGGAGTCGTCGCCATTCAGATTGGCATCAACTTCTACTACATGCCGGTCGCGCTGAGCGCCAAGTCGGTGGGCACGGTGTTGCTCCCGCGCCTGTCACGCGAAGCGTTTCACAACAAGCTCGTCGCGTTCCGCGAAACCTACGACCGCGGTGTGTCGTGGTCGTGGTTCGTCGCGGTTCCGGCGTCGCTCATGCTGTTGGTGTCGGCCAAGCCGATCGCCCAGGCGATCGCGTTCGGCCAGATGCGAAAAGGTGACGGAGTCGCCCTCCTCAGCGCTTCGATCGGCAGTCTCGGATTCGCTCTGATCGGCGCAACGATGTACGAGTTCGCAAAACAGACGTGTTACGCGCGACACGACGTGAATCCGCCACTCATCGGGTGCGCAACCATGGTCGCGATCCTCCTGGTGGGCGCGCCGATTGCCGCCGCGACGTTGCACGGCCCAGCGCTGCTCGCCAGTCTCGGATTGCTCGTCACCGTCGGAGAGGCAGCTCGGTCGCTGATCGCCGATCGAGCCGCCCGTCGGGGAACACAAAGCCAGGGCGGATCCCGCTGGCATAGCCTCCTGCGACACATCGCGATCGCCGCGGCCACGATCGGTCCGGCCGCGCTGGGAGGCCGCGTCGTGCAGGACGAACTCGGCGGACACATCGGTGCGCTCGTGGGAGTCACGCTCGGCGTCGCCGTCGGCCTGGTCGGATACGTCGCGGTGCAGGCCTTTTTCCGTGCCCCCGAGCTCCCTCCCAGCATCCAGTTCCGGTCCCCGCCTCCCCCGACCGCGGACGCGCCCCGCGACGCCTCCGTGAACGGCAATACCGTCGGAGACGAGCCTGCCGCACTAAACCGCAACGAAGGCACCACATGAACACCCAGACGCTCAGACCGAAGACAAAGGCGCGGGACCGTGTCGTCTTCGTCGCGCTGGCCGTCATCGCGTTGTTGTGTGTAGCGGTCGCTGCCAGCATCGTTGGCTTCGTCGTACTTCTGATTCCGATCGCGATCCTGTTCTTCGCGTTCGTCGTGTTCGTGGCCCGCCGTCCCGTCACCGCGGCCTACGTGTTTCTCGCCACCCAGCCGTTCGTGGGCGGTATCGATCGAGGCGAGCTGATTCCGCTGCTGCGCCCAAGTGAAGCGATCCAGGCGTTGGTGACGGGCGCGGTGCTGTGCGGTCTGCTCGTACGGATCATTCGCGGCGAACGGTTGAGCGTCCGGATCACGAAACTCGACCGGGCGATCGTGTTGCTCTGCGCGCTCTCGTCGCTGTGGCCGCTCTTTTGGCTGCTCGCACGCGGTCGGATCCCGAGCAGTACCGACATTTACGACACGGTGGTGTTGTGGCGGCTCGCGGCGCTGTACGTCCTGTTCCGGTGGGTGATACGTACTCGCGAGCAGGTACGCCGCTGCCTTTGGATCCTGCTCGTCAGCGCCAGTCTGCTGGCGGTGCTCGCGATCCTCGACTCGTTGGGGATCTGGCATGCGACCGGTCCGTGGACACCGACGGTCGGCGACGACTCGACGGGCCGAGGCGGAGCGACGCTCGACTCTGCGATCGCGGTGGGCGACTACCTCGCGTACAGCTTCGCGGTCGTGCTCGTCTGGTTACTGCGGACCAAAGAACACCGTGGCATCATCCTGGCGGCAGCCGGGGTGATCTTCCTCGGCATTCTCGGCACCGGTCAGTTCTCGGCCTGGATCGAAGGCTTCATCGTGGTGGTCGTGGTCGCGCATCACGAAGGCCAACTCGCCCGCCTCGCGAAATGGTTAGGGCCGATCGCGGCCGTCGGCGCGATCATCGCGTGGCCGGTGATCTCGACGCGGCTCGCGGGCTTTGGCGGCGGCGCGCTCCCACATAGCTGGCAGGGCCGCATCGACAATCTCACCCACTTCTACCTTCCGCAACTGTCTGGCTTCCATTGGGTGCTCGGCATCAGACCTGACACCGTGCTCCAAGCACCCGAAACCTGGCGCACCGTGATCTACCTCGAGAGCGGATATCTGTGGCTCTTCTGGGTTGGCGGCATTCCGCTCGTCTGCGGCTTCTTGTGGTTTTTGTGGCACGGATTCCGTCACACGAAGCGGGTCGCGAAAGAGCGCGCCGACGACGACATCGGCATCGCGACGATGGGTGCCCGCGCCGCGCTGTGGTGCCTGCTGATCATGAGTCTCACCGACCCGCACCTGACGTTGCGCGGCGGGAGCGACCTGTTCTTCTGCCTGCTCGGATTGAGCGCGAATCTCATCGTTCCGCGGCGCGCACCCCAACGCGACATAACGCTCGAGCCGCCTCCCGAGCTACCCAAGCCGTGGGTACGTCAAGTGAGCAGCCCGTGAGCAGCCCCGTCCAAACACGAAGCCACGTCGGGACGCCCCGCAGCAAACGGATCCTCGATCTCGCGGTCACGCTTCCGCTGCTCGCAGTCCTCTCGCCGCTGCTGGTACTGATCGCGCTCGCGATCAAGGCGACAAGTCGCGGACCGGTCCTGTTCCATCAGCCGCGAGTCGGGCTCCGCGATGAGCCGTTCACGATGGTGAAGTTCCGATCGATGATCGTGAACGCACCGTCGGACGACCGCGCGCATCGCGAGGCCATCCGCGACGAGATCGCAGGAACTCGCCAGCCGGAGAGCGCGAGCTTCAAACTCGCCGACGACCCACGCGTCACGCGGGTGGGCCGCATCATCCGCGCGAGCAGTCTCGACGAGATCACGCAACTGTTCAACGTCGTTCGCGGCAACATGTCCCTGGTCGGACCGCGCCCGGCACTCGACTGGGAGGCCGAAGCCTTCCCGCCCGAGTATCGGCGCCGCACCGACGTCCTGCCCGGAATCAGCGGCCTGTGGCAAGTCAGCGGACGCAGCCACGTGAGCACAATGGAGATGCTTCGTTTGGACCTCGACTACGTCGATCGCCGGTCGCTGTGGCTCGACCTCCAGATTCTCGTTCGCACAATTCCTGTCGTCATCCGCGGCGACGGTGCTCGCTGATGGCACGCACCGTCGACCCGCTCAACGATCCCGCGTGGCGGGACCTCATGGCGACACCTCGCGGGAGCCTGTTCGGTTCGCCCCCGTGGCTCGCGGCGATCAGCGACACCTACGGCTTCGAGATCTCCGCACACCTGACCGTCGACGACCGGGGCGCGGCGAGAACGGGCCTGGCCTTCGCCCAGATCGACGATTTTCTCGGATCGCGCCAACTGAGCGTTCCGTTCTGTGACTACCTCGACCCGGTCGTCGACAACGACGACGATTGGCGTGAGCTCGTCGACCCACTCCTCGCCCGGGACCTTCCGTTCCAACTTCGCGTGCTCGACGCCGAGGTGCCGCGCCACGATCCACGATTCGTGCAGGCCGACGAGATGGCCTGGCACTGTACGAGCCTCCATCGCGACGAAGACGAGCTTTTCGCCGCGATCGATCCCCGCGCCCGGCAGAACATCCGCGCCGCCCGCCGGCACGGGGTGACGGCTCGATTCGGTTCCGACCTCGAAGACGTACGCGCCTTTCACGACTTGCACCGGCGCACAAGAAAACACAAGCACCACCTCCTCGCGCAACCGGTGTCGTTCTTCGAGAACATCTGGAAGCATTTCGCGCCCGACGACGGCGTGGTGGTCGGACTCGCCGAACACGAAGGAGACGTGATCGCGGGCTCGCTCTATTTGGTTTGGAGTGGCGTCTGGTATTACAAGTTCAGCGCATCGATCTTCGAGCGAGCTGTCGTCAGACCGAATGAGCTCCTCGCCTGGGAGAGCATGCTGTTCGGCAAGCAGCGAGGCTGCGCGACCTATGACTGGGGTGTCAGCGACCTCGACCAACCCGGCCTCGTTGCGTACAAACGCAAGTTCGCGACCGACGAGCGCAGGGT
The DNA here is from genome assembly GCA_052148155.1 of Acidimicrobiia bacterium. Classification (GTDB taxonomy): domain Bacteria; phylum Actinomycetota; class Acidimicrobiia; order IMCC26256; family PALSA-610; genus JBBQER01. The sequence continues at coordinate 16,734 of JBKQIY010000086.1, read as the reverse complement.
TTCCGTGCTCCGTCACGCTCCGGTGGGCTATGCGAATCGAGTTGCCGCCGAAGCGCTCCCGGTCCTGGGCGAGCTGACGAAGCTGCTCACCCGCGACGACGTGCCCGACGAGGTCACACAGCGCGCCGGCGAGATCCTCTATCGATATTTCGCCTGACTTTTCGTGTCGCAATCCGCCGCACGGCATGCCACCCGACAGTCGGCAGTTCCATGAGACCGGGAAGGGGGTCGTCGACGGCCCAGATCGGTCCTTCGAGGGGCGGTCGGAGCGTACGCAGGTAGGCACGCAACGTTGTATGACCGGCGACGATCTCTCGGACTGAGGTCGGAACGTCGGTCGAGAGTCGCACCCAACGCACACCGGCACGACCTTGGGTGCGCTCGACCTGTTCCCCGATCGCGAGCTGCCAAGCAACGTAGGAGAAGTCGGCGCCTGCGGGCGGCCCGAGCGAGTGCCAGCCCCACGAGCGCGCGTTCACGTCGAGAACTTTGAGCCGCCCGCGCCGCGGGTCCCGCTTGAACTCGACCTCGACAAGACCGGTGAGGCGAAGATCTGCGACGAGGCGCATTCCCTGGTCGATCACCTCGGGATCGTCGATCGTCTCCACGAACGTGCTCGACCGTCCGAAATCCATTGGCATCTGGCGAGTCCGGCGGGCCGAGACGAACGTGCGCGCGTCGCCGTCGCGACATGCGGCCGCGAACGCCAGCTGACACTCTCCGCCTCCGGGAACCATCTCTTGGATCATGACGTGGCCGCGGCGCAAGAAGCTGGCCGCTTCGGCGTACCGGGTCAACAATGACGCGCGATCGTCAACCCGCCAAGCTTTGACCTGGGTGAGGGGATTGTCGATCTCTCCCGACGCGGGCTTGAGAATCACCGGATACTCGAGGTCAAGGTCTGCGACCTCTTCGAGAGATTCCGTGTACCACGTGGCGGGCACGCCGATGCCGAGCGCGTCCGCGCGTGCGTAGGTGAGACGCTTGTCTTGCGCGACCGAGTATTGCTCCCACGGTGAGGTCGTCAGTCGGTAACACTGCCCGAGGACGCCATGGTTGCGGCTGATCATCGCGGCGACGCGATCGTCAGTCGGGAACAGCACCCAGCCGTGCAGTCCGTGCTCGTCAGCGAATCGAAGCAGACGCTCGGTCTGTTCGGCGTCCGATGAAACCGACCAGCGGACCCGTCGAGCTGCGTACCGCGAAAAGCCCGCCAATCGGTCGTCGTGTTGTGCGACCCATACTTGGACGCCGTGCCGCCCGATGCTGCGCACGATGCCAAGTCCTCGGTAGTCACCGCCGATCACGAGCGCGCCGGGGCCGCCCGGCGCGGCGTCGCGCGTCATCGCGTGAGAGCCCTCGCAATCGTACGGCCCGCGAAGCCGCTGCCCGCGACGAAGCGCATCAAGGGACCGAAGGTCGGCGCGGCCGCGGCGCCGGCCACGTAAAGGCCGGGGACCGTCGTTTCGAAGTTTTTCGTCAATCGTGGATATCCACGCACGCAGCGAATCGCATTATTGAGCGCCGGGCTCCAAAACGAATACTTCAAGACGTCGATGCGGAATCCGGTGCCGAGCAGGACGTGATCGACGTGCTGAACGGTCCCGTCGCTGAGACGGAGTTGCAGACCTTCCGAAGCGCGAGACACCTCGGCAACGTCGACGCCAGTGCGGATGAACACGTCGTCGAGACGTGCAGGCAGCCAGCCGGCGCCCGCGGATCGGATCGAGCGGCGGTCGAGGCGATCGTGCAACGCGTCCGGGACCAGCCGCCGGTACAGGTCGGGGCGCTGATTGAGCTGGCTGAGGCCGCCCGGACCGACCGCTGCGGGAGCGTAGAGCAGATGGTTGAGCCACGGGGTGGTGTGTCGGCGGGCCTGACCCAGGATCCAGCGCACCGATTCGGCCCGGACGAGGACATCGACATCGGCACCCACTTCGTGAAGCAGTGCCGCCGACTCGAGCGCGCTTTGCCCACCACCGATCACACTGACGCGGCGGCCGCGAAACACTCCCAAATCGCGATGCTCGACCGAATGCGACACGACATCGGCATCGAACGACATGAACTGCGGCGGTCGACGCGCAAACGTGCCAATTCCCGCAGCAACGACAACGTTCGTTGCCCGGAATGTTTCGCCGTCGACTTCTATGTCAAAGCCCGAATCTGCAATCTGGATGCGCCGAACGTCGCGTCGATCGAGGTCGGGAACTGCGCGTTCTTGAAACCATCGCCCGTACTCGACGAATCGTTCCACCGGTATCGGGACATCGACCGGTGCCGTGTCGCGTTCGTAGTCCGGCAACGTCAGCTTCAGTTCGGGAGCGCCGATGTCGCTTCCGGTGTACGGCGAACGCAAGAGCATGCCGGCCGGCGTGTGGGTACTCCAAAACTGCAGTGGTTCGCCGAAAACGCGCGGCGCTCGACCAACATTGCGCAGATGCGCGGCGGTGGCGAGTCCGTACGGACCGGCTCCGACGATTGCTACGTCGATTCGCTCACTCACCACGCCACACCCCGTTTGTCCGGTTTGGGGATATTGAGACGCGCTCGTCCGCGTCGGCGGTTGAACCTAACGCGGTCACACACCGTAGTCAGATCAGGCGTGCTCATGCGGGCTCTAGGTATGTTGCACGCGTGTAAGCCACCACATACCGTAGCCAACTCGATAGTCTCGTAGTGCGGGCGAAAGAATCGTCGACTGGAGTCAATCGGTGGGGGCTAACAGCATTCGCAATGGCGCCGGCAGCGCTGCGTTACGTGACAACCACGGCAACCATTTCGACGCCAAGAGTCCCCGCGTCGATCTAGCCGTGGTCGGCTACGGAAACTGGGGCTCCAAGCACGTTCGTGTGCTTGCCGGCATGCCCGACGTCGCAGTCACCGTCGTCGATCGCGATCCACTGCGGCTCGCCGAAGCCGGGCGCGCGTTTCCGATGGTCCAGCTCGACGATTCACTCGATCACGTCCTGCCCACCGTCGATGGCGTGATCGTCGCGACGCCACCCGGTTCGCACGCCGCAATCGCGCACGCCGCAATGCGAGCCGATTGCCATGTCTTGGTCGAGAAGCCGCTCGCGACGACGGTGGCCGACTGCGAAAGTCTCATTGATGCGGCGGTCATGAACGACGTGCACCTCATGGTGGGTCATACCTTTGAGCACGACGCCGCGATCTGGAAATTGCGCGACATCGCCAACAGCGGCGAGTTGGGCCAGATCCGCTATATCGATTGCGCACGACTCAATCTCGGACTTTTCCAACAAGACGTGAACGTGATCTGGGATCTCGCTCCCCACGACGTGTCGATCATCAACTTCATTCTCGGGCGACCGCCGACAGCTGTATCTGCGTGGGGTCACAGCCACGCGAACCGGGGCCTCGAAGACGTCGCCCACATCCAACTGCGCTACGCGGAGACTGGCGTGCGGGCGTACATCCATGTGAGTTGGCTCGATCCGTGCAAGGTGCGACGCGTCACGATCGTGGGCAGCGAAAAGATGGTCGTGTACAACGACCTCGCCGGCGACCAGAAGATCCGCGTCTTCGACGTCGGCATCGAAGACAGCGGCGACCTCGACCCTCATTACGGCGAACCCGTGAAATACCGACTCGGCGACATTTTCTCTCCGCGAGTCACGCCGCAGGAACCGCTCGCAGTCCAAGCCGCGCACATGATCAATTGCATGAGAACCGGCGCCACCCCGAGCACTGACGGGCACAGCGGTCTCGCGGTGGCACGCGTGCTCGAGGCCGCCAACGCCGCCCTGCACGCGGGCAGCGAGGTATTGATCGCCGAGACGGGACCGGTCATCGACATCACCATCGAGCCGGTCCCGCTGTACGCGCCCGTGCCCGCGGCGGCGATCCTCGATTCGCAAGCGACCGGCTAGCGCTGCCTGGAAACGTTTGCGCGGTTCGACTTGGGCGAGCTGAGCAGCCGAACCCGTAGCGCAGATCGCGCGCGTCTGCGCGCCGCAGCCGGGCCTGCGCTCACCAGCCGAGCAAGCGTTGGGCTCCGTCGCGCGAGTGAAGCTGGGCCGTAGCATCGGTCTCGTGTCGGGGCGGCCGCAGGAAATTCTGAGAACGACATTCGAGCAGGTGCCGGAACTGTACGAACGTGCCCGGCCGAGCTACCCGTCGAAGATCTTCGATGATCTGGTCGTGCTCGCTCAGCTTCCCGTGGGGTCACGAATCGTCGAGATCGGATGTGGCACGGGTAAGGCCACAGTGCCGCTTGCGCAACGCGGCTACGCGATCACGTGCGTGGAACTCGGTCAGCAACTCGCCGCGCTCACGCGGCGCAAAGTGGCCGGCTTCCCGAGCGTCGAAGTGATCACCTCGAACTTTGAGACGTGGCAGGCTGAACACTCCGACTTCGATGCTGTCGTCGCGTTCAGTTCCTTCCACTGGATCGCGTCTGATATTCGTTACAACAAGGCGGCCGGACTGCTCCGCGAGCGCGGGAAACTCGCCGTTGTCTCCATGGCGCACGTGCTTCCACACGACGGCGATCCGTTCTTCATCGAAGTCCAAAAGGACTATGAGGCTGTCGTACCAGACGATCAGAACACGAATACTGGCGCCGCTGGGCCTCCTGAGCCGGACGAGGTAGCGGATCTCAGCGACGAGGTCCTCTGCGGCGAGATCGAGGCGAGCGGCCGGTTTTGCAATGTCGGCGCGAGGCGCTACCTCTGGGACGTGATCTACACCGCTGACGAATACATCGCGGTCCTCAACACCTTTTCAGCCCATCGGGCCCTCGACGACGACACGCGAGCACGTCTGGACACCCGCATCCACCGGCGGATCCTGGCGCGGCCGGAGCGCAAGGTGCGCACGACATACCTGGCGATGCTCTACGTCGCCGAGCGCGTGTAAGTCCCAGAGGCGTACCCCCGTCACCCCGACAAAGTGACATCCTGATCGCATCCCACCGATGACGGCAGAATGCTCCGAACCGCGCTCGCCGGGTCGGGATGCCGCAATCCCGCACGGCGACCAGATCGACGGCTCGGTCACCAGTTTCGAACGTTGCCGGTCACGGCACCTACCCGCTCGGACCCGGAACGGGTCGGCCGGCCCGCGACGCGAACTCACCCTTCGCGCGCGGACGCTCACCCAACCACACTGACCAACGCGAGATGCGCTGCCAGCCTCGCGCGTTCGGTGGTGAAATCTCGCTCGGCGTCGAGGACCTTGCTCCGTGTCAAATTCTCACCGAGAGTACTTCCACGCGGCATCGTCCCTGATGAGAGGCTCTGGCGCCGAGCGCGAACCGCACGCGCGGTCGGCCGAGGCCGCACGCCTGTGCCGCGCCGACGACACCGACGCGAGCAACGTCAACACAGCCGAGGTCGGCCGCTCGGCCCGACTCAGGTCTGACCGGGCCGACGTACCACTCGGAGGCGTCCATCGAATGCGCCCGTTTCGCGGTGCCGGACTCGCCGATCAAAACCTGCGAAACCACCGAACGGCGTGTGGCCATATGACTGCCGTGTAAACACGCGCGCCAACCCGGTCGCATTTGTCGCTTTTCTAGATTTTAGGTCCAATTGCCCATGGCAGGCCCGGACCTGGATCGATATCGTCGCGTCGATCGAGGCGGAGCGATTCAACGCTCCTGGCGCGGGGAAGTGGGGAGTATCACGGCGATGTCCACCATAGTCGGCCGCATCAGCTCATCCGGGTCGGCGTCAGGACAACAGGCGTGAGACGGAACCGCTCGCACGGGACGACCGACGCGACGACGACCGCGGCGCTGGTTCCCGACCTGTCGATGGCCACCCCTCGGGTGCGGCTCGGCGACCTGCTCGTGCACTCAGGGATCGTCTCCCGGGACGCGCTCGAGCGGCTCTCGCAGCACGCCAACGGAACACGGATCGGCACCCTGTTAGTCGAACACGGGATGATCGCCGAAGACGACGTCACCCGCGCGCTGAGCGAGCAGCTGCACGTTCCCGTCGTCGACCTGCGCGACGCGGCTCCGGAGCCGGCCGCGACCGCGCTGGTGGAGCCACCGGACGCGCACCGTCACGACGTACTCCCGCTGGTCTTCGCCGACGGTGCGCTCACCGTCGCCGTCGCCGACCCCTTGAACCTCGAAGTCATGGCGCTTCTGCGGTCACTTCCAGTCAAGGAAGTGCACGTCGCGCTCGGCGTACCGGCCCAGCTACGCAACCGGGTCAACCAGACCTACAGCGCGCTGTCGGCCGTCGGGACCGACATCGCAGCCTTCCAGGCCGGCGACGTCACGCTCGACACACCGGGCACGATCGAAACGGTCGTCGACTCACACGCGCCGATCGTGCAGGTCGTCAACAAGATCGTCACCCAGGCGTTACGAGACCGCGCCTCCGACGTACACATCGAGCCCGCCGAAGCCTGCGTGCGCGTCCGTTTCCGGGTCGACGGTGCACTGCACGAAGTGGTGGAGCTGCCGAGCGTCATGGGCCAGGCGCTCGTGAGTCGTATCAAGATCATGGCCGACATGAACATCGTCGAACGGCGACGTCCGCAAGACGGACAGTTCGAGATGAATATCGACGATCGCGCGCTCGACGTGCGCGTCTCGACCACGTCGACCATCTGGGGCGAGAAGACGGTGCTTCGGTTGCTCGACCGTACCCGCTCGCTCTACGCGCTCGGCGATCTCGGCATGCCGCCCGACTCGGAGGCGCTGTATTCGCGCATCGTCAACTCGCCGTACGGGATGATCATCGTCGGCGGACCGACCGGGAGCGGCAAGACCACGACGCTGTACGCGACGTTGTCGGAGATCAACCGGCCCGACATCAACGTGATGACCATCGAGGATCCGGTCGAGTACATCTTCCCCAAGGTCAACCAGATCCAGATCAGCGAGCAGGCGGGCATGACGTTCGCCACCGGCCTCAAGTCCATCCTGCGCCAAGACCCGGACGTGATCCTCGTCGGCGAAGTGCGCGACGTCGAAACCGCCCGCATCGCCGTGCAATCGGCGCTCACTGGTCACCGCGTGTTCTCGTCAGTGCACGCGATCGACGCGGTGTCATCGCTGTATCGCCTGCTCGACATGGGTATCGAGCCCTTCCTGATCACTTCGGCGATTGTCGGCGTGGTCGCGCAGCGGCTCACCCGACGCATCTGTGCTTCGTGCGCGGCACCGTTCGAACCGTCGTTGTCGGACGTCACCCTGTTCCAGAAACTCGGCGGCCGCGACAAAGACGTGTGGTTGCGCGGCAAAGGCTGCAACATCTGTTCGGGCACCGGTTACTTCGACCGGGTCGGCGTGTACGAGGTGTTGGCGATCACAGACGAGATCCGCCAATGTGTCGTCGACGGTCAACCGCCGAGAGTCGCGCGGGAGCTCGCGATCGCACAGGGCCTGCGGACGCTGCAGACCGAGGCGGTCCGCATGGTCGAAGCCGACGTGACCACGATGGAGGAAGTCGTCAAGCACGTCGTCGTCGGCGAGGAGTTCTGATGAACACCACTATGAACGCGCCGCCGACTCCCTACACACCCGACGGAAACCTCGCGAAGAAGCCGTGGTACAAGCGGGACTTCTACATTGGCCGCCCGGTCAAGCCCGAAGAGATCATGAACTTCTCGCGACAGATGTCGTCGTTCCTCCGGGCGGGCGTGCCGATCCTCGACGCACTGAGCGTCGTATCCGAGGAAAACGCGTCGAAGAAAATGAAAGAAGTACTCGCCGACATGCAGCGACGGCTGCGGGCCGGATCGAGCTTCGGCGACGCCATCGCTTCGCACTCGAGAATCTTCCCTGGCTACTTCGTCGCCGTCGTGCGCGCCGCGGAGCTCACCGGTCAGCTCGACGACGCGCTCGAGCAGCTGTCGGGCTACCTCGAGCGCGAAGTCGCCGCGCGGCGCGAGCTCAAGAGCTCACTCACCTATCCGGCCATCGTGTGCTTACTTGCAATTGTGGCCGTGATCATCATGTCGATCTACGTGTTGCCCAAGTTCAAGTCGTTCTACTCCGGACTCGGCGCGCACCTCCCGTTACCGACACGCATGCTCTTAGGGTTCACCAGTTTTGTCTCACACTGGTACCCGGAGATCTTCGGAACGCTCGCGGCGGTTGCGCTCGTCGTCCTCGTACTCATCGGCGGCCGTCAAGGAAAGGCCCGACGCGACGAATTCCTTCTGCGCTTGCCTGTGGTCGGCGATCTTGTTCACCTCATCGCCATCGAGCGCTTCTGTCGCGTGCTCGCCGCACTCGTGCAAACCGGCGTGCCGCTCCCCGACGCAGTGCAGGTGTCGGCCGACAGCACCAACAACCGACTGTTCCAAAAGAAGTTGGCGATTGTTCGGGAAGCGATGATGCGCGGCGAAGGACTGGCTCGGCCGATCAGTGCCTCCGGCCTATTTCCGCCGGCCGCCCGCCAGATGATCCGCGTCGGTGAAAGCACAGGCTCGCTCGACATGCAGCTCCGGAACGCCGCGATTTTCTACGAGCGTGAGCTCTCGTTCCGGTTGAAGCGTTTCACCGACATGTTCGAGCCGGCGATCATTCTCGTCGTCGGCGGCATGGTCGCGTTTGTCGCGATCGCACAGATCTCGGCGATGTACAGCGTGTACCACCAAGTAAAGATTTGACGACGGGCACTGAGCAGGACGCTCGCGTTTCCTGTCCCGTCAGGGACACCCTCTCGGAGGACCGAAAGCCGTGAATACGCAACGCAACACAGAGACGCCGGAGGGTGGATTCACCCTCATCGAGCTGCTCATGGCGATCGTGGTCGTCGGCATCCTCTCTGCGGTTGCGGTCGTCGGTGTCGCCGGGCTGCAAGAGAAAGGCCAGACCGCGGCCTGCTCAACGTCACTTGAAGCGGCGACGTCGGCGTCCGAGATGTACTACTCCGTCACCGGCGGGAAGTATCCGCAGACGTTCAACGATCTCACCAGCCCGACGGCCGGCAACTCGCTGCTCGACCCTGCGCCCGGGGTCGTCGAGTCGGCGACCACCCTCCAGGGCCACGACGGCGGCTGGACCGTCACGATGGTCCCCGGCCCGACACCCACCGACCGCACCACTTTTACCGGCTGCTCAGCGGCCGCCAACTGATGTCAATACAAGACCGCGATGCAGCGGGCGAGCACCAACGAGAGGAACAGGAAATGCAGGAGCAAGACAACAAAGAACAGGGATTCACCCTGATCGAGCTGCTCATCGCGATCGTCGTGGTGGGCATCCTGACCGCAGTAGCGATCGTCGGCATCGCCGGACTCACCAACAAGGGCAACGCTTCGGCGTGCTCGGCGACCATCGACGCGTCACGGTCGGCGGCGGCGGTGTACTACGCCAACAATGCTGGCACGTACCCGGCCACGTTCGCTGACATGACGAGCCCGACCCCGCCGCTGCTGACGCTGCCGAGCGGCGTGACTGAAGGCGCCACGACACTGAGCGCCAACAGCTGGACAGTCACGATGACTGGTGGCGGCACGGTCGCGAACACCTTCACCGGCACCGCGAGCGGCACGAGCTGCGAGGCGACCGGTACCGGTGGTACGTGATCCCAGCTGAAGCGATTTGCTGAACCTGGCACAGGTACCTGGGGTGGGGGCGCCGCCCCAGGTGCTGTGCCTCCCCCTTAGACGAGGGGCGAGACGAGAGGAACTCACGTTGCGTCGCGGTAACGAAGGCGGCGAGTCGCTCGTCGAGATCCTGATCGCAGTCGTGATCATCGGTCTCGTCATGGGCGCGATCTTCGCCACGTATGCCACCGCCGCGACGTCATCGAAGAGTCAACGTGACTTCGTAACCGCCGACGCCGTCCTGCGCACTTACGCCGAGACCGCGAAGCAAGCGGTGCGCAGCACTTGCACGCTGTCCAATGCCGGTGCCGCCGTCCCGGTCAACTACACACCTCCCGCTGGATTCACGGTGTCGACATCGCCGGCCTCAGTCACATGCCCGCCCGTTACGTCCGTCAACTCGGTCGCCATCACCGTGACGCTCCCGAGCGGGAGCACCCGGATGCTGGGCGTCGTCGTGAGGACACCGTGAGCTTCCTTCGGTCGCGGATTCGTCGAGACGAGCGCGGCGCATCGCTCGTACTCGCGATCGCCTTGATGCTGGTCGCCGGCGCGATCGGCGCCGGCCTCGCGGCGACGGTCGAGTCTGGAGTGAACGACAGCACCGTGCTGGCCATTGCGCGAAACCGTGAGTATTCGGCGGATGGCGCCATCGAGCACTCGATCGCGCAGGCACGCGCCAACGGTGGCTTCTGCCCGGCGGCGACCACCACGTGGCCCTCCTTCGACGGCTTCATTATGCGCGTCGACTGCGACAACGCGCCCGCGGTGGTGATCAGCGCGACAGGAACCGTGGTCGCGCAGCGCGACCTGATCTTCAGCGCATGCGATTCCACGACCGGGACCACGTGCACGGAAACGAACATCGTCATTCGCGCTCGGATCAACTACTCGAGCTCGGGCATCCCGCCCGAGATCACCAAGACGTACGTGCAGGCCTGGAGCGTGAACGGATGAATCCGCGCACAGCCGTGCGTCGGCGCACGTCCTGGGTGGGGACACAGCAAGGATTCACGCTCGTCGAATTGTTGATCTGCGTCGTGTTGCTGTCGCTGATCATGGGCGCGCTCACCGCCGAGCTCATCTCGTCCCTCGGCCAATCAAGATCGACGAACCAAGTGGTGCACGAGTCGAACGACGCGCAGATCATCGCCGGTTATCTCGTGCGTGACGCACAGGCGGCGGGTGGGACCAACCCGGCAACCGGCCTGGCCGACTCCACACTCGGCGTATCGCTCAACCCGGTCGCAGGGTGCAGTGCGCCCGGGACATTCGTCGTCGGGTTCACGTGGAACGACTTCTCGCCGGCCGTCACCACCCGGCACGTCGCGGTCTACACGTATTTCGCGACGGCGGGGAGTGGGTTCAGCGCACAGCAGCTCGTGCGCACGACGTGTGTCGGAGCCGCGGCACCAACTTCGTTCTCGCTGGGAAACGAGATCCTCTCGGCTCCGGTCGTCACCTGCCTCGTCGGCGGCAGCCCCGTTTCGTGCGGACCCACGCTTCCAGATCAGGTCAAGATGCAGGTCACGGAAAACAACGCGCCGGCGAGCGCCACGATCCCTTACTCGTTCACTCTCACTGCGAGTGTTCGCACGCAGAGTGGGTCGAAGCCCGACTCGGCGTCACCCGCCCCGCTCGTGCTTCTCGGCCGATCAGGATGCGGCGGTTCGGAGAACACCACCGGCCTCAGCGTCGAGTCCGGCCTCAGCTTCGCGGGGACCGTGAACGTGCATGTGTACGGCCAGACCTTCGTGAACACAGCCGACGGGAGCGGCTGTCCGGCGATCAACCTCTCCGGTGGTGCGACCTACCAGGCCGATAGCACGACGTCGATCCTCCAGGGCGGAACCTGTAGCGCATCCGGAAACGGCAGCACGTGCCCCACCGGGTCGGCGGTCGCGTCATACTCTCCCGCGCTCGCAGACCCGTACGCGGCGCTCGTGCCACCCGTCGGAGGTGGAAACCGGAGCGGATGTAGCGGCCCGGGCACCTACACGGCCACACTCACTGTGTCGTCCAGCTGCACCCTGTCTTCGGGGACCTACGTCTTCGACAACGGCATCAAGATCTCGGGCGGTGCGTCGCTCACGAGCTCCGGTCCCGTGCTGTTGTACGTCAAGGCGGGCTCGTTCGACGCCAGCGGCGCCGGCCCGATCACCGTAACCGGCCTGTCATCGGGACCGTACGCCGGACTCGTCCTCTGGCAGGACAAGTCGGATACGAACCCGATCGCCTTGGGCGGAAGCGTCGGTGTGACCAGCACCTTGAGCGGCGCAATCTATGCCCCTGCCGCCGAGGTCAACGCCGCGGTGAGCACCTTCTTCACCGCAAACACAGTGAACGCGCTCGGGATCGTCGCCCAAGCCCTCTCGGTTGATGCCACGTTTTCGTTCTTCGGTCAGGGAGGAATGAACATCGGCACCAAGCCGCCGACCGTCACTTCGACCAACCCGAGCTCGCGCGATGCCGGCGCCGTCGACCAGAACATCACGATCACCGGCAACACCTTCGAAACCGGCGCAACTGTGTTGTTCTCGAATCCCGGCATCACGGTCAACTCCACGACGTTCGTCAGCGCCACGACCCTGACGGCGAATATCAGTATCTCCCCAACTGCGACGCTCGGCGCGGTCGACGTGACCGTCGTCAACCCTGACGACGGCTTCGGAACGGGCACCGGCGTCTTCACAATCAGTGCCGCGCCCACGCTGGCCTCGACCACGCCGAGCTCGCGCGGACAGGGAGCACAGAACCAGACGATCACAATCAACGGCACGGGCTTCCTGAACGGCCCGACGATCGCGGCGACGTTCTCGAATCCCGGTATCACCGTGAACTCAATCGCGTTCACGAGCGCGACGAAGCTGACGGCCGTCATCAGCATCTCCGCTACCGCGGCGACCGGACCCGGCAATATAACGATCACCAACGGCGACGGGAGCACCGCCACGGGCACCAACGTGTTTACCGTGAACGCCAGACCGGCGATCACGTCGATCAACCCACCCTCGCGTAGTCAAGGCGCGACCAACCAGGCCATCGTCATTACCGGCTCGGGGTTCGCGCCCGGCGTCACGGTGGCCTTCTCTGGCGGCAACACCATCCAGATCACAAATACGACACTCAACAGCTCCACCCAAATCACCGTGACGATCAACGTGGCGGGGAATACGGCACCAGGCGCCCGCAACGTCACCGTGACCAACACCGACGCCGGCACCATGACGCTCAACAACGGGTTCACCGTCACCGCCGGCCCGACTATCACCAACGTCCAACTCGCCAACAAGACCGGCGGCATCGCGGGACGCATCCAGCAGGGCGATGAGATCATCGTGACCTTCTCGTCACCGATGAGTGTGCCCTCCTTCTGTTCCACCTGGACCGGGGCCGCACCTCTCACCGGTAACGACATCGTTGTGAACGTGAGCAACGGCGGCGGGACCGACACCATCAGCCTGACGACGAGTACGTCGTGCGCGGCGTTCAATTTCGGCAGTATCGACCTCGAATCGAACGGCTACGTGAGCTCCGACACCCCGTTCGGCGGAGCGACGGGTAACACTTCGATTGGGTGGAACGGGACTACACACGCGCTCACAATCACGCTCGGTGCGCAGGCCTCGGGTGTGGTCACGACCAACGCCGGCAAAACCCGACCGGTCTACACGGCGTCGGGCGCGATTACCGATACCGGGGCCGGCCCGCTCACGAACTCACCCTTCATGTTGGCAAACGGCACGCAGTTCTGATCAGCGGTTCGCTGACGCCGAAAACCAGGCGAGCTTCAACATGCCGGCCGGGAAAAGTGCTGGTTAGGCGGTGCCAGCCGAGGTCGCGAGCTGGACGCGCCGGCGAGGAACCCGCGCCGCGAGCGTGAAGATGACGCCAACGATTCCGGCTGCGACCGCGATGTCGGCGAGGTTGATGATCGCCCACGGGGTGACGAGGAAGTCGCGCACCGAGCCGAGACGGATGCGGTCGATCGTATTGCCGACCATGCCGCCGGCGACGAGGGCCGGAAGGAACGCTGAGATCTCGAACCGTGACGCTAACGCGTCGACCATGACAACGAACGCGGCGAGGACGACGACCGAACCGATGATCAGTACGGGCGCGGGGCCACTCACGATGCCGAGCGCGTAGGCGGGATTTCGTACGGGCAACACAATGCTCGAGGGATCGTGGGTCGCGGCGACCTTGGTGACTTGGTCGACGAGAACGACGGTCGTCGTGACGAGTAAGCCCGTCGACCGACGAGCGAATGCGAGCGGACGCATCACATTTCATCGGACCGGACCCGCGCCGACCTGAGGTTCTGCGGGGCACAACTGGCCAGTTCGACCGATTACGATCCTCGTCCGTGGAGATACACACATCGCTCGCTGCGGCCCTGCAAGCCGTCGTCGACGCCAGAGGTACCGACGTCGCGTTGTCGATCGGCGCTGCGCCGCTCGTACGGGTCGATGGTGCAATCCGTCCCGCACCGCGCCTGCCGATTGTCGACAATCAGATCATGGCCGAGTTTCTCCGTGACCTTCTCAGCGAGGAGCAGGTCGAGGACCTCTGGAAAAACCGTGACCTCGACTTCGCTTTTTCTTGGGGGATGTACCGGTTCCGCGGCAACGCGTACTTCGAGCGCAGCCAGCCGGCGATCGCGCTCCGCCTGATCCAGCGAGACATCCCCGACTTCGACGATATCGGCCTGCCCTACTCGGTCCGGGAGCTGATCGATCTCCAACGCGGTTTGATCCTTTTTACCGGGCCGACCGGGTCGGGAAAGTCGACCACCATGGCCACACTCATCGACGCGATCAACGCGGTGCGGCCGTGTCATATCCTCACGATCGAGGACCCGATCGAGTATCTCCACCTCAACCGCGAAGCCGTCGTGCATCAGCGCGAAGTGGGTATCGACGCACAGTCCTTCGAACGTGCGTTGCGCGCCGCGCTACGCGAAGATCCCGACGTCGTACTCGTGGGTGAGATGCGCGATCCGGAAAGCATCGCGATCACCCTCACCCTCGCCGAGACCGGCCACCTCGTGTTGTCTTCGCTGCACACCAACGATGCCCCGCAGGCACTCGACCGTATCGTCGACGTGTTCACCGCTGATCGTCAGGGCCAGATCCGGCTGCAACTCGCGAATACGCTCGCCGCCGTTGTCGCACAACGGCTCGTGCCTCGAATCGGCGGCGGACTCATGGCTGTCTACGAGGTGCTGATCGCGACGTCACCGGTGCGGAACCTCGTACGTGAGGGTAAAACCAATCAGCTCCGCAACGCGATGCAGATGGGACTCAGTTCTGGCCACAAGACGATGGAGATGTCACTCAAGGAGCTCGTTGCGTCGGGGTACATCACGCAGGAGACCGCGGTCGCGACCGCGTTCATTCCCCACGAGGTTGACCCCAGCATCTCGGTCACGACGCAGCACTGAGCTGCCTACCACAACCGCGAACAGGACCTCGGCGAGCGTGAACCCTCCGCCGCACGATCGCCGACGCCGAGTTTCATCGACTCGTCCACGTTTGTTTAGGTGGCGGCCATGGCGTGGGGGGCGGGTTGTCCGGCGGGGGGTTTGATTTCTTTGGGGTGGGCGCTGCGGGAGATGGCGTCGTCGTAGGTGATGACGTTGTGGTCGACGAGGTGGTTCAGCCAGGTTTCGAGGGTGCACATGCCTTCGGCGCGGCCGGACGATAAGACGTTTCGGATCTGGTGGGTTTTGCCGTCTCGGACGAGGGATCGCACGGCACTGTTCGCGATGAGCAGTTCGAATGCGGCGACCATCCCGCCCCCGATGCGGGGGACGAGCCGTTGGGAGATGACTCCGGCGAGGCAGGCGGCGAGCTGTACCCGGATCTGGTTTTGCCGTTCGGACGGGAACATGTCCGAGATCCGGTCGAGGGATTGGGGGGCGTCGTTGGTATGTAACGTCGCGAACACGAGATGGCCGGTCTCCGCGATCGACAGGGCGAACTGGACGGTTTCGGGGTCGCGCATCTCACCGACCAGGATGACGTCAGGATCTTCCCGCAGGGCAGCGCGCAGGGCGCGGGCGAAGGTGTGGGTGTCGGTCCCGACCTCACGTTGACTGATCGCCGAGTTCTTGTGGAGGTGGACGTACTCGACGGGATCTTCGATCGTGATGATGTGACAATGACGGTTCATGTTGATGTAATCGATGATCGCCGCGAGCGACGTCGATTTCCCTGACCCGGTCGGGCCGGTCACCAACACCAGACCTTGGGGCAGATTCGCGAAATATTCGACCGCCGGGGGCAGGCCGAGCTCCTCGAACGTCGGCAACTTCGACGGGATCATCCGTAACGACATCGCCAACGCGCCCATCTGGAAGAAACAGTTCGCCCGGAACCGGGCCACCTTGTTGTACGAGAACGCGAAATCGACTTCCCGGTCGGTCCGCAGTTCGGTCTTCAAATCGTCGGTCAACACCCCCAACACGAGCTGTTCGACCGCGACCTGATCGAGTTCGGCCTCCCCCGCGATCGGGATCAACTGCCCATCGATCCGTATCAACGGCGGACTGAACGCCGTCAGCAACAAGTCGCTGCCACCCGCCTCCCACACCGCCGCCAAAAACCGTTCGATCGGCCCGATCGTCACACCAGCACTCACAGACAACCCCTCCACCTCAAACCCACCGACCCGCACCCTGCGACCCGCACACGCGGCGGTGGGCCGGCCCCAAGGCCGACCCACCAACCCGTACACCGCCCTAAGCGGCCGACATCAACTACAGCCGTTCGGGTTCGCACCCGTGCCGGACAACACCGAAATGTTGCCGTTCCCGTCGATCGTGTAATCGAGCGGCGTCGTCTTCAACAAAGCGCCCGTCCCCGTCGTCAACACCGCCATCGACGCCGGATACGCACCGTTCTGCGCCTTGTACGCCTCCAGAGCAGTGCTGATCGTCGTCTTCTCAGCCGAACAGGCGCTCGTCTTCGCGCCCGACGTCAAGTTCCCGACCGCGAACACCACAATGCCCGCCAAGATCCCCAAAATGACGATCACGATGAGCAACTCGACCAAGGTGAACCCCTGCTCGATCAGATTCTGATGGTCCTCGTCGGACCGAGACAAAGTAAGCACTCGAAACGTCCTTTCATCTCCGAGACCAACCCAGCCCCGGCACGGCATACGCGCGGCCTTCGCGCACGTTCACGATCA
>JBKQIY010000085.1:0-8720 GCA_052148155.1 Acidimicrobiia bacterium | reverse complement strand
TCCGACGGCGGCGTGTTCAGTTTTGGTGACGCCCGTTTCTACGGCTCGACCGGCGCGTTGAGTTTGAACCGGCCGATTGTTGGGATGGCTGCAACGCGGTCTGGTCACGGCTACTGGTTGGTTGCGTCCGACGGCGGCGTCTTCACGTTCGGCAACGCGCCCTTCCATGGCTCGACTGGTGGGCTCAGTCTGAGCGGGCCGATTGTCGGGCTGGCCGCAACGTCAGCCCGCGGTGACTACTTGCTGGCCACATCCAACCAACAGACCTTCGGGTTCTGAACCAGCGAAGCGAATGCGATTTCGGAAACGAAGGCCCGCCAACAAGCATTTTTGGCGCGCATCAGAAAGACCGTCACGAGGCATCAGCGAGCACTGGTGGTGCACCAGACCTGGTGCTGTTCCCTGTGGAATGTGTGAAGTGGAGGCAGATGTGAGGAACGCGCCCACGATGACGAGATTCCGACGATTCCTGAACGTTGCTCTTGCCGCCGGTTTGGGTTTGGCGTTGGTGCAACCCGCGCCAGCCGCCAACGCGGAAGCATCAGGCCCTCCCGCGGCGAGGCAGGCGTATTGGACAGTGGCGTCGGACGGCGGGATCGTCAGTTACGGCGACCGACAGTTCCTCGGAGGCCCTCGGGCGACGCATCTGAACGCGCCGATCGTCGGGATGACAGCCAATCGGAGTGGCCAGGGCTATTGGCTGGTCGGATCGGATGGCGGCGTTTTCGCGTACGGCGACGCCCGATTCCTCGGATCGGCCGGGGCGATGCATCTGAACGCGCCGATCGTGGGCATCGCAGCGACGCCGACAGGACGCGGCTATTGGCTGGTCGGATCGGATGGCGGCGTCTTCGCGTACGGCGACGCCCGATTCCTCGGATCGGCCGGGGCGATGCATCTGAACGCGCCGATCGTCGGCATCGCTGCCGACCGGAGCGGCGAGGGTTATTGGCTGGCGGCATCGGATGGGGGCGTCTTCGCGTACGGTAACGCCCGATTTCTCGGGTCCGCTGTCTTCGCCGTGACCTTGCCGCCTTTTCCTTTCCATGAAGGGCCGATTGTTGGGATGGCAGCCACACCCACCGGTAACGGTTACTGGTTGGTGAGGTCGAGTGGAGAAGTCTTCGTGTTCGGCGACGCTGTCGGGTTCGAAGGGAACGGCTCCTCCAACTTCAACCCGGCCGTGCCGACGGTCGGTATGACCGCGAGCTAAAGAATCCCTAAATGGCACTGGATTCGTCGCGGTTTCGGCGGCGCCGGTATCGAGGGTCGTCGTACTGGCTCGCACGGCCACGGGCTGCAGAGCAGCCGGTTCTCCTCAGGTCGCCGATCGCTGTGTCTTGCAAGTTTGCCCGGTTGGGCTGTCGTAGCCTCAAGTGATCTTGCAGGTCGAACTGTATCTGGGATGAGGTTCGTCTGCGAAGCGCATCGTGCGTCGCGCTCGGTCAGGTGGTCGGTTTCAGGACATCGCGGATGGCGGCGAACCGCTATCGGATCAGCGTCGTTCACTCGCTGCTCTAACGGTATTCGGCCGCAGGACAGTTAAGGCTGTGATTCATGGGTACCACCGGCCGGGTAACAGCGGTGGCGAAGCGCCAGTACCACGCGAGCACCACAAGCACCGCACATCGTTCCGAGCCGCTGTCGGGAGCGATAGCCGAACAGGCGTGTTTCCTTATGGCGAGAGCGAATGAACGGATTCGCTTTACGCGGTGGCGTCGTGTTGTCGGACGAAATCGACAAGGAGACCACCCTGGTTCCTGATGTCCGTGCAGGGCGGCGGTGTTGTGCTCTTGGGCAGCGGTGTCGCGACGAGGGAGGTTTCCCAACCGGCGAACTGGACGTGCAACGTGAAGACGGGCGTTGGAGCACACCAGTTGTCCCATTGGACCAGGACGCCGCCCTGGGCCTGTGCTTGGTTCGCCGCGAGGGTGATCGGTTGCTGCGGACGAGGGAGCGAAATGTTGCCGGGTCTCGGATATAGAGGTGTCGGTTGCGCAGGGGTCACGAGGTCTTGGTCGGATCGGACCTCACACGGCAATCTCGGATGACATACGGGTCGGCGGCCGAGGAGGCGCACTACCGGCCCACCCGACAGCGTGCAAGGAGACACGCCGTGGTTGACGAGCACGATCTCGCCGAGTCTGTAGTAGTCGTGGTTCACGAAATCGAACGTTGCGGAAAGTTGGGAGGGCGTGCATCGCGAATCGGCGACTCGCGTTCCCGGACGGCCGTACTGCGCGAGTTGGGTGCCGTCGTGTGCGAGAAACGTCAGCAGACCGTGGAGAAGTTCGATTCGTACCGCGGTTTCTGGGATTGCAGGCGTCGCCAGGCACACGACCGTGGTCGAGGAATGCTCGACCAGCTGGAATGCTCCTCCCCTTCCGAGCCGGTAGGAACCGCTGACATCGTTGCACCCATCGGAACCGCTCCATTCACCTTTGCCGTTAAAACTGACATGCGGAGCGAAGCCCAGCGGCGGGTGGGTGAGCGGACCGTCATAGTCCCAAACTGAGACAGGAAGCCACGTCCCGACCAGTTCCGCGACGGTCACCTTCGGGAGCGTCGTCGTGGTCGTCGTCGGCTGAACCGTTGACGGCACGGTCGTCGCTGTCGGACGTGCAGCCGTGGAATGACCACCGCTGGAACATCCGGCGACGAGAAGGGCGGTTGCCATTCCACATGCAAAAAGCACCGGTCGGGTCGGGAGCATCGAGCCGTTCCTGTTCAACGCACGCTGTTCAGAATGTTGGAGACCGTTTCATCGAGGTTCGGAGGGAGGTGACCTGGACTCGCAGCCAACCTTGGAAGTCGGGATGGACGATGACGACCCCCCGCGTTTCCGTACCGGACGGATTATTGCTGCATGTGTAGGTCAGTTCGTTGTTGGGCAGGTTCTGCGAGTTAGCGAGGGGGCATCCAGCCAAGGTCAGAACGCGGACCATGACCATGTTGACAGATCCGTCACGGTTATAGATTGAAAGGCTCCCGCCGTTGATCTCGCTTGGGCTGACTGGCGATCGTGGCATCGCGTCGGATGAGAAAGATGAAGCGTTCGCTCGGGCGTGGAGGCATTGGGACCGGGTCAAGGAAATGGCGTCGCCGGACGGATGGACGTACCGGGTGGCGCTGAATGTGGCGCGCAGTCGGGCTCGTCGCCGTCGCGTGGAGCGGCGGTTGTTGCCGCGGTTGGTGAACCGCGCGAGCGTTCCTGCTCCTGCGGGTGAGGTGTGGGCTCTTGTGCGGGACCTCCCGGCGCGTCAACGGGTCGCAGTGGTTTTGCGCTACGTCGGCGATTTCGGCGAGCGAGAGAGGACGCGAGAAAGGGTCCGTGACAGGCCTACCTCGCTTCGAGTTGTGTTGTCTGAGTGTCAATCGGCCCGCGGGAGCCCCTCATGCAAGGCTTGTTCGGTGATGGCCTGGATGAAGGCGGCTTTCCCGTGACGGTAGGCGTCCCGGTCGTTGGGATCATGGCCGTGCACATCGGCGAGGCGAGTCTTGAGGTCCGCGTACGCGACCACCGTGCCCTCATGTGACCGCAGGTAGTCACGGAACGCCAGCCAGTCACGCCAATCAGCCGACGATCTTTCGGCAACGTGAAGATGATGCGTCCGCTGGGCGATGCTTGGATAACAGAATGAGAGCTTCCGCTCAGCTTCATCGAACGGTTCGGGGGCATGCACCCATCCGACCGAGTCGAGCAGATCAGTTGCCGGCTTTGCGTGGATGTCGTCAACGACGGCGAGCATGTCAATGATCGGCTTTGCCGCAAGACCCGGAACGGCTGTCGAGCCCATGTGCTCGATGTCTCTGGTTATCCAGCCGGCCAGAAGAGGTGCGATCTGGTCGCGTTGACGAATGAAACTCTCCGGCCACGACGGATCGTACGGGCAGATGACGATCGGATCGAGCCGCATGTTCCTAGGCTTAGCATCACTGGGTGCCGGTATCGCCGTACATCCAGGGATTGCGTGAGGTCATCGGGCACGCGCTGATCTTCTTGCCTGCGGTGTCGACGCTCGTGGTCGACGACGACGGGCACGTGTTGCTGGTGTACGAGACCGACGTCGATGCGTGGAGCACGCCTGGCGGCTCGGTCGAGGTCGACGAGCGTCCGAGGACGCGGCGCGGCGCGAAGTGTTCGAGGAGACCGGTCTGACCGTTCGTATCGACGGTATCCTCACTGTGCTCGGCGGCCCAGATTTCCACGCGCACTACAAGAACGGCGACGAAGTGGCGTACGTCGCGACCGTCTATCGAGCGACCGTCGTAAGCGGCGAACCCCGGCCTGACGGCGACGAGGTCACCGCAGCGGAATGGTTCCCAGTCGACGAGCTGGCGACGATCCCGCTGAGCAACTTCGCGAGTGAACTGTTCCGCTTCCTCGACTGGATCTGAGCTAGTAACCGGCGCTCGCCGCACTCATCGCGCCGACCCTGGCCGTCCTCTCATCGTCGGGCGCGGCGCAGCACTCAAGGGCGGTCTCGCGGCTGTCTGAGCCGTCGTGACGATCGCCCTCTGGCGAAACGCTCAGACTTCGACCTTCACACGACGGCGCGGCCGGTGACGCGAGACATAGCCGGGCTGAGGCTCTGCGCACCAGCCGACACGAATCGCCGAAGTAAACACCGCTGACGGTGCCCTCCGCATGAACGACCGAGAAGCCAAGGCGCCGATCGCACCCCCCGCTCGCGAAACTACCGGGTGTTAGCGCTTCGGGTCACGCCACTCGAGATCTACCAGCCACTTGATCCGAAGGGGTGTGAACAGCCGGTAGGCGAAGTCCCGTGTCAGAACCGGAATATCGTTGCGTTCGATGCGGCGAGTAGGTAGTTGGACCCGTTCGGCGGGATGGTCATTCCGACGATAAGTGGATGCTGTGTGTTGGTGCTCGTCGATCCGTAGTACCCGGCGTTACCGAAGTTGAAGACGCCCCCGTCGGACCCGACGAGCCAGTACCCGCGATCCGACCGCGTCGCGGCGATCCCGACGATCGGTTCGTTCAAACGCGCCGCGCCCGTCGAACCATAGAAGCGCGCGTCACCGAAACTGAAGACACCACCATCGGAGGCGACCAGCCAGTACCCGTGACCCGACCGAGTTGCGGCGATCCCGACGATCGGTTCGTTCAAGCGCACCGCGCCCGTCGAACCATAGAAGCGCGCGTCACCGAAACTGAGCGTAGGTGGTTACGACCCCCTGCATCGTGATCCGTTCGAGCGATCCGCCGTCGGTGAACCACATGGCGTCGTCGGGTCCGGCCACGATGGCCCCCACGTCGTCGCGGCCGGGAACCGGGTAAAGCGAGATCGCACCAGTCGTCGTGATCCGGCCGATCGTGTGATTGTTGGCGAACCACAGGGCGCCATCGGGCCCAGCCGCGATGTCCCCAACGAAGTCGGCAATGCGCCCGTCCGCGAAGATGGTCACCAGGCCAGACGTTGTGATCCGCCCGATCCCGAACTGGCCCCTGAACCAGAGCGCGCCGTCCGGTCCGGCGACGATGTCTTGCGGCGCGGTGACCGTCCCGATCGGATACGTCGTGATCGCACCACGGGTCGTGATCCGTCCGATCGAGGCAACGACGGCAGGGCTGTTCGTGAACCACATGGCGCCATCAGGTCCGGCCACGATGTGCGTGGGATCGATCCCAGGATTGGCGTAATCCGTCACCGCGCCCGTCGAGGCAATACGCCCGATCGTGCCGTACCCACTCGGACCAGGCCCCGATTCCGAATTGGTGAACCAGACACCACCATCAGGGCCCGCCGCGACGCAACACGGATAGAAAATGCCGCGACCGCTAAACGCCGTCACCTGCCCGGAGGTCGTGATTCGCCCGATCCCGTCGCCATTCGTGAACCAAAAGCCGTCCGGCCCCGCCGTGATGCCGTACTGCCCGTGTTTATTCAGGCCGGGCTCTACATAGACCTTCACCGAGACGGCGGCCGACGCAGCCGACATGCCGACCACCAACCCCGACGACAAGACACACAGGCCGCACAGCAACACCGTCAGGTCTCGGAGGACCGCACGACCGCGTCGCACGAACGACGAGCGAATCGGCCCGCGCCCGCACCACTTCCCGCGCCACCAAAAGAGCGTCGCCACGAAAACCGACCCCAAACGCGACGCAAACATCACTCAACCCCACACCGCGATCGCAAGCGCATAATGCCGCTCCCGAGCGACATCGCCAAACCAGCCGAGCCTCCACAACCACTCCCGAGGCGCGCTCTTGCATAGACGCTCGCCAGATGCTGGTCGGCGACCCGATCCTGATCGAGTCCGAAATCGTCGCCGACCAACGTCTCGTACCTAGGCTGTTACGGTCGGACTGTGCGATTGAGCGCGAAGACCCGCACGTCCGTCGGAATCGCGTTTGCTGTATGGGGCCTAACGCTCGCCTACCTCTTTACGTCTCTGGCGTGGGGAGAGGCTCTCCACCAGCCAACTGCCATCGAAATTGATCACCTTCAGCCCGCCGCGCCGAGCGCCGACACCCCTCCTCCCGAGCCTGCCGTCGAGCGGTGTACCACCACCGATCTTCATCGGCCGTTGCCCCCCATGCCGCGAGCGAAACGCGTCGTCACCAAGTACGTGGTCGACACCAAGACCCATATCAACCCGGCGCCCAACGTTCGCCCTCACGTCTCGGCAAGGACAGCATGGCGTGCAGCCAAGCGCGAGCTGACGAGTGCGACCAGCGCGACCTACCCGCCCGGGGGCGGCACCGGATCAATCCTCTTCGGCCAAGTGGCATCGTCATCGACTGTCCCCTCGATCCATCGGCTGGCCTGGGTCGTCATCCTGCATCACACCGCCCTGAACGTCCTGCCGCGCGGCGTCCGGCGAAGCCCACCGCCGAATCCTCCGTGCTACTTCGGCCAGGCATATATCGCCGTCGACACCACCACCGGCAAATGGTTCCTCAGCGGCGCACAACCTGTCATCCCAAATGACACCACCGGACCACCATCACTCCCCCACAGGACATCCCAGAACGAGAAGCTGACAACCGAGCGAAGACCCAAGCCATCGACCTCCCGACCTCGTACGTCGCGGCACGCCAGTATCCGTTATTGGCGCTTGAGGCGGCGGGGTCTTCAATCTGGCGAAGCCGATTATTCATTCCTCGGGTTCGGCGTACCGACTGCGTCGTGGTGGACGTGAGGTTGGCCACGCCGGTACAGGGTCCTCGCCGCCATCTCTGCGTTCGCACTCGTGGACGACGACGATGCTGCCCCGATAGCCCGCAGTCCGGATGACGCACCTGGCACCGGGCAGGTCCTCGACCTGGAGCTTCGGCCTCTTTCGTCCGTTGACCCAAGGCACGTCGTAGACATACGGCGTCAGACAACGCGGGCATTCCGAGACGAATCGCACCGTCGATAACGGTACGCCTGTTGAGACCGCGGGTTGCCCGAGGTATGCCCGTCCTCAAGAACTCCCTAACACCCCAGTGCGCTCTCGCCTGAGGCGGAAAAGAGGCCGACGGCCGTGAGCTCTTGCGGTCGCTGTTGATCGGGGTTCTTGGACCGTTGGGTTACGGCCAAACTTACGGCCTAACTGTCGTACGACAGCGGTTGATCACGAATACCGGCGGACCCGTTCGCCCAGTCTGGCGGCGGGAATGGACGTGTGCGGCGCTCGGCGAATGCGGCTCGAAAGAGTTAGAAGTCCGATGCTCGCGTTTCACGCGACGGCCAACTGTACGAATCGAGGTCGCCACGCGGGCTGCGCGTTCGTAAGGTGCGACCAAGCGGCCACGTCGTCGGCGCAATGCTCGTCAGAGGCGTCTAGCGCGATCGATCGCGCGCTGATCGCGCGGACCTTGTTACGCGTGCTCGTTCGTCCGTATCCACAATGGCGAGTGACCCGGACCTGCTCGTCCACACTCGTCCGCCGCCGAACGTGACCTCCTGCTTCCCAAGCAGAAGCACAGTGTCAACCCCGTCGCATCCGTGCTCAGGAGAGAGCGCACTGGGGTGAGCGGCGCTGCCTCTATGGGCCGTGTTCGATGAGTGGGCCGTGTTGTGATGCTCCGGTAGCGAAGCAGTTTGTCAGGCTGGGACAAGCGATGGCGTCGAGGTGTCCGCCGTTTGGCTTCGGGCTGGGGCTGGCTTCGATTCGCCAGCCGAGTGGGAGAAACCCGCGCGCGACGAAGGTTTGACCGCCGGGTGCCACCCCAACTGAGACGCAATTGATCGTGCTCGAACAGTTGACCGCGTAGAGCGCCGAGTAGGAGCCTTTCCGGTCCGGGCTATCGATGATCGACCAGGTGAGCCCGTTCCAGTACTCGACCAGGGTTGCGCCGAAGGTGCCGGTGTCTGAAAGGCCGACCGCGACGCAACGGATTGGGCTGGGACACGACACGCCTTCAAGCAGGTCGGTTGTGGTGTGGCGCCGGTTCGGGCCGGACATGATCGACCACGCATGGCCGTCCCAACGCTCGATCAGCGTCTTGTCGTCGGCGCCGTTCCCAGCAGAGCCGACCGCGACGCAACTCTTCGGAAGGGGACACGCGACCGAGTCAAAACCAGAGCCTGTCGAACGGCTCGGAGTTGGGCTGGGCATGGTTGACCAGTGCTGTCCGTTCCAGTGTTCGACGAGTGTGCCTGTGTCGGTAGAGCCGACCGCGAAGCAACTGATCGTGCGCGGGCACGAGACTCCGTCAAGGCCGCGCTGCATGTCATCGGGGTTGTTCGGGCTCGGCATGA
>JBKQIY010000084.1:0-14405 GCA_052148155.1 Acidimicrobiia bacterium | reverse complement strand
GTGACGAGTCACGACGTGTCTGGTCAACCCTTGAGGGAAACTCATTCGATACAAGCCGCCAACCTGCGGCTTCGTCGTGTTCGTAACTGAACGGTCGCCCGTTCATACATCGTGGCGGGGGGAGGATTTGAACCTCCGACCTTCGGGTTATGAGCCCGACGAGCTACCAGACTGCTCCACCCCGCGGCGTGCCGGTGAGTCTACCGATCGGCCCGGCCGCGGACGAACGCTCTGCGCTGCAAGGCCTCCGTGCCGCGTCGGCTCGTGCCCGACCAGGTCTGAAGCGTTGCATTCACATTGCCCACCTCGGAGGAGGGAACGTGTTCCGGCACGCTTGCGTCAAGGTACGAGGTGAACTCGTCATTCGATTGCGAGACGATGTCGCGACGTTTCTGAAGGTCGACCGCGAGCAGCAACGGCACGTCGCGCGAGCTCCCCATGGCGCCGCCATTTCGCGAAGTATCCGCGGGTGCCCGTGTTGGTCGCCGACGTCGGTGTGGCCGGGCCGTACGCACGGGCTCAGTGAAGCCCGATACTTGACTGCGCCAGCCGAGCTCCGAACCGCGCGACTTTGTCACGTCGACGCTCAGCGCGCACCTGTGTGCGGCCCGCGAGGCCACCGCGCGAGCACAGACTTCTGCACTTGTTCGAGTTTGTCGATATTGAAGTCGGCCGTGCGGGTGCACGCGAAGATCTCCGATTCGAGCCGGTCGATCTCGCGTCCGGCCTCGACCAGTTCGCGGATCGGGATCTCAGGCGGGATCCGCAAGACACCATGTAGATCGGCGACGAGCAGGTCGCCGGTCGCGATCTGGAGACCGGCAACCGTCACCGGTTCGCCGTAGCCTGCGAATGCGCCGTACCCGTGCGCGACCGACACGGCGGTCGCGAACACGTGGAAGCGAAGCCGTTCGAGCGCGTCGAGGTCGCGCACCGCGCCCTGCGTGATCGTGCCGACACAGCCGAGCGCTCGGTGTACGTGACCGTTCCACTCGCCCCACATCGCGCCGCCCGGCGGGTCATCGAGATCCTCGAGCACCATGACGATCGGCCCGGCCGCGCCGAGCGCGTGCAGCCACTTCCAATAGGCGGACTCATCGATCGGCCTTGGCGCGAATCCGGGCGCGCGATCGGTCGTGGCTGTCACGGTCGCCGCGTAGCCGACGCACATCCCGAACGACGGGAAGTGACACGTGAGTGCCTGCGTGTTGTATCCCGCGTTCGACGGCACGACACCGAACACCTCGACGGCGTTGGCCAGTGTGGGAACCGTCAGCGTGGCGAGCGCGTCGAGCGGATCCACGACATCAATCCGCGAGACGGAAACGGGTGCTGGCCACGAACTGGAGTGGGCGCTCACCGTTGTCATCGTGCTCGTGGTACATCGCGAGCACTTCGCCGTCGTCGAGCAATGTGACGCTCGGGTAGCCGATGTGTTGGTAGACACCGGGATTTTCGTAGTACTCGGCCGGTACTCCGCCTTCGCGGATCGTGAATTCGTTGGCGACGTCCCACGTCACGCCGTCTTCCGACACACAGCCGCGTACACCGTAGGGCGGTCGGCGGTAGCCATACACCATCAAGATGCGACCGTCGGGCAATGTCGCGAACTCGGCCGGATAGCCCCAGATGTTGGTGAAACGGGGCGCCGTCCACGAGAACCCATCGTCTTCCGACACGACGATTGCCAGGTTCTTTGCATCACCGCTCGGATTCACGTGCGTGCGCAGCATCCCGACGATCCGTCCGTCGTTGAGTCGCACGATCGCCGGTTCCTCGAAGTCAACGATGCTCGCCGCGTCGAAGGCCATCGTCGAGTAGTACTCCCAGTTGAAACCGCCGTCGTCGGAACGGAGTAACGCCGAACGTGTCGACTCGTTCTCGCCCTCTTCGCCGTAGCCGCGAATGCGACCGTATACGCCGAGCAGCAGCGAGTTGTTTGGCGTCAACCACGCGCCGAGCCGACAGCCTGCGTGTTTGAGCGGCCGAGCGTTCACCGGGATCGGCTCGCTCCAGGTTGCGCCGCCGTCAATCGATCGCAGCACGTAGGCGCCGAGCCAGCCCATCGTCTTGAAACTCCACGTCCAGTCGCCGTGTTCGCTCGTCCGTGGACTTCGAGTCCAAGATGGTTGTTCGGGTCGGATGCCGCGCTTGAAATATGCGGCGATCGTGAGATCCACAAGCAACGTGCCGTCGGTCAGTTCGCAGATACCGCAGTCCCAGTTGCCTGTCGTGTCGGTGTACGGGAGCACGACCGTGCGATCGGTCCACGTCTCACCGCCATCGCGCGAGCGCAGCATGATGGTTTGGCCGCTGTCGTGGTGGTATGGGAAGCGTTCCTCGTTGTAGACGGCGACGAGATCGCCCGATTGCAGCCGACGCACGTTCGCCTGGTTGTAGGCGTGCGCCCGAGTGGCGTCGATGTCGACCACACGGTGTTCCACATCGGTGATCTGCATCCGTTCAAGCCTACGATGATCTCCATGGAGCTCGCTGATCTCGTCGCGACGATGCCGTTCGCGGTCGCGGTCGGGATCACGATCGATGCAGCATCGAAAGACGAGGTGTGCGGCCACTTGCCCTGGGCGCCGGATCGGTGCACCACCGCGGGGGTGATGCACGGCGGCGCGGTGATGACGTTGGCCGACAGCCTCGGAGCGGTGTGCGCGTTCCTCAACCTTCCGCCGGGAGCGTCGACGTCGACGATCGCGTCGTCGACCAATTTCGTTCGAGCGGTTCGCGACGGCGAGCTGCACGGCACGGCCCGCCCGCATGTCGGAAGTAGCACGATCGTCGTCCAGATCGAGCTGCGCGACGCCGACGGCAAGGTCGTCGCGCTCGTCACGCAGACCCAAGCGGTGCTCGTTCCCTGACCGCGCCGGCCAACGTAGCTCGTTATGGGTTGCGTGCGTCGAGGAGCTTGAGGTGACGCGGGCCGGCCACGGTGCGGTACGCGTCTTCGATGATGCCGGCGATCTCGGTCCAGTGGGGACTCCGGTCGAGCCGAACACCGATCCAGCCGCGATGCCCGACGTAGGCCGGCACAAAAAACCGATCGGGTTCTTCGTCGACGAGTTGGCGCTGCACGCCGACCGGCGCCGCGCACCAGAGCGCGAGCCGGCCGTCGCCGTGGTGGTTGTCGTGGCAGGTCACGAATGTCTTTTTGTCCGCGATGAACCATGTCGGTGCGCCGTGGCTGAGCCGCTCTGTTGTGTCCGGCAGCGCGATACAGATCGCACGCACCCGATCGAGCGGAGTCCGGCGAGGCACGAAAACGACATTAGGGTTTCGGCGTGGCTCGTGACAACGATGCAATCGAGCTCGACATCGGCGGGCGTCCAGTGCGCCTCAGCAGCCCGGGCAAGGTGCTGTTCTCGGAGCGGGGCGAGACGAAACTCGACCTCGTGAACTACTACCTGGCCGTGAACGAGCCGGTCATGCGCACCATGGGCGGTCGGCCCGTATTGATGGAGCGTTATCCGCATGGCGCGCAGGGCTCGTCATTCTTCCAAAAACGCGTCCCCGAGAACGCGCCCGATTGGTTAACAACCACGATCGTGAGCACACCCAACGGCACGACGTCACGCGCGCTCGTCATCGCCGACCTCGCGCACGTAGTGTGGGCCGTCAACCTCGGTTGTCTCGGTTTCCACGTGTGGCCCGCGCGCGCCGACGACCCTGACCACGCCGACGAGCTCCGTATCGACCTCGACCCGACGCCCGGCACCAACTTCGACAACGCCCGCGCGGTTGCCCATCTGACGCACGCACTGCTTGACGAACTGGGAATCGTCGGCTTCCCGAAAACCACCGGCAAGCACGGTATCCACGTGTATCTGCGTCTCCAGCCGCGGTGGGATCCCTATCAGGTGCGTTCCGCCTCGGTCGCGTTCGCGCGCGAACTCGCTCGGCGGCATCCCGATCTGGTCACTGATGCGTGGTGGAAGGAAGAGCGCGGCGCACGTATCTTCGTCGACTTCAACCAGAACGCTCCGCACAAAACTGTGTTCGGCGCATGGTGCGTGCGGCCCCGCCCAGGAGCACAGGTATCGACGCCGTTCGAGTGGGACGAACTCGACACGATCGATCCCGACGCGCAGACGATTGCGACCGTGCCCGCCCGCGTCGCCGAGCGCGGTGACCCCTGGGCCGCGATTGACGCCGCGCCGCAGTCGATCGAGCCGCTCCTCGCGCTGTACCAGCGCGACCTCGCCGACGGACTGACCGACGCGCCCTGGCCGCCCGTGTACCCCAAGATGCCGGGCGAGCCGCCGCGCGTGGCTCCGAGCCGGGCTCGCAAGGAATCCAAACCCTCATAGATCACTTGCCAGATATATAACTAGCTGATAATATACGGCGATGGCCCCCGCGGTCGCTGCGCCGCTCTTCGAGATCGTCGCCGAACCCAATCGTCGTCGCATCCTCGACCTGCTGATCGCCCACGAGAAACCGGTCGGTGAGCTCGTCCGGGAGCTTTCGGTCAGCCAACCCGCGGTGTCGAAGCATTTGCGGATCCTTCGCGACGCTGGACTGGTCGAGGTGCGCACCGACGGTCAGCGGCGCGTGTACCGGGTACGACCCGAGCCGTTACGGGAGATCGACGACTGGCTTTCGCCGTATCGCGCGTTGTGGACCTCAGCGCTCGACGATCTCGAACGCCACCTGGCAGAGATGCCCGACGAGCACGAGCGAGCGAGCAAACCGTGACCGACCAGACCGAAGACGGGACCCTCGACCAGCTCGGAAACCGTTGGCGGGTCGTGTTCACCCGCACGCTGGCGCACGCACCGGAGAAGGTCTGGCGCGCGCTCACCGAACCCGAACATCTGCGCGCGTGGTTCCCGACAGAGATCGTCGGCGAGCGCACCGCCGGCGCCCGGCTGCGTTTCGAGTTCCGCGACGGTCAGTATCCGGGCTTCGACGGCCGGATGCTCACCTGCGATCCGCCGCGCGTGTTGGAGTTCGAGTGGGGCGAGGACCGCTTGCGTTTCGAGCTGACGCCGACCCGGTCAGGAACCGTACTCACCCTCACCGATACGCTCGGCGAACTCGGCAAGGCCGCGCGCGATGGCGCGGGCTGGCACGAGTGCCTCGACAAGCTCGCCTACGCGCTCGACGGAACCGAACCGCCGTGGGTTAAAAACGACCGGTGGCGCGAGGTTCACCCGGGCTACGTCGAGCGGTTCGGGCCCGACGCCTCCAGCGTCGGGCCGCCGGACGGACACCCGGCTGGCGACTAGCCGAGGTTCTTCACCATCCGGACCTGATCGGTCGGCTCGTAGCGCACCGCGAGCCAGAATTGTTCGGCCTCAACACCTCCCGCGCGCCCCACGATGAGATGCATGCGGCGAACGCCCAGCGCGAGCAGCCGCCGCTCCGCTTCGTCGACCAGTGCGGTGGCGACGCCCCGCCGCCGGTACGGGGGCGCGACCGCGAGGCGGTAAAGCGAGCCGCGCCACCCGTCCCACCCGGCGACAACGGTCCCGACGATTCGGTTGTCGGAGGCGACGGCACCGTCGACTGCGAGCACGAGCGCGTCCGGTGCACAGGCGAGCAGCGTCGCGATTCCGTCGGCGTCGTCGGTACTCGAAGGTTCGGCGGTGGACTCGTCCCAAAACGCGAGAACCGCGGGGATGTCGTCCGGTGTGGCGGCCCGGAGCGCGATCATCCGAAGAAATCTACGCTGCAGCAATGTCCTTTCGCGGCTGGCCCCAAGATGCGCTCGACTTCTACGTCGGCCTCGAAGCCGACAACTCGAAAACCTACTGGCTCGCACACAAACAGACCTACGACGACTGCGTGAAGGCACCGTTCCTTGCGCTTTCCGACGACATCGAGCGCGAATTCGGTCCGCTACACGTGTTCCGACCCAACCGTGACATTCGCTTCGCCAAGGACAAGAGCCCGTACAAGACTGCCGCGGCCGCGGTGACCGAGAGCGAGGGCGGCGCGGCGTACTACGTGCAGATCTCGAGCGAGGGTCTGTACGTGGGTTCCGGCTACTACCACCTCGCGCCCGACCAACTCGAGCGTTACCGGCTCGCGGTCGCGGATCCGAAGACCGGCCCGAAACTCGTTGCCGCCGTCGCCTCGCTGCGCAAGAACCGCTACGAGGTTGGAGCCCGCGAGTCGCTGCAGCGCGCGCCGCGGAGCTTCCCCGCGGACCATCCAAGGGTCGAGCTTTTGCGCATGAAAGGAATGCACGTCGGCCGGACGTTCGGCGCACCGGCCTGGGTGCACACGTCGCGATCCCTCGACCGCATCGTGACGGCATGGCGGGACGCCGCGACGATCAACCGGTGGCTGGACACCCACGTCGGCCCGAGCACCCTCGCGCCATCCGAGCCCGACTGAACCTCGCGCCCCACCCGCCCGGCCGGCCCGAAAACATCCGATCCGGTCGTTGCCTTCTTCGCACAGACCCGCCCCCACGACCTGTGATGAACCTCGCGCAGCCGCCCACGCCGAGCCTGACGTCGCCGAGCTGAGACGAACAGGTGTTCGCTAGGCTGGTGGGCGTGTCGACGTTGCAGCGCACCCTGGGCGGAGTTGGGGAACCCCGGGTCGACGAGCACGCCCGGTTCGAGCGCATCGATCTCGACAACGCGTCGTGGATCGACGTGTCACGCGGCTGGCTGGCCGGCGCCGACACGCTCTTCGACGTCTTGATCGAGCGTGTCGAATGGAGGCAGGGCCGACGCCGCATGTATGAACGGATGCTCGATGACCCCCGCCTTTCGCGCTGGTACACCCGAGGCGAGGACCTGCCCCATCCTGCGCTCGACGCGATCGGCGCGCAACTCGACGCGCAGCTCGCCGTGCGACTCTCGGGTCCCGCGTGCAACTACTACCGCGACGGCACCGACAGCGTCGCATGGCACGCCGACCGGGAACTGCGCGACCTCACCGACACACGCGTCGCGATTGTGACGCTCGGCACACAGCGTCCGTTCCTGATCCGCCCGAAAGGCGGAGGGACCTCACGTAACCTCGCCCCGGGGTCGGGTGATCTCCTCGTGATGGCCGGCGCGTGTCAGATGCGCTGGGAACACGCGGTACCGAAGACGAAGAGTTCCGGCCCCCGGATCTCGTGCTCCTGGCGTTGGACCAATCGTTAGTCGCCGGGATTGGCCAACTTGATCACGTTGAACATTGCGCCAGCCGGATCGGCGATCACGGCCATGCGGCCGGGCGGAATGTCCATCGGCGGCTGGATCACCGTCCCGCCGTTCGATGCCGCAATCTCGACGGCTTTGTCGGTGTCGTCGACCGCGAAATAGATGCCCCACACCGCGGGCATGCCCTCCATCGGCGGCTTCATCGCGCCACCGATACTGCGACCGTCCAACTTCAGTTCGGTGTACTCCATGCCGGGCATCTCGAGCGGCGCAGCTTCCCAGCCGAAGATCTTTGCGTAGAACGCGGTCGCGGCCGGGATGTCGGGTGTCATCAACTCTTCCCACGACAATGTGCCGTGCTCGTTCACCAGCGACGCACCGATGTGGTTCGTCGCCTGCCACAGGCACAACATGGCGCCGGTCGGATCCGCGACGACCGACATCCGGCCCGCGTCCATCACGTCGAAAGGTTCCATCATCACCGAACCACCGGCGCCCGGAACCTGAGCGGCGGTTACGTCGACGTCACTGACGGTGACGTAGGTGTTCCAGTGCGGCGGAACACCGGGCATGGGGAGCGGCGCGACGGCGGCAACATGCTTGCCGTTCTTGGTTGCCATCGAATAGACCGCTTCGTTCCCGTCGGCGTCGTGGCCGACGGGCCGGTCGTCGTACTCCCAGCCGAACAGCGCGCCGTAGAACGATTTCGCGCTGTCCTGGTCGGAGGTCTGCAAGTCGACCCAGCTGGGTGTACCGGGTGCGTACTTGGTGCGTTCGGGCATGGCGCGCTCCTTGCAGTCATCGGGCGCACGGCGACAAGGACCGTGGCCGTCGTCGGCAACGTAGCGGATGACGTCACGCGTTGAAATGCCGCGCGACCGCCAGCGTCCTGCGGCGATCCCGAGCTTCGGGCCGGGCGTTGGGGGTTCGACCGTGCCCGGTCGCGATTTTTACTGGCCGACGCTCAACTGGTCGGACCGGGCGGAGCCGGCATCGGGCGGGCGGCACCCGGGCCAGCCAGGGCGCCCAAGCGGCCGAAACCGCCGATGGAACCGAAGCCTTGCGGGCGGGTGTTGTTGACCGCGTTGGTGATCAACTGGTTGAGGTTCGCTGCGAGCTTGGTGGCGATGGCCTGCGGGAGGTGCCCCGCCTTGATTGCCGCATCGATTTGGGTTTGCGCATCCGTGACCAACGTCTTGATGAGCGTGTTCAGGTTGACGTTCTTCGATTTGGCGATGTCGGCGATCGACTGACCCTTCTGGAGGTCGCCCAGAAGATCCTTCGACGAGATGCCGAGCGCGCTGGCGACCGCGTTGATCGACCCGCCCAACACGCCCCGCAGACCGAACCCAAGCCCTCCGAACATCGGAGCGCCCACTCCGCCCGGTCCGATCATGCCGGTCCCGCCAGTACCGCCAGTCCCGCCGCTCGGACCCTTGCCGCGAAAATGCCCGAAGGTCGGCAACGGGTTGTTCACGAGGTTCGAGATGTCGGTGTTGGCGACGGCGTCCATCGCATTGGTCACGGTTGACAGAGCGACGTGCTGTTGCGTGGCGACGTCAGCGATGGTCGTTTTGCCGTCGCTCAGTTTCTGGAGGAGGGCGGGCGTCGACAAGTTCAGTGCCTTCGCCGCGGCGGCGAGAAGGTCTTGGTCGGCGCCGACACCTCGACCGAAGAACCCGCCGTGCCCGTGTGGACGGGCGTTGGTTTTGGCCGACTGTGCCGTGGTCGCCAACGACGGCGAGTTCGATGCACTCGACAGGCCGGGAATGCCGATGACCGCGCCGGCGACTCCGCCCGCCGTCACCGCAGCGATCACGACACCCACCGCGACGATTCGTCCGCCGATCATGCTGTCCCCCTCGGGTTCGTTCCCGGCAAGGATCGACGACCAGCCTGGCAAAGTCCTGGGACGATGGGTACGAATCCCCTGGTCAGACGAGCGCGGAGCGGCCTCCCGACCTCCTCTCAGGCTGGACACAGCGTGGGCACAGTGGATGATGCGACGATTCTTATGTGACTGACACACGAGTCCTCGTCGTCGACGACGAGGCGAACATCACCGATCTCGTCGCGACGGCGCTGCGATACGAGGGCTTCGACGTGGCGGTCGCTTGCAACGGCTCCGAGGCGCTGCGCTCGGCGGAGACGTTCCGGCCCGACCTGGTCGTGCTGGATGTGATGCTCCCCGACCGGGATGGCTTCGCGGTCGTGAAGCGCTTGCGGGCCGACGGACATCACGTCCCAGTCGTGTTCTTGACCGCCCGCGACTCGACCGAGGAGAAAGTCAAGGGTCTCACCGTCGGCGGCGACGACTACGTCACCAAGCCGTTCAGCCTGGAGGAGCTCATCGCGCGCGTCCGCGCGGTGCTGCGCCGCACGGGCAGCGACGAGCGGGAGACTGCGCGCTTGGAGTTCGCCGACCTCGAACTCGACGACGACACTCACGAGGTATGGCGTGGGAGCGCACGCATCGAGCTGACGCCGACCGAATACAAGCTTTTGCGCTACTTGATGCTGAACGCCCGCCGTGCCCTGTCCAAAGCCCAGATCCTCGACCATGTCTGGGAGTACGACTTCGACGGCGACGCGAACGTCGTCGAAACGTACATCAGCTACTTGCGCAAAAAGATCGACAAGCTTGGACCGCCCCTGATCCATACCATCAGAGGCGTGGGATACACGCTTCGGACGCCTCCCGAGGAATAGTCGGCGGTGAGCCTGCGCACGCGCCTCCTGTTGGCGTTGGTCGCGCTCACCGCGATCGGCCTCGCGGTCTCGGGCCTCGTCACGTACCAGCAGCTCGACCATTTCCTGTTGAGCCGCGTCGATCAAGAGCTCACGAGCGCGTCGGAGTCGCCGAGGCTGTTTTTCGGCGGCTTCAGCGGGGGGGCGCCGTCGAGCCAGCTGCTCCCCCCGGGAACGTGGGCGCAGCTACGGGCCGATAACGGCACGATCGAGGGGACCAATCCCGGTGTGCTCGCCGACCAGGCGCAACCCAAGGTGCCGGCCAGCATTCCGGACGGTCCGTTCAGTGTCAGCGATCCCCACTACCGCGTGTTGGTTGGGCCTGAGCAGCATTTCTTTCCGATCGGCGATCCGGACGCAGCGTTCTCGGGACGGATGATCGTGGCGATTCCGCTGCGCGACAGCGACGACACGTTGCACCGGCTGTTGGAGATCGAGCTCCTGGTCGCCGCCGTGGTGTTGCTCGCGCTCGCGATGCTCGCCTGGTGGGTGGTGCAGCTCGGGCTGCGACCGCTTGAGGAGATGGGTGCGACGGCCGGCGCGATCGCGGCGGGCGACCTGTCACGTCGGGTCGAGGTCGCCGACGAGCGTACCGAGGTCGGCCGGCTTGGTCTGGCACTCAATTCGATGCTCGGTCAGATCGAGGTCGCGTTCGCGGAACGCACCGCGTCCGAGACCCGCCTTCGCCGCTTCGTCGCCGACGCCGCGCACGAGCTGCGTACGCCACTGACGTCGATCCGCGGCTACGCCGAGCTGTTCCGTCGCGGCGCGAGCACCCGTCCCGACGATCTTGCCAAGAC
This sequence comes from Acidimicrobiia bacterium, assembly GCA_052148155.1. Taxonomy (GTDB): domain Bacteria; phylum Actinomycetota; class Acidimicrobiia; order IMCC26256; family PALSA-610; genus JBBQER01. Next base: position 3,739 of record JBKQIY010000084.1, on the reverse strand, counting down.
AATGTTGCGGATCGAAGAAGGCGCCGCCCGCATGGGCGTCCTCGTCGACGACCTTCTGCTCTTGGCTCGACTCGATCAGGGCCGGCCGCTCGAACGTGCCCCGGTCGATCTGACCCGCCTCACGGCGGCAGCGGTGGACGATCTTCGGGTCATCGCGCCGGGCCGTCCGGTGGTGTACGAGTCGAACGGCGCGGTCATCGTGAACGGCGACGAGCACCGTTTGCGTCAGGTGGTCGCCAACCTGTTGGAGAACGCACGCACCCACACGCCGCCGACCGCGCCGGTGGAGGTGCGGGTCGCGATGGCCGGCGACGATGCGTTGATCGAAGTCCAAGACCACGGTCCGGGCATGTCGCCCGACGAGGCGGCACGCGCGTTCGAACGGTTCTGGCGCTCCGACCCGTCACGGGCGCGATCGAGCGGCGGCGCCGGACTCGGCCTCGCGATCGTCGCGGCGATCACGCAGGCGCACGGCGGACGCGCCGAGGTGCAGACCGAGCTGGGCGCGGGCGCGACCTTTCGGGTTTGGATTCCCCGTTCGGGGACCGCGACGAACACCGCCGCGGACGAGACCGCCGATCCGGACCCCGACCCCGACTTCGAACTGCTCCCCGAGGTGCAAGCCGAGCCGTGATTACTCGGCGCTGACCTGCACGACGAGTTTGCCGAGATGATCGCCGCGGAAGAGGCGGACGAGCGCCTCGGGGGCGCGGTCGAGACCGTCGAGGATGTGCTCACGGGTACGGAGCTTCCCTTCGGCTAACCACACGGCTAGCTGGGCGGCAGCCTCGGGGTAATGGTCCCAGTGATCGAGGGTGTTGAAACCCTCCATCCGAGCCCGTTTGCCCATGAGGTAGCGCACGTTGCGCAGCGGAGGTGCGGGCGTGTCGCCGTCGTAGGTCGAGATGTCGCCACAGAGCACCACCCGAGCTCGGAGCGAGAGCCGTCGCAGGACCACGTCGAGGAGTTCCCCGCCGACGTTGTCGAAGAAGACATCGACGCCGGCGGGCACGAGTTCTTTGAGGCGCGCCGCGACGTCTTCGGTCTTGTAGTCGACGCATGCGTCGAAACCGAGTTCCTCAACGACCCACGTGCATTTCGTCGCGGATCCGGCGATCCCAATGACCGACGCGCCCTGCATCTTCGCGATCTGGCCGGCGATCGATCCGACCCCGCTCGCCGCCGCGGAGACGACAAACGTCTCGCCGGGCTGCGGGCACGCGACGCGCAGCACTCCGACGTAGGCGGTGATGCCGATGTGGCCGAGCGCGCCGAGAACGTCGGTGAGCTGTGTCCCTTCGGGCACCATCGTGATGGGCGGGAACGGGTTCGCCTGTACGACGCAATACTGCTGCCAGCCCGTGAGGTGCATGAACGCTCGGCCCAGCGGATACTCCTGCGGGTTGTTGGTCTCTACAACTACCCCGACGCCGTTCGACCGCACGCACTCACCGATCGCGACGCCCGACATGTAGTTGCCGCGCTCGTCGAGCCAACCCCGGATCGTGGGGTCGATACCGAGGTAGCGCACTTCGAGCAGCGCCTCGCCGTCGTTGAGGGACGGCACATCGCATTCGGCGACGTCGAAACAGTCTGCGGATACCTGGCCGACGGGCCGGCGGGCTAACACAATTTGACGATTGCGGCGCGTGCTCACAGGTTGCGGACAGTACTGCTGCGCATAGCCTCGCGCTCATGAACGAACTCCCGGTCGAGGTCGACGAACTCACACCGGAATGGATGTCCGACGCGATGGACGCGGACGTCACGTCGGTCACGATCCTGGACCGACATTCCGGTACTACCGGACGCGCGCATGTCGCGCTGACCGGTCATCGCAGCATCCCGCCGACCGTGTTCGTCAAGCTCGCACCGTTCGACGTCGAGCAACGCAAGTTCGTGAACCGTCAGGGCATGGGTGTCGCCGAGGCGCGCCTGTACCGCGACCTCGCCCACGAGCTTCCGGTGCGGGTTCCGAAGGCGTTCTACGCAGAGTTCGCCGGGTCGGGCACCGACACCGACGACCGCTACGTGATGGTCCTCGAAGTCCTGACGGCGTCAGGTTGTCGCTTCCCGACCCGAGACGACGCCGATATCGAGGCTCGGATCGTCGACGTCATCGAGAACCTGGCCCGGCTGCATGTCCGCTACTGGTCAAGCCCGCGCTTCGGTGCCGGCGGCGATCTCGAGTGGATCACCCCCCGGACCACCGGCGCCGGCGACGGCGGCGTCGGGATGGTACGTACGGCACTCGAACATCTCGCCGGGCGTCTTCCCGACGGCTTCGTCGACGTCGCACAGACCTACGTGGCGCACGCGCCGGAAATCATGACGCTGTTCGGCGAGGGTGCGTGCACGCTCGTGCACGGCGATCCTCACCTCGGCAACCTGTTCGTCGACGGGGACGACCCCCGCCGCACCGGGTTTTTGGACTGGGCGATGATCGCCCACGCTCCGGGCGTGCGCGACGTCGCGTACGTGCTGGCCACGTCGACGCCGACCGAAATCCGCCGCGCGCACGAGCAGGCCCTGATCGCCCGCTACTGCGAGATTCTCGCTGAGCACGGCATCACGCTTGCATCCGACCTCGCGTGGGAGCAGTACCGGCTGTTCACGATCTACGGATGGTGTTCAGCGACGTGCACCGCAGCGATGGGTTCTCGCTGGCAACCCGAGCACGTCGGTCTCGGTGGCACGCAGCGGGCGACGATCGCTGCCGTCGACCTCGACTGTGTGGGCCTGGTCACGGAGCGTCTGGCTCAGAGCCCAACCTGAACTGGCGCCTGTCGTGGTGCGTACCGGTGTCATAGTCTGCCGGTACCGAAAGCTTGAAGGAGTCGCGATGTCGCTGTACGACACGAAGCTGGCCGCCCTCGACGGCACACCGGACGTGCTCGCCGCCGAGAAAGGCAAGGTCACCTTGTTGGTGAATGTCGCCTCGTTCTGCGGGCTGACCCCTCAGTACGAGGGGCTGCAACAGCTCGAAGACAAGTACAAGGCGCAGGGATTCGACGTGGTCGGGATTCCGTGCAACCAGTTCGGCGAGCAGGAACCGGGTACGCCGGACGAGATCGCGACGTTCTGCAGCACGAACTACAACGTGACGTTCCCGATCAGCGAGAAGGTCGACGTCAACGGTGCCGGACGGCATCCGCTGTACCAGGCGCTGACCGAGACCGCCGACGGCGAAGGCCACACGGGTGATATTCGCTGGAACTTCGAGAAGTTCCTCGTCGGCCGCGATGGCAACGTCATCGCGCGGTACGCGCCGTTGGTGCTGCCGGATGCCTCCGAGGTCGTCGACTCGATCGAGAAGGCGCTCGCAGGCTGAACGATCCGCGGGCGACACCGAGCGGCGACGACTGGGTCGCCTGGCACCGCGCCTACGACGCGCCGGGCAGCGCGTTGCAGCGCCGGCTCGCGATTGTGCAACGGCACATTCGCGCGACGCTCGATACGTGTGGGCCCGGGCCGATCCGCGTCGTCAGTCTCTGCGCGGGACAGGGCCGTGACTTGATCGAGGCGATCGACGGCCATCCCCGCGCCGGCGACGTGCGCGGCCGACTCGTCGAGCTCGATCCGCGCAACTGCGATGTCGCACGAGCCGCCGCGCCGGCCGGCGTTGAGGTCGATGCCGCAGACGCGTCCGACACGAACGCGTACCGTGGTGCGGTCCCAGCCGAGCTCGTCTTGGCGTGCGGAGTGTTCGGCAATATCTCCGACTCGCACATCCAGCGCA
>JBKQIY010000083.1:0-26742 GCA_052148155.1 Acidimicrobiia bacterium | reverse complement strand
CTACGACGCCGCCTACACCTTTGTGTTCTCGCCGCGTCCAGGGACGGAAGCGGCGACGATGACCGACGACTTCGTCGCGCCGCAAGATCGGAGATCGCGGCCCGGGCCGCGCCCAGCCGCTCGAGGTAGCGGGCTGCGGTATAGCCCCGATGCATCCGTGCGAGCGTCCGATCGCTTCCCGATTGCAAGGGGAGATGCAGATGCTCACACACGCTCGCGCACTCTGACATCGCGGCGATCGTGTCGGGCCGCAGGTCCTTGGGATGCGGAGACGTAAATCGGATACGGTCGATGCCGTCGACCGCGTCGACCGCCCGCAGCAGGTCCGCGAACTGTGGACGGTACTGCCCTGCGCCGAGGTCACGTCCGTAGGAGTTCACGTTCTGTCCGAGCAGCGTCACTTCGACGACGCCGTCGCGGGCGAGTTCTTCCACCTCGTGCACGACGTCGCCCATCCGACGACTGACCTCGCGGCCGCGCACCGACGGGACGATACAAAACGCGCAGGCATTGTCGCACCCGATCTGGATCGTGATCCACGCCGTGTGCTCGACCTCGCGGCGGGCCGGCAACGCCGACGGGTATGCGTCATGCTCCTCGAGGATCTCGACGAGCGGCCCCTCGACGCGCGCCCGAGCGAGCAGTTCGGGTGCGTGCGCGAGGTTGTGGGTGCCGAACACAACGTCGACGTGTGGCGCTCGCTCGATCACAAACTCGCGGTCTTTTTGGGCGAGACAGCCGCCCACCGCGATCTGCAGATCGGGCCGGGATTGCTTGAGCTGCTTCAGCCGTCCGAGCTGGCCGTAAAGCTTGTTGTCGGCGTTCTCGCGGATGCAGCACGTGTTCAACACGACGACGTCAGCCGAACTCAGGTCATCGGTCGGCTCCATGCCGTTGGCGATGAGGAGCCCGGCGATCCGCTCGGAGTCGTGCTCGTTCATCTGACATCCGTACGTACGCACATAGAACCGGCCGGTCACGGTCGCCAGTCTACGAGGCGGGCAGCTCCGCTCGGCTACGAGTTTCGCCCTCCGTCACGGGATAACTACCCAAGACCATCGGGGCGCAACGGTGCGCCTGGCGGTTTCCGGCGGGCTTCGCTAGGCGGTTTCCTCATGAGATGGCCCGGGCCAGTCAGACCCGGGCCGATGTCATGGGGCTCCGAACGCAAGGCTCAGCTGTCGACCTCGGCGTCGTGCGCCTCCGCGTCCTCCTCGGCCGGCAGGTCGAGCGGATCGACGTCGCCGATGCCACTTGCGTTCTTGACCTTCTCGCTGATCTCGACCATCAGGTCGACGTTCTCGCCGAGAAACGTCTTCACGTTCTCGCGGCCCTGGCCGAGCTGCTCACCTTCGTAGGTGAACCATGCTCCCGACTTCTTCACGATGCCGAGATCCACAGCGACGTCGAGCAGGGAGCCCTCGCGGCTGATGCCTTTGCCGTACATGATGTCGAACTCGGCCTGTTTGAACGGCGGCGACGTCTTGTTCTTGACGACCTTGACCCGGACGCGGTTGCCGACGGCCTCGGCGCCGTCTTTGATCGTCTCGATGCGCCGGATGTCAAGCCGGACCGACGCATAGAACTTCAACGCGCGGCCGCCCGGTGTCGTTTCGGGCGAGCCGAACATCACGCCGATCTTCTCTCGCAGCTGGTTGATGAAGATTGCGATCGTCCGTGACTTGTTGAGGTTGCCGGTGAGTTTGCGGAGCGCTTGGCTCATGAGCCGCGCCTGCAAACCCATGTGACTGTCGCCCATCTCGCCTTCGATCTCGGCTCGGGGCACGAGCGCGGCCACCGAGTCGATGACGAGCACGTCGAGCGCGCCCGACCGGATCAGCATGTCGGAGATCTCGAGCGCTTGTTCACCCGTGTCGGGCTGGCTGATCAGCAACTCGTCGACGTTCACGCCGATCGCGCGTCCGTAGACTGGGTCCATGGCGTGCTCGGCGTCGATGTACGCACACGTACCGCCGTTGCGTTGGGCTTCGGCGACCACATGCATCGCGAGGGTCGACTTGCCCGACGACTCCGGGCCGAAAATCTCCACGATCCTTCCCCTGGGCAAGCCGCCGATCCCGAGCGCCAGGTCGAGTGCGAGTGCGCCGGTCGGGATGGCTTCGACGCCGACGTTTCCACGCTCTCCCAGCTTCATGATCGATCCCTTGCCGAACTGCTTTTCGATTTGCCCGAGGGCCATCTCGAGTGCCTTGTCCCGGTCCACTTCGGAACCCCTCTCTGCCTCTGCGGCCGTGTCGTCGTGCGGGAAGCCGTCGAGTCGGAACCTAACGAGGGGGTACGACACTGACGGCAGGAAACTGGGGGAAGAGCGAACTGCGGGATGTCGAATCCCACGGGTGTAAGTCTAGGCGAACAGACGTTCGAGAATCAAGGACCCAGGTTTCTCGCAGGTAGGTCCCAGCCTCGCGGGGAAGGATGGGTACGAGCATGTTGTTGTCGGTGAGGGAATCTCGAAGGAGGACTGCTCATGCGCCCGACGATTCGCCTCGGTCGGATCGCCGGAATCGAGGTGGGTGTCCACTGGAGCCTGCTCGTGATCGGCGTGGTTCTGGTCGGCTCCCTCGCTGGCGGCGAGTTGCCGGCGCTGTCACCGCACGCGCACGGTTCGTATCTCGCGGCCGCGGTGCTCGCGGTCTTGTTGTTCTTCGCGTCGATCCTCGCGCACGAGCTCGCCCATTCGATCGTTGCTCGCCGTCAGGGCCAGACAGTCGACGGCATCACGCTCTGGCTGCTCGGTGGGGTCTCGAAACTCGGTTCGGAGTCCGCTAACGCAGGCGACGAGTTCCGGGTCGCGATTGCTGGGCCGGCGACGACCCTCGCGCTCGCGGCTGGTTTCGGCGCCCTCGCCGTCGCCTTCGACGCGGTCGTCGCGCACGGAACGCTGCTGCCGACGGTGGCCGTGTGGCTCGCGGTGGTGAACTTGATTCTCGGTGTCTTCAACCTCCTGCCTGGCGCGCCGCTCGACGGCGGCCGAGTCCTCGCCGCGATGCTTTGGAAACGCAACGGGGATCGCCGCCGCTCACAGATCTCAGCCGCGCGAGCCGGACGCGTCGTCGGTGCGATCCTCGTCGCGGTGTCGCTGGCGCTGATCGTCAGCGGATACGACTTCTTCGTCACCGCTCTCGTCGGCTTGTTCGTGCTCGCCGCATCTCGGGCCGAAGAAAGTTCCGCTCGCTTGTTGCGTACGCTCGACGACCGTCGGGTCGGCGAGCTCATGCGCCCGATCGCGCGCTCCGCGCCAGAGTGGACCACGGTCGCCGCGTTTGGACCGGTCGCCGAACCGACGTTGCTTGTCGCCTGGGACGGCACCCCAAGCGCGCTACTCCCGCCCGGCGCGGTGTTCGCTGTCCCACCCGAGGCCCGTGAACATGTGCAGCTCCGGGCGCTCGGCGTGCCGCTTGCGGGTCTGACCCGCGTGCCGACCAGTGCGTCCGCCACCGCCGTCGTCGCCGGGGGCCTGCCGGCACTCGTCGACGACCCTGACGGGAACGCGGTCGGCGTATTCGGGATCGATGAGCTGAACATCGCGGCCCGGCATGACCCGGTGCTCGCACGCTCACATCGGTAGCGGACCAGCCGGCAGCGGAATTGTCGCTCTCGCGACGTAGTCGGCGCCCGTCGAGTGCCGAATGCTCTCGTACAGCGTGACCGCGTCGATCTCCCAGGTTGGGCCGACTGGCTCGTTGCCGACCGACTCGATGACGCTACGAAGGTCGATCGGCATCCGGCAGCGCGCGACGGTGAGATGCGCACGGAACGGACGCGCGTCAGGTTCGTGACCGAGCGCGGTCAGATGTCGTGCGACCGCGGCGGCGAGTCGCGTCACGACGGTGTTTCCTTGCGCCAGTCCGAGCCACAGCACCCGCGCGTGACGAGCGTCGGGGAACGCGCCGGCGCCGCCCACCTGCGCGGGTCCGCCGGTGGCGTCGATGCGGTCGAGCGCGCCGGCCACCGCGTCCACGTCGGCGTCGTCGCCGAGGAACTGCAAGGTCAGATGCCATTGCTCGCGGCTCGTGGGGCGACCGACGAGCGCGACGGCGCCGAGCCGAGCGGCGACCGCGTCGAGGACGGTCTCAGGGAGCCGCACCGCGACGAACGCGCGGGTCACTTACGGCAGTGCATCGAGGCGCTGGCGCACCAGATTCAAAAGCGAGATCGTGGAGAACTGGCGCACCCGTTCGCGGTCACCGGGCAGACGTGTGCTGACAGTCTCAACTTTGCGGTCGGGGAACGCGATCCCGAAGCACACGGTCCCGACCGCGACACCGTCTTGCTCAGCCGGTCCGGCAACGCCGGTCACCGCGATGCCCACATCGGCGCCGAGCACGCGTCGCGCCCCTTGCGCCATCTGGGCGGCTGACTCCTCGCTCACAACGGGATCCGCAGTCACTCCGAGCACGGATCGCTTGACCTCGGTGGCGTAGGCACCGATGGTGCCTCGGAACGTCGCACTCGCCCCGGGAACGCTCGCGATGCGTGCGCCGATCAACCCGCCCGTGACCGATTCGGCGACGCCGAGCGTCCAACTCCGAGCACGGAGCCGGGCAAGCACCGCGTGTTCCATCGTCTCGTCGTCGACACCGAACACAAGATCGCCGAGAATTCCGCGCAGCTCGCGTTCCTCGGTCTCGACCAGCTTGCGTGCAGCGTCGTCAGTCTCACCCTTGGCGGTGATGCGAACAACGAGACCTTCGATGCCCCGGGCCAGGAACGCGATCGTCGGGTTGCCAGTCGCGTCGAGCGCGTCGAGTCGGTGCGCCACCATCTCGGCGAGCGCCGACTCTGAGGTTCCCCACGTCTTTAACGAGCGTGAGACGATCGCGCCAACCTCACCCGACCGTCGTAACAGGTCGGGGATCACCTGGGCGCGCACCATCTCCTGCATCTCGTAGGGCACGCCTGGCACCGCGTACACGACTTTGCCGTCGCCGACGGGACAACACAGGCCCGGCGCGGTCCCGAGCGGGTTGGCCAGAGCCTCGCCGCCCTCGGGGACGTCGGCCTGGCGGAGGTTGTTCTGCGGCATGTCGCGCAGCCGCGCCCGGAACATGGTGGCAATCGTCTCGGCCAGCTCCATGCGACGCACCAGCGGTACGCCCATCAGCTCGGCGATCGCGTCGCGGGTGAGATCGTCCTGGGTCGGCCCGAGCCCGCCGCAGATCAGTACGGAGTCGCTGCGCTCGAGGAGGTCTCGGAGCGCGTCGACGATGCGCGTCTGATTGTCACCGACGACACGGTGTTCGTACGAGTCGATGCCCGATGCGGCGAGCTGCTCGCCGATCCAAGCGCTGTTGGTGTCGACGATCTGACCAAGCAGGAGCTCGGTGCCGATCGCTAGGACTTCGCATCGCATGCTCATGAACCTACCGTGAGGGGATGCCGACTGATGAGGAGCTGGGTTTTCCGGTCGGGAACTCCGACGAGCGGGAGCTGTTGTTGAGCTGGCTGGCCTACCTGCGCGCCGCCGTGGTCCGCAATCTGGACGGGCTCAGCGACGAGGAGGCGCGCTGGACGCCCGACCGGGCTCTCATTTCGGTGCTCGGCATCGTGAACCATCTCACCCACGTCGAGTGGCGCTGGATCAACGGTGGGATGCTCGGCGAGAAGGTCAGCCGCAGCGAGCAGGAATTCGTTCCGGGTCCCGACCTGACGGTGGAGCGCGCGCTCGCCGCCTATCGAAAGCAGGCAAGTACGACGGATGCTGCGGTACGGTCGACGGCGCTGGCTGAGCCCTGCAGCGCAGGCGTGGGCAAAGACCTGCGTTGGGTGTTGTGTCATTTGATCAACGAGACCGCACGTCACGCCGGGCACGCCGACGCGACTCGAGAGCTCCTCGACGGCACGACGGGAGAGTAATGGCCACCCAGGTCGACGTCCGACGGCTCGCCCGTTGCCCTTCCGCACACCAAGGCGGGCGACAACCAACGCTCGTTCTCGGTTCGCTGCGGAACGAAGGACAAGGGATTCGTGTGGGTCTGGATGGAACGCGTCCAGCCCAACCGGCCACGCGTCCCCAACGCCGACGTCGTCGCGGTGCGCGTCGCGAACGAGGAAGAGAAGCGGATGTTGATTGCCTCCGACCCGGACAAGTTCTTCACCGAACCGCATTACAACGGCTTCCCGGCGGTGCTCGTACGACTCGCAGCCATCGACGTCGACGAACTCGAGGAGTTGCTCATCGACGCGTGGCGTTGTCTGGCCCCACGCGTACTCGTCGCCGACTTCGAGCGCACCCAACAACGCGACTAGACGAGCTGACGGCGAACGTCTCCGAGATGGTGTCGGACCTCGTGCACGGTGTGCACCGCAACCCAGCGCAGAGATCGCTCGAACCGCTTCGGATAGCTGTACATGACGGTGCGGTCCCAGTCGTTCGGCGCGAGTCGTGCGAGGACGTTGGCGAACAGCATCGCGGCGTCGTCAAGCTGGCGCACGACGTGTTGAGCATCCTGGCCGGCGTAACCGTCGTACTCGACGCGCTCGTCGCGGCCCATCGGGTCGAAGCTGGGACAGTCCCTGAGCCGCGCCGCGATCACACGTTCGCGCTGCACAAGCAGCACGTCGCGTACGTGGCAGCAGTACTCGATCGGTGACCAGACGTCCGATTCCGGCCTCGTACGTCCCGCACCGTCGCGGATCAACAGCCCGCCGAGCTCAGCGGCGCCGTCAACGATGGACGCCCCGGCGCCCGACGCCGCGGTGAGGTCATAGTCGAATCCGCAACCTTCGCAGCGATCCATAGGACACTGTTGCCAATACCGGAATTTCCGTCAAGTGACCGCTGATGGGAGATCGCCGAACCATGGGTGTCGATCCGCTGCCTTGCCTGGCGGGACGTACGGCGTTGATCACAGGCGCCAATCACGGCATCGGCGCCGCGACCGCGGTCGCGTTGGCCAGACTCGGAGCGGACGTCGCGATCACGTATCTCCGCCTCGACGTCGCCGACGACGATTCCGGCCGCCCCGACGACTACGCACGTCAACGTGCCCAGAACGCAGACGCGGTAGTCGAAGCCGTCGAGTCGGCCGGGACACGAGGCTTCGCGATCGAAGCCGACCTCGCCGACCCGGCGTTGGCGTCCCGGCTGTTCGACGAGGTGGAGCGCGAAATGGGTCCAGTTTCGATCCTGGTCAACAACGCCAGCGGTTGGCGCCGGGACACCTTCGCGCCCGCTACCGGCGACCGTTTCGGTCGGGTCACGGAAGTGGTGAGCGCGGCTGCGTTCGACGCACAGTTCCTCGTCGATGCCCGCGCGAGCGCGCTGCTGATCGCCGAGCTCGCGACGCGACAGCGCCGGCGAGGCGCGCGGTGGGGACGCATCGTCAGCCTCACCTCCGGAGGACCGCACGGATTCGCCGGTGAAGCCTCCTACGGCGCGGCGAAGGCCGCGTTGGAGAACTACACGATGACCGCGAGTGTCGAGCTCGCGAACGAGGGCATCACGGCCAATGTGGTGTACCCGCCCGTGACCGACACCGGTTGGGTCACCGACGATGTCCGCCGTTTCGTCACGTCGAGCGACGACCACGTGCACGTCGCCGAACCGAGCGAGGTCGCCGAGGTCATCGCCTGGCTCTGCACCGACGCCGCCGCCCTCGTGACCGGCAACGTGGTCCGCCTGCGCTGACGGCGACGCAATCAGCGGGGCTTGGTCGCTTCGATCAGAAATCTGCTCGCGTGGGCGACGAACGGGCCGTCGTGCAATATCTGGTCGTGGAGGGCACGGAGCCGGACGCGGTAGCGCTCCACGGTGAAGTCGGGGACGATCCAGATCACGAGCCGAAGGAAGTACACCACCGCCCCGACGTCGTTGAAGACGGTCCGAAGCCGCTCGACGCGAAGATCGTCGACGCACAAACCGGCCGCCTGAGCGTGGATTCGGGCAAGTTCCGGGTCGCGTGCAGATCCGTGCGGGAGCGGACCCGTCAAGAATTCGGCGAGCTCGCGAACGCTGTCGGACCCAACCTGCTGCGAGAGGTAGGTGCCGTCGGGCCGTAGCACGCGGGCGATCTCCTCCCACCACGTGATGACCGGATGGCGGCTCGTGACGAGATCGAATGTCTCGTTCGCAAACGGCAACGCCGGTCGATCCGCCTGCATGGCGATCACGTACGCACCACGCGGTCGAAGTCGGCGAGCCGCGACCGCGACGTTGGGCGCGTACCCTTCGGCCGCCACCATGAACGCAGGGAACTGCGCCAAACTTGCCAGCATCTCGCCGCCGCCCGTTTCGAGGTCGAGCATCACCGTCGCGGTCTCGACGCGTCGCGCGACCATCTGTGCATATCGCCAGCTCGGCCGTTGTTCTGTTGCGCGATCATCCAGCCAGCTGAAGTCCCAGCCGTCGATGGGCGCCGCTTCCGCCTGCGCGATCAGCTCGTCGAACGAGACGTCCATGCCCGGCATGCTGGCAGACCGCAACAACAAGCTCAGTTCGTGAACTCGACGAACCGTGACGGTGGGGCGGGAAGCACAGGACGGGCGTCGATGCCGTCGTCGTCGAACAGTGTCAGGCCGGGCGCGACGGGGTGCCACCAGGGGGCGCGACCAAACATGCGACTGCCGATCTCGTGACCTTGCGGTCCGATGACCAAACGTCGCGGCGCAGGTTGATCGCCAAGTTGCCAGCGGTACTCGGCGGAGAAACGCATTCGTGTCTGCCGGTTGGGGAGCGCAGCGTGGGCGGTCAGGCAGTGGAACACGAGCACGTCGCCCGGCTGATAGTCGGCGCTCAACCAGCCAGGTTCGAGGCGACTCAGCTGCCGGTAATGGAATCGGGTCGAGTGCTGGCTGCCGGGCTTCACCGCGAGCCCGCCGAGGGTACGGGGTACCTCGCCCAGCGGTACCCAGCAGGTGAACATGTCCTGCACTGATCCGTAGTCCTTGTGTACGACATTCCCGGGTTGTCGGGGCACGAGATCGCTGGGATACACGACACGAGGAAGCTTCAACGGGTAACAGAACCCGGCCGGCCCAAGAATCTGGGCCATGAGGTCCCTCATCGGTGGGCTGAACGGGATGCGATTGAAGCCCGGATCCGCGAGGATCCGCATGTACCCACGATCTCGAAACGCATCGCGCATCCTGACCGCCCGGACCGGCAGCTGCGGCGGGGCGGTGATTGGGTTCGGCCCAGGCGCGATCCAACCCGCGCGTTGGAGCTGCGCGAGTCCGGCCGAACCGACGGCTTCGATCATGGTCCGGTCCAGCAGGCCCCGCACAAACACGTAGCCGTCCACCGCGATCCGGGCGCGTAGCGCCTGCCAGTCTCCGAGCAGATCACTCGAATCGACGAGTTCGCCGGGGGTGCCGCTCATGGCGTCATTGTCGGCCGGTGCAGCCATGAACCGATGCAGAATTGGTCAGGAAACAACCAAATCTTCAGGTGTCTTGCCGCTGCCAGTCGATGTAGCCGCGCCGCACGATTTGCAGACCGGATACCAACGTGAGCGCGACAGCGACCGCGAGCACCATCTGCTGGAAGCCGAGGTCGTGTGCGGTGAACGGCAAGAGGACGAACCCGACCGAGACGTATTGCGTGAATGCCTTGTACTTGCCGAGCTGCTGCGCGGGGAGCACGACGCCGCGGCGACCAGCGATCGATCGGTACAGCGAGATTCCGAGTTCGCGCCCGGCGATCAACAGCACCGGCCACCAGGGGAACACGCCGCGGTCGGCGAGAACCATGAGTCCGCCGATGACGATCAGTTTGTCGGCCACCGGGTCGAGGAACGCGCCAGAGCGGGTCGCGCCGTCGCGGCGGGCAAGCCACCCGTCGAGGCTGTCCGTCGCGGTGATCGCGAACCACAGCCCGACCGTCGCCCACGACGACCCCTCATGGCGGATCACCGCGAGAGTCGGGATCGCGACGAGGATCCGCGTGACGGTAACCAGATTGGCTGGCGTCGCGAGCGCGTTCTGCCCGAAGCGTTTCCTGGCGAGCCGCGGGCGCGACGCGGCGGTCACGACGACGATCCACGCTCGACGCGCGGTGCGACACACGCGTCCGCCGTCGCGTCGAGATCGGGCCCTGCGATCCCGCGTACGATCGCGGTCACGATCGCACCGGGGCGTGCAAAGATCGGCGTTTCGGCACCGACGAGTCGTACGACGCCGTCGATCTCTGGCGCCTCGCGGTACGTCCGTCCGACGAGCGCGCCGTCGTCGTCGGTCCCGTCGATGAGCACCTCGATCGTCTCACCGACCAACGCGAGGCGCGACGCAGTCGTGATCGGATCCTGCACCTCGGCGCACTCGCGCAGTCGGTCGCGTGCGAGGTCTTCACCGACCGCGCCGTCCATCGTTGCCGCCGGTGTCCCGTCTTCGCTCGAAAACGCAAAAAATCCGGCCCAGTCGAGCCGTGCGTCGGCAAGGAACTCGAGCAGAACGTCGTGATCGGACTCGACCTCGCCGGGAAAGCCGACAATGAACGAAGAACGAAACGCGGCGCCGGGCTCCTGCTGACGGATCCCGTCGATCATCGTGAGGAACCGGTCGCCACTTCCCCACCGCTTCATGCGGCGCAGCAGGCCGGGCGCAGCGTGCTGCAACGAGAGGTCGAAATAAGGGACGACAGTCGGGAGCTCCAGCATCGTGGCGACGAGTGGGTCGTGAACCTCCGACGGGTACAGGTAGAGCAAGCGGAGACGGGCCAGACCGTCAGCGGACAGCGCGTCGAGGCGGCGAAGCAGCGGCTCGAGCGATCCCGGCTCGCCCGCGTCGCGGCCGAACCACGCGAGGTCTTGCGCGACGAGCACCACCTCGGCGACACCACCGTCGACCAGTGACCGCACTTCCGACTCAATCGATTCCGGCGTGCGCGAACGTTGCTTGCCCCGAAACGACGGGATCGCACAGAACGTGCACGCGCGGTCGCAGCCTTCGGCGACTTTCACGTATGCCCACGGCGCAGTCGGCGCCGGCCGCGGCAACTCGAGCAGGTCACGAACACCGACCGGCTTGCGCGTCGGCGCCAACACGATGTCGCTGATCGAGCCCTCACCCGCGAATCCCACCACCGCGTCGGCTTCGGGGAGCGCGGCCGCGAGTTCGGCGCCGTAGCGCTCCGCCATACAACCGGTGATGACGAGTTTGGCGCCGGCACGCTTGGTTGCAGCCAACGCGAGCGACACGTCGATCGATTCCTGGCGTGCAGGCTCGATGAACGCGCAGGTGTTCACGACCACGAGGTCAGCCTCCGAAGGATCGGACACCGCGACCAGACCGTCGGCAAGGAGAGACGCGACGACCTTGTCGGAGTCGACGGCGTTCTTCGGGCAGCCGAGCGTCTCGACGTAGAAGCTCGCCGACGGCGCGCTGGTCGGCGAGGGGTTCGTCTCCGGGACACGGACTGGGAAGCGCGCCACGGGTATTCGCCGGGCGGACACACCCACATCGTACCGAGCGGACGCGCGTACAATCCCGCCGTGTCTGGCGAGCTGACCGTGTGGTGCCCTTCTTGTGGCGCCGAGTACCGTCCTGACGTCAAGCAGTGCCCCGACTGCCGGGTCGCGCTCGTACCTGACGAGCCCGCTTCGCTCGGCGATACCGACGAGGGGGGCCTGGTGGAGCTCGGAGAATGGCCGCGCGTCCAGGCGCAGGTCCTGCGCCGCCGCCTCGAAACTGCGGGCGTCTCGGTGATGATCGAGTGGTCGGGACCGGCGACCGACTCGACGGGGATCCTGCTCGTACCCGACGATCAGGCCGAGTTCGGAGCGGCGGTCGTGAACGAGATCGACGTCGACGACGAGGTCGCCGATAACTCGCCCCACGCCTACGTCGCACGCGTCGAGGAGCACCTTTCCGCCGCCGCAGGCCTCCTCGCAGAGCTTCGATCCCGACTCGACGAGCTCGAGGCCGACGGAAAGCTGTAGCTCGACCAAAAAAGAGGGGCGACGCTTCGTTGCATCGCCCCTTTTTGTTCGGCCGCCGCCAGCGTTATGCGGCGCGAGCGATCGGCGTTCCGTGTTCGCCGAGTGTCTCGTCGCCCGTTGCCCGGTCGTGCGTGAGGTACGCGAACAGCGCACGCCACGGCACGGTCAGACCGGCCACGATGAACCCGGTGCTCCACGTGCCGACCGTCGCGTTGCGAATGTCGATGCCCCACGCCCGGAACATCGAGTAGTCGAGTAACACGGTCGCCCCGACCGCGATCACGAACGTCAGCAGCGAGCGCAGCTTCTGCAGCTGTGGCACCGCGTCTGTGAGGAAGTCGACGAGCTTCAATGTCGCGAGTGCGAGCATCGCAACGACTGCGAAGTCGTACATGGCCCACCTCCTGTGGTGGTCTCGGCAGGGTGTCTGTGCCCTGCCTGATACTTCCGACCACCGTCACCGCAAAAGGTGACAATTCTTCGAAGATCCTCAGGCGCGTGAACTCATCTCGTCGAGCTCGTCGACCGTCATCAGCACCGCTCGCGACTTCGAGCCTTCCGACGGTCCGACCACCCCGCGCCGTTCGAGCAGGTCCATCAGCCGACCGGCGCGCGCGAAGCCGACTCTGAGTTTGCGCTGGAGCATGCTCGTCGAACCGGTTCCCGCGCGTACGACAAGCTCCATCGCCTGCGCGAGCAGGTCGTCGGAGTCCTCCTCTTCCGAACCGGCGCGACCGCCGCCGGGACCGTCGGTGCCCTGCACCCCGTCGACGTAGGTCGACTCGGTCACCTGGCGCCGCCAGTGGGCGACAACCTTGCGCACGCATTCCTCGTCGACCCATGCGCCCTGGACGCGTTCGGTCCGGCTCGACGAGGCGGTCAGCATCAACATGTCGCCCTTGCCGATGAGCTTCTCGGCGCCCATCTGGTCGAGGATCACTCGACTGTCGGCCAAGGTGCTCACCGAGAACGCCAGCCGGCTCGGAATGTTGGCTTTGATGACACCGGTGATCACGTCGACTGACGGGCGTTGGGTCGCGATCACGAGGTGAATACCGACGGCGCGTGCCATCTGGGCAAGCCGACAGATGCTGGTCTCGACGTCGCGTGCGGCGACCATCATGAGGTCGGCGAGCTCGTCGACCACAACGACGATGAAGGGCAGGCGGTCGTACGATTTGCCGGTCTCGGGATCGGGTTCTTCGCGGGTCGGCAGTTCGCCACGGTCGAACATCGCGTTGTAGCCGGTGATGTCGCGCACGCCGATGTCGGCCAGGACGTCGTAGCGCATCTCCATCTCGCGCACCGCCCAGTCGAGCGCGTTCGCCGCACGCTTTGGATTGGTGACGACTTCGGTCAACAGATGCGGCACGGAGTTGTATTGCCCGAGCTCGACGCGCTTGGGATCGACGAGGATCAGGCGCACTTCGTCGGGGGTCGTGCGGACGAGCAGCGAGGTCACGATGCTGTTGATACAGCTTGACTTGCCGGCGCCGGTCTGGCCTGCGATCAACACGTGCGGGAAGGTCGCCAGGTTCGCCATCACGGCGTTCCCGGCAATGTCGCGGCCCATCGCAACCTCGAGCGGATGTTTCGCCTTCTTCGCTTCGGGGCTTGCGAGGATGTCGCCCAAGGTCACGATCGGTCGCATCTTGTTCGGCACTTCTACGCCGATCGCGCTCCGGCCCGGGATCGGCGCCAAGATGCGAACGTCGTGGCTCGCCATCGAGTAGGCGATCTCTTTGGCGAGGCTCGTGACCTTGTTGACCTTGACTCCGGGCGCAAGTTCGAGCTCGTAGCGGGTGACGGTGGGACCGACCGTTGCGCCGAGGAGCCGGGCGTCGACGCCGAACTGTCGCATCGTTGCCTCGAGCACGTCGCCGCCCTCTTGGACGAGCCGCGGATCGACGCGGCTCGACTCGCTCCGCTTGAGCACGTTGGCCGGCGGCAGCTTCCACGGGCTGAGCCGGTGACCGGGCGGGAGGTGGATCTCGAGCTGTTCGCCCGTGCTTGACTCAGCGCCGACCGACACGAGATTCGCGTCTTCGTCTTCGCCCGCCGCCGCGGCGGCGTCTTCTTCTTCTTCTTGTTCGTCGGCTTCGTATTCGGCGTCCTCGTCGTCTTCCTCCTCCGCCTCCTCCTCGTCGTCGTCGGCGTCGTCTTCTTGTTCTTCTTCTTCGTCTTCGTCTTCGTCTTCGTCTTCGTCGTATGCTTCGAGCGCGGTTGCGTAGTCCGCGCCGGCGGTCAAGTCGATGAACGGTTCGACCTCGTCCGGTGCGGTATCGGTCGAAGGCGGCATCAAGAGCATCTCGTTCGCCTGGTGTCCGATGAATCGGACCGCCACCGACATGCCGGCCCCGAGTTGGCGTATCCCAGTGCCGACGATTAACAAGAGGCCGAAGAGGCCGAGGGCGACGAGCACGGTCGCGGCGCCGGCGGGACCGAGCGCAGCTCGCAGAGGCGTCCCGGCCAGTGCGCCGAGCATGCCACCGGCGCGTTCGAGCCGGTCGATCGAGCCGTGTGGGTTGCCGTGTGCGAGTTGCATCACGCCGACCGCCGCCAGGCCGGCGAGCGCGAAGCCGATGCCGAGGCGCCAGCCGCGGCCGCGCAGCGCGGGTGCGTCCTCGTCGTGATGGCCCCATCGGGGAGTCACGAGGGACAGCGATCCGGTCACGAGCGCGACCGGCACGAGGAACCGGCCGCCACCGAGCACGGCTGCGGAGCCGTGCTCGATGGCCCGCCCGAACGGTCCGGCCAGATCGGAGTAGATGCCGAGCGCCGAGAGAACCCCGACGACGGCCAGCAGGATCGCCAGCGCGTCGGTCCGATGGGCCCGCAGCTGTTCGTTGACGTCATCTCGCCAGGCGGCCCGGACCGCGACGCGAGAACGCCCCGTGGTCCTCCGCCCGGACCGACCCCTTGACCGCTGGGCGCGCGAGGTCTTCGACCGTTGGCGCGTCGCCATGGTCGCCAAGCTAACACCAGCCCCACCAGCCACGGGGGTTTCTTCGGTGCGCCGTCTCGCGTGCCGGCGCTGATCGCAGGCCGGGACGGCGTGCGGACGGTTCGGCCCCCAAACGTTGGCGGCGGAGTCGTCACAGGGCGGAGACGTAGCCCCCGTCGACTGGATAGACCTGGCCGGTGATCCAGCTCGCGGCGTCGCTGCACAACAGCGCGACGAGGGTGGCCGGTTCGCCTGGCTCCCCGACGCGCGGTACCGGGTAATGGCGCGCGAGTCGCGTTTCGAGTTCGGGATTCTCGACGAGTGCGTCGGCGAGCACACCGGTGTTCATCGTGCCGAGCGAGACGCAGTTGGCGGTGACGCCGTGTGTACCCACTTCGGCGGCCAGGCCGCGCATGAAACCCATCGCGCCGGCTTTCGCCGACCCATAGATCGCCTGCATGCGCTCACCTTTGCGGCCGGCGTCGGACACGACCGTCACGACACGTCCCCAACCGGCGTCGACCATCGCGCCGACGTACGCGTGGGTGACGTGCAACACCGCGCCCAGGTTGAGCCGCATGGCGTCTTCCCAGTCTTCGGGGCTCGTGTCGATGAACTTCTTCAACGCGAAACCTGACGTCGGGATCCCGGCGTTGTTCACGAGGATGTCAACCGGACCGGTTTGTTCGCGCATGCGTCGGATCTTCAGCGGGCTCGTGACATCGGCTTTCACGGGCCGGGCCGCGTGCGGCGCGCCGAGCTCGTCGGCCACTTCGGCTGCGCGTTCTTCGTAGATGTCGTTGACCCACACGAACGCGCCCGCGTCGACCAACGCGCGCCCGATCGCCGCTCCGACTCCGTTCCCACCGCCGGTCACGAGGGCACGCCGACCTTCGCAACGGATCTCGAGCGTCACCCGCGAGTCCTCAGACTTCCATCACGACAGGGATCACGATCGGGCGACGGCGGGTTCTTTCGTCGATGAATTTGCCGAGGGACCGACGTGCGTGTCGGCGCAGGGTGTCGAGGTCGTAGGCACCCTCGGCGATTGCGCCCTCGATCGCGACGCCAACCGCATGCTTGGCCTCTTCGATCAGGTCGTCCGCTTCCGGTCCGTACACCCAGCCGCGGGTGACGATCTCGGGACCGGTCACGACCTCGCCCGCCTGGGTGTCGACGGTCACGATCACGACGACGACGCCCTCTTCCGAAAGCGCCTTCCGGTCGCGGAGCACTCCATGGCCGATGTCTCCGACGATGCCGTCGACGTACATGTATCCGGCGGGTACTGCGCGCCGTTCGCCGTAGGCACCTTCGGCGGTCAGGGTTATTGCGTCGCCGTCTTCGCAGATCAGGACCCGATCTGCGGCAACTCCGACGTCGCGCGCGAGTTGGGCGTGGTGTACGAGGTGGCGGTACTCGCCGTGCACGGGCACGAACCATTCCGGTTCGACCAACGAGAGCAGGAACTTCAGCTCCTCCTGCGAAGCATGGCCGGAGACGTGAACTGGCGAGGTTCGGTCGTGCACGACCTCGGCACCGGCTCGGTGCAACGAATCGATCACGCGCGAGACATTCGACTCGTTCCCCGGGATCGCGTGGGCGCTGATCACGACGACGTCATCGGGGGAGATCTTCACGTGTTTGTGTTCGTGCGCGGCCATGAGCGACAGGGCGCTCATCGGCTCACCCTGCGACCCGGTGCAGACGATGCACACCTCGTTGGGCGCGAGCTTGGGCGCCTCGTCGATGTCGATCACCGCCCAGTCGGGAATGTCGATGAAGCCCCGCTCGCGGGCCATGGTGATGTTCTGCTGCATCGACCGGCCGACGAACGCAATCTTTCGGCCATTGGCGATCGCGGCCTGCGCGACCTGCTGCACGCGATGCAGATGTGAAGCGAAACTCGTCACGATGAAACGCTTGTCGGGGTACTCGCGGAACAGAGACCGCATCGCCGCGCCCACCGTCGACTCGGACGGCGTGAAACCCGGCCGCTCTGCATTCGTCGAGTCCGACATGAGTAGCCGAACACCGCCGTCGCGGCTCGCGATGTCGCCGAGCAGCGCAAGGTTCGTGCGGCGCCCGTCGACCGGTGTCAGGTCGAGCTTGAAGTCGCCGCTGTGGATGATGGTGCCGACCGGAGTGAAGAACGCGATTGCGAAGCCCTCGGGGACCGAATGTGTGACCGGAATGAATTGGCATTCCACCGGACCGATCCGGCGGCGCTCGCCGTCGGTGACGGGTATCAGCTCGGTCCGGTCGAGCATCCCCGCTTCTTCGATGCGGTTGCGCGCCAGCGCGAGCGACAACGCCGAGCCGTAGACCGGGACGGATATGTCTCGGAGCAAGAAGGCAATTCCGCCGGCGTGATCTTCGTGCGCGTGGGTGAGCAGGATCGCTTCGACGCGTGTCGCATTTTCACGCAGGTATGTGAAGTCGGGCAGCACAAGATCAACGCCGGGCATGTCGGCATCGGGAAACATGATCCCGCAGTCGATGAGGAGGATGCGGTCGTCGACCTCGATGCAGCAGCAGTTGCGACCGATCTCCCCCAGCCCACCGAGAAAGACGATGCGGACCGTGTCGCTCATTGCGCGAGGACGGTATCACCGGCCCGCAAAGAAGGCCGCGCACCGGCGGAACGGAAAACCTCGACGATCGGACACCGCGTGGATGAGCACATGCGCCCCCGCGCGTGGATTGTTCACATCTGGCGAGCAGACGCGACGACGAGGACCGCGCCCGAGCGTCGTGCGTCGGCAGGTGAAATCAGACTGCGGCACCTTCGCGGTCTTTGGAGACCTCGTCGAGCATCACGTACTCCTCGCCGGTGTCGACCCAGTCCTCGAATTGGATCACGCCGAGCTCGGTGAAACGCCGACGCAGCAGACCGTGGTTGCGGTCGAGCAGACCAAGCTTCTTGCAGTTGGGCACGATCTTCGAGAACAGGATGTTTTGAAATTCTTTGCGGCCTTCGTCGGCCATGACGAGACGCACGGCGTCCTTCACCGGAACGCCCATCCGTTCCCACACCTCTTGCTGCAGGAAACGATCGCGCATCCGGACTGCGGCCTCGAACGTGAACTCTTGACGGTCTTTCATTTCGGCGTCGGAGAGCTCCCGGTAGTACTCCTGCAACGAGAGCACCCCGAAGGCGACATGGCGGGCCTCGTCACTCATGACGTAGCGGAGCAACTGCTTGAGCAGCGGCTCGGTTGTCATCTGGTGCAAGAACCCGAACGCGGCGAGCGCCAAACCTTCGACCATGATCTGCATACCGAGATATGTCATATCCCAGCGGCTGTCGATGAGGATGTCGTCGAGCAGCAGACCGAGGTGCGCGTTGATCGGGTAGTGGCCCGAGAGCTTGTCGTCGAGATACTTGGCGAAGACCTCGACGTGGCGGGCTTCGTCCATGACCTGCGTCGCGGCGTAGTATTTGGCGTCGATCCACGGCACTGTCTCGACGATGCGGGCGGTGCAGAGCAGCGCGCCCTGCTCGCCGTGCATGAACTGGGAGAGCAGCCAGTTTTGTGACTCGACCCCGAATTCGATCCACTCCTTCTCGGTCCATTTCTCGAAAGGCGTGCCCTTCAGATCCACGTTTTCGGAGAAGAAGCTCTGGTCGGCTTGCACATTTTCGAGCGCGAGCTTCACCTGGTCGACCTCGGTCGACCAGTCGAGGTCAGTGGTGACGTTCCACTGCGAAGTCTTGGCCTTCTCGTAGAGCTTGATGAGAGGGGTGCGGCTGCGTTCGTAGTCCCACGTGAACACCGCGTCCGCGTTCGCCTTGACCGCGTGCACGATCGCGTTGGTGTCGGTGTTGCACACCGACAGGATCGCCTCGAGATCGTTGATCTCGTCGCGTCCGATTAGTTCCATGTTGGTGCTCATAGCGAGACTCCTTCGCCGGCGGAAGCGGCTGCGAACGGGTTGAGGGCTCGAGTGACTCCGGGCAGGACGTAGTCGGCGACCAATGCCCGCACGTAGTCGGGGTCGTCGAGGCGGACGTGCTCGGACGGGTTGCAGAGATACGAGAGCGTGAGGCGCGCCACCCACTCTCCGAGCCGTTCGGCTCGGTCGGGCGCAACGAAGCGCGTGAACGCGGGCGCCGCCAGCGCCGCGGCGCTGACCAGCAGCGCGCTCCCCCGCTCGAACGACAGCTGCGGCGTGACGATTGCAGGTTCGTGCGCGATCACGAAGACGAGCGCGGCGTGGGTGCGGAACGGCTCCGCGGCGGCGAGGATCACCGCCGCGATCGCGTCGGAAAGGGTGTCACAACGATCGGCGGCGTCGATCACCCGCTCGGCCAGCGCCCGAACCTCCCGGTCGAGCAGGGCACGGAGCAGCACCTGGCGGCCCGGGAAACAGCGATAGACGGTGGCGCGCCCGCAACCAGCCTGGCGGGCCACATCGTCGAGGGTCGTCTTGTCGACCCCGACGCGGGCGATGCACGCGAGGGCCGCGTCAAGGATCCGGTCGGGCTGTGCGGTCGCTTTTGTACCCACCACTGAGACAATACAGCGCTGATCGTCTCATCGTGTCAACGTGTCAGGCGTCACAGTTGTGCTTCCTTTCGCGAGCGCATCACCGGGCGACGGTGACCACGAAGAGCACCGCGATCGCCAGGACCAGCACCGATACCGTGCCCCAGAACAGGACCCGGCCCCGGGCTGACAGGGGGGCGTCGTCGCCGCCGTCGCCGAGGACGGGCGGAGCGATCGTCGACCGCAACACCCGCCACAGCAGCGGCTCCGGTCCGGCGCTGCCGTCCGGCGGCTCGGGCTCGCGATCGGTGCCAGATCCGTCCGGCGTATTCATGCGACAATCCCTCCGAGCAGCTCAGCGCGGACGACCTCGCGCACCTGCACCGGATCGGCGAAGTCCCACCGGCCGGGCGCGTTGATCAGCGAGAGGATGCAACGCGCGAGGTACTCCGCCGACCGGTCGAGGTCGACGCCTTCACGCAGTCGACCGGCTGAGGCTTCGCGCACGAGGTACGGATGCAAGAAGTCGGCGATGAAGGGCAGCGTTTTGGCCGACTCGACCGTCAGGAGGGGCAGCAGTCGTTCGGGTTCGGTGTCGAGGATCTTGCGGAGCACCACATGTTCGGCCACCGAGCCTTGCGCGTAGACCAGGCCCTGCTCGAGGAGCTGAATAAGGTCGGGGGCGTCACGGACGTGGTCGGCCAGCGCAGTGAAGTAGTTGGCCAGCTCCCATCCGACCGTGTCGAGCAACAACTCGTCCCGCCCGCCTGGGAACTGACGGTAAATCGTCGCCCGAGACAGCCCGGACTCCTTCACGACGTCTTCCAGCGTGGTCTTGCCCAATCCGAAGCGGGCCACGCATCGGTAGGTGGCGGCGAGGAGCCGATCTCGCAACGTCAGCGGATCGGGCGGCGGCGGACTGGGGGTGGGCGCTTGGGGCATCCGAACCATTCTGGGTCAGAATCAGCGCCAGGTATGGCCGACGACGGATTCGCCGCAGATTGGATCAGGCGCGACGCCGCCGTGGTGTGGCATGGATTCACGCAAATGTCGACGTTCGCCGACAACGATCCCATCATCGTCGAACGGTCGGAGGGCCACGAGCTCATCGACGTCGACGGCCGACGGTACCTCGACGCGATCTCCTCGCTTTGGGTCAACACGCTCGGACACTGCGTGCCCGAGCTCGACGATGCGATCCGACGCCAACTCGACCTCGGCGCCCATTCAACCATGCTCGGGAACGGCAACCGCGTCGTCGTTGAGCTCTCCGAAGCGCTGGCGCGTGTCGTTCCGGTGGACGAGCCGCACGTCCTGTACGCATCCGACGGCGCGTCGGCAGTCGAACAAGCACTGAAGATCGCATTCCAGTACTGGGCGAACCTCGGCACCCCACGCCACGACTTTGTGGCCTTCGGCGGCGCGTACCACGGCGACACGCTCGGAGCGCTGTCGGTCGGCGACGACAGTTTCGGCGCGGACGTGTTCGCACCGTTGCGATTCCCGGTTGTGCGGATGCCAGCGTTCGACGATCCGGCATGCTTCGACGTCGCGTGCGACATCGTGGCGCGTCGCAGCAACGAGATCGTCGCCGTGATCGTCGAGCCCCTCGTACAAGGAGCCGCCGGGATGCAGCTCGCCGATCGGGACGGGCTTGCACGCCTCGGCGCGGCGTGCGTCGCACACGACGTACTCCTGATCTGCGACGAGGTCGCGACCGGGTTCGGCCGGACCGGCACGCTGTTTGCCTCAGAGCAGGCCGGTCTGCGGCCCGACCTGCTCTGTCTTGGCAAGGCGATGACCGCCGGATACCTCGCCATGTCGGCGACGGTCGCCAGCGACCGCGTCTTCCGCACGTTCCTCGGCCAAGACCTCGGCGACCGCACCCTGTATCACGGCCACTCGTACGGCGGGAACGCGCTCGCGGCCGCGGTCGCGTTACGCCACCTTGAGCTGTTCGATGCGTGGAACGTGCTCGATAACGTTCGAGCGCGTTCCGAAGAGCTGCGCGGCCTCCTGCACGATCGGGTGCTTTCGAAGCCCGCGGTGCGTGAGGTGCGCCTGGAAGGCCTGATGGGCGGCGTGGAGCTCGCGCCCCCAGCCGACGGGCTGCGCTGGGGCCGTCGCGTCTCGGCCGCGGCCGTGCAACGCGGCGTACTCCTACGCCCGATCGGCGACACCGTCGTGTTGATGCCGCCGCTCACGGTCACCTCTCCCGAGGTGCATCGGATCGTCGCCGTGTTGTCTGACTCGATCGACGAGGTGTGCGACCCGTCGCAAGGCACGACATGACCTGGGACGCGTGGACCGAACGAACATCGGGCGAGATTCGCGCGTCGGGTCGGTGGCGTGCACCATGCGATCTCGATGCGTTCGGTGCCGAAGGAACCCACGCCGGTGACGGTCGGACGGTCGTCTCGTTCGCGTCGAACGACTACCTCGGCCTGACTTCGCATCCCGCCGTGATCGCGGCCGGCCACGCGGCGCTCGACCGTTGGGGCACCGGCGCCGGATCGGCGCGGCTCATCGTCGGGTCGCGTCCGGTCCATACCGAGCTCGAACACGAGATCGCGCACTGGAAGGGGACCGAACGCAGCGCGTTGTTCCCGACGGGCTTCGCTGCGAACCTGGGAGTACTGACGACATTCGGAACCGCCGGGGTGTTGATCTGTTCGGATGAGCTCAACCACGCGTCGATCATCGACGGCTGCCGGCTCGCTCGCGCCGACGTGTCCGTGTACCGCCACCGCGACATCGACCATCTGTGCGAGCTGCTGCGCGGCCGCGGCGACCGCCGCGCGCTGGTGGTGAGCGACACCGTGTTCTCGATGGACGGCGATGCCGCCGACGTCGACGCGCTGCGCACGATCTGTTCGGAGGAACGCGCGTTGCTCGTGCTCGACGAAGCGCACGCGGTACTCGGGCCGGACCTGACGCTCGAGTCCGACTCCGACGTGTTGCGCGTCGGGACGTGTTCAAAAACCCTCGCTGCGCTCGGCGGTTTCGTCGCAGGGCCGCGCGGCTACATTGAGCTGATCGAGAACTCGAGCCGGCCGTATATCTTCACGACCGCGCCGACCCCGGCCGACGCCGCCGCCGCGCTCGCCGCCCTGCGAGTGTGCCGGTCTTCTGAGGGCAGCGCGCTCGTGGTCCGCTTGCGAGCGAACGTCGATCGGCTTCGGCCGGGTCATCCCTCACCGATCCTGCCTTTCGTGTGCGGCACTGAACAACGGGCGATCGACGCGGCGGCGGTGCTGTTCGAACATGGCCTCGTCGTCCCCGCGATCAGGCCGCCCACGGTCGCGCCGGGCACCTCGCGGCTGCGAGTCACGTTGAGCGCCGCGCACACCGACGCGCACATCGATCGCCTCGTCGACGCGCTCGTCGAAGTGTTCGGCGACGCGCTCACCCGGGCGTGACGGATCCGCCATGACCCTCATCGTGGTCACCGGGACCGGCACCGACATTGGCAAGACGTGGGTCACCGCCGCGGTGGCGACCGCGTTGCGCCAACGCGGTCTCGCGGTCGCCGCACGCAAACCCGTCCAGTCGTTCGCTCCCGAACACGACGCGCCGACCGATGCAGAGATACTCGCCGACGCGACGGGCGAAGATCCGCACGTCGTATGTCCGGCGCACCGATGGCTTCCCCGCGCCATGGCGCCGCCGATGGCTGCCGAAGCGCTGGGCAGCGAGCGATTCACGTTCGCTGACCTCGCGACGGAGATCACCCAGAGTTCACCGCGCCACGCCATCGTCCTCGTCGAAAGTGTCGGCGGTGTGCGTTCCCCCCTCGCCTCCGATGGAGACACCGTCGCTCTGGTTGCCGCGCTACGCCCCGCGCTCGTCGTGCTCGTCGCCGACGCGGCGTTGGGCACGATCAACGTCGTGCGGCTCAGCGTCGACGTGCTGCGCTCGCATCGCGTCATCGTGTACCTCAATCGCTACGACAGCGACGACGAGCTGCACGTCCGCAATCATGACTGGCTCGTCACTCGAGAAGGCCTCGAGATCGTCACCAACCCCGACGCCCTGGCAGATCTGGTCGCGCCGCTCGCGCCGAGCGGCTGATCAGGTCCGGGTCGGTGGGCGCGACGCGGATCTGGCGTCGTCGGGGGTGAGGGTCGGTCCCGATCGGCAGGCCCGGCCTTGGCGTCGCCGTGATGAGCTGGACTGCCGCACCGGCGGACCGTCGTTGGCTGAGGCTTCCAGCCCGCGACGCCGACGTGTCACAGACCGAGCAGCGCGTCCAAGCCAACCGTGAGGCCGGGCGAGTCAGACACCTTCTGCACCGCGAGGAGCACGCCCGGCATGAAGCACGAGCGGTCGTAGGTGTCGTGGCGGATCGACACGCTCTGGCCGGTGGTACCGAACAGCACCTCTTGATGCGCGACCATCCCGCGCAGGCGCACGGCGTGCACCCGGATGCCGCTGACCAGGCCTCCGCGTGCACCTTCGGCCACCACCGTGCGCGTCGGATCATCACCCCAGTCCTTCGACGCGGCCGCGATCCGTTGCGCGGTGAGCACCGCCGTACCGGACGGTGCGTCCACCTTCTGGTCATGATGCAGTTCGATGATCTCGCAGCTCTCGAAGTAGGGCGCCGCGAGCTCCGCGAAACGCATCATCAAGATCGCGCCGATCGCGAAGTTCGGCGCGATCACTGCGTTGGCTGTCGACCGTTCGAAACGTGCCGCGAACTCTCCAAGTTCGGCGTCGCTGAAGCCGGTCGTGCCGACGACGGCATGCACGCCATGTTCGGCGCAAAAGGCAAGGTTCTGCCGCGCGGCATCGAGCACCGTGAAATCGACCGCGACCTGCGCGCCCGCGTCGACCAACGCGGCGGCGCTCGACGAAACTTGTATCTGCGTCCCGTGCACACCGAGCTGGGTGAGGTCAATTCCCGCATGCAACGGGTCGACGGCCGCAACGAGCTCAAGTCCCGGCGCGTCCAGCACCGCACGGCACACGGTGGAACCCATGCGCCCACCCGCTCCGAAGACGCCGACGCGAATCATCCGCGCCCAGGCTATCGGCGTCGCCCATCACCCGCTTTGGTATGCAGCGAACTCATGCTCTTCGTGCGGGCCGACCACGGCGAGTGTGCGTAGGGCGTCGACAAGCACGCGGTCGATCACGCGGCGCGTGTCGTCGAGGGTGACCGCATCGATCCGCGCGATCACTTCGTCGAGGGTGGGGATCTCACCTTCGACGAGTTCCGACCGCCCAAGGCGGCGCATCCGACTCGCCGAGGTCTCGAGCGACATCGCCAACGATCCCGTGAGGTGACCTTTGGCCGCGTCGAGCTCACCGGCCGGAAGCCCGTCGCGCACGAGCCGAGCCAGCTCGGTCTCGATCACCTCGAGCGTTTCCTGCACGCGCTCGGGTGCGGTACCGGCGTAGATCGCGAGGTAGCCGGCGTCGTCGAACGCGGCACGATACGAATACACCGAGTACGCAAGACCTCGCTCCTCGCGAACCTCTTGGAAGAGCCGCGACGCCATGCCGCCGCCGAGCGCCTGATTCACGACGGTGAGAGCGTGGCGGTCGGGATCGAGAATCGGAACTGACCGAATGCCGAGCACAAGGTGGGCCTGCTCGGTCGGGCGGTGAACGACGGCGAGCGATTGCGGCCTCGGCGGCTCCGCGTGTGTGCGAGCCGGACGCGGCGGCATCGTCCCAGGACCGCGAGCGTCGATCAGTTCGACGACACGTTCGTGCGCCAGGTTGCCGGCCGCCGCGAGGACGATGTTGGCAGGTTCGTAATGTGCATGGTGGTACCGCGCGATGCCGTCACGGGGCATGGCCTCGATCGTGGCCTCCGTGCCCAGTACCTCCCGGCCGAGCGGATGATCGGGGAAATGGGCGCGGGTGAAGAGGTCGTGGACGAGATCGTCGGGCGTGTCGTCGCGCATGCCGATCTCTTCGAGAATGACCTGCCGTTCCGAGTCGACGTCGTCGACACGGAACGCGGGACTCCAGAGCACGTCGGCGAGGATGTCGATCGCGAGTTCGAGGCGGGTGTCGGGCACACGGACGTAGAACACGGTCTGTTCGTGCGTCGTGAACGCGTTCATCTCGCCGCCGACCGATTCCACCGCTTCGGCGATGTCGCGTGCCGAGCGGGTTGCCGTGCCTTTGAACAACAAGTGTTCGAGGAAGTGACTGGCACCCGACTCGGCGAGCGTTTCGTCTCGTGCGCCGCTCCCGACCCACGCGCCGATCGTGACCGAGCGGGTGGTCGGCAGCGATTCCGTCACCACCCGCAAACCTGACCCGAGCTCGGTTCGCTGTACGCAGTCTTCTGTCACGCGTTGCTCATGCGGTTCGTGCGGGTCAGCGACGCGGGCCGCCGCGGCGAGCACCGCCGCTTCGGCCGCCCCGACGCGCGCCACCGCGGTCTGCGCCGCGGTCGCCGCGGTCTGTGCCGCGCCCGGCGCCGCCCGTGGCCTCTTCCGCGGGACCGAGATCGCCGAACTGCTCGCGCGCCTCTCCGTCCCAAAACGCCTCGAAGGACGCGGTTTCGCGACCCGACCCTCCGCCACTCGCCCGTGGGCTCTCACTGCGGGCTTCCGATCGCTCGGGCCGCTCGTGGCGCTCGGCGCGGGGCGCGTCACCCGAACCGTTCCCACTCGAGCTGGTGCGAGACGAACCTCCACTCCCACCGTCGCCGTCGCCGTCGCCGACGAGCGACAGGGAGAGCTTGCCGTTCTGGTCGATGTCGTCGACCCGCACGCTCAGCTCGTCTCCGAGCGCGAGCACGTCCTCGACGCGATCGATGCGCTTACCCTGGCCGAGCTTAGAGATATGGATCAGCCCGTCACGCCCCGGAAGGATGTTCACGAACGCACCGAACTTCGTGATGTTGACGACGCGACCTTCGTAGATCGCACCGACCTCGGCCGATGGCGGGTCGAGGATGAGCTCGATCCGGCGCCGGGCTTCGGTGACGGCGGCGCCGTCCTTCGAGCCGATCGAGACGACCCCGACTCCGTCGGCGTCCTGCACCGAGATGTCCGCGCCGGTCTCTTGCTGGATCGTGTTGATGACCTTGCCCTTGGGCCCGATGACCTCGCCGATCTTGTCGACGGGGATCTCGAAGCTCACGATCTTCGGTGCGGTCTCCCGCACGTCATCGCGCGGAGCGGCGATGGCGGCGTGCATCACTTCGAGAATCTTCAGCCGCGCTTCTTTGGCTTGGAGTAACGCCTTGGCGAGCACGTCGGCGGGAATGCCGGCGATCTTCGTGTCGAGCTGCAGTGCGGTCACGAATTCGGTGGTGCCCGCCACCTCGCACGGTGACGGACTGTTCCAACGCGGCGAAACGCAGGTGCTTTCGGTCGTCACCCTTGGCATGCCTCGCATGGAGCAGATGCTCGACACCATCACGCTCGACGACAAGAAGCGTTAC
>JBKQIY010000082.1:0-3486 GCA_052148155.1 Acidimicrobiia bacterium | reverse complement strand
GCCAGCGGCAAGAAGTTCACGTTGGTAGAACCTAACTGCACCTTGGAGATCGCCCTTCTGCTCGCGCAGTCGTCCCTCGTTGAAGTCCATTCTGGTCACCTTCCCGCCGTGATTGCCGACAAGCTCACACCGAAATCGCACTTCAAGGCAAGTGCTGCCATAGCGACCTGCGGCGGCATCTCCGAAGCCGGTTGCGCCCGAACACGAGAGTGCCCGAGTCAGGGTTTACGGCATCAAGCGGCTGACGGTTCCTCCAGAGAAACGAATAGTGCACTCAGGGACTGCCAAATGTCGGGCCCTCGGCCACATCAGGCACGTACCTGACGTGGGTCGGCACGCCACTGCTCAACGCATCCGTCATGGAATTCCGGGGGACACCACGGGATGCCTGCGTCGAAGGATGATCTCACTTCGACGCTAGGACTGTAAGTGCGGCGCCAGAGTATGCATCGTCCATCTTGCGAGCCGCCCAGACCACATGGTTGCCCGCGGGACTCAGGCCGGCGCGACGTCACGCGGGCTGAGTTGCCGGCCTCAAAACCGGTACCCAGACCCGAGCATCACTCGAGTGCTCACGCCGTCGCCGTCGTAGATTCTTGTTTACCCGCGGGACTGACGACGAAGAGAAGCTATAAATGGCTCGGTATGCGACACGCGAAGCGGTCGAAAACCTCGTGCTACATGCGATTCCCGAGGGGCCAACGCCTGAGTACAAGGAGGAACTCGCGTTAGGGGCCCAAGCTGACCGCCGCGAGTTGCTCAAGGATCTGTCGGCGATGGGCAATGGCGGCGGTGGCGTCGTGATCTACGGAATGCGAGAGAAGTCAGGTGAACACCCGGCCGCGAGCGAGATCGCCCCGATGAGCGATCGGTCGCTCGTTGGCATGCTTGAAGACGTTGTACGAGCGGGGATCCGCCTAACCTTGCTCGCCGAGTTGTCGACGATCGATTTCGCCGACGGGTACGTGCTCTCCGTCGACGTGAGGCAGTCGCCGCTCGGGCCCTACATGGTCGAGTCGTACGGCGACTCCCGCTATTACCTTCGAGTCGGGACACGGTCGGCGCCGATGTCCGAGGCGCAGGTCCGCGACGCGTACTCGCTTGCTGCGCGGGGCCGGGACCGAAGAGCAGACGTATGGATGACCCACGCGCTGCCGATTCCGTTGCCCAACAACGAGCCTCGGGTATCTGTCTCCACGATCCCTGAGGAGCCGCTGCGCGAGATCGTCGACCTCACGGTCCCCGATGCTGAGGCGATACGCCCGGGTTCGCCCATTGCCGACCACCTGAGCATTGTGCGATTACAACAGGTAGCGCACACCCTCGGCAGGTGGGCGGGCGGACTCTATGCCGACGACGCGTTCGGCAACCATGCTGCGACGTCGGCAATTCGCCTGCACCTCGACGGCGCAGCAGGGATCGCGATGACCGTCATTGAACCGATCTCGCCAATATGGGCCGCCCGAGTAGTAAACGCGGAGCTCGCATACCTGGCATGGTGGTGGGAGTCAATTGACCTTGCGCACACTGTTGAGCTGCGACTCCGACTCGACAACCTCGTCGGCCATACATTGAACATCGGTGAGATTTTTACGGAGGAGCGACTGGTTCGCGAACCCTTGGGCATGGATGCATCGAGCATCGAGATCATCGAGGTACTCCTGGGAGTTGCGCACTTCCAGCGTTCGCCAAAAGCTGGTTCAACGGTTCATCGACAGATTGCACAACACATTCGGCCTGGCGGCAGGTTACGCATCGCGGTCCGGCGGGCTCTACCGGCCGGACGGACGGCCACTCAACCTCGCGCTCGCCGGAGGTGGCCTTTGGGACTCTCAAGGGAACCGGAAGGCGTCGGTCCTCGACGATAGAAGTCTTCGTACCGATACCAACGCAGTCATCGGATTCGCAACCGACTCGGAAGGCTCGACGCTGGCCGTCCTTGAGATGGCACCAGGCCGCGGATGCCCGAGCGACTTCATGGCGATTGAGATGTTCAACGACCCGCGTGCACGAGTGCCCGGAGGAAACCCGGGAACGCCGAGCCACCCAGACGATCCCGCGAGTATCCCGCCAGTCACTTCGCAGTGGTCGGATAGCTCGTTGCACGACGTGCTCGCCACGGCCTGACACGTGCCGCTCCCCTTGCCTGGGTTCCGGCCCCTGAGCTGTGCGCGCCGTCCCGTTCTTCGCGGTCGCCGCCGACGCGATCGATCGTCAGCTCGCCTACCACCGGCCGACGTCACGCTCCAGGCCGTGCGCGCCGACGACCCCCTCGCCTTCGGCGTCCAAAACCTACGCAACGCCCGCAACCTCTACCGGACCGACCTCGATGCTCGTAAAACGGCGGCGGTGAAACGCTGGCCGCCGGCACTCTTGGAGTGCGGTGCCTTGGAACCGTTCACACACCGCGTTGTAGTTCGGCGACCGGGGCGGGATTCGCCGGTGGGTGAGTTCCTTCTTGGCGAGCGCGTCGGTGAACGCACCGGCGATGTACTCGGGTCCGTTGTCGCTGAGCACGCAACGGACCCCGACGCCGAGGCGTCGGTAACGGCCGACGACGTGATGCACGAACCGTGCGGTGACCGTCCCGTTGGGGACGCCGAGCACGATCATGATGATCGCCCAGCGGGTCGCGGTGTCGATCGCGGTGAGTTGGTAGACCTTCCCGACGCCTTTGAGGTTCCCGATGTAGAAGCTCTCCACGGCGACCAGGTCACCGGGCCGGGCCGCCCAATGACAGAACCCGAACGGTTCGTCTTCCGTGACGGCTTCAGTGATCAACCCGCTGGTCAGCGCGGTCAACGCGGCGGCTCTGGCGACGCGTTGGTGACGCCGGCCGAGCCCATCACGCACGAGGATGTCCTGCACGGTCGACTTGGCGATGCTGTACCCGCGACCGTCGAGCCGGTCCGCGTATTGGCGGCACCCAATCGTCGGTTCCGTCACCGCGACAGTGAGCAGCTCGTTCACGACCCACGTCGGCGTCGCGTTCGGCATCTGCGGCGCCCTGCGCTCCTTGGGCATCAACGCCTCGAGGCCGTACAGCTCGGCCACGCGACGCCACTCATAGAACCGGGTTCGGGACACCCCGAACGTCCGACACGTCGCCGCCACGTTCCCGGTCTCCTTCGCGTGCGCCAACACGCGCACACGCCGGTGGTAGATGATCTCTGATGGGGTCACGGTGATGGGCTCCTCTGCTTCTTTGGTAGGAACCAAAGGGTCCATCACCGCCCCCACCAAGTGGGGGACGTGCAACCTCAACACCCGGACAGGAAGGACTAGGTGACTGGTGTTTTTCGCGGGTGTGAGTGCTCGCGTTTCGGGCTGGGGTCTTGGATAATCGCAGGTATGTGGCTTTTGATGGTGGTGTGGTTGTGACGCTGGGGTTGGCGCCGAGGCAAGCCGACCTGATGAAGGGGACAGCCGGGTTCGTTGGTGGCCGGGTGAGCGACGATTCGATCTGGGCGGTGTTGCATCGCGAGT
>JBKQIY010000081.1:0-3486 GCA_052148155.1 Acidimicrobiia bacterium | reverse complement strand
GCCTTTGACGCGCCGGAAGCTGCGTTCGGCTTCGAGCATGCCCGCCGCGCACCACCGGCGGCGCATGTCGCTTCCGTTGTCGTTTTGCCAACGCTTCACGCGTGCGGTGGTGGTGCGAGCGATCGAGATCATCGACTCGATCGCGTTGGTGTTCGTGAGCGTCTTCGCGAGCTGCCCGTCGATACCCAGACGCGACACCGTGAACATGTCCTCGAGGCCTTCCCGCAACGACCCGGCCGCGTCAGGCCAGGTGGCTTCGAGTTCGGTCGCGAGGCGGCGAGCGTCCGCGAGACCTTGATCGGGATCGGCGTGGTTGAACGCCCGCACCAGGCGCGTCTCGACCCAGCCGCGGTCCTTCTTCGGCAGGTAGTCAACAACGTTTCTCCGCTTGTGGAGTTCATGCGGATATCGGCATGATCAGCATTATGCCGAGCAGCGAATTATGCCGAGTAGGTCGTCGAGACTCTGGTGGGGTGGGGACTTCGCCGTGATCAAGTCGGCATAATCCTGGAGTTCTGGTCGAGCCTTCTCTCCGACATCGATGCGATGAGGAGAGGAGATCACGATGGGCAGACCGTCTCGTGTTGGGGTGAGGGGACCGCTGGAGCCGTTCGCGTGTGGGTTCCGAACGGAGCTCGCTCGCCAGGGCTACACGTTGAACTCGGCGAGCAATCAGTTGCAGCTCATGGCGCACGCGAGCCGGTGGCTGGCGAGCCGGGGTTTGGGAGTCGGGGACCTGACGTCGGGTCGGGTCGAGGAGTTCCTTACGACGCGACGTGCCGAGGGCTATACGTTGTGGCTGTCGACCAAGGCGATGGCGCCGGTCCTGGCGTATCTGCGCGATGTTGGTGTGGTTCCGACGCCGGGGCCGGTTGGTCCGGCCACACCGGCCGACGAACTCGTGGGGCGCTATCGCGTCTACTTGGTGCAAGAACGCGGTCTGGCAGCGGCCACGGTGACCAGTTACCTGCACGTTGCCGGATTGTTCTTCTTGACGCGCTCACCCGAGGGTGAGCTCGACCTCGACCAGCTGAGCGCGGGCGAGGTGACCGACTTCGTGCTCGCGGAGTGCGCGACGCGTACGGTTGGTTCCGCCCAATACATCGTCTGCGGGTTGCGGTCGCTGTTGCGCTTCTTGTTCGTATCGGGCTACGTGGCGACCCAGCTCGATGCTGCGGTGCCGAAGGTGACGGGCTGGCGTCTGGTTGGTCTGCCGCAGTCGTTCGGCCATCGGGAGGTCACTGCCTTGTTGGCGAGCTGCGACCGGCGCAGCACCTTCGGCCGACGCGACTTCGCGGTGCTGACCCTGTTGGTCCGTCTCGGACTTCGCGTCGGGGAGGTGGCAGCGTTGGAGCTGGACGACATCGACTGGCGCGTCGGTGAGCTCACCATCCGCGGCAAGGGCCGCCGCCAAGAGCGAATGCCTCTGCCCGTCGATGTCGGCGAGGCGGTCGTCGGTTGGTTGCGCCGAGGCCGACCCGACTGCGATTGCGTCAACGTGATCACCAGGGTGCGGGCACCGCACTGCGGGCTGACCAGCCGCGGCGTGTCAGCGATCGTGCACGCCGCGTGCATCCGGGCGGGTCTGCCGAAGCTGAACGCGCATCGTCTCCGTCACAGCGCGGCGACGGAGATGCTGCACGCAGGCGCCGGGTTGATCGAGGTCGGCCAAGTCCTGCGCCACGCCAGCATGCTGACCACGAGCATCTACGCCAAGGTCGACCGAGATCGGCTGTCGACCTTGGCATTGCCATGGCCGGGGAGCGCGTCATGAGCGGCCTACGCGACGCGTTGGACAACTACCTCACCATCAGGCGGGCGCTCGGTTACAAGCTGGCACGCACCGGGCTTCTGCTCGCCGACTTCGTCAGCTACCTGGACGCGCACGGGACCGACACGATCACCACCGACGCGGCGTTCGCGTGGGCGACCCTTCCGCCCAACGGCGCGTCGGACTGGTGGGCGCAACGACTGTCGGTCGTGCGGCCATTTGCCCGTCATCTGCATGCCATCGACCCCGCCCATGAAGTTCCCCCGCCCGGTCTGTTGCCGGGCCGGAGTCATCGGGCCACGCCTTACCTGTATACCGACGCCGACATCCGCGCGCTGATGGCCGCCGCGCAAGGGTTCCGCTCGCCGTTGCGGGTGGCCACCTTCGAGACGCTCGTCGGACTGTTAGCCGTGACCGGACTTCGCATCGGTGAAGCCCTCCGCCTCGACCGCGACGACGTCGACCTCGCCGAAGCCGTGGTCGTGATCCGCCTTTCAAAGTTCGGCAAGTCGCGAGAGGTCCCGGTGCATGCGAGCACGGTCGACGCGCTCGCCGCCTACACCCGCGAACGTGATCGGTGCTGTCGCCGACCAGCCGGGCCCGCGTTCTTCATCTCGACTGCCGGCACCCGACTGCTCTACTGCAACGCGCATTCCGGTTGGCTCGACCTTGTCCGCAGAGCCGGTCTCAAGCCACGCTCGGCCCACTGTCGACCAAGACCGCATGATCTCCGCCACAGTTTCGCGGTGCGGACCCTGCTCGACTGGTATCGCGACGGCGCCGACGTGCAAGCCCGCATGCCGCTGCTCTCCACCTACCTCGGTCACGTCGACCCTGCCGACACGTACTGGTATCTGTCCGCCGCGCCCGAACTGCTCCACCTGGTCGCCGCACGCCTCGACGCCGAGACACCGAAATGAGCGCGCTTGCCCCGACAATGCAGAGCTTCTTCACAGAGCGGCTACTCGGCCAACTCCAAGCCAGTCCCAACACGGTCAGCTCCTATCGAGACACACTCCGGCTGCTGTTGGACTTCGCCCAACAGCGCACCGGCAGGACACCATCCAAGCTGGCCCTTGAGGACCTCGACGCGGTACTCATCGGCGCGTTCCTCGAACACCTCGAAGTCGAACGACACAACAGCGTGCGCACCCGCAACACCCGACTCGCCGCGGTGCACTCGCTGTTCGCCTACGCCGCGCTACGCCACCCCGAACACGCCGCGCTGATCCAACGGGTGCTCGCCATCCCCGCCAAACGCACCGATCGACAGATCGTGTCGTTCCTCACCCACGACGAGGTCGACGCGCTGTTGGCCGCGCCCGACCGCGACACCTGGATCGGCCGACGCGACCATGCGCTACTCCTCGTCGCCGTCCAGACCGGCCTGCGTGTCACCGAACTCACCACACTCACGTGCGCCGACGTCGAACTCGGCACCGGCGCACACCTCCGCTGCCACGGCAAGGGCCGCAAAGAACGGATCACGCCGCTCACCACCCAGGCATGCCAAGTGCTTCGCGTCTGGCTCGCCGAACGCCACGGACAACCGGACGATCCGCTGTTCCCAAGCCGCCGACACGGAGCCCTTAGCCGTGACGCCGTCGCGCTGCTCGTCGCCAAACACACCCGCGTCGCCGCACAGCGCTGCCAATCCTTGGGCACCAAGACCGTGTCGCCGCACGTCTTACGACACACGTGCGCGATGTCTCTAC
>JBKQIY010000080.1:0-4211 GCA_052148155.1 Acidimicrobiia bacterium | reverse complement strand
GGCCGCCGCAGGCGGAACCGGTAGTTAGCACTACCTTTGCAGAATAGGTCGAGCCAATGGTCAAAGCACCGTTGCCGATGTTCGACACTTCGTCGCCCATCCCGTTGAACTCGTTGTATTGGCTGAAAGGATACGTTGCAGAGCCGTACCAGCGGATATGGCCGGACTGTACGTAGCCGAGCGGCCCGGCATTATTATTGAGGACCATCACCCAGGCGGCGGACGTATTCGTCTTGGGATTCATGTCCGTGTTGCAGACACCGCCATATTGAACGGTTAAATCGCCCGCAATTCCCTCACGCGAGTTTGCCGTTCCAGCATCCGTCGGTCGAAATGCCGTGCCATCAAAGTAGCTCTTATTGACGGAACTGCAGTCGTTCTGAATCGCCCCGGCAGGAGAAGCATCGAAGCTGACCTCTGAACCGCCAACCGCAGCCATGACTGTGCCGATGAGCGGAATTAGAGCGATGGCTCGTCGATTAACCACGAGGCCTCCTCAAGATATCGCCGATGCTCAACAGTGCTACTGACGCTATACGCGGGAATTGAGATGTCATCACGGCACTATTCAATGACAGTACGCTTCGCGCTGTTCAATCACAACCTAATACTGATACATGAAGGAAAGTGGTCGAAATCTCCGCATTGTCCCCCACGGCGCCGGGGTCGAGCCGTGATCCGTTACGGCTGACGATTCCGCGAGTCCTCGGTCGACAGAGACAAGCATTTCTGCACGCACGCCCACGAAACGCCCCTCCGGAAGAGCCCTGGTACTGGCGCGCGTGTCTACAAGGGGTCATGGCAAGTCCACCCAGTTTCCTCCGCACGCGAGTTGCGTCGTTCGCATTACCGGGGAGTCTGCGCGAGGAGAGCCGTAACGTGGCTCTCGGCCTGCAGGTCCGAATACGTGTGGCGAGAGTGAATGGCCGATCTCGACCCCCATTCACCCGACGCTCGGACACCACAGAATGTCAAGTTCGGATGTGGACCGAGGAGAGCATACGGCGAACCAACGCATCCTCTCGGGCCAGATTGGGGCCGCGGAGACACGCCAGCATCTCGTACTTATCGTCGAGTGGGGGTTCCGCGATGTCCGCCGTGATGGTCTCTTGCCCGCCGAACTGAGAGCACTGGCCGGGCCGTTCGGTCGTCACGTCAGCGAGCCGTCCAGCGATCTTCGTGTTCGGATGCGGAATCGCCGGCCCGCCGCCTGCATTCGCGATCGTAAACCACGACACGAACACGTCGCCCGGCCGCAAGGACTTGATCGCGTAGCTGCACGAGATGCCCTCAAGCTGACCGTTCGAGTAGTACGTCGTCGTACACGGGTCGTGGATCGCGGCAGTGCCCAGGAAGATGATCGAGCTGCTAAAACTACCTGTATCGGCGTAGTAGACCTCGTGCCACGCTCGGGGATAGTCCAGAGCCAATCCGTACTTGTAACTCGCGAAGTGCTGCATCGGAACGATATAAGTCGAGGTTGACGTGTTCGGCGCGTTGGAGTCCGGAGTTGACACAACGACAGGGCCTGACACGATCACATGACTCCCTCCCGAAGGGGCAAGTCCGACGAGTGCGACGATGAGTGCAAGTAGCGCGCCTGCGGCGCCGACCACTACCGCAACGCGGCGGCGCGAACGTCGGCGGCGCGCACGGCTCAGGACGCGCTCGAATACGTCATCGGAGTCGGCCGGAAGGTCCGCGGCTGCGTCGCGCAGTGCAGTCTCCAGGCTCTGAATGCTCATAGTGTCTCCTCCAACTCGAGACGCAGACCTGACAATGCGCTGCTCAAGGTGGATTTGACCGTTCCCACTGAGCAGCCCATGGCGTTCGCTACCTCTTCATTCGTGAGATCAGCCAAGTAGCGCAAAACGATCGCCATACGCTGTCGAGGCGCAAGCGTCGCCAGCGCCTCGCGAATATCGACGCCAACGGCCGCCCCTATCGCGACGTCCCGTACGCTCTCCGGCAATCCTTTGCAACTCTCGAGGTGCTCTCGCCGGCCTGCCCGCCGGAGGTGATCACGTGCGATATTGGTTGCGGTGACGTAGACCCAGGCAGCCGGTCGAGGCATGGAATGCACCCGCGACCAGCGAACGCAGGCCCGAATAAACGCCTCCTGAGCGGCGTCGTCCGCAAGCTCCGCCGAACCGAGGGCTAGCGTCAAGGCGCGCCGTACCGGCGAGTAGTGCTGAGCGAAGAATTCCTCGAAATCGTCCAAAGAGTCTGCCCTTCCATAGAGGAGACCCCTCGAGGCCGCCAAAAGGTTCAGTCGGAATCACAAAGATCGCCGACGTCCGTAGAAACGGGGACGGTTACGCCGGGCACGGTTCGCCAGAAACGACTACTGAGGAGGGTTCCTCGAGATCTGGTACACCGAGCCGCTGGACGACCCATGCGCTGGCCGACCCAGGCCACCTGTGCCGGTTCCGACGGCCTACTCTAGGTGGCTGGTGTCGAACGGAGTGACTTCGACAGCGATGGCGGTGCGTTGAGAGGCAAGGGGCTCCTCGGCCTGGGCGTGTTGTGGTCGGCCGGGTGCGATTGGGTCGATGGTGAGCGTTATGCGGATATCGGCATGAACTCCGCAAGCGTAGAAACGTTCTCGACTACCTGCCGAAGAAGGACCGCGGCTGGGTCGAGACGTCGCCTCGTGCGGGCGTTCAACCACGCCGATCCCGATCACTGGGTGGAGTTGGCGGCGGCGCGGGGAGCTAGAGATAATTGGCGGCGGCGCTCCCCTGTGACATTCGTCGGCGTGTCGATGTCGAGCAGTGCCTCGAGGGCTTTGCGAGTCACCACCGCGCGACGCGCGAATCGCACGACGGGGATCTCTCCGCGCCCGAGGAGTTCGTCGGCGAAGGCACGCGAGCTGCCGAGGACCTACGCCGCCTCGGACACCGTCATCGTGAGACGCTCCGCTTCCATCTGACTCCTTGTCTACTTCGACCGGTCGAAGCGGTTCGTGCATGGCAGCGCCCAGGCGTGCTGTCGTGGGGCGGTAAGGGGTGGCGTGGTGGTGTGACCAGGTACCGAGAGCGCGACTCGCGCCGACTTACGGCTGTCGGCAGTGCTGGACGTTCCGGGGTTGACCGCATCCCTGTCTCGGATGATGCGGAGGACTACTCCCGGAATCACTCCCGCCCCGTAGATGGCGGGGTTGGGAGGTTTCGAGATGCGCGGCCATACTCTCGAGATCGCTCCCGGTACGGCTCCCGAGCAGTGATCGCGCAGTGATCGCGCCCCAGACGGCGACTGGGTGTTCCCGGCGATCATGGGGTTCATACGGCTACGCACCACGGCATCGCCTTGCAGCTCGAGCGAGGGGCGGGCCGTGATACGTCCGCATCGACCGCTCTGGTGGTGGCGAGTCATTCAACAAGCTGCCGCAGCGGGCCTAGAGATGATCGCACCGGCTCTGTAGATCGGATCGTCGTCGATGCTGCTTCGGGGAGGTCGGCCTCGACCACGTGTCAACGGATCACGGGATCGCTCCCGTCGAGTTCCGCTTTGCGGAACCTGCAAGTGTGTCTACCCCTAGTTCGTGCATTGGTCATGGGTTTCGGTCGTGCTGATCATGGGTGTCGGTGTGGGGGCGTTGGGGCGGGTGTTTGGACGTTGGTCGAGTTCGTGAGTGTTGGGTTGTCGGTAAGTCTTGGGTTGGTGCGT
Source organism: Acidimicrobiia bacterium (assembly GCA_052148155.1). Taxonomy (GTDB): domain Bacteria; phylum Actinomycetota; class Acidimicrobiia; order IMCC26256; family PALSA-610; genus JBBQER01. The sequence goes on along the minus strand of JBKQIY010000080.1, from coordinate 542 downwards.
CGTCGTGGTGATGGGCGGGTGCCTGCTGATTTGTCGTGAGTGGCTGCGACGTGTGCGCGCGAGGTTTTTTGCGCCGCTCCTACGCACGCGGCTGCGTATCCTCCGCACACGATGGCTGGATCTCGGTGCAGCAATCCACGCCCCCTGATCCGTTACCGCCGTTGCAGACGGCCTGACGGGCCGCCGCGAGGCTCGCACGGGAACTGAGCGCTCCCAGGAGAGCCCGTGTCGGGTGACACGGCTGTGCTCGCCTTCTTCGGCGCAACAGCAGCGTCGTCGCCGTCTAGGACCCTGGAACGACGAGGCCCAAACGCGCCGCGACCACCGCAGGGACCGGAACCGACGTCGACGTCACCCGCAAACGCGTCTGCTCCGCTCGTAGACGACCACGCGCCCACCCAAGAACCATCTCACGTTCCGCCCGCCCCTCGCGTGAACGGACCTTCGCGAAAACCCGCGCAACTCGCGCGATCGCTCCCAGCATCTCGCTCCCATCGACGCATATTCCGAGGACAGATGCCGGCCGGGAGTGATTCCGGGAG
>JBKQIY010000079.1:0-34261 GCA_052148155.1 Acidimicrobiia bacterium | reverse complement strand
TCCCGATGTGACCGTCACGACTCCATGTTCAGGCGGGTGTGGCTCTTTTCATACCGCACGGCGTGAAGGTAGGTCCGAGTCGCGTTTGCCATAACTTGGGATTGCCCTCGGTATTGCGAGAAGGCGTGGGGGGTGAGGGTTGCCGTGAGCAGGTCGTGGCAAGTTTGGTGTTGCGGAGCTGCGGTCGCAGCGTTCGTCGTGTGTGGCGTTTCTGCCGCTGCGGCAGCGCCAACTGTTCCGAGCGCTCCGATGATCACGTCGGTAGTGGCGGGCGTGCAGAACACCACCGTCGTGTTCGCCGTGCCTGTGGATGACGGTTCGACGCCCATCTTCGCCTACACGGCGACGTGCACCTCGACCAGGGCGGCGTTGACGGCCACGCGCAGCGGGAAGGTATCGCCGCTTGTCGTGGGCGGTATGTCAGTCGGGGTCGCGTATTTGTGCCGGGTGGCCGCCAGGAACACGGTCGGCCTCGGGTCATACTCAGACGCGGCAGGGCCGGTGATTCCCTTGCTGAGCGTGCGTCGGGCGAGGCCGGGCCCGCCGAGAGATGTCCGGGCGATCGCGCAGATCGCGAGTATCAGGCTCGATTTCCGATTTCCTCGGGAGCCTCCGCGGTCGAGGCAGATCACGGAGTTCCGCGGCAAATGCGAATCGACAGATGGTGGGGTTCGTGGCTCAAACCGTGTGAGCCACAAGGCGCTCATCGTCGGCCCGTTGACGCCAGGAAAGACATACACATGCATCATGCAGGTGTCGAACGGAAACGGGTTCGGCCCGTATTCGGCATCGTCGAATGCGGTGGTGATCCCGACAGTTCCGGGCGCCCCGGCGATCACGTCGGTGTTGGCTGGGGTTGGCCGTGTATCGGTCAGCTTCGACGAGCCGACGAGTGATGGCGGGGAGCGCATCTTCGACCATGTGGTCTCGTGCGTTTCTTCCGATGGTGGCGTCACTCGCTTTCGGCACGGCCCGATGTCTCCGATCGTTGTGGTTGACCTGTCGAATGGGGACTCGTACGTGTGCACCGTGATCGCACGCAACAGAGCGGGAAGCGGTGCGCCGTCTGCACCATCGGCACCAGTCGTGCCGCTCGCGCCCGAGACGCTGTCGCGGCTCGGAGGGGGTACCACTGAACGGGTTAGAACGCAGACACACTGAAGCCGTGTCGGTGGGGTTTCCGGTTGCGGACTTCGATCACGTTGACGTGCGCGCTGAATCCGGTCGCGTACGGAATCGTGGATTGCCGCCATGTCGTGTACGACGGGGAGCTACATACACTCCTGGTGTTCGCGCCGCACGAGAAGAGTGAGGATCGACTGATGAGGATGGTTGCGCCTCGTTGAGCGACAACTTGGCTTTGGATGAGGCAAATATCGCCGATGCTCTCGCGGACGGCTCGTACCTTCGCGTACGCAGCGCCGTAGATCGTGCCGAACTCGTATTGCAGTGCGCAGTCGCCATCTTTATACGAGATGACAGTATTGACCGGCCGTTTGTTGGCTTTCGGGAGCACAGCCGGAATCTTCGGATTGAAGAAGACGGCGTGACTGTCGCCTTGTTTGGGATTCGTGACGTTCCCGACTGTCAGAAGGCAGCCTCTCCGTCCGGCACAATCGATCACGGTCTGATCGACCGTAATCAGCCGTCGCACGCGGCGGCGCAACATGAACGCGCCGTGTGTGTTGGACCAGACGTACACGATCGTGCTCAGATCACAGCCCCCCGCCCCCGAAGCTCCTCTTCGGCATTCCAGCGTTGCGAGCCGCGCGTTAGGACTGAAGTGCGTGCCAGTCACGGTCACGATTTGAAAATCGATCAGGCGCGTACTGGGCGACGACTTCACAATCGGCGAGACAACCGCCGCCGCGCTCGGCAAGTTGGGCGTCGCCGATGAAGTTGTCAGATCTACCGCCGAGAACAACACCGCGATGCTGAGCGCAATCACGAACACGAAGACAGTTCTGACGAGCATCGGTGCTCGACGGTACACCTATAAATCAAGGGCGGGCCGTCGTGGTTCTTCGGCGTGCGGCCGGTGTCAGACGGCCGGACGCCCGTTGCCGCGGATCGTGCGCGACCGGCCGGCAGGGCGAAAACTGCCGCGCGCCGTGGGGCGGCCACGCACCTGTGCCCTCGCGAAGCGCTCAGCGAAGGGCGGTGCCGAATCACGCTGCGTGAGAGTGGCGACCACGTGATTCTTGATGAGCGAATGGACACTAGATACCGGTGGCTCTGCCGGTTCGTTCTTGGGCAGTTCGAAGGTGGGATCGAAGCTGCGATGCGGGCACCGCCGGCCTCCCTGTTGTCGGGTCGACCCGGCAAGGTGCTCACTTGTCGCCGAGAGGCACGACCTTCCATGGCGATCCGCAGAGCACGGCTGGCCGCGGCAATCCGCGGCAGTGAGAAACCGCGCCGTCCCTGGCCGATGCGTCTCGATCTGCGAGCCTCGTCGCGGTCTTGAGCGTAAGTTCATCATCGGAAGAGGTCGTCGAGTATCGGCGCCGGGCCCAAGCATGAGGAGGCAACCGTGAGTGCGAGCGGCCGGAACGACCAACCGGGTCCTGACGAGCAGACAGAGCTCTCGAGAGAGGAGCGGCAGGAAGCCCGGGACGAAGTGTCCGAGCTCGTGGGAAAAAATGCTGCGGAGGAGGACGACGGCGAGGAAACCGTCGACGAGCTCCTCGAGATTGATCAGAGGGAGCTTGACGAGCTCGGCCTCACCCTCGACGATCCGCACCAACCCGGGACGTAGCAACCGGTCACGCACTTGACGCGCGCGCCGCCTGTTCTTGACGTCACGAGCGAGACGCCGCTGCCTGAAGCTTCGGTGTGCGCTGTGCCGTTGATACGAACGGCCAAACTTACGGCCTAACCCCTGCACGACAACGGATGATCATGAACGCCGGCGGACCCGTTCGCCCAGGATGGTGGTACGGACGTCTGCGGCTCTCTGCGAACACAGCTCGGAAGAGTAGGAGCCGATGCTCTCTCCCCTGAGCTACGAGGCCTTGTGTTCGCCCCCTGGTTGCAAGCGGACGAGACAACGAGCCGCAGCGATCCTGCGCGCCCTCCGATGTATTGACAGCTGTCACTTGCCGAGATGGGTGGGGGAGAGCGCCTTCCGTCTCTTCCCTTACCGGTCGGAGTGATGAAGATGGCTGCGAGGCGAACGACGACAGTATCGCTCGTTCGGGACGGCTGAACTACCTCACGGTGTCGAAGGCGCTCGCGCTGAAGACCGAGTCGACTCGGTCGTTGCGCACGATTTATGCGGTGTGCGCGTCGAGCCACCGCTGCGCAGCAACTTTGGTCGCGAAATACTCGGCGTGTTCACGCCGCGACTGGTCTCGGTAGCAGGCGCGCCATCGGCCGTCAGGTCGTCATTTCACGCTTGCAACTCCGTAGCTCCTTCTTCAAAAGTCAGCGACTCCTCGCGCTGACGTTCGACCTCGAGTTCGATCCGGTTGAGCAGCCGTGTCATCTCGTCCGGTCGCGTCTACCGCTGCGAAGCTCAACGCGTGAGCTGCTAGCGACACGAGCGACCACACTTCGGGCGCAAGCTTCCTGTCGCGGATCTCCGCGAAGGAGCCATCGTCGTCCGAACGTCAATGAGTGATTGACTGAAACGTCAGGGTTAATATCGTGAAATAGCCGCTCACGCGACATTCCCGAGCAATGACACGTGACCGAATCCACAGGCGGGGTGGACGACGGTGGTGACCGGCCAGAGAGGCAGTGTCATGTCCAGCGTGCAGTTGTACGACTCCATCGGAGCCACCTACACCGTGACCCGGCGCACCGAGCCGCGGATCGCGGCGCGGATCTGGGCTGCGCTCGGCGATGCCCAGACGGTACTTAACGTCGGGGCGGGCACAGGGTCCTACGAGCCCCCCGACCGACATGTCCTCGCGGTGGAACCGTCGGCGCTCATGCGTTCGCAGCGTCTCCCGGACGCGGCGCCGTGCCTGGCTGGATCTGCCGAGAACCTGCCGTTCGATGACCAGTCCTTCGACGCCGCGATGGCTTTCTCCACCGTTCATCACTGGCAGGACCCGATCGCCGGACTGCGCGAGATGCGACGCGTCGCTCGCCGCGTGGTGGTGTTCACGTTCGACACCAGTGATCCTCGCCAGTTCTGGCTGACTCGCGACTATCTGCCCGAGTTCGCTGCCTTGAAAGGCTGCAGAGTCTTGGCATCGCTGACCGAGCTAGCCCGAGCCATCGGAGCCCGGATGGAACCGGTGCCCATCCCGTGGGACTGCGCTGACGGCTTCTTCGAGGCCTACTGGCGCCGGCCCGAGGCATACCTGGACGAGAATGTCCGTCGCGGAATATCGGTCTGGGCTGCAGTCGGGCCGGACGTCGAGCAGAGAGCAGTGCGCAGCCTCCACAATGACCTCACTTCAGGTCGGTGGGCCGAACGCAACCACGACCTCGTCGATCTCGACGCCGCAGAGCTTGGCGCTCGCCTGCTTATCGCCTGAACCCGTCACATCTGGGTACGGTTTCGCTGCCCGAAGCCACGGGCGTTCCAGGCTCCGGCTCCCACCGGTCAACGGTCAAGTTCAAACCATCACTGCGTAGCCGGCGCTCGATGTCCTCGTGCCGAGTCCGGCATGATTGCAACGCCGACAGCGTCAGGTGAGTGACCACGTACGCGTCGGCCGGGTGTTAGACGTGCATCGACGGAATGTGGACGACGCCGAGCTCCGCGAGGCGACGACGCCACCGAGGAAACGCCGGAGTACCTCGTCGACGGATTGAGGGATGAATGCCGGTGTTCGATGAAAGGGTATTTAAAGAGTCGTTACGGTCCTCCCAGAAGGGCAGCTTGAGCACATTCGGAAACCGATGCTCTGTCCGCTGAGCGACGAGGGCTCGAGGGCTGGGCAGAAGGACAAACGCGGGGACAAACCCGGAGGGACAAACCTCGCGCCGCGAATCGCCGACTGAAGCTAGTCGGGTGCAGTTATTGCGGCGGTCGAATTGGCGTTCCATCGTCAGGCCGTGCGGTCGGCACAGTGTTCCGGTGACCTGTTCGACGTGGCGATCGAGGTCGCTTGCATCGTCTGGTGTGGACGGTGCAAGCCCTCGGGTCCGTATCGGAACCGTGCTACCAAGTTGCCGACGTAGTTGGGCGCGCGGAGATCGCGGAGTGTCGCTCCGAGCCGTAGCTGTGTGCTCTACGAGATCACCGCTTCCGTGAGACTTCATTTGGAACTGACGTAGTTCACAACTGGAGGCGGCGGCGCCAGGAGTTTCCTCCGCCGGCGTTGACGCTATGGATGCGACTCGTGTTCGCGTGGCCGGAGGCCGCGCTCCTTATCGGGCGACGCCGGATCTGACTGCTGATTCAGCACCGCGTCAGGTCCAGGGGCTGCAGGATCCCGCCGCCGCGCAAGAGCGCCCGATACCATGCGGCGGCTCAAATCGGAGGGACGCAGAATGCGGAAGTTGACGGTGGCGGCGCTGACTTTGGTAGCGCTCGGAGCGGCCGCATGTAGCAGCTCCAGTAAGAGCAGTAGCACCACCAGTTCTAGCAGCACGAGTGCGAGTAGCAGTACCACCGGTGCTGGTACGAATGCCACGACGGCTGTGAAGAAGACCGTCTACTGCGCCGCGAATGAGTCGATTGACAAGGCGTCGGCCTCCGTAAATTCGGCCGCCGGATTTCTCGTCGTGCTGAAGTCCCATCAGGGTCAACTTCAGGTGCTGTTGAAGAATGCTCCGTCCGGGCCGATAGGTCAGGACACGCGCGCGGTCGTGAAGGTCGCGCGCCAGGCGATTGCCTCGAACAATGCGAACGTCCTCAACAACCCGGCTCTCAACGGCGGGTCCGTAGACACGTACTGCGGAGTGGACGGCAACGGAAATCCTCTGCCTTCATATTTCGCGACGGGGGAGGCGACGACCTTCTGCAAGGGTTTCCTACCTATTTTTGAGGGCGTTGGCGATGCAAACAGTTCAGCAGACGTCCTGAAGGTGCTGGTTTCCTACAAGACTGAAATCGCTCAGCTCGTCACGGTCGCTTCCTCGTTGCCCAGCTCCATTCGATCGGAGGCGATGGCAACGGTGAAGAACGCCCAAACCGCCATCGCGCAGAACAGTGCTGCTTCACTGAATCAGAGTGGGAATGGGCCCGCTCAGTATGTGGCGCTCTATTGCGGACAGAATCAGTAAGGCTCATCGGCACCTCGACGCGCTGCGGGTGCGGCGGCTCGGCGATCGCCGGCTACGTCGTAACGCGATACCTCGGCACAGTTGGGTCCCGGCCCTGACGTTCAACCCCGCGCAGCCCAATCATTTCTGGACCGGCCCCAAGGCAAGACCGCGTACGTGTCCGAATCGGGCGGCAACGTCGTTCCAGTCGATGACGTTCCAGATCGCGGCGACGTAGTCGGCCCGGCGGTTCTCGTACTGTAGGTAGTAAGCGTGCTCCCATGCGTCGATGACGAGCAGCGGCACACCACCTTGCCCGGTGTTGCCCTGGTGGTCGTAGATCTGTTCGATGAAGAGCCGTTGGCCAAGCGGTTCCCAAGTCAGCGCGCCCCAGCCCGAGCCTTGCACCGATGACGCCGACGACGAGAGCTGTTTGTGGAACGCGTCGAATGAGCCGAAGTGCTCGTCGATCGCGGACGCCAGCTCGCCCGATGGGCGACCGGTACCGCCCGGCGTGAGGTTCTGCCAGAACAAAGTGTGAAGCACATGACCGGAGAGGTTGAATGCGAGCGTCTTCTCCAGACCGACGATCGTGCTGAGGTCATCGTCGGCGCGTGCACTTGCGAGCTTGTCGAGCGTCGCGTTGACACCGTCGACGTAGGCCTTGTGATGTTTGTCGTGGTGTAGCTCGAGGATCCGGGCCGAGTAGTGCGGTTCGAGGGCGGAGTAGTCGTAGGCGAGATCAGGTAAGACGTAGGGCTTCATCGTTCCTCCTGTGGAGGTCGCTATCGGTTACGGGCACTCGTGGGAAGCGAAGCGCACGGTTTCGAGCCCCGCACAATCGAGGGCGGGACCGTCGTGCTTCGGAACTGTCCCTTTCCATAAACTCGTCCAAGAGCATACGGACCCCATCTGCGGCATCAACCTTTGCATGATGAAGGCCGCCATCGACAACGTCGGCGACACTGATCTCGAAGCCCGCCTCGAACCGGAAGTAGGTCAAGGCTGCGTGAACTCCATCCAAGATGAAGCCCGATCCCGATGATGGCAACCAAGAACCCGACGCCCAATCGGAATATGAGTCAGACGATGGTGGCGACCCGGCCTGCTGGGCTCACGTGTTCGACGAGGGTGACGAGACCGACGGCGACCATCCCGGATCTGCATCAAGAACCGCTCGACTGAGTGGCCCTCGTCCAGGTGACGAAGGAAATCGCGACGACAAAGCTCCCGCAGTTGTTCGCCGAGCAGGGAGAGGCCCTGGCTCGACAACCTGACATGTCCTTACCTGCGTGATGGGGCGCTGACACAAATGGTCGCCGAGGGTTTAGAGGGGATGACGGCCAATCCCACCACGTGCGCGCCGGCGATCCAAGGCCCTCGCCTCAGGAAGGTTCGCCTGAGTCGTCGGTGCCGTTGGGGTCCATGGGTGTCCGCTCGCGTTGCGATTCGATCAATCCGACGAAACTCGTCAGCATCATCGCGACGAGTGCGGCGAGCAATGTGGTCGGGAGGAGCCGCATGCCGCCCATCTCTGTGACGACGAGGGTCGAACCGACCAGAGTCTTGGTGACGCCGACGGTGGCGGCAGCCATGAACGCGGCCACGACGATCCCCGTTCGGGCATCTCCGAAGCCATGATGAGTCAGTTCGCCGAGTGTCGCGCCCATGAAGAAGAGCGGGATGATGAATCCGCCGGGCCAACCGGACGCGACCGTGACCGACGCGCCGAGCAGTTTCGCGATGAGCGCGACTACGAGCGCGCTCACTAACAGCGGATGTTCGAGGACATAGCCGGTCTGCTGCTCGCCGAAGGTCAGCGCATATGGCGACCACAGTGCCAACGACGCGAGCGCCAGGCCACCAACGACCGGCCTCGCGGCGCTCGGCGCCAGCATGAATGCTCGCCGCAGTGCGAGCACAAGATAGGTGAAAACTACTGCGACGAGCGCGCCTCCGACGCCGGCGCCGATCGCCCACAGGAAGTCGACCGCCCGCAGAGACCCGACGGCCGGGATGGTCCACACGGGCTTCACACCGGCGCCGGTGAGCACGACCGAACAGGCGTAGCCCGAAAGCGCGCCGACCAGCGCGGGGACGAGTGCTTCGTGGTATTGCATACCGCGGCGGTGCAGGATCTCCAATGCGAAGAACGCTGATCCGATCGGCGCGCCGAATAACACGGCGAACGCGGCGGCCATCCCGGCGATCGTCAAGCATCGGGTCTCCGTCGCGTTCAAGCGCCGAATACGGGCGAGCCAACTCGCGAGCGTGCCACACGTCGTCACAAGTGGCGCCTCGGGTCCGGCAGCGGCGCCGGCAGAGATGGTCAGCACCGACATTGGTATAAGTGAACGCAGTGAGCGGACACTCGGCGCGCCGCCGGAGACGTGAATGTTGTCAACCAGCAACTCGACGTCACCCGGGTTGCCGATCACGCGAGCGATCAACGTCACCGCGACGCCGACACCGCCGAGCACCGCGAACTCGGCTGCCGCGCTGAAGTGTTGCGGCGCGAGCGCGTGCTGCAACAGGTGGATTGCGAGCAGGTAGCCCGCGCCAACCGCGCCGCTGCCGATTCCGACGACCAGAGTCGCTCCGAGTAGCGCCGGTGAAAGGCCCAACGTCAGGCCTTCCACCCGATCGGACGCTCCTCGCCGAAACATAACGTGTTACGATATACCTGTGCGTGCGTCGGCTGACGATGTGAACGTCAACGACCTCAGCGACGATGAGTACCGCAGGTTGCTTGCGTTCCGAAACGCGCTACGGAGGTTCCTGCGCTGGGGCGAAGAGCGAGCGACTGAGCTTGGAATTGCACCGGCGCAGCATCAGTTGCTCCTCGCAATCCGAGGTCACGACAATCCGCTCGGTCCGACCATTGGCGACGTCGCCGATTCGCTCCTGCTGCGCCATCACAGCGCGGTCGGGCTCGTCGATCGCGCGGTCGCCGCCAATCTGGTCGAGCGACGACCCGATCGCGAGGATCAGCGATTCGTCCATTTGCGATTGACGCCGCTGGGCGCGCGCCGGCTGCGCCAGCTTGCAGCTTCACACATCGCCGAGCTGCGGCGAATGGCAGTTGCCATGAACCCGGCGTTCTATTTGGACGCGCTCGACGGCGACGGGGTCACTCGCGAGTGATGATCCGCGTCGTCGGGTTTCGTGGCCGTCAAGGAGCCCGCGCCCGACAGACGCATGTGGAACGGCACCGCGCGCGGTCGTTCGCCTACTTCTTGACGTCGATCGCGCTCAACCCTGCACACCAGGCAGACATCACCCGCAAACACCGCGGGGTTCATTCTGGCAACCGTGCGGGCCCGAAGACGGAGCGGTACCTCGCGACGGAGTTGAACGCATCACGCTGCCCGGCGCGCTGTCCCTGACCTTTATCCGCGTTGATACCGATGTTCAAGCTGAAGTTCTGGAAGATCTCCGAGTTCCGGTTCGGCGGCGCGTCGATCGTCATCATCTTGGGTGTCATGCTTGAAACGATGAATCAGCTCGACAGCCAGCTCACGATGCGCAATTACGAAGGCTTCTCGAGATGAGATCTCCCAACCACCCGGACAAGTCACACCTGGGAGCGAGGGCCGGACCGCACCGGGCCGGGTTACGTGGCGGTTGAGCCGGTCGGCTTCGTGTAACTGGTTTGGACTCGTCCCGTGTCGATGTCTCGCCTCGACGCTTTTGCGAGTCTGTGCATCGTGGCCTCGAACTCCGCATACGCCCGATCGTCGCGTTGACGGCGGGCCTTCGCGCTCGACTTCTTCATCCGTCCTTGGCTCCTGTTCGGCTTCCACAAGCCCATGTCGACGCTGCCCGTGATGCGCAGGTTCGAACGCGCCGACCAAACCCCAAGCGAAGTTTGCATGACTACATGCCGAGCACGCAACGCTGGCGAAGAAGTCTCGCTCACGTTTTGAACCTCACGGCCGTCCGCGAGGCCGGTGACGAGCGAGCCGAGACCGACGAACTGCTCCCCAACGCCGACATCGCCATATGTTCCGACACGACACACGACACACGGCACACGGCACGAACTGCAGTCGCATCTACACCCCGCGAGATGCACGCTCCCGCGGGCGCTGGGATTCGGGATTGTGACGAGCTGTTGTGGGGTGAAAATAGGATGTGGGCTCGCGGTACCTGCCGCATACGACGATTCCGTGGCTCCCCATGTTTGTTCATCCGGAGCGTCCGCACCCGCGGACATTGCGTCTGGGATGTGTCGACTCGGGTGTCGTTGGGTGCGACTCGGTCGAACCGCCGTCGGCCTGCGTCTTTCCTCCACGTGGTTTGGTCCAGCCGGCCGCGGACCCACGTCGATGTGTGTGCTCGTTCTCGTCGCCGCGTCACTGTGGCAGATCGTGCCATATATGTCACTGATTGACACCACCTGGGTGCGATCTTAGGATCCGCTTGGTTGCACGGTTTGCCGCCCGGCGTTGACGCCGCTCCAGTTCGGCGGAGGTCCGTCCAGCGGCGTCGGTGCTTGGGGTGGGATCGAGGGGAGAACCGGATGAGCAAGCGCGGTTTTCGGTGGTTCGTTTGTGTTTCCGGTTCCGTGATGGTGATGTCCGCTGGCTTGCCTGGTGGGGTCGCTGGTGCAGTTCCGGCTTCGGCTTCGGCGGCGAGTCCGACGGTGACCGGTCCGATCGATGGCGGGACGCCTGCGGAGGCCCTGTTCTCGACGAGCTTCGACCTGGCCAAAGTCGGCTATCAGGAGAAGGAATTCTTCATCTCGGGCACCGCGACGAGTTATACGTCGGCGAGTCCGTTGACAAGTGACGGGAAGTGGACGGTGGCACCTGGTGTCACGGCGCCGTACACGACGCGGGTGGTTGTCCGCCGGCCGATTAATCCGGCCAAGTTCAATGGCACGGTTATCGTCGAATGGCTAAACGTGAGTGGCGAGGTCGACGCTGGGCCGGAGTGGACGCTGGCCCACAATGAGCTGATCCGCGACGGGTTCGCCTGGGCCGGTGTCTCGGCCCAGCAGGCCGGTGTGGACGCGGCGAAAGGCAAAGTCCCGAAGCTGACGCCGGGAGATCCGGTGCGTTACGCCCCGTTGTCGCATCCTGGCGACAGTTTCTCGTACGACATTTTCTCTCAAGCCGGGCAAGCGATTCGCGATAACTCGGCGTTGATGTTGGGTGGCTTGACATTGCACAAGCTGATCGCGGCTGGGGAGTCGCAGTCCGCGGCTCGTCTCGTGACGTACATCGACGCGGTGCAGCCACTCGTACACGAGTACGACGGGTTCCTCGTACACAGCCGGTTCGCGACCGGAGATGCGCTCTCCCAAGCACCCCAGGTCACTGTTCCTGTGCCGGCCACGGCGATGATCCGCACCGATCTCGGAGTGCCGGTGTTTGTCTTCGAGACCGAAACGGACGTGTTCAACAGCAATCTCGCCGACCGTCAACCCGACACCAGCACCTTCCGGCTGTGGGAAGTGGCGGGCGGCTCGCATTACGACGACTACGGGCTGGTCATCGGACCTGAGGACACCGGGAATGGCCAGGGCGCGGTCTTGAACCTGGCGGCGATGCAACACCCGCCGCGCACGATCCCGATCCCAGGTTCAACTCCGTTCTCGTGCGACGTGCCCATCAACACGAGCGGCACGCACTGGGTGTTGGATGCGGCGTTCTATTGGCTCAACCAGTGGGTGGTGAACGGCACGTTGCCCCCGGTGGGTCCGCTGATGCAGACGACGCACGTGTCGCCAGTGGTGTTTGCGCGCGACGCGAACGGTAACGTCATCGGCGGCGTACGGTCGCCGCAGGTGGATGCGCCGGTCGCGGCGCTTGGCGGCGTCGGGAACAACGGAACAGGCCCGGTCGGGAAGTTCTGTTTCCTCTTCGGTACCACGAAACCGTTCACCGCAACGAAACTGGCGAGTCTGTACAAGACCCACGCGCAGTTCGTCGCAAAGTGGGACGAAGCCGCGCAGAAGGCGGTCAAGGGCGGGTTCCTTCGCCCGCTGGACGCGGTCGAACTCAACAACGCTGCCGCCGCGTCACATATCGGATAGTGAACGGCCAGACGAAGGCGGCCTCAACTACCTTGTGGACTGAACGAACGAAGCGACCGCGTCCGATTCCGGGCGACGTATCGACGCGCAGGACCGTCCGCGTACGCTGCCGCGACGACGAGTTCCCCGACACGAAAAGGGCGGATTCTTGACCACGCCGTCGTTGGCCGCGCGGTTGCGGGCGAAACGATCCGAGATGATGACTTCGGAGTTGGAGGCCATCGCGCTGCGACTCTTCGAACAGCGTGGCTTCGACGACGTCGCTGTCGAAGATATCGCATCCGAAGCGCAAATTTCGGTGCGGACCTTCTACCGCTACTTCCCGAGCAAGGAAGATGTCTTCCAGCACCAGATCGCCAGACGAAGCGACGGGCTGCGCGCGGCGCTCGCCGACCGTCCGCTCGACGAACCTCCGCTGCATTCGCTGCGCCTGGCGTACGCCGAACAGATCGCATCTGAGGACACGGACCTACTCCGACAGTGGATCGCGGTGATCGCAACCACGCCGAGCGTCGTGAAAGCGGTGCTCGGCGGCATCCAACTGAACACCCAGCGGGTCATCGCCGAGTTCATGGCGACACGACTCGACTTGCCGAGCGACGCGCTGGTCCCCACAATGCTCGCCGCCGCGGCACAAGGCGTCATTCAAGCGGCGCTCACCCACTGGTATGTACACGGCGGCAACCTTGAGACCACGATCTCGCAAAGCCTCGAGGTCCTCGAACGAGGTATCGGCGCCGATCCGACGCGTTGGTCCATCGACGACCGGTAGGACATGATTCCCGAGGTCGAAATCGCTCCGACGATTGCGAACGTTGCGATGACAATTCGCGGATGGTAACGCTCACCCAGCTTTCGGATACCCCGTCGGTGCCGACCGACACGGCGCGTCAGTCGCCGCGGGAGCGGATAGTGGCTGGGTGGCCGGAGTTGTTGATCGTGATCGGCGCGCTGGTCTTGTTCGCGTGGGGCCTGTCCAAGAACGGCTACAGCAATCCGTACTACGCGGCCGCAGAACGTTCGATGACGCGGTCGTGGAAGAACTTCGTGTTCGGCGCATCTGATCCAGGCGGCTGGATCACGACCGATAAACCACCGTTGGCGCTGTGGTTCGGCGCACTGAGCGCGCGTGTCTTCGGATATACGAGCTGGTCGCTGCTGATGCCCTCGGTACTCGCCGGAGTGGCGTCGGTCGGGCTCGTCATGGCGACGGTGCGTCGGGCCTGGGGTCCATTCGCGGGTCGCGTCGCCGGAGTGGCGTTCGCGTTGACACCGGTGATGGTGGCGGTGAGCCGGGCGAACAACCCCGACGCGATGCTCGTGCTCTGTCTGGTCGCAGCCGCCTACGCCACGCAGCGTGCCATCAGCGACAAGCGTCCCGGCTGGTTGGTTGTCGCGGGATGCTGTTGCGGGTTGGGCTTCCTCGCCAAGCTCCTCGTCGCCGGGCTCGTGATGCCGGGCGCGTTCGCTGCCTACCTGGTTGCCGGTCCGCTCGGATGGCGGCGCCGGCTCCGCGATGTCGTGCTCGCGGGTGCAGCGTTCCTGCTCATCGCCGGAAGCTGGATCGCTCTCGTCGACCTCACGCCCGCGTCGAGCCGCCCCTACGTCGCCAACAGCACGAACAACACCGCCCAGAACGTCGTGTTCGGCGCCGACGGCTTCGGTCGCCTGACCGGTGACCAAAGCTTCGGCCTGCCAACATCGACGCGAGGCTTCGGCGGGGGGAACCTCACCGCCGTGCTCGCCAGCCAGCCCGGGCTCGGTGGCACGCCCGGGATCGCGCGGCTGTTCAACGCGGGTATGGGCGACCAAGTCACGTGGCTTGTCGTCCCCGCCGCGCTCGCGCTCCTCGCCGGCGTGGTGCTCGCCGTCCGTCGACGGCTTTCCAGACCCGAGGTCGGTTCACTCGTGCTCTGGGGCGGGTTCGGCATCGTGACCTACCTCGTGTTTGCCTACACCCAAGGTGTCTTCCACAACTACTACGTGTGCGCCTTCGCGCCGGCAGTCGCCGCTCTCGTCGGCATCAGCGTGGCGCTCGCCCGCCGGGCCGGGCGTTCTGGCACGGCCTGGGTCCTTGTCGCATTGGCCGGCACCGCAATCCTCGAGGTGATACTGCTGCGCCGCGTCAACGCCTACCCCGCACTACGGGCCCTCGTGTCGGTCGGACTCGCGGTCGCTGCCGCGCTCGTCCTCGCCGGCGCGTTACGCGTGGCCTTGCTGCGCCGCCATCTCGGGATGGTGCTCGCCGCTGGACTTGCCGTCGCACTCCTCGCGCCCGCGGCGTGGGCACTGTCAGGAGTGCGCCACCCCGAAGACGCCGCCTACGCCGCATCCGGCCCTGCGCTCAAAGCGACCCCGCGAGGCGGCGTGGGGAACGTCCCCTTCGGGTTCGGCGGCGCCGGGATCGGCGGTGCCGGCCTCGCGCCTGCCGAGCTGGCCTGGCTACGCGGCCAACATCATCACGAGCGGTGGCTCGTCGCCGTACCAAGCAGCATCGAAGCCGAAGAGCCGATCATCGCCGGCGACTCGGTCATGCCTATGGGCGGCTTCTACGGCACCGACCCGGCCATGACGCGGGACCGGCTCGCGACACTCGTCGCCGACAACGAACTCCGTTTCGTCGACACCGGCGGGTTCACCCTCGGAGACCCGAACCAAATTGACGCGCTCGTCGCGCAAGCGTGCACCCACGTCAATCCCGTCGTCTGGCACGGCACCCCACCGGGGACGCTGTACGACTGTGCCGGACGACAACACAGCATCCGCACCATCAAAGTACACGCCACGCCGAACGTCGGCGCCGGAACCTACGGCGACATCCGGCTCGGACCTCCCGCCGCGTTGCAACGCCTCCTCGCCTGCTTCCGCGCTCACGGCTGGAACCCAATCACAGGGTCGCTGAACCTCACATCACCTACCGCCAAGCAAGCCCTCCGCGCCTGCCGCGCGCTCATCCCGGCAGCCGTGCCCGGTGCACCTGAACCGAGTGCCACGGCCAGTCCGGTTCCTCAACGGACCGAGACGCAACCACCGGGCCCCGACGTGAACGCCGCCATCGCTCTCGGCCAGTGATCTGCGCGCGTCAACCCGAGACGATGACGCGTGCGATCGCGACGTAGAAGATCAACCCCGCCGCGATGACGAGCGCGTGAAACACTTCGTGGAATCCGAACACCGCGGGTATCGGGTCGGGGTGACGCGTCGAGTAGATGCGCGCACTGATGGAATAGACGACACCTCCGAGGGCGATGAACGAGAACGTGACGACGCCAAGCTCGTGCCACAGCACCGGAACGAACGCGAGTGCCGTCCAACCGATGACGACGTAGAGGCTCGCGACGAGCCAGCGTGGCGCGTTGAGCCACAGCATCTGCATGACGATCCCGGCCAAAGCGAGAGGCCACACAACGCCGAGCAGGATTCGTGCGCTGCGCGCGTCGAGTCCCACAACGGCGATCGGGGTGTAGGTCGCGGCGATGCCAACCAAGATCATCGAATGGTCGAGCCGGCGGAGGCGTCGTCGGACCGACGGATTCCAACGACCCCGGTGGTAACACGCGCTCGCGGCATACATCGCGGTGACACCGACGGTGTAAACAACTGCCGCCCAACGCGCGGCCGTCGTGCGAGCGACGGCGACGAGGACGACGCCGAGCACTGGGAAGACGAACGCGGCCGCCTCGTGCGACACTCCCCGCCAACGCGGCTTGACCTCCAGCGCGGCGAGTTCCGGGCGTTCGGCTGCGTTCACCGTCTCAGTCTGCCCAACCCGGAATCGATGTGATATTCGGGCGCCGGTTCGTACCCGTTCGATTCGGCGAGATCCGTTGACGGAGCTGTGACGTCGCCGTTCCGCGGTCAGTCGGGATGTTGGTAGGCGGCGGGTCGGGACCCTGCGATCATGAACCGCCAGAAACGACGGGGTTCACCGAGGGGGAAATCGCCGCTGGCTTTGTGCTGTACCGACGCGTTGTCCCAGATGAGCACGTCGTGGGGATGCCACGCGTGGGCGTATCGCGGGGCGCGTGTCTCGGCGTGGTCTTGTAACGAGTGCAGCAGGGCGCGGCCCTCGGCCTCGGGCATGTCTTCGATGTGGGTGGCGCGGTCGAGGTCGAGGTACAGCGCCGGTGTACCCGTGATTGGATGGGACCGGACGATCGGGTGTGAGACGTCGATGAGCTGTTCGAATGGTCCCTCGGCTGACACGCGTGGGGGAAACGCGCAATGGTTGTTGTAGCTGTTCACGACACGCCGGCTGATCAGCTGCCGTTGCAGTGCGGGGTCGAGGAGCTGGAACGCGGCGCGCATGTCGATGAAGTTCGTGGCGCCGCCCGGACCTGACGGAAGCTCCCGCGCGTGCAGCACGGTCGCCGCGGCTGGCCGTTCGGTGTATGTATCGTCCGAGTGGAACGTCTCGAATAAACCGGGACGGAGCGGATCGAGACCACCGAACGAGACGTCGCCGAGCTCGGCACGCAACTCGTCGGTGAGCACGAACCCAGCGTCGATGATCTGACGGTCCTCGCCGTAACGCAGCATGGTCCCGTCGCGACTCTGGCCGACCGGATCCTTGATCGGGCCGATCATCGAGGCGACCGAACGTGCCTCGTCATCATCGAGCGGGGCGGAGAACCGAAGGCAGACCACGGCATGGCGTGCGAGCGCGTCTCGAAGGTCAAGGCACGTCGAGTCCTCAGCCGCGTCTGACGGTCGCAAACCCTCGATCTCGACCGCGTTGAACGGCCCAGGCAAGGACCGGATCATCAAGGGCGCGGTGCGATCCATCTCAGGATCGTAGAGCCGAGCGCTCGACCGAGCGCTCGTTTCTTTCACGCGCGCGCAAGGTCGGGTTCACGCCGTGGCTAGGAGCCGGAGATCTGACGTCTCTAGGCTCTGGGCGTGCGAGGAGCCGCGGTGGACTTTGAGCGACATGTGACGCTCGACGGCTGCTTCAACTTCCGCGATCTCGGGAGCTATCGCACCTCGGACGGTCGTTGGACACGACCGCAGCACCTGTACCGGGCCGATGGTCCGCATGCGCTGACCGATGCGGACGGCACCACGCTGCGCGGGTTAGGGCTGAGCACGGTGATTGACCTCCGCACGTTCGAGGAGGTCGAACAACGTGGCTGTTACGCGACCGTCCTGTCGAATGTCGTCGAGTATCACCTACCGATGATCGACGTACTCCCGGACCCCGACGAGCTCCCCGCGTGGGTGGATCCCTCGGTCGTCGCGCGGCGTTATCGCGACATGCTCGACGGGGGACACGACTCGATGGCCGAGATCCTCGCGGTGTTGTCGGATCCGAGCGCCTATCCGGCGATGTTTCACTGCAGTGCCGGCAAGGACCGTACCGGCCTGGTCGCTGCGGTCGTGCTCGGGGTCGTGGGTGTCCCCGACGCCACGATCGTCGCTGACTACGCCTTGAGTCGCGCCCCGATGCGACGCTTGCTCGAGCACTACCAAACGGCCTATCCCCACGCCGCCGAGCAGCTGTCGCGCGCGGCTCCGGCGATGGTTGCGGCCGATCCGCAGACGATGTCGGAACTCATCGACATTGTGCGGCGCGACTTCGGCGATTTCGACGGATATGCGTCCGCTCTCGGTGTCGGCACGGCGCCTCGACTCATTCGCGAGGCCGCGCTCATCTGAAACGGCGCGCCCCGCGAAAATCTGGGGTGAACGCTTCGTAGTCAAAGGTCGAGGGGACTCATCGAGCCGGCTTGCCGTGTCGATGAGCTGAGCGTGACCTCCGAACTGCGGGCGATGGTCGAGTGCCTGCTCACGGCACACTATTCCGAGGCTGAGATCGTGCACTACCTCACCGGGCCTCTCGGATTGACGGACGACGCCGCATGGCAGGCCGTGCGCGACGCCGCCGGCGGTCCTGTTCCGACCCGCTGATTCCGACCCTGGCCGTGGGGTCGTCGACGGAACTCGGCCGGACCACGAAATGGATCGTCCCGCAGTTCAGTCGCCGACGCGGAGAAGTGTTCGTCCTCAGCGTTGCGCCGAGCGTTGCGTCCTCAGTTCGTCGAACACCTCGCACCTCTCCGCTGAGGCTCTCACCAACCGCTCACCGATGACGTCCGGATCGGGACGAGACGGCGCGGCTGTGGTCTTCTCCGTTCCGTTGTGACGGCCACATCCTCGTCAAACGCGCGAATCGTCTTCGTCGGTCTCACGCCCGGTTGGAAGCCACATGCGACTCGCGTGTGAAGCGCCCCGACGACCGGGCACTGGTCGTCGAAGATTTCAGCACAGCGGGGGACCCGGGTCATCGGGCCCGTGACATCGGCCCGGGCGCTCGTGAACACGAAGTCCTCGGCCCGCACCGCGCGGGCTGCTCCGAAGGCACCACCTGACGGGTCGTCGCGTTCAAGTACCGACCCCGGTAAACAACCGTGCGAACATACCAGCCCCGACGAACGGTAGATACGGCAAGTGTGAACTGTTGAGGCTGTTCGTGCCCAACGCGCGGCAACGCGAGGAGCCAGGAACCTGCGGGGAACCCAGCTACTCGCGTTGCTGACAGGACACAAAATAAGTGAGGGAGACGACCGCGGCAGCGCCCGTCGGACTGTCTTCACCCACCGTTCGGGTCGCATACATGTACGGCACGAGGACACACGAGCCGCCGTGCGGCACTTGGGAGTGTGTGCCGCCGATGAACCCGCACCCGATGGAATCGCGGCCGAACAGGTTCGGTCTTCACCCAACAGGACGAGCATTGTGAGCGGTGCGATACGAGATGGACGAGGTTGTTCCACGCCAGCAAAAGGCCAGCGCGCTGACGATCATGATGATGATGAGTGGTGATGAAGATGAAGATGAGGCGCAGTCGTGTCCGGTGAGCCTCGGTTGATAATGCGTAAACGCCGATTGAATGCTCGGCTCTGTTTCTTCGTAGAGGCCGACGAAGCGCGCCTGAACGGCGCCGGGGCGTCACACTGAGCGTGTGGTTACCGCAAGTGCCGAACAAATACGACGCGACCTCTGTTATGAGTTGAAGTGGATGCTCCGCGCCGTCGTGAGGTTCGAGCACCTGACGCGCGAGGCGCGCGCTGTGCAAGCGCGTGGCGAGACGCCGCCCGACTCGGACATCGTGGCGCTGGAGGACTCGGCGCTCGTGCATGCACGCAACCTGGTTGAGTTCGCGAGGGCATCGTCAGAGCCGTCTGAACCGCAGGTGCAGTGGGCATTGAGTGACATCCTCGGCGCGCATCGTCGCAAGGTGCCGACCGGCCTCACCATGTTCCTCGATAACTGGGTCGTGCATCTCGGCGCGTTCCGCACAGCCGATGCAAAATGGCCGAAGGACGTGGCCGGGGATCGGATCGACAATCAAGACGTCGCACGGCTGTCGAAGGTCGTCGAGGTTGTGTTCAAGATGCTGAAGCCGAAGCATCGGACAACAACCTTGGAGACCGAAGAGGGCGTTGCCTACGTCGAGCTTCTCGACCGCGCCCGTGAGTACTTCGAGCAGCGAACACCGGAAGCGTTCGACGCCTTGACCTGTTCTGGAGATGTGATGCCGCCGCCAGCCGTCGATGCACACCCTGGCTGAGGAGGTGTGTCCTGGGCGAGAGCGAGGACCGAGAAGTGCGTGCTCGTGTCGTTTGTCCTGACTCGGTCGTCGCTCGCCTAGGGAAAGAGGTGTTCGGTTGCGGCGGCGAGTTCGGCGCCCAGTGTGAGTTCGCCAATATTCGAGAGGTGGATGACGACGGGCGCGGTCCGGGGTAGGCCGAGCGTGTCGACGTCGACCACATGCGCCAGGTTCGCGGTGGCCCAGTCGTCGGCTGCGCGTACGGCAGTGTCTCCGGCCTGGACGACCGCGCAGTTGTCGAAGGGGCAGTCTCCCGTGTCCTGGCGGAACGAAAGGTTGGCGGCCAGGGACTCTTTGGCCAACGCGATGGGTGTTGTGGCGTTCATGGGGAGATCAGTTCGTAGATGCGAAATGAAGTTGGCCAAATTGGACTGATACTTCGGGTACCAGGAGGGGTTCGCGGCGTCGTCCTCACCCTGATACCAGTAGAACGCGCCGATCGTGTCGAGTTGCCCGCGAGCGGCGTCGGCGGACATGGTGGCGATGACCAGGTCGACCATCTGCGCGTAGTCGCCGTTGGGTCTGGCGGGATTCCAGTCGACGTCCAGCGAGGTGGAACCGATCGCGGCTTTCACGATTGTGACGGGTTGATGAGTATCCGTCCAGATTTGGCGGGCGAGGCCAATTTCGGGTCCAAAGACCTGGACCGGTGTCGTCGTATCGAGCATTTGGGCCGTGTCGAGGGGGACAAGGCCGTTTTCGGGCGCCGCGAGCAGACCGCCGTGCGACGACGCGATCCACGTGATGTTGGACAGGCTGTCGGCTCCGTTCGTGTACGGAGGAGCGAAGTAGTACGTGAACGTGGTGGGGTCGTACGCGTAAGACCCGGCTCCGACCGCGTTCGACTGGCCGGCGACGATGAGGACCACCCGGTGCGGAAGAACCTGGGTGAATGATGACGGCGGCGATGAACCGGAGTTATCGGAGGCGGTGACCGAGAAGCGCCAGGGAGTCGAGTCTGTGACCGAGATGGTGCACGACGCCGCGTCGACGATGTGGCAGCTTTTGCCAGGGGGACTCGACGAGACGACGTAGGTGACGCCCGTCGGTGAAAGCTGCGTCCAGGAAACGATGACGGCCCCCACGGAGGGTGCTGCGTGCACGCCGGCCGGGGCGGTTATCGTACTCGTCGATGGCGTCGAAGACGGTCCGTTCCCGCGGCTGTTGTTCGCGGTCACTGTGCACGCGTATGCCTTCGTGGCTGTGAGCCCACCTACCTCGACCGGGCTCACCCCACCGGTGCCGACCTTGGCGATGCCGCCGTTCGACGGCGTGCACCGGGCGACGTAACCCGTGATCGCCGCGCCATTGTTCGCCGGTGCCGCAAACGCGACGTCCAAATCGCCGGGGGCAAGCATCGTTGCTCGTACGTCCGTTGGCGAGTCTGGTGCGCCGATCGTGACGACATTCGACTCGTCCGATTGCGGACCGACTCCGGCCGCGTTTTCAGCGGCGACGGTGAATCCAAACGAGACGCCGTCCTTCAATCCCGACACAACGCCGCTCGTGCCGCTCGTGTCGATCACCAGGCGTTTATGGGGCTTCGTCCCCAGGTACGGCGTGACCACATACCCCGCGATGGGTGCCACACCCGCACGCACTGCTTCGGTCCACTGAACCGTCGCGCTTGCATTCCCAGGCGTCGCCGTCACCAGACGCGGTGCCGTCGGCACCTGCTTCACGACTACCGCCGCCGACGCGAGCGCGTTCCCGGATATACGACCATTCGCCCGGATCGAGCTGCTGGTCGCTCCCGACGCGGGCGGGGGCTGCATCGACCATCCGAGAGACGTCGCGCTCAACGTGAGGCCGAGGACAACCAGCACCGTGGATCGTGACCCTCGCGCCCGGCCGAGCGCGCCGCAGTGCCCGGTCATCGATCCTCCGCGACGCATGAGGAGTTGTCTTCGGCGCGCAGATTGCGCGTTCGGTGGAGATCGAAGCGACAGAGAGAGACCCCCTTCTCTGCGCATCTTCAACGGATACGGCATCAGCTCACCATCGTGTCCGTCAACGCTTCGCCCATCGACGCGACCGGCGCCAAAACAACCCCGCGCCACGCATCGCATCACGCGCGGTCGCTCGAGCGCCATCCGCGAACAAGACGTTTACCTGCCGTATGACTGCGCGACATCTCGAACGCGGCCAGCGCGGCGCCCCGATGAGTTCGCCTCGCTGCGTGCGCTCCTACGGCTCGTCCAGGCTCGACGTTGCAGGCGCAGACCGGTCCGGCACCGTCGGGCCGACACCTGCGCCGGCCAGTACCCGCACGGCTTGGTCTTCAGGAGCGGTTCGTGTGAACGTCGTCGTGGCGTTGCACGTTGGTAACACCACTCGACGAACATTGATGGCATCCACGACCTGTTGTTGGAGGGACCGATGATCGTGCTCGACTCGCCGACGTTCATCGTGCAGCGGCGCATCAATGCACCGTCGGATCGCGTGCTACGAACCATCTCCAACCCCGAAGTGTTCGGTGCCGGATGCGTCCTCGCGGCCGACAGAGAAGGCTCGTTCCGGCTCGATGAGGCTTTTCGGCGCATCGATCTTGCGCCGCGAACCACCTGGTGTGCCAACGCCCGTTTGCTCTCACCCGCCGGACATACGATTGCGGTCACTGAAGTCGAACTCGGACCCTGGTCGGTCGACGAGACCGAACTGGTCATCTGTCCCTGTGCGAGAAATCCGCAACGCTGGTCGGGTCGGCGCATGCGCCGGTACTTCCATCATGCTCATCGACGAGCCGACGACATCGCGCGATTGCTCACGCGAACGTCTTCCGTCGAGGGGACAGCCTGGCGGCATCCGTGGTTACCGAGCGCGTTGTTTGTCTCGATACCGACCTCGACAGGTCATTAAGTCAGCGGAGTCGTTCCGACGAACGTATGTCGCACGCCGTCCGAGCAGTTGAGGTAGGCGCGCCCACGTCGGGCGAGTCCTCGTCCGATCACCACTTCGTGTTCGGAGTCAGCGAACCACTCTGGCTCTTTGGTACGTACGTCCAGCTCCCAAGCGGTCGGCGCGACACGCAACCATACGTCATGGCATTGGAGCCGTTTACCGTTCACTGCGACCGTGTCCACTTCATCAACCAACAGGTGATTCATAGCGCCGACCGTACCGAGCAGCTGAGACACGCATGTCGCCGGTCATTGTCTTCGTCGATCATGCACAGCGGGACGAATCGGTGCGCGCCAACCCAGGCCGGTCGCGCGGGCCTACCGAGATCGCGGATCCGTTGGATTCGATCTGGCTCGCATGGTCGCTCGGTGCGGTGCCAGCAGCGGAGCGGTACGGACGCCCAAGACGCGACGTCCGCACCGCGCCACTCCCAACGCAGTCAGGTAGTCGTCTCGACCGTCGAAAGGAAACGGCTCGACACCGAATCTGGACATACCGCTGTGCCACTCGGCGTGGGTGTCTGCCCGGTGGAGCAGGCATGACGCGTGCCAACGTGTTGACGGAAAGTCATTCCGTGGCAGCTTGTGGCCCGCGATGGCGGAATGATCGAGCTCCGGGCTCGCGGCCAATCGCGCTTCCAACGGCCTACGAGACGGCCGCCTCGATTCCAGACCGTGGTTCGCGAAACCGATCGGCTATCTCAGCGTTCGGGCGCTTCTTTCCGAGGCGCGAGCGGTGCGAGGTCCAGGCTCGTAATCCCGTAGGCGAAGGCGATCGCGTACGCGCTCCCCTCGGGAGCAATACCGATCTGCTCGAGGGACAGCAGCATCTCGGTGAGTTCGGTCGCTCTGAGATGCCGCGACGGGTCGTCAGCTGCTAGTCGGACCAGCTCGCTGTACTTGCCCCACGCGATGATCCAGCGGCCTACGTCGTACAGCGTCATGCGTTGCAGGTCGACTCCGATGAAGAGCCGACCGAAGAGGTCGTGAGCGTGGTACTCGAGGTGGAACTGGCCGTCGTCCGCCTCCCTCACGGCGGCATGGAGGGCAAACCTGCGGCTGGCTAACTGGTCGAAATTGTCGATCCACCTCTCGAGAGCTGCCTGATCTGCCGGCAGCGTGCACGCGGGACACGCGACGCCGCCACGTTCGCCTCTCGGACCGAAGATTGGCATCCACTCGTCGTCGACGTCCTCATCGTCGGCGTCGTCGCGTGGGCGTCCGCACCGCAGACACATCTCGATGGTCATGGTTTCGGCGCCTCCATGCGTCCGAGGAACGTCAGATCGGTGACGCTCTCAGCTGCGTCCGGCGGCATCGTCGGCGTGGGATGCAGGGAGATGTTCCGCGTCACGGTCGCGCTGGTATTTCCGAGGCGCTGACTCGCGAGCTTCGCTGACACAGCTCGAGAGCGACTGCCGCCCGAATCGGGCTGTCACTCCCGACCCCGCCACGACTCCCCAAACTCCAAACGGCAGCGCATCGAACGTGATCTGCTCGCGACGCAGATCCAATCCGCCACCGACTCTCGACATCAAGGACCTCAACGATCGTGCCCGAACGCTCCACCAACCACATAGTTGTCCGCACACGAGCCGACGAGGTCCTCACATGTTGATGTTCTGGAATGCAGGGTGTTGCGATCGGGGTTTCCGTCGATCGTGTCGGGGCCTCACAAAGGACACGGTAACCGCAGAACCGCAGGCGCGGAGCGGACCTGACAGCGGAGCGGAGCGGCGCGTCGCGACATTTGGGATCACGCGCGGCGGGGGAGTCGTCGACGGTCGCATACCGTGTCAGTCGAAGCAGCGTCTGTGAAGCAGCAGGGAGTGGTGATGATTTTCGGTGCCCATATGATCGTGTACAGCGAGGACGCAGATGCCGATCGGGCATTCTTCGCTGATGTGCTCGGGTTCTCATCGGTCGACGCCGGGCACGGTTGGTTGATCTTTGCGCTGCCGCCGTCGGAGCTCGCTGTTCACCCCACCGAGGTCGGTGCCTCTCACGAGCTCTACTTCATGTGTCACGACCTCGGCGCCGAGATCCGGTCACTCGCCGACAAAGGTGTCCACTGCTCGGAGGTCGAAGAGGCGAGGTGGGGTTCGGTGACGAAACTCGCACTTCCCGGCGGCGGCACCGTGGGCCTCTACCAGCCGAAGCATCCTTCACCACTGCTCCCGGCCTGATATCCACGACAGCCCCAAGCAGACGGCCTCGCCGAACCGACTATCCCGAGCACGGAACCGCCGCCGACCGTCCACGTTCTGGCAGCAGTCGACGATGTCGAACTCGAAGATCGACATCGTCGCGGACGTGCATGAGAGCTCGACGGGGCGCGCCCCGCACGTTCTGGCACAGTCCCAGCACCGAAAGTTGCCGTGATCGACGGCACACGCTCGGACCTGTCGCGAGCGAGTCGTGTCGAGATCGTCACCGATGCAGCAGTCCGGCGAACCCGTTGGTTTCAGACGCCACACGTCGTACGCGCGGGATCTCGCTGAGCTCGACGCGGGTTGCATCGCACGATCACCGGACGGGGGCCGACGAGGGGCTGAGGTCAGCTGGGCGACTTCGGCTTCTTGGAGAGTTCGATGGGGACGTATTCGGGGTCGTCCTCGCTGCGCATGCTGAACTGCCATTTGCAGCACACGTTGCCCGGGTCCACTCGGGGAGGGATGGCGAGGATGTCGACCTTCATGTTCGGGTTGTACATCTTGGTTGTCACGATCATCGACTTCGGACACGTGGAGTGGCAGTTCTTCTCCAGGATGTCCGGCCGGCCCATGCCCTCCCATTGATCGACGGCGACACACCGGTTGAAGGTCATGATGCCGACGTCGGGCTCGGGCATCTCGAACGAGAGGTCGAAGGCTTTGCCGGGTAACGCGGTGGCGTCGAGTTGGAGGTCTTTCATCCAGTCTTCGACGGTGTTGCCGGTGATGCCGAGGTACTCGGCTTTCAGCTTTTTCACGCCCGGCAGAACTGTTTCGCCCCAGAGTGTGTACTGGATGTCGAACATGGTGTCGAGCCCGTAGCGAACGACGATTTGCGCGGCCCATGCCTCGATGCACTGCAACAGATACTCGTGACTTCCGAGGAACCAGGTGACCAACTGGTCCTTGGAGAGATCGATCGCGTCTGGGCGCGGGGTGAACAGACCGGTGTAGACGACGCGCGTGCCGGCTCGGTCCTCCGCGCGGACCTGCTGGTTCGCGTCCGTGTAGACGGTGTCGGGGGGAAGGAACTCGCGTTTCATGCGGTCGAGCTCGGGGAAGACCTGGTCGTTCCAGGCCGTCCATTCGATCTCGGCTGTCACCTCGGTGCCGTATCGCTTGGCGACCTCGCTGGCCCACCCGTCGACACAGAGCTGCATGTACAGCTCACTCCACGGCAGGAACTTGGTGGCCAAGGCCTCTTTGGAGAAGTCGGTGAAGCGCAGCTCAGCGCGATAGGGACCGCTGTAGTCGGAGAGTTCTGCGCCGGAGTCGACGTCGACCTGCTGGCGGATGTCGAGGTCGGCCTTCGCGTAGGTGACGCCGTCATCGACGCGGGCGAACTTGGGAAAGTCGATCAGGTCGACGCCGAGCATGAGGACGAAGTCGTCGGCGACAACACCCTCTTCCAAATGGGCTCCGGGCTTGCGGATCTCCAAGAACTCGTCGAGCTTCGGGTCGGTCGTCGGTTCTGGCACCGTGGTCCTCCTATGGATCTTGCCCGACCTTTACGGCTAGCCGATCGGCTACCCTAGCCGATCGGCTAGGACGCGCAAGCCCTGCGAGTACCGTCGACGCATGAGCTCCGCAGTACCCGTCGGGGCCGCCCGATCGGAGTCGACTCTGCACAGCGCCGCGCAGACGCGAGTCATCAACGCGGCGCTCGACCTGTTCACGAAGCACGGTGTCGGCGGCACGTCGCTGCAGATGATCGCCGATGCCATCGGTGTGACCAAGGCGGCCGTCTACCACCAGTTCAATACCAAAGAAGAGATCGTCCTCGCCGCCGCCGAAACCGAACTCGCCAAGGTCGAGACGGCAGTCGAAGCCGCCGAGGCCGAACCCGACCCGACCCGCGCCCGCGAGGTGCTGGTTGCCCGCATCGTCGACCTCGCGGTCGCACGCCGTCGGATGGAAAGCACTCTCCTTGGCGATCCGGTCATCATCCGATACTTCGCGCATCACGAACCGTTCCGGCAAGTGATGGATCGTCTGTACGGACTTCTCATGGGCGACAACGCCGGACCCGACGGGCGCGTATCCGCAGCGATGCTCTCAGCCGCGATCGGCGGCGCCGTGATACATCCACTCGTCGCGGACCTCGACGACGAGACACTCAGATCGCAACTCCTACACCTGGCGAGACGATCCCTCGACCTCCGAGACTAAGCAGATCGATCGCCTCCTCGCGACACAGCCTCGACGCGTGATCGTCGGAGTGACGTAGACGCCGTTCGAATGTCCGCCCGCGCCGAGCGAGACCGCTCTCTTGGTGCACGACTACCTGCCCGAGCGGGGTCTACGCTCAATTCGGAGATCGCGTCGGTCATGCCGATTGGCGTTCCGATCCGACCTTCGCCTGCCGCGTCGGAAGCGCAACCAACTGCCGCTCCTCCGGCCTGGCTCGGAATCGTGGTGGTGGTCTCCCACCCCAACGTCGGCCTGTTTCCTTTCCGTGGGCTGGTGCGATTACTCCACTGGGAGCTCCGGACCTGCTCCGGACGGCGGCGGGGAGTCGACATGCAGTTCAGTTCGTTTGGGATCAAGCGCTCGACACTCGCGCGTTGGACGTGTAGTGCGGCGGTCGCGTCTTTCTGCATCGCGCAAGCCGCGACCGCGTCACCGGCCGCGGCATGGTCTACACACCCGTCGGGCCCGGCCGGATTCAGCTATGTCGTGGGCGAGGGCGGCACTGTCAACCTCAGCGGTGTGAATGATGTCGCGTACGGCGCCAACGGAAAGTTCACTTACGAGTACGCCGTCGCCGGGTCTGTGTCGTGTTCCAATAGCACGTTCGGCGATCCGAACAAGGGCGTACGGAAGGCCTGTTTCGTGAAGCCGGTGGTGGGTCCGTCGGGTTTTTCGTTCGTGACGAGTGAGTACAACCAGTTCACGATCTCGGGTGTTGCTGATGTCGCGTACGGCGACAGCGGGAAGTACGACTACAAGTACGCGATGTCGGGCAGTGTCGACTGCACCAATCAGGTGTTCGGTAATCCTGACAACGGGGTACGGAAGGCCTGTTTCGTGAAGCCGTGAGTACCGGAAATGCGTTCGGACGAGTGCGGCGCAGCCTCCATCTTGACGTCGGTGCCAGCATCGGGAAGCGGGCGCGGCGAAGCTGACGGAGACGTCGGCGAGTTGGTCGCTGTGCGGTGGTTCAGGCTGCTGGACGGTACTGGTTCATGAGTCGGGCCTGACCGTCGACTCAGTCAACCCGTGGCATCGCGGCCGGTCGAAGCGCCCACCCGATCTACACCGTCCATCACGCACAGCCCATGCGACGCAGGTTGATGGGCTACAGGCGACGCGGAGATCTCAGCCGACGACCACCTCGCCGACGACGGAGCGTCGCTCACGTGGGCGAAGCAGTACGGAGCAGCACACGCTTGGCGTCGTCACCGACAGTGCCACACGCCGTATTTGTAGTGATAGGGAGCGTGATATACGTTTCCAATTCGATAGTTGGTTACACAGGAGTGCGTCCAACTTCCCACCTTGACGCGGAGATAGATCTTCCCGGACCCGTCCTCGTAAAGCACGCCAATGTGACCACAGTCGAAGGCGTAGTCAACGGCATGGGCAGTCTTGGTGACCTTCTCCGGTACGTGTTTCGCCGCGCAGTCGTATTTGCGCCCGTCTTCGGTTACGACGAGGAGCTCGTGCGCCGGTCCGTTCGTCCGTATGTAAAGTCCCGCCGCTACGGGCACGTTGGCCGCGCCTGCGCTCGATGCCAGTCCCGCGGGCAGAGCAAGCGCCGCAAGGAGTACCGCCACCGTCCGTAGATTCCTCACGCTCGTGCCTCGCCTTCGGTGGTTCCCACCCGAGTATGTCACTCCCAGTGGTTGCCCGTCGCTGTACATCGACATCTGTTCGCACGCCTGAACAGGAAAGTCCTCAACCGAGGTGCTCGAACTCGCCGTCACAGCCGCCGCACGTTCGTCGGAGCCGTAAGCGGCCGTGACGCAGTGCCTGGCCTCTTGTCGAGGTGCACGAAGGCGGGACCGTGGCGACGCTGTTCCGAAGGTTGTGTGCAGATGCTCGGCGATCCGAGGATCCTCTTCGCCGCGCAGTCGAGCCTGACCGCCGCGTTCCTCGTCGCCGAGCTGGCAGCTGGCCAGCTGCCAAAGCGACCGCCGTCACCGGTTGGCGAAGGCGATCAGGTCGTTTGGTGCTGACATCTGGGCATCGAGCCCGTCGCCTGTTCGGTGCAGCGGTCACCGCGAACGTCTGCCCGGCTCAGTGTCGTCCGAACTTCGGACGCGCGGCCATCCGATGCGGATGGAGTGCGCAGGTCCCCGGGTTCTTTTGGGCGCCGCAGCGGTGTTTGTTGACTCTCTCTTTACGGCCAAGAGGATTCGGTCGGCAGCGGCAGCGGCAGCGATCATGCGAGACGGCACGAATCGTGCAGGGTTGCCGCGCGGGTCGGCTGGCCCTGCACGATCGGTGTTAGTGGAACAGATTCAGGGTGTTGGTGGCGTCGTCGACGAAGTAGATGCCGTTGCCGTTGGGTGTGAGTGCGAGGCCGAAGAGCGCGCCGTTACCGGCGGGCGGTCCGCCACTGTCGTCGATGAGGTCGGGACGGAGCTGTGCGCCGCGTACCGTCGTTTCGACGAGGTTTCCGTCACCACCATTCACCGTGAGGATGTCCCCGTTGGGGGCGATCACGAGTCCGAGCGGCGCGTTGAGAAACTGGCCACTCGAGACGGTGTCACCGCCGTTGGTTGCTGGTTGGAACCGGAAGAACGGGTTGTCGATCCTCGCGATGCGGTTGTTGACGGCATCGGCCACGTAGAGGGATCCGTCGGCGCCGATCGCGACACCGGTCGGTCCGACGACCAGCGCGTTGGGGTCGGTGCGCTCGCCAAACCCGGTGGCGATGACTTGCGTTGAGATACGCAGCGGCGCAAAACCGGGAAGCTCGAGCACGACGATACGGACCACGGTTCCGTTGTTCGTGGTTCCACCGTTAGCGGCGACCGTGCCGTTCAAGACGTTCGTCACGAACAGTTCGGCACCGAACGGTGTCGGGACCGCGGTCATGTCCCACGGCCCGTTGATCGGACCACCCGACCAGGTCTCGACAACGTGCCCGTAGCTATTGAGGACGATCAAACATCCTGCGTTCGCGGTCGCCGACGTCCCGTCGCTGGTGGGCAGGCTGCCGACGACGACCCAGCCGCCAGGCAGGATGCTGAGCGCGGTCGTCAACCCGACCCCGCCAGGGCATGCTCCGGGAATGTCATTGTCGGAGATCTGCGCGAACACGCGTTGTGTCCCGTCAGGCGCAATGTCGACGATGGTCGTACCCGTACCCTGATCGTTTTTCTTGTTGTTGAAGTTGCTGACCAAGACGTCCCCGGCGGTCAGCGCACCCGTAGTGCGGGGCTCGACAACGACGCCGTAGGGATTGACGTCGGCGTTCGCCGGAACCGTCGAGGCAATAGTGCTGATCGTCGAGAGCTGCGAAATGAAGCCTCCTCGTGGACTCGCACCGGCTGGGGTCGCCAACGCGAGGACACCGGCGGTTAACGCGGCGCCGAGCACCGTCGCCGAACGGCGCCGCCGAGTGGTGCGATCAAAACGACAAAGAACTGCCGGTCGTGTACGGGGCATCGCGACCTCCCTCAGGAACATGACGTAGGTACGCACCGTCGATCCAACGAGTTCATCGCGTCGGTGGTCTGTCGCTGACCAGGGAAGACGAGTCTGAGCCGCGAGGAACATTTCGGTTTCTGACACGGCGTTCGGCACCTGTGATCGAACGATGCTCTAGGGACCTCGCCCGGCTCGGTACTGCGAAGGACGTGCGGTGTACGACGGTCGCCGGGTTCGGTTTGTGCTCATCCCGGGCGCCGCTCTGGACAAGGGGCAGACGGGCGCGCTCCGATCCGGCGGCGACACCTGGTTGTAGGGGAAACGACGGCGCGTGTTCTGAGCGTCCCCGGGCGACATTTAGCTCGACCCGTCCGCGCGGGTCAGGATTCGGGTCGCAGAATTCGGCCGGCGCCCTAATCGAGCAGTCGCGCAGTGTGACCGTTCATCAGTGCCGCCGCGAGGAGCGGGCCGGATCGTGCCGCGAGCGCGGTTGCTTGATCGCGTGCGGTGGGCGGGAAGATCACACCGGCGCTGGGAACGAGAGGAATCAGGACGAAGCGTCCAAGGGTCAGGCCGTTCACGCGAACGGGGAGCTCCACGCCGATGCTGGAGCAGGGCGCGATTCCCGGTTCGGGCGCGGGGACAACGATCCGTCCTTGCTCAATTCGGGGAAGCAGCACGTCGAACGGGAAGAGCTCGAACCAGCACGCTCGCAAGTCGAGCAGCGCTGCGATTGCACCGGCCGTTTCTGCGAGCAGATCCTCGAGACCGGAGACGGCCGGAACCGGGAAGGCGGCTTGTGCGTCTCGAAGCGACGTTCGCGCCATGCGTTTCGTCGCCCAGACCTCAAGCCAGACCGCCGCGCCCGCGAGGATGAGGAGCATTTCCGCCATGTCTGGCACCTCCACACGCCGGAGCAACGGCGTCGGATCGGCTGTGTCCTCATACCGTTGTACGCAAGAAGGTGGGCGCGCCTCCACTGTCTTTGCGCGTTTTTTGCGCATGCCGGCAACTTTTCGGCGTTCGGCGCCATGGTCGGTGTGCCGGCGTCCCACGGCTGACTCGTCCATCAGAGCTGGGTGTGGTCCGCGAGTCGCTGATGCGAATGGTCACCCGCGATGAATGTGATCGACTGCGTGGTTCTACCGTCTGGCGCTTCGGGTGACGTCGTCGACGTGACTGCACGCGACGATGGCAGTCATTCGCAGCGGCAGGCGACGGTTTGGTCGAGGACCTGCCATCGGAACTGGACGGGGGCTGAGGTTTCGCCACAGCCGGTGCAGCTGATCCGCCATGCGGCGCCGATACGCGCGATCTCGAGTGGTGCCTGTCCGGTCGACAGTCGTTTCGTTGCGACTCTCGGCTTGGCGATGCGCGGCAGGTCGACGATCTCGACTTCGAGATATGGCGAAGCGTCGCGTTCAGGCTGACGAAGTCGGACGCCGAGCCGGCGGATCGCTTCGCGGTAGACGCCCGGTTGATGTCGACGTGCGAAGCTCAAAAACGCGTACGCGACCTCGACGCCGAGTCGGTCGGCCAGCGCGTCGACCATATCGTCGAGGAGTGTCAGGCCCGGGTCGGCGAAGGCGGCGGCCGCGGCGCGCTCGTATGACTCGAGACGTTCAGGTTCGGGAACGACATCCGGGCCGGGCAAGGCGAGGAAGGTGTCGAGGGCGCCGAAATGAGCGCCGTCGAACACTTGGGTCGCCTCGGAGATCCGCTCGATCTCGTCGAGAAATCCGTCCCGTTCGATGCGGTATGCGGGATCCTCCAAGGTGTCCTTGGCGAACATGATGACGAAGCGCGCGGCGACGCCTGGCCGCTTGCGGCGCAGAATGCGCCCCATCCGTTGGATCATTTGGCGTCGAGTCCGGCTCGCGCTCATCACGATGCCGAGGTTCGCGTCCGGTACGTCGATGCCTTCGTCGAGCACCCGGGGAGCCGCGACCGCGTCAAGTTTCCGGACCCGTAGATCGTCGAGGATCTCCCGCCGTTGGCCGCGAGCCGTCGACCCGGTGATCAGATCGATCGCCACCAACGGATCGAGACGGTTGATCGCATGGTTCGCGGCCCGCACCGTCTCGGTGAATACCAACGCGCCGTCGGCCTCTTTGATTGCGGGCGCCAGCTTGTGGAGCAGTTCGTACTTGCCGCTGGTTTGCGCGACGATTTGGCGACGTTTGGAGAACGCGTCGAGGTATTCGCGCGCGGCGCGTCCGTCGGCACCGGCGTCGCGTTCGGCAAGATGCGCGACCGCGGCCAGAAAGTCGCCGAACGGTTCGAGTGGCATGCCCTGCACCAGACGCAGATGCTGACGAGCGTTCACGAGCTGTTGTTCGGTCGCGAGGTATTCGGCCCGCTCCTCGACCGACAAGTCCACCCCGACGAACGCCACCCGAGGTCGCGCGCACACTCCGTCGGCGATGGCCTGCTCGAAGCCGTAGCGATCGCAGATACCGCCGAAGTAAGGCAGGAGGAGGTCAGTCACCGCGTCGTCGGAACGCTCCAGTGTCGCGGTCAGGCCGAGTCGTTCCTCGTACTGGGGGAGCAGCGCGCGTCGTAAGATCCCGCCGCCCAGACCGTGACATTCGTCCGCGATGAGTAATCCACCGGCGGTGCCCGGTGGGACCGGCTTATATGCCGCGGCCGAGTGGCGGGTCGCGACGAGCACATCGCACGACTCTGGATTGTCCTTGCCGCTGTCGCCCAACCGTCCGATCCGAGCCTCGGGCATTGCGGCGCCCAGCCGGCCATGCCATTGCTCCATCAGCACTCGCGAAGGAACGATGACGAGCACGAAGCGACCTCGTCGCAGCGCGTCCGACGCGGCGGCGATCGCGATGTCGGTCTTGCCTGAGCCGGTGACGGCTTCCACAACGCCGCGACGGCCACACCGCAGCCAACTGACGAGCGCGTCGAGTTGCCAGCGGTAGAGCTCGCGTTGTTCCGAGCCCGGATTGACCATCATTCAGCGATGCGGTCGGGCGTACATGGACAAGCCACGCTATCGGTCGCTGTCCGGTGCTCCGGTCCGCGCCGGATGCGATGCCGGCGGGGCGCCCCCTGTCGGTCCCCGCTCGCCAACTGGTACGCCAACCAGGACGGTGCCGACGATGCGTGGTCGGCCCTGGCCGCACCGGCCTCGCGTGCGCGACGCGCCGGAAACGATCAGACCGCAGCGGCGCCAGCCCGGCATCTGGAAGAGGCGGGTGCGGTCATCGCCCGCCCGCAGGTGCGGTCCCGACTGTCAGGTTGGGGCACCGTAAGGCAATGGGAACGCCGCCAGCCCGGCGGACGTCGTGAGCGGGTTGATCGGCCCGACCGCGTCGCGTTCCCTTGTGTGAGGTGCAACGCGCGCGAAAGCCGCTCTGAAAACGACTGGACGGCCGCCGTACCGCGCGTTTGAGCGGAACGATCTGCACAAGAATTTCTTAGGTCGCGCACGAATCCTCCTCTCGCGGATCGTACGGTTCGTCGCGACGCGGTATACCCCAAGTGCCGTGTCCCAACACGTCACGACCCGCCCCCAATGCTGCGCGGGGGGTCGTGACGCGTTCGGAGTCTGCAGAGCCGAACGCGCTGTCTAAGAACCGGTGAAGAACTTCGCAAAGACAGTCGATGTCGGTCGTAAGATTCGCTGTCGTCGAGATGGCGGTCGGTATGTTCTCCGACGACCTGGCTTCCGAGTTGAACAGGATCTGCATGTCTCCCGCGAAAAAGACTGCGAGCAAGTCGGCGC
>JBKQIY010000078.1:0-14326 GCA_052148155.1 Acidimicrobiia bacterium | reverse complement strand
GACGCCGGCCATGTCGTAGAGCCGGCGTGCGACGGGGCGATGACCGGACGACGCGAAGTACTCGTCGGGCATACCCAGCCACGTGATGGCCTGACCCCACCTT
This sequence comes from Acidimicrobiia bacterium, assembly GCA_052148155.1. Classification (GTDB taxonomy): domain Bacteria; phylum Actinomycetota; class Acidimicrobiia; order IMCC26256; family PALSA-610; genus JBBQER01. The sequence goes on along the minus strand of JBKQIY010000078.1, from coordinate 14,223 downwards.
CCGTGACCACCGTTGGCCGATGCCCCCACATAGACCGGCCGGTGACGCAGATCGCGTGCCCGCTCGGCGGAGGTGGTGACCACCGCGACCGCGCCGTCGCACTCCATGCAGAAGTCGTACAGACACAACGGATCGGAGATCATGCGAGCGGCGAAGTATTGCTCCTGGGTCAATGGCTCGCGCATCAATGCGCTCGGACGCCGGATCGCGTTGTCGCGCGTCGACATCGCGACCTCGCAGAACTGTTCACGGGTGGTGCCGTAGCGGTGCATGTGCCGCTGCGCGAGCACCGCGAACATCTGACCGGGCCCCATCAGGCCCGCAGGCTGGATGAAGCTGCCCTCAGGTGAAGGCGGCGCGGCGTACACCGCGCCCGGATTGCCGCGCGGCGCGAACGACGCGCCGAAACGGCTCGCGGCCTGCTGAAGCGTCATGACGGAGACGACACATTCGGCCATCCCACTCACGATCGCGGCCGAGGCCAACCCCACCGAGCCGGCCGAGCCGCCGCCACCGCCGCTGAGCAACGCGGTGAAGCGCACCTCGGGGACGCCGAGCCACTGGGCGAGCAACGAGGTGTCGAAGCCCATGCTGTACAGCGCGAAGCCGTCGAGGTCGTCGACCGTGAGCCCAGCATCGCCAAGCGCGGCCAACACCGCCTTCCCGGCGAGTTCCATCGGCGTCTGGGGCAGCGACCGTCCACGCTTGTAGTACGGCGTCGCGCCGACACCAACGATCGCGGTCTTGTCCTTGAGCGTCTTCACGCAGGCACCGCGATCCCGTACAGGGCGGCCGCGTTGCCGCTCACGATTGCGGTGAGTTCGACGTCGGGAACTCCGGCGAAAATACGCTCGACGACCTGTTGCGACTCGGGGAACGTCCCTTCAGGGTGGGGATAGTCACTCGCCCACATGAGCGGACCGACCCCGGTGATTTCCCGCGTGAGCAGCGGCGCCCGATCGGCGCCGAGCGTCACATGACATTGCCGCTTCACCGATGCCGACGGCGGCTCGGCCAACTTCGGGTTCACCCACCGCTCATGCTCGGAGAACGCTTCGTCCATCCGTTCGCAGCAATACGCGAACCAGCCGGCACCGGTTTCGACGAACACCAGATGCAGCGCCGGAAACCGTTCGAGCGCGCCTGACGCCGCGAAGTAGCACAAGGTTTCTGCCGACAACAGCCCGACCTTGGCGTAGTTGATGACCGCGCCGCCCGGACCACGTTCGAACTGCGGCAGCGCACCGGTTCCCGTGTGCAACGAAAGCGGCATCTTCGCGTCGCTCGCGATCTGCCAGAGCGGATCGTAGGTGGGTTGGTTGTACCGCATGCCCTCGGGAGCAGAGGTCGGGATCATCGCCGCCTTGAAACCGAGCTGCGCGACCCGTTCGAGCTCCGCGGTCGCCGACGCGACGTCGCGCACGGGGACCACCGCCGCGGGGATGAACACGTCCGGACGCGCGAGGAACGACTCCGCAAGCCAGTCGTTGTAGACCTGCGCGCATGCCATCTGAAGATCTGACGACGGAACCATATCGATGAACAGGCCGAACGTCGGATAGATGACCTCGGCGACGACACCGTCGAGGTCCATGTCTCGCAGACGCCCGTCGACATCGAATCCGCCCGCACTCATTCCGGCTTCGAGCGATGCGCTCGTCTCGCCGGAGCTCGATGCGCCGTTGACGCGTGTGAGCTTGCGATCGGGCATACCTTCGATCGCCATCACGACCCAACCGTCGCGCTGCTCGACGCGCGGACCGCGGTCGCGGAACGCCTGCGGGAGCCGCTCCTGCCAAAGCGTGACCGGCTCGAACACGTGATTGTCGGCGCTGATCAACGCGCGTTTGGGCATACCTACTCCTTGTTCGTCTCAGCGCTACCCGCAGACGCCGCGTCGGGAACGATTCCGCCCTCGACAATCGTGCCCCGAACCGGGATCGGGGTGAGACGGAACGATTGGGCACGCGGCCGCAGGTTCGTGATCCCGATCCCGCCACCGACGCTGACGAGGTTCCATTCGTCGGCGAACACGAACGCGGGCCCGTCGGGTTCGTGCCCGATGGCGAGCGCAGGCCCGCACAACGCGACTCGTACCGGCGAGAGGCCGGCCTCGACGAGCCGTTCGTATGCGCCGGGATGCGCGCCGAGCAGACGAACGCCGGCGAACACCTCGGCGGGCGGACGGGCGGTGGCGGCCAGACCGTCGAGCAGCGCGTCGGTCACGCCGAACACCGCGTCGTAGTCCATGAGCCGCAGGAACATCGCAACTCGCATCGCTTCGCCGTACGACGCGTCGGCGCACGAGAGCCGGGCGCCGGCCATCACCGTGCCGCACACGTACGGCCAGAACTGTCCGGCCTGCGACAGCATCGAACACCACAGCACGCGCCGGCCGTCGACGCCGAGCGCGGCGAGCAGCGCGGTCGCCGCCGCGACGTCGCGTCCGATCTCGGCGTGTGAGATCCGCCACGGAACTCGTATGCCGCGCCCGTCTTCGTAGGTGCCGACCGCCCAGAGAGGTTCGGTTGTGGTCATGACCGGCTGACCCGCGGGATCTTGTGCGGCGGGCCGAGCCGCAACAACGTTTCGTTCGGCACAAGCTCGACATCGGGTTCGGTCCCAGTCGTGGCCGCCACCGCGGCGCGCACGTCGTCGCGTACCCCGTCCAGGCGGGTCGACCATTGGGGCGCGTACCCGACCCGCAGCCGCAGCCGGTCGACGTCGCGTTCCGGTCGGATCACCTGGAACAGGCCCATGGCGCACGCATCGACCGACTCGACCGCGCCCCACACGTCGAGGGGGAACACGGACTGCCCTTCGACGATCACCTCGTCGCTCTTGCGTCCGACCGGCCACATGCGAGCATGGGTGCGACCGCACGCGCACTGTTGGGTCGTGAGACGCACGATGTCGTCGGACCGAAACCTGATGAGCGGCGCGATGTGGTTGTTCAGCGCGGTCGCCACAAGCTCGCAGCGGCCCTCGTCGTCGGTGTCGATGCCCTCGGCCAGCACGGTGTCTTCCCACGCGTGCAGGCCGTCGTGCGCGACGCATTCGAACGAGCCGGTGACGTCACCGACGTTGCCGTGCTCGAAGAGTTCGATACCCCAGCTCTCCGCCAATGTTCGCGCCCGCGGTGAGAGCGGCTCCCCCGCGAACGTGACACCCTTGTACGACGAGAACACGTCGCGTGGGTCGAACCCGCGCCGGTCGCACACCTCTTTCACGGCGTTGATCAGGACAGATCCGAAGTTGTACACGGCGGTCGGCCGGTACTCGAGCGACAGCTCGCAGAACCGTTCCATCTCGCCCGGGTCGAAGTCGAACAGGATCGGTGTCGTCCCGAGCGAATGCTGGAACAGGCCGTAGGTGGGTCCGCGAAAGGTGAACAGCACGAGCATCACGTAGTCGCCGGGACGTACCCCCCACCCCCATAGATCGCGGGTGATGATCGACGGCGACGTGAGGCCGCCACCACCCCATTGTTCGGGCACCAGGGTGGGATCGCCGGTCGTGCCCGACGTTGAGCCGACACCGGTCAGGTCGTTCGGGTCGACGCACAACAGGCCGCCGTACGGATCGCCGCGCTCGTCGCGGAACCCGCGGACCATGTCTTTGTCGATGAACGGCACCCGCTCCCGAAAGTCGTCGAGCGTGCGGATATCGCGAGGATGTACCCCCGCGGCGTCCCAGGTTTCGCCGATCAGTGGCGCTCGCTCGTACGCGATCGGCAACACTTCGAGCAGCCGTTCGAGTTGCAACGCCTCGAGGTCGGCGCGTGGCATGGTCTCGATCGCGGCATCGAAGTAGACCGCACGTGACGGGGTCGAATCGGTCACGTCACCGGCCGATCTGCGACCGGCCCCGCTCCAGCACCTTCATCCGACGCGCTTCGATCTCGGCTGGATCGAAGCCTGCTCCCTCCCAGTCGCGGCTCACGCGAGCCTCGATGTTCCATCCCTCGTCGACGGTCGTGTTGGTGACCTCGTTGTAGGTCTGAAGCATTCGCCGTATGCCGCGCTGATCGTTCGAGACTGTATCGGCGCCGAGCTGCCGACAGAACTCGAGCAGTTGTTCGTGAGGGACCACATGGTTGACGAGACCCCAGGCGAGCGCGGTCTGTGCGTCGACATAGTTGCCGGTGATGCTCATCTCCTTGGCGCGGCCGATACCGACCCGTTGCGCGAGCAGCACCGTGAGTCCCCATCCCGGCATCACGCCGACGCGGGCATGCGTGTCGGCGAAACGGGCACGGTCGGACGCGACGAGGAAGTCGCAGTTCAGCGCGACCTCGAATCCGCCGGTGACGGCGACGCCGTTCACCGCGCCGATCAGCGGCTTCGCGTGCGGCGGCAGAGCCCCACGGAATCGGGGGCGGCCGTCGCGGCCTTCGCCTACCTCGGCGAATCCCTCTCCTTGGCGCACTTCACCCGAGCCGAACTCCTTCAGGTCGACACCTGCGCAAAACGCAGGATCAGTTCCAGTGAGGATCATCACGTCGACGTCATCGTCGGCATCGCACCGCTCGATCGCGGCTGGAAGGGCCTGACGCACCGAGCGGTTCAACGCGTTGCGGGCCTCGGGCCGGTTGATCGTGATCAGCGCGACGCGGTCGGCGACGTCGACCAGGACGGTTTGCGGTTCAGCCACGGAAGTCGAACGCGACCTTGATCGCGCCGGTCTTGTCCTGCGTGGCGATCGTCTCGAACGCGGCGCGCCAGTTCTCCAGTTCGAACCGGTGGGTGAGCATGCCGGTCAGGTCGACGCGGCGGTTCGAAACGAGCTCGAGGTAGTGGTCGATGCCGTGCTGGCGGACGCCGTCGACCTCCTCGAACCCGAACGCGTTCGAACCGACCATCGAGATCTCTTTGAAGTACAGCGGCGTGTCCTCCCACCAGGTGGGGCCGTGGACACCGGCCTTGACCAGGGTGCCGCGCGCCTTCAACACGCGAGTTCCGACCTCGAACGTTTCTTGTTTGCCGACCGTGTCGTACACGACGTCGATACCGCCCGGGAACGCCATCGGGAGGCCGTCGCTCTCGCGCAACACTCCACCCGACCAGGCCGCGGCTTCCTCGATCACCCGCTGCGCGGGTGCGTGACCGATCACGGTGGCGCCAAGCTTGCGCGCCATCTCGGCTTGGCCTTCGAAGCGCGCGACCACGAGCACTTCGACGTCGGGGTGAAGTGCCGCCAGGATCGCAGTTGCGCAGGTGCCGAGCGCACCCGCTCCGTAGACCATCACCTTGGCGTCGCGGCCGGGTGGATGACGAGTGATGGAGTGCAGCGACACCGCGAACGGGTCGGCGAACACGGCCAGCTCGTCGGGCACGTTGTCGGGGACCTTGAACAGCTGCGAGTCGTGGGCCGGCATCAGCTCGGCGTAGCCGCCGTTGCCGTCCTTCGACGTGCCGATATGAATGCCAGGCGCGATCGGACCGACGCCGAACGACCAGCACAAGCTGTAGTCGCCGACCTGGCACGGCGGGCACAGAGGTGTGACGCCGCGAGGACCGCACGACAGCCACGGGTTGAGCACGACGCGGTCGCCGATCTCGAGACCTTCGGCCTGCGGACCGAGCGCAACCACGTCAGCGACAACCTCGTGCCCGAGCACCTGCGGCAACGAGAAGAACGCCTTCATCGGGTTGTCGGGCGAGCGCACCTCGCCCCAGTCCATGAACACCTGCTTGGAGTCGGATCCGCAAATACCGGTCAGCCGCGGCTTGGTGATCACCCAGTCGGGGAGCAAAAAGCCAGGCTCGTCCATTTCGACGAGCTTCATCGGGGTGTGAGCGAGGTTTCGCAACAAGAAGTTGTCGGTGTCCGGTTCGGGCTGGCGGTCCGGTTTCACGCCGTACAGGAGGGCCTTCATAGGACGGAGCGTAGGCGGCGCCGGACCGCGCCCGCATACGAGGCGTTTTCCCCTCGGCCGCCGACCGTGATTACCTGTGGTCATGCGCGACACAGCGCGATCCCGGCCCGACTCGGCGCTCGCGACGCCGTGACAACATCTGGGCTTTGGCGGCCGGTCCACGCGCGCGGGCGAACTGACCTGCTGGTCCCAGACGCGCCTGGCCCCGCCGATAACGGCGAACCAGCGCGGCCGGAGCTTGCGACCAACGGTCACTCTCCTGCTGCGACGTGCATGTTCTGCGACCGGCCGAGTCGGCAGGTCACATATGCCTGGCCCGACTGGCTGTGCCGTTTCATCGCCGAACATCAGGGCTTGCGCTGGAAGGAAACAAGCGAACACAGCATCGACCTCGTGATCATCGAACGCGCCGAGATCGAGGCGGACAAGACGGTCACCCGTCTGTGCGAGACATGTCGTCAAGGCTGGATACAACGTCTCGAAGACGACGTGAAGCCGTTCTTGACATCGATGATTACAGGAGTTCCGACTTCGCTCCCACCTGCCCGCAGGGAGCTCCTGGCGCGATGGGCAGCCACGACGGCAATCGTTTTGGAATGCGCATCGGACCCGTCGCTGCCGACACCGCGTTTCGCCCGGGAGTACCTCCGCACGACCGGGGTGCATCCCGGAACGCAGGTGCTCGTCGGACGATACGACGGTCGGCTCGAGATGCTCACCGCGGAACGCGACCTCTTTGTCAGAACCGTCAGCGGCGAGCAACGTCACCTGTCGCAGACGTCGCTCATCATGGGCAACGTGCTCATACAGGTATTCGCCGATCCATGGCGGGACACTCCCCCCGAACTGACCGACAGCGCCGCGCAACCGTTCATCGCGCTGGTCGGCAGCGACGAAGCCGCGATCGAATGGCCACCGGACCTGTCGATCGACGACGAGCTGTACGACCTCGTTCGGCTCGGTTCGGGCCCCGAGACGTGGGCGACCGAACAACGCGGGGAAGTCCCGGAGGGACGGGAAACGATCATGGCAAACCATCGCAGCAGCGAACAGATCGATTCTCAGCCCGCGATGAGCGACCGCGACGCCGACGGATGGACCTCCGTGTTGCAGTCGTTGGATGTGCCACCCGAAGCGACCGACGATACCCCGACCGGCGCGCAGAGGTCCGCAGCACCGGTGACCGTCTCGCCGCCCGAAACCTTCGAGCAGCCGCCGGAACTGCCGAACTTCGCGTGGGCCGCGCACACGAACGACGAAACGGCCAACAAACCAACCCGCAGGTGGCCGAGGCGACTCGCGGTCTCGGCGCTCGTGCTGTTCGTCGTGGTCGGCCTGGCTGGTTTCGGTCTCCACGAACGTTCGAACGCAGACAGCGCACGCGCACGTTCGACGACGCTCCTGCGGCGGACACAAGCGTTGGACGCGCAGATCAGAGTCAAAGCACTACAAGTGAACGCAACTCAGTCGACGGTCACAGCGCTCGAAAATCGCATCGCTGCCCTCACGGCCGACAAGAAGCCCCCCGCCGATGAGTCGGCCGAACTCCGCCAACTCGTCAGCGCCGTGCCCGCGGCAACCGACGGACTCCGACAGTGCGCCAACGCGGCGCTCCAGACGGCCTTGAACGCCCTCAACTTCGCGGCGGCATATCCGGATAAGTCGACCGGCGTCGACGCGGCAGCAACGAACGTCGCGTCGGTGTGCGGACGAGCAGGCGTGGACGCCAACGCGCTCGACGAACTCGCGGATCGCGCTCACCGGTAGATCGAACGTCAGATCTGCGGCTTCGGAATCGAGGTGCCGCGGCGGCGCCGACCGGCACAGATCATGACAGGCCGCGCTCGGACCGCCACGAGATCCTGCGCGCGGGAGCGGGCATCGTCGCCGCCACCCACCTCGACCACTCCGGCGCGGCCGCGCGGAACGCGACGACCCAGGTTCGAGCACACCGTCGGTCCGGGCCCCCGGGCCAGGTATGACGACACGCATGATCGGCGGGGGAATCTTCGAACCTCGGCCCAACGTCCGGTCAATGGACCGGCCGGCCCCTCGACGGCTCCCGAGCTGCCGTCGGCGTGGGATCGGACGCAGTGGCGGTACGCTCACGCCCATGTCGAACAACAACCCGGCACGGTCGCACAACGCCGGACCGGTTCATGTGGACAGTGACGTCGCGTTGTGCGACGCAAGTATGCCCGTGCACGCCTCAACGGGACGGCGCGTACGGCGCGGCGCCGCCCCAACGACCGCTGGTCATGCCCGTGCCTGAACCCAGCTCGAAAGTACGTGAAGCGCAGGGCATGGTCTGCGAGCAGGTGCATTGCACCCTCCCCGAAGCGCTCGCCAAGCTGACCGAGCGGGCCAAGGTGACCGGTCTGAGACTGGAAGAGGTCGCGGTCGCGATCGTTGAGCGCCGAACCCAGTTCCGTTAGCGCAGGTCCGCGCAACGTTCGCGGCCTGCCGCGCAGGCCCTCGCAACGCGGCGCGACCCGCTCGGCACGACCCGCGTTCACCCACGCGTTCGCCGACCCCCTTCGATCCGGCAGTGGGTTCGAGGACGTGTCCGACATTGGGACCGGCTCAGAAGGTCCGACCCCCGGAACCTCAATCGTTTCGGGCCGCGTTCTCACCAACAGAAGTTGATGAGAACGTGCCTGAGACGTTGGGAGAGGCTCTCGTGCCTCCACCCCGCTTCGCTCACACTTGCGTCCATCCATGGCGCCGCCGCGAAGGCTACTCAGCAGATCTGCGCTTGAACGCGTCGATGTCTCACGCGCCGACGACTGTCGTATTGCGTGAAGATTGAACATTGCTGTGAAGCGAGTTGCGCGTGCGCCGTCCCGTGGCACCTGGCAGGTCCGGCGGCTCCCCGAGGCGAACGCGACACGGTCAGCATGTGGGCCGAACGGTACGACGGTTGAGAACCTCCCGATCCGCAGCGACGGACACGAGACCCGGACTGAGCGCCGCGCGAGGCCACCGGTTCCACACCCGCGAGATCGAGCGGCCGTACTGTGAGGGCTTGACGAGCCTCGCCCACCGAGTCGCGTGTCTCTGCGTCAAAGGAACAACATGAGGCAAAGAGACAGTCGATGCTGGCGACCGCTCGCCGCGGTCATCGCCGCGATGCTGCTGTCAGCGTGCAGTTCGGGTTCAACCTCAAACGCCACCTCTTCTACGTCTCCGGCGCCGGCCAGCCCGTCGACCGCCGCGGGCGTGCAGGTCCCAAGCGCCTGCAGGCTGCTGCTCCCGTCCGAAGTTCAAGTGCTGGTCGGCGGGTCGGTCCGGTCGGGACAAGGAACCGGACAGGCGTGCACGTTCACGAACAGCGCCGGTCACGCAGTCACCGTCAGGGTCGAAGGACCAGTAGTCGGCTTCGCGGCGGAGATGCAGGCGTACCACGGACAGGCATTCGCCGGTGCTGGGGACGGCGCGTTCGTGTCGAAAGGGCAGTCCTTCGCGGCGTTTGTGAAAGGCTCAACGGAAGTCATCGTCGAGTTCAACTCCCCCTTGACCGGCACCACCGACGTCCAGGACCTCGAAGGCCTCGCACGAGACGCCGCCCATCGCTTGTAAAACGGACCGCCGAGCGAACGTCTGGACCGCCGTCGGTCACGTGGGCGCCCGCCATGTTGGTCTCGGCCTGAAGCACCGACCAGATCGGCTTCCATCTCGATGATCGAACGGGCATGGCGAGCTCGACCCAACCCGTCTCATGCCGCCACGCCCCCGGAGTCGATCGTTTCTTCGGGCTCACCGACACCAACGCGAACCGAGCTCTGCCGGACCCGCCACCAGATGCTCACCGTGGCGGGACCGCGAACGCGGCGGGAATTGCTAGATGGTGAACGCCATGCTGTCGACGACACGGTCGCCGAGATCCCGGTCGCCGTCGACCCGCACCGAACCTTCGGCACGAGCACGAGCGCCGGACCACCGACCTCCGGCGAGTCGCGAGAACGTCCGACGGTCCATCTCGATCGTCACTGTCGGCGAGTCCGGAGCGTGGTCGAGGAGCATCGCTCGCCCTTCGGGCGGGACATGGACAGCCGCAACGATTGGTGGCTCACCGGCCACGTCGAACACAACCGACGAGCCGGGTGGCGCGCCCGCCTTCTTCGCGACGACATACGGCAATCCTTTGGGCGGGATGCGCCCGAGAGACAGGTCGCCAACCGGGCCCTCAAGGTAACCGGGACGCTCGAGCGCCTCACGAATGTCTTCGTCGTGGTACCAGCAGTCGAACACGCGGATCGCCATGAACTGCCGGTACGGTCCGAGACCTTCGGGAGTGAAGCCCTCGCGGTCCCAGTCCTGCGGCGTCAAGGCGCGCAGTACGTCGAGTCGGCGTGCCGTGACCGCACGGAACTCGTCGAGCACCGCGGTTCCCGGCAGGTCGCGGTAGGTCGCGATCCACCGCTCGTTGGCCTTGCCGATGTCGTTGCGAACATGCGCAGCTTCGCCGGCGTCGTCGCCGGCTCCAGGTTGGTCACCGGCGAGCATGCGTTCGGTGCCGATCATGTGCGCGACGTTGTCTTGCACCGACCATCCGGGGCAGTCAGTTGGGTGCGCCCATTGTTCGTCGGTCAGACCGTCGCACACCGAGATGACATCGCTCCACACGTCTTCGAACAATGCGATGAGCGGCTCGTGCATGCGGTGACGATATCCAGGCCCGCGCAAATCAGGCCAGACGCACCGCGACGAAGGTTGCGCGACGAGTCTGGTTGTCTTCGCGACAGGTGCGAGGTCGTGTTGGCTTGGTTGTCCGCAGGCTTGCCGGTCCGCCCCGGCGAGACGTTGGGTGCGCTGCGTGGCGGTCCCTGGGGTTCGGGACCGCCACGCATGCCAGACGCGACCGCGATGCGATCGACCTTTCGGGCCGGCCGGAAGCGGGCTGGCGAGCGTCGCGTCGGCCAGCTTGGGCGGTCGGCGAGACCGACAACGACGTCGGTGTCACGCCGGGTTCGCCACGGACATCCGATCTGGCAGGGTCGGCCGTGCCCGCCAGTTCCGCCGTCCGTCGGCTCGGTGTCCGTTGGGACGTCGAACCGGCCGGAAGTCGAGCTCCACGAACCGACGGTGCATCAACGTTGACGGCATCACGCACGCCACAGTGCAAGAATCGGTCAGTGGCAGAGCCTGTGCAGTTCTTCTTCGATCCGATGTGTCCGTACGCCTACCAGACCTCGGTCTGGATCCGTGATGTCCGCACCCAGATCGGACTCGATATCCGCTGGCGCTTTTTCTCGCTCGAGGAGGTGAACCGGGTCGACGGCAAGAAGCACCCGTGGGAACGGGCGTGGTCATACGGATGGGGGCAGATGCGCGTCGGCTCGCTGATCCGGCGCGAGCTCGGCAACGACGCACTCGATCGCTGGTACGCGGCTGCCGGATCCGCGTTCTTCAACGACGGCGTGAAGACCCATGTGCGTGCGGTACACGAGGACTTGTTGCTCGCGAACGGCTTCGACCCGACGTTCGTCGAGCGCGCGATCGCCGATCCGACGACGATCGACGACGTGCGTGCCGATCACGACTTCGCCGCGGCCGAGTACGGCGCGCATGGAGTGCCGACCATCGTGCTCGAGTCCGGCTACGCCGTCTACGGCCCGGTCGTTGTGCCAGCTCCGACCGGAGACGATGCCGTGGTGTTGTGGGAGTTGCTGCACGGCATGGCGCGTTTTCCGTATCTTTACGAGCTGCGCCATCCCAAAACGCACGACGATCTCGTGCACGTCGCGCAGACGTTCAACACCTATCTCACGACCCGCGACTGGAACACCGTCGAGAACCCGGCGCCGTAGCCACACGCAGTCAGTCTGTGTCGCGTGGCGCCGATATCGGCACGACGCGCAACAGCTCTCCGTCGACTCCGCTGACCTTGGATCCCCCGCCGTCGCGGGCGGCCGCGCGCACCGAAGCGGACGGCACCATAACTGCGCCTTCCTTCGTGACAAACGCGATGTCCTCGGTGGCGGGCGCGACCGCGACCAGGCCGCCCCGCGCTTTGTCGATCTTCGCAGCCTTCAGGCCCGAACCACCTCGGGCCTGCACCGGGAATTCGTCGACTGCTGTGCGTTTGGCGTAACCGGCCGCCGTGGCGAGCACCACGATCTCCTCGTGCGCGACTGCGCATCCGCCGACGACCCGGTCTTCGCCCTTGAGCTTCATGGCGCGCATGCTCCCGGCGCTCCGACCGACCGGTCGCACCTCAGCTTCGGTGAACCGGATGCCCTGCCCGCCTGCGCTCACGATCAGCAACTCGTAGTCGTCCCAGCCCGGAAAGACGTTTACGACCGTGTCGCCGTCGGTGAGCTTCATCGCGACGATGCCGTCCTTGCGACCCGACGCGTCTGCGAACTCGCCGAGCGGCGTTCGCTTCACGCCGCCGTGGGCGGTCACGAACACCAAGTTGGGATGCTCGTGATGAAGTCGTGCGTCGAGTGTTGCGATCACCCGTTCGCCGTCGCCGAACTGGAACAGATTTTGTGCGGCGGTGAGACGGTCCTTGGGCAACTCGTGCACCGTGGCTCGGTAGGCGCGGCCCCGATCGGTGAAGAACAGCACACCGCTGAGCGCGGAGGTGTCGATCACCTGAGCGATCGCGTCGCGCTCGCCTGGGTTGACGCCGCGCCCGGCGCGACCCCGCTCGGCGACCGCACGGACATACCCGCGGGCGGTCACGGTGACGGAATACGGTTCGTCCTCCACCAGCGCGACCGCGTCGATCGTGCCGGCGTCGCCGCTCACGATCTCGGCTCGGCGCGGCGTCTTGTGGGCGTCGCGCACTGCGACGAGCTCGTCTCGGATGACGCCCATCAGGACGTCTCGTTTGGCCAGAATGCGCGTGAGTTCTTTGATCGTCGCCTCGAGCTGTTTCTTCTCGGCGGTCAGCTCCTCGCGACCGAGCCGTGTGAGCCGGCCGAGGGTCATGTCGAGGATGTGGTTGGCCTGGATTTCCGAGAAGCCGAAGCTCTTCGCCATGAGCGCATCGCGTGCCGCGGCACGGTCCTTGGCCGCGCGGATCGCCTTCACGACCGCGTCGATCATGTCGAGCGCCTTGACCAGCCCCTCGACGATGTGCATCCGGTCCTGCGCCCGGTCGAGCCGGTACTGCGAGCGCCGGGTCACGACCACGACCTGGTGGTCGAGCCACGCCTGCAGGCACTCCTGCAGGTTCAGTGTGCGCGGCACACCGTCGACGAGGGCGACCACGTTCGCCGAGAACGTGCTCTGCGCCGCGGTGTGTTTGAACAGGTTGTTCAGCACAATTTGCGGGCTGGCATCGGCGCGGAGCTCGATCACGAGCCGCGTCTTGCCCTGTCCCGACTCGTTGCGGATATCGCGGACGCCGTCGATCTTGCCGGACTCGACGAGTTCGGCCAACTTGCCCGCGATCGCGTCGACACTGGTCTGGAACGGCACCTCGGTCAGCACGATCGCCTGGCTGCCCCGCCGGCCGGCTTCGATCTCGTGACGGGCCCGAACCCGGATCGTGCCGCGGCCGGTTCGGAACGCGTCCTTGATGCCGTCGTCGCCCATGATCAAGCCGCCGGTCGGGAAGTCGGGACCTTTCACGATTCGCATCAGGTCACTCAACGTCGAGTCGGGCTTGTCGATCAGCTTGAGCGCGGCGTTGCAGATCTCCGCGAGATTGTGCGGCGGAATGTTGGTCGCGAGCCCCACCGCGATGCCCTGCGCGCCGTTCACGAGCAAGTTCGGGAAGCGTGCGGGCAGTACCGTCGGCTCTTGACGCGACGCGTCGTAGTTGGGTTCGAAGTCGACGGTTCCCTCGTCGATACCGGCAAGCAGCTCCATGGCCAGCTGCGACAGGCGGCACTCGGTGTAGCGGCTCGCGGCCGGTGGGTCGGAGGGCGATCCGAAGTTGCCGTGCTTGTCGACCAGCGTTGCGGTGAGCGAAAACGGCTGGCCCATCCGTACGAGCGCGTCGTAGATCGACGAGTCGCCGTGCGGGTGATAGTTGGCCATCACGTCACCGACGACACGCGCGCACTTCACGAACGGACGGTCCGGGCGGAGATTGGCGTCGTGCATAGCCCAGAGAATGCGCCGCTGCACGGGCTTCAGGCCGTCGCGTACGTCAGGCAACGCGCGCGACACGATCACGCTCATCGAATACTCGAGGAACGCGGCCTCTACCTCTTCGACGAGTGTGCGTGTCGGGATCGCCGCGTCACCGTCGCGTGTCGCTTGGCCGTCGAGCGTCAATTGGTTGCTCGGACTCTTTCGGCGAGCCATACCTACCCCTGTTCGGTCAGACGTCGAGGAAACGGGCGTCTTTTGCGTTGTGTTGGATCCACGAACGGCGCGCTTCGACG
>JBKQIY010000077.1:0-8729 GCA_052148155.1 Acidimicrobiia bacterium | reverse complement strand
GCGACGAAAAGCTCCGAAGTATCGGCTCGACCTCGCCCTCACGTAGCGTCGTGAGCCACACGATCCTCGAAGGCAGTTCCGAGATCCAGCGCCCGGTCGTGGCGAGAAGCATCTCCGGCGTGCGCAGTCTCTGAACCGAGTCCGTCGAGTCGCATCGTCGAGAGCGCGAGTCGCGAGCGCCATCCGACCTACCCCGCCGGTGCGCTACGCAACGACGACCGGCAGCGTGGCTCGTGCCGCAGCAAGAAGGTGCGAGATGTCGCCGTGGTCGGCGGTCACGATTTCAGAGGCTCGGTCCACAGCAAGTACGACTACTGCTGCGTCAACGACGTCGGTAGTCCTCGAGCGTGCGAGCAATCGCCCAGTCGCGTGCGCGTCGACCTCGCGGAAGTCGACGACGTCGCATCCGCGTAGGAACCGGCGCAGTTGCGCTTGACGAGCTGATCTGCTCACCTGCGCGACGACCGGCGCGGGCACGCGTGGGATGACGCCGGCTTCCAGGCGCACGCGATGCTCCGCCCACATCGAGCGTTCGTTGCGATCTGCTGCGACGAGCGCGCCGGCGTCGTAGACCGCAGGGTTCACGCAGTCTGCCGAGTCTGTCGGCTGCGGCTCGCGAGTCGGCTGCGTGCAGCATCGAGCTCTTCGGGACTGAATGCACCGTGGCTTGCTTCCCATTCGGCGACGCCAGCCAGTCCGTCACGAACCACGAGGGCCCGGCGAGCGGCATCCGTCATCCACGCCGAGACGCTCATTCCATCGGCGGCCGCAGCCGCAACGATGCCGGCGTGCACCTCAGGATCGACGGTAATCGCCATCTTTGGCGAGGGCTTTCCGCGAGGCATCACGAAACTATACTCCATGAGTAGGAGACTTACGAGCAGAGCGGCGAGGCCTCGGAAGGTGCAGTGCTCGCGACCGCGTTCTCTGTCTCATCTTTGGGTCGTATGACTCACCAGTGAGCCATACGACGATGGTGTGAGCTCGTGAACGGATCGTCGACGCATCTGAGGAAGCGATGATTCGCTGTCGGACATGCACGATCGCCGATGCCCGAACCCGCCGAGCTTCGGCGGTTGCGTTCTTGGATGTGCGGAAAGATTGCTCCTCGAGAACTTCGACCATGAAGTTGGCGTGACGAACGCGGTTCACGCGGGCATTGCGGGCGCGGTCAACGGTGGACGACCGTGAGCGCAGGGTGGTGGACGGTGTGCGCGTTTCGTTTGGTGGCACGCACTGGCGTGACACAACGCGAGCGCGACTCGGGTCTTTTCCGAGTGACGGACACGTCGCGGGATCCGATGGACGCCCATTTCTTCGGTCGCATCGCCGGCTCGGTCCCATGCGGGCGCGAAGCGAGCGGAGTCAGTCCGGACCTCGCCTGTCCGCTCAGTGCTCCTCTCATCTGCTCGCGTGGTGTGGAGCGTTGGGTGATGGATGTCGTAGTTCGGGGTTCGTGGCGAGGACGCTGATGGTCGATCTTCGTCCTGTCGTGTTGTGCTGGACGGAGACGGCATCGAAGCCGTGTTCGCGGCAACGGTCTGCGAACGTCTCGGCTTGTTGGTTGGTCCAGCCGTGGCTGGCGTGGCCGTGCGCACCTGGGTGTGTCTGTCGTTCGATGGCCACGAGGTGCCCGCCGGGTCGGAGCACGCGGCGTGCTTCTCGTAGCCCGGCATCGAGATCGGACCAGTGGTGCACGGTTGCGATTGACCACGCCACGGTTGCGCAGTGATCGGCGACCGGGAGCGCCTCGGCCGCGCCTTCGACGTAGCGCGCGTTGTGTGCGCGTCGCGTGAGCAGCCGGGCCGTGCCGAGCATGACGCCGGCCGGATCGATCCCGGTCGCGCTGACGCCCAGACGCGCTGCGTGTCGGACGGCAACGCCGGGACCGCAGCCGATGTCCAACACGACATCGTCGGGGCCCAGCTCGGCGAGCTGTGCCGCGTAGCGGGCATCACCGTCGCGGCCGACGACCATGCTCAGCGCGGCGGCGAGCCCTGCGAGGCCACTGAAGCTTGGATAGTGCGCGTGGTGATTGGGGACAAGGTGTTGGTCGGTCACCCACCCACCTTGACAGTTGAACCCGACTTCAAGTCAAGTGTTTGGGTGTCGGAACCGAAACTCACGATCGGTGAAGTCGCTCGACGCGCGCACGTCGCGACCTCGACGATCCGCTACTACGAGCGGAAGGGCTTGCTCGTCGCCGATGCGCGGGCCTCGGGACAGCGCCGGTACCACGACGAGACCCTGCGGCGACTCGTGTTCATCGGCATGCTCCAAGACGCAGGCCTCGCCCTCGATGAGATCGCAGGCATTCTCAACGCGAGCGACGTCGAGGCATGGAAAACCATCGCCACACGTCGACTCGCGCTCCTCGACGAGCAGATCACCCGGCTTCAGCGGGCTCGCGAGTACCTCGCCGGAGCGTTGCTGTGCCGTTACGACCATCCTGCGACCGACTGCAAGATCATGGGCACCGAAATCGACCGTCGCCTCGCCGGATCCGACCCCACAACACAACACCTGATGTCATAACTTCGATCGGGTCCCGCTCGTCGCCGGTGGCGCCGCGCTCCGCTCTCGCGTCCAGGGCGCCCGTACTGAAGGATTCGGCATCGGCGCCGATCGCAGGCGTTCACCACCCCGCGTCGTAGTGAGCAGGTCGAAGGTGTTCTATTCACGTCGGTTATGGGTAAATCGTCACATTGTGACGGGAACGTTCGCGTTCGTCGACGAGGTCCACACAGCGACTGAGCACAGGTGGACACCGTGACTGCACGGGACGGCGACACGGCTTCGAAGGCGCGAGCGAGGTCCGGCGGCTGTTGGTCGCCCGCCCGATCAGCGTCCTCCACCCCGCCTCACGTACGCGCCTTCGCAACGCACGAACCACTTCTCACGATCCGAGTCGCGCAGGCGTGGTGGCCCGCGGAACCGCCGATCTGCGACGCTTGGTCTGCATGCGAGACAACGAGGAACCGGAGGTAGCCATGACCGACGAAACCGAGCCGTCGACGCAGCCGGCCGCGGAGATGGACGCCGGAATGGAGATGTTCCTCAATCTCGCAGCGCCGCAGCCGGGCTACCGGCAGGTCATCGAAGACGGTGGATGTCTCCAACCGATGGACGGTCTCACGGCGACATTCAGCCGCGCGCTTACGGAACACGTACTGCGCCATCACGAACTGTTCTCGTCCGTCGGCGGGATCGACCTCGGAAACATCCGTCCCCTGATCCCATTGAATGTGGACCCACCGGAGCATTCCAAGTACCGCAAGGTCCTCGACCCGCTCTTCGCACCGAAACAGATGGACGCGCAGGAAGTCGACATCACCGCACGTGTCAATCACTTCATCGATGCGTTCATCGATCGAGGGGAGTGCAACTTCAGCGAAGAGTTCGCAGAGCTCCTGCCGTCGTCGGTGTTCCTCGGTTTGATGGGCCTGCCGTGGGACGAGCTCGACACCTTGTTGCACCTACGCGACGGCATCCTTCGTCCCGACAAGCTCGATCCCGGCGCGATGTTCGACGCGGACACGCGTATCACCGTCCAACGTGCGACCGGCCGCGACATCTACGCATACTTCGACAACGTGTGCGACGAACGCCAGAAACATCCGACCGAGGACATCCTTTCGCACCTCGTCACCGTTGAGATCGACGGTGAGAGGCTCACGCGCGAGGAGATCCTCGACATCTGCTTCCTGTTCCTCATCGCCGGGCTCGACACGGTGAGCGACTCGCTCACGTGCTTTTACGCGTTCTTGGCCAATCACCCCGAGCATCGGCGCCAGCTTGTCGACGACCCCACACTCATCTCCGGCGCGGTCGAAGAACTGTTGCGCTGGGAATCACCGGTACCGAGCGGGGTTCCGCGTATCGCCACCCAGGACACCGAGCTTCCGAACGGGATGAAGGTCGCGGCCGGAACCGCCGTGATGGTGAATTTCGGCGCGGCCAACGTGGACCCGGCGGAGTTCTCCGATCCCTTCGACGTGCGCTTCGACCGTGCAACAAATCGCCACATCGCGTTCGGCGCCGGTGTCCACCGCTGCCTCGGCTCACACCTGGCGCGGCGCGAGCTCCGCATCACGATGCGCGAATGGCACCGCCGGATCCCCGACTATTCGATCAAGCCAGGTCACGAAGAGCTGGTGTATCCACCCGGGCTGCGCTCGGTGCAGAACCTCACGCTCGTGTGGAGGTCGTGATCCGAGCTCCGTACGAGCGGGTGGCTCAGTTCGGAGCCGTCTCTACTTGACTTGGCACCATTATGGCACCATTATAGTGCCATGGAGTTGCAGCCGTACGTTGAGAACATCCAGCGCCAGGTCATCGTCGGTGCCGAGGCGGGCGGCGACGACGCCCGGGCCCTGGCCGATCGCTTGTTGTCGTCGCTCGACGCCGCGATCCGACTGACCTTGCAGGACGCGCTCGTGGCCGCGGCGGAGGAGATCACCTGCGAGCTGGCCCCGGGCTCGGTCGAGCTGCGGCTACGCGGCCGTGATCCCGAGTTCGTCGTCACGGCGGCTGCCGCCGAGACCTCCGCCGACGACCTGTCCGAAAGCGACGACGTGACCGTGCCGGTGATCGCCGGAGCGGCAGAGGCCGACGACGGCGCGATGTCCCGCATCAACCTCCGCATGCCTGACCAGCTGAAGGGTCGGGTCGAACGGGCCGCCGCCGGCGGGGGAGTCTCGGTCAACAGCTGGCTCGTGCGCGCGGCTACCGCCGCGTTGGAACGCCCCGAACCTGGTCCGCGACGTGAATCCCGCGCCCCGCGCAGCGGGCAACGCTACACGGGCTGGGCGCGCTAACCGTCGAGTAATCGCATGCATCGCAGCCGACCGACGGATCTCAACGAACACAAAGGAACTGCTATGCCAACGTTCGATACTCCCCAACCCATCACCGTGACCGTCGAGCTTTGCGTCGCAGACCTCCGGATCGTGGCAAGTGAGCGAACCGATACCGCGGTCGACGTTCGTCCCAGCCGCAGCGCGAGGAAAGGCGACGTCGCGGCGGCCGAGCAAACCCGCGTCGAGTACGCCGACGGCAGGCTGCTGATCAAGGCGCCGAAGGGGTTGCGGCACTTCACGCCCCGTGGCGGACGCGAGTCGATCGACGTTGAGATCGAGCTGCCGGCTGGTTCGGAGCTGCGAGGAGACGCAGCCGTCGCCGCGCTCCACGGCATCGGTCGCCTCGGCGAATGTCACTTCAAGATCAGCGCCGGCAGCATCGACATCGCCGACGTCGGACCGGTGCAGCTCAGGACGAGTGCCGGCGACATCACAGTGGGGCGGGTTGCCGGCGATGCCGAGCTGACGACAAGTTCCGGTGCGCTGCGGGTCGAAAGCATCGACGGAAACGCGGTGGTCAAGAACTCAAACGGCGACACGCGGATCGGCGAGATCGCCGGAGACCTTCGAGTGAGCGGGGCGAACGGTGACATCGTCATCGATCGCGCCCGAGCGGCGGTTGTCGCCAAGACCGCGAACGGCGACGTACGCCTCGGCGAAGTTTCCGTTGGCGCCATCGAGGCCGAGACCGCGCGTGGACGCATCGACATCGGAGTCGTCGACGGCGTCGCCGCGTGGCTCGATCTCAAGACAAGTTTTGGAAACGTGCAGAACAACCTCGACGCAGCCGCGCAGCCGGCAGCCGGCGAGGACACGGTCGAGGTGCGCGCCCGTACGGCCTTCGGAGACATCACGGTCCGCCGCTGC
Organism: Acidimicrobiia bacterium; assembly: GCA_052148155.1. GTDB lineage: Bacteria > Actinomycetota > Acidimicrobiia > IMCC26256 > PALSA-610 > JBBQER01. The sequence continues at coordinate 3,003 of JBKQIY010000077.1, read as the reverse complement.
CTTGCGAGCGACACGACGAGCAAGCAGTGACACGATGACACGGTCGGCCGCCGTCGGCGTTGAAGGTCGCCGGCCTGCGGAAGGCGTTCGGCGAGCGGACCGTCCTCGACGGCATCGACCTCGACGTCGCGCAAGGGACGATCTGTTCGCTTCTCGGCCCCAACGGCGCAGGAAAGACGACCATCGTGCAGATCCTGTCGACCTTGCTTCGACCCGACGCGGGCGAGATTCAGGTCGCCGGCTTCGATCTCAACCGCGAGCCCGACGCGGTACGCGCCTCGATCGGTCTCACCGGACAGTTCTCCGCGGTCGACAACCTGCTCACAGGTGGGGAAAACCTGAGATTGATGGCGGATCTTCACCACTTGACCCGCGGCGTCGGACAACGCCGCGCCGCCGAGCTGCTCGAGCGGTTCGATCTCGTCGACGCAACCAGCCAGATGGTCGCGACCTACTCGGGTGGCATGCGCCGTCGATTGGACCTCGCCATGACGGTCATCGGTGATCCGCGGATCCCCCTCCTCGACGAGCCGACCACCGGGCTGGATCCCCGCAGCCGCCGGACCCTGTGGCAAATCCTCCGCGATCTCGTCGCGACAGGGATCACCGTCCTTCTCACGACCCAGCATCTCGAAGAGCCGACGAGCTCGCCGATCGCGTCGCGCTCCTCGACCGAGGGAGCGTCGTCGCTGGAGGCACACCCGACGAGCTCAAACGTCGGATTCCCGGTGGTCGAGCGCGGCTGCATCTCCGCGATGTCGACGCGGTACACGCGGCGATGGAGGTGTTCGGCGACGCCTCGCGCGACAACGATCCGCTGGTCGTGCACGTCCCGACGGACGGCACCCCCGAGACGCTGGCTGCGCTGCTCGACCGGCTCGACCATCACCGACTTCCTGTCGAGCGCGTCACCGTGCACACGGCCGACCTCGACGGTGTCTTCTTCGCGCTGACCGGCAATCCTCGCGACGGACACGGAAGCCCGTCATGAGCACTCCCTCCTACGCCGTGCGCGACTCGGCGACGATGTTGCGACGCGACGTTGTGCACTCGCTGCGCTTCCCGATGATGACCATCAGCGGCATGGCGGTCCCGACCTTCTTTCCGCTGCTCTTCGTCGGCGTGTTCGGCCATACCCTGCGCGCCGGCCTGGGCGCCATGCCGGGGGGTGACAGCTACGTCGACTACCTCACACCCGGCGTCATCTTGATGACCGCGAGTGCGAGCGCGGAGTTCACCGCGTTGAACGTTTGCACCGACATGACCGAAGGCATCATTGCCCGCTTCCGCACGATGGCGATCAGCCGCACCTCAGTACTGGCCGGCCAGGTTCTCGGAAGCCTCATCCGCGCGTTGATCAGCGTCGCCCTCGTCGTCGCGGTCGCGGTGGCGTTGGGGTTCCGTCCGACGGCCACCCCCGTCGAGTGGATCGCCGCGATCGCGGTGTTCGCGATGCTGACGCTGGCGCTCAGTTGGCTGGCCGTCGCCTTCGGGCTCGTCGCCCAGACGCCCGCAGGCGCGAACAGCTTGGCTCTCTTCCTCGTTGTGCTCCCGTTCATCAGCAGCGCGTTCGTACCCACGCAGTCGATGCCGGCCGGGGTGCGCTGGTTCGCGCACAACCAACCCTTTACGCCGATCATCGAGACCTTGCGCGGCCTGCTCACGGGCACCGCGATGGGCAACTGTGCGATCCTCGGCGCCGCCTGGTGCGTCGGTCTTGGCGCCGTCGGTTACCTGTGGGCGCGCGCCCGATACAACGACAACCGGACCGGGTAGCCGGACTCTGGGGAGCGCGACGGGGAAAGGTACCGACCACCGACGCAGACGATGAGCCTGGCCGGCTTTTCGGTCTGCCGTGAACGAGATCCCGAGCGACGAAGACGTAGGTTCCAGAGCCGTTCTTGTCGACAACGGCGACCTGTGGAGGTGTCGTGGATCTCACCAAGTTGACCACCAGCGACAAAGTGATCGGAGTCAGTGCCGTTGCCCTCCTCGTCATGTCGTTCTTGCCCTGGTTCGCTTACGCGAAAGAGTTCAGTGACGACGGTTGGCACTTCCCCGTGTTCGGCGTCATCCCGCTGTTGCTCGGACTCGCGATGTTCGCCGGAGTCATCACCGCAGTGTTTGTGACCAAGCTTCGAGACCTTCCGCTGAGCTGGGCGGCAGCGAACCTCGTCGCGGGCTCGGTCGCGGCGCTGTTGATCCTTTGCAAAGTGCTGATCGGCGACCGGTCCAACATCGTCATCGGGACGATCGACCTCAGTCGGAAGTCTGGCATCTACCTGTCGCTGCTCGCGGCGGTCGGCCTTGCGGTCGGCGGACTGCTCAAGACGAGAGAGTGCCGGGCTGAGCGCCGTACGCTCGACAGTTGATCGTCCGTTCGGGCAAGCCGGCGGGCCGGCCGCCCATCTGCGGAGGAACAACAATACCAATGAAGATGATCGCGGCTCGGCCCGCGTTGATTCGGGCTTGCGTTGAGCCTTCGCGTCCGGGTCCAAGAACTGGGATCCGGTACTTCCCGCACAACGTAGCGTCACCGGTCGAGCGGCGACGCCAGGACCTCGGCCAACGGCGCGTCGGACAGCTGGACGGCCACGGTCTTGTTCGTGTTGTCCTCGCGTTCGTTGCTTCGCCGCGGCGTCGTTGCGGCGACCGCGCGGTGCGAGTGCACGCGAGCACAGCCGCGTCCAGCGTTTGCACGATCGACTGATGCGAAGACGCGCAAAGAGAACACGCGACGAAACGCGCGCGGCCGTATACCAGTCATCGTCCAGGCGACGAAAAAGAAACATCGGAAAGTCACGTCCGAGGCGGCCTTCGATGTCGTCGCGCGGTGTCGGAGCTGGGACACTGGTGGTGGGCTTGAGGAAGGGTTTGTGGTGTGAGGTTGTGGCGTTCGGTGTTTGTGAGACGGACCGGTGTGTTGGGCGCGCTTGTTGTCGGGGCGGTCGCGGTGGGTGTGTGTGGGTGGGCGGTTCCGGTGGCGGCTGCGTCTGGTTCGAA
>JBKQIY010000076.1:0-23280 GCA_052148155.1 Acidimicrobiia bacterium | reverse complement strand
GGTGAGGTTGGCGCCGTTGAGGGTCGCGCTGGTGAACGGCTACCTCATCGGTCCCGCCGCGAACCTCAACGGCGCCAACTTTGTCGGAGCCACGTTGAACGGATCGAGCTTCGTTGGCGCCACCCTCACCGGCGCCAACTTCACCAGCGCGACCCTCAACGGCGCCAACCTCACCGGCGCCAACTTCACCAACGCGAACCTCACCGACGCGACCTTCAAGAACGCCACACTGACCAACGCCACCTGGGCCAACACGACATGCCCGGACGGGACAAACAGCGACAGCGACGGGAGCACCTGCGCGAACAACCTCAGCGTTGGTTGAACCGGCCTGGGAAGTGTCCGCGGTCCGATCGTGTTGTCACCGCCCCAAACCGGTCCGCCCGCCCGTGCGCGCTCGGGTCGGACGTGCCGAGGACTCGCGCGCGGCGATCCACCAAATTGTTGTGTACGACGCGTCGCGGTCTCGGCGGCCGGATGCTCACCACCGGACACGACCCTGCGACCGACCGTTGCCAAACAATCTGACGGTTCACCGCGCCGTCGAGCCGCCAGAGTTATGCCGGACTACAGGTTCTGGTCGACGAAGATGCGCAGCGTGGCTTCGAGTTGGGGTGAGAACGGAAGCGTCGCCGTGTAGTTCGCGGCGGAACCGGTCGGGTCGACCTTGAGGACATGATCGACTCCGGTCAGGGTGACGAAGTCGGTGTCCGCGTGGGCTTTCGTCAGACCCGCGACGAGATGTTCGACTTCCGCGCACGACACCTGAAGGTCGGCGTTGCTGCATGTGACGAGCACCGGCGTATGCGTCGGCAGTGTCGCGGCGAGTGCTGCAGGGTCGTGTTGATCGGCTTGGAACAAAAAACGCGCGGTTGACGCGTTCAAGATGTTCGCCAATCCGTATGGGAGTTTGGCCGGCACCGACCCGGTCTCACGAAGTTGGGTGACGGCATCGGCGAGAGTCTGGTGCACTCGAGCGGCCAGCGGGGTGGTGAGCTGCCCTGCCTTCAGTTGGGCGGCGATCTGTGTATCGACCTGTCGTGTGATCACGTCGAGATATCGAAGACTGAGCGGTTCGAGGAGTCCGATGGCGTGGATCTGCGGGGTGGTCTTCGCCTGCGCGTCCGCTAACAAGAGCGCGAACAGTGCTCCTTCGCTGTGACCGATGACCGCGAGCCGTTGGTCGTTGATGCCGGCTTGCGCGGCGAGGAACCTCAGTGCCGTCAACACTTCTTGTTCGTAGGGCGCGATCCCGATGCTGTCGAGATGCGCGGCGTACCGTCCCAGCCCAGTGCGGCCTGCCCCGAGCTTGTCGTAGCGAAGACTGGCAACCCCGTCAGCGGAAAGCCAGTCGGCGAGCGTCGCGAGTGTGTTCACCGGACCCGATTCCAGCCGGCTGTTGCCGTTCCGGTCGGTTGGACCACTGCCCGCGATGAGCACGGCTGCGGGAACGTCCGTCGTGACGCCAACCGGATGGCGGAACGTCGCGTAGACGGTGAGGCCACCGGCAACAAACGACACAGGCTCATCTACCCACGAGACCGTCTTGCCTGCAGTGGTGTTCGTCGCAACACCGCCGTCTTTGCGCGCGGTTGAAGCCCCACTGCATGCCGTGACGAACAGTGCGACGCCAACCACCACGCCCAACCCAGCCGCCCGTCTCACCGACTCGCGCTCCCCAAGGTCTGGCTACCTACCACCGACAGGCCGGACGAACGTCGCCGTCGCGCGAGACTATGACCGGACAGTGTCGTCGCGGCGCGTTGCCCGGCCGAACACGAACACCCGCCCGCGACGACGGCACGACGAGTGACGGGCCGGCCGGAGCAGCTGAGTGCGAGCGGTCGAGACACGGAGTCGCTGACGCCGACCTTGTCGGTCGCGCCGCGGTCAGCGGGGAGATGTTGGTGTACGGACCAGCGAAGAGCCCCCGACCGCGGCGGACTCGTCGGACGCGGTCACGCAAGGTCGGCGAGCCGACCGATTCACGCGACGCACCTGACCGCGGCGGCGAGCACGGCTTCGGCACGCTGACGATGACGGCGCAGACTTTGCGGCGCGCACGCCCAAACGGCGGCAAGGTACTCGGTTGATACGTCGGCGACGCGAGACAACACGATGAGCCGCGCGTCGTCGACACGAAGCTTCTTGGTGCGGACGGCCTCGTCAACGAGATCGAGCAGCTCGTCCGTCGCCGACCGCGGCGCGGTATCGGCGATGTGACGTCCAAGATCGGCGGTCAAAAGCTCGGGGACGCGCCGACGACACAGCGTCCGGCTGACACTTTGGCGGGTGTCGAGCAGGATGTTCGCGGCGATACTGCGCTCCCGCCGTTCGATCGGGTACGTCCGGATGCGTGCGTACGCTTCGGCGATCACGACGCTCGCGGCGTCGTCGTCCGAACAGGCCGCGGTGCGCAGATCGGACGTGATCCGCAACAGGCCATTGAACACCACGTGGAGCAACGTCCTCGCGGCGAACGGATCGGAAGCGGCACGAGCCGCGAGGCAGGCGAGGACCTCATCGGCTCGGGGTCCGGGGCCGGCCCGCTGCACGAAGCGCACCAGATCGTGCAGATCCTGGAAACCGGCCAGGACCCTGTCGTGTTGCGCCCAGGTCTGCAGCGCGTCCACCGCCGCCGCAGATACCCCAAGCTCCGACCACTCGCGTGCGAGCTGCTCAAACAATGGCCTCACGGCGTTTCTCCTCAATCGGCGTGTCCCGGACGCCGACCATGAAGGAACCCACTGCGCCGAGTTCTGCGCAGAACATCTGCGCACCAGGTCTGTGCACCCGGTCTGTGCAAGGTTCTGACCAGCCCGGACCTTTGCCCCGCAAGCTGCGCAAGGGGTTCTGATATGGCCATTCCGGCCTTGTGAGACTCGCCTGCCACGCCAGACGGCGTGGGGAATCGACGGCATGGACTCGCCCCCGAAACGTCGACGACGTTCGCCACCGCGACGCGCGGTGGGCGACATCGTCGGATTGGACATCCCTGGGCCAAGCGGACGTGTCGCGTGGACGATCACCACCCAGGAGGTCGTCGCGATGCTCGGCCGAAAATGGGTCCTTCCCGTCGTCCGTGAGCTCGAATCCGGCACCCTGCGCCAATTCCAGCTCCGCAACGGCATCCGAGGTGTCACACCGAAAGTCCTGACGGACACGTTGCGATCCCTCGAACGGGACGGCGTGATCGAACGGGTGCTCCACAACGACGGCCGCGGCTCGAAGAGCGTCGCCTACCGGCTCACGGACCTCGGCCGATCGCTCGGCGCTCCGGTCAATGGGATCTACCGGTGGGGTCGAGACCATCTCGACGAGGTCCACCGTTGCCGTCAGGACACCGACACGATGTGGGCAGGCGGAGCAGCACCTCAAGGTGCGCGCGGCAACGTCGAGGTACCCAAAATCCCGTTGAAGTAGGCGGACGTCACCGCGTAGCTCTATCGCCCGTGGAATTCGCCGACCGAGTCCGGGTGTCTGCGCCGGCGTCGTGTTCGCGCTCAGATTCCGGCGACTTCTTCGCTTTTCTTGTCGCGCGCGGCTCGGCCGACGCGCCTATACCGGTCATGTTTTCGACCTGTTCGGGCGTTGCCCGCAAGACACGTCTGGCGGCGGTCGGTGCCGCGGCACTTCTTGCGGTCGCGGCGTGTGCGGGAACGACGACCGAACGAGCCGTGGCGACCTCGTCGTCGCTTCGGTCCGCGACAACGGGGCCGTTCCCGCGTTCGCACACGAACACATCAACGACGTCGGCCGTCGCGTCTCGACCCGTTGTGTCCGCAGTGTCGTCGTTCTGGGACCTGTACCTTCAGCTCGGCGGCGCCCGCGGTCCGTTCAACAGTGTCGAAACTCGCCAGCGTCTTGGTCAACGCACCGCCGGCGCAGAGCTGCTCAGGCTCTACGACGTCTTCGAAGCCAACGCGGCAGCGGGCCTCGTCGTCAAAGGAACGGTCGACATCGCGCCGAGCGTCGTGTCGATCGTCGGGACCACCGCGCTCGTCCGCGACTGTTTCGACGACAACACCGGCCTGTACCGCGTCAGCGACGGTCAGCGCCTCGACACCAACGATCCGCGCCGCCACCAGGTGCTCATCACCCTGACCGAGACGGCCGGCATGTGGAAGGTCTCGGCGATGAGCGACGAAGGACTCGGATGCGCCGCGTAGCTGTGCGGGCGGTGGTCGTGGTTACCGTCCTCGTGTGCTCAGTGCCGGCGGCACGAGCCGACACGACCGGATCAGCTATCACCGACGGCGGCGGGATCGGCGAACAAGCAGGCGTCGGCGGCGCTGGGGGCGGACGACATGACGGTCCGGCGAAACGATGCGTCGACGCGCCGGTGCTCGACATCCACGACGGGATCGGTTCAGTCACCTTCCCGTTGGGTGGTGCCGTCGCGGTCACCGTGACCCCACCGCCCGGTCAGCGGTCGGGCACGTGGTACGCGAAATGGTGCGGCGCCGACGAGTTCGACGGTTTCTTCTTTGTCGCCGACGTCGACCCGGTCGTGTTGGCGGACGAAGCCGAGAAGCGTTTGGCCCTTCCGGTGCCGCACCCGCAGCTGAGCCCGGCGGGCGACCAGATCGTGAACCTGCCGAGCTGGTTGTGGCTGGTCGGGCCGTGGGCACCGCTGACTTCGACGGTGTCGGTCCCGGGCGTGCGCGTCACCGCGGTCGCAGTCCCCGAACAGGTGGTGTGGACGATGGGCGACGGCGGACAGGTCGTCTGCGACGGGCCGGGCGTCGCGTACAACTCCGCGATGGCGGCCGGCGAGCAGTCGCCGTCGTGTGCGTACACGTACACGAACTCGTCGGCGGCGCAACCCGACCTGCGCTACCAGGCGGCAGTGACCGTCCGATGGCAGGCGTCCTGGTCGGCATCGGGAGTTGCCGGCGGCGGCGACCTCGGCACGATCGAACGGACGACCCCGTTCACCGTACGGGTCGGCGAAGTGCAGGCACTCAACACGACTGTGCCGTGACCGGAGCACCGACATGACCGCCACCCTCGCGTCGCATCAGCCAGCTTCACCGTTGCACGACAGCACCTCCCTTCCGGCCCCGCCCGGTTTCGGTGGTCGACGGAACCGGACGCGGATCGCGTTCGGGCTCGTCGTGATCGTCGTATGCGTCCTCGCAACCGCGAGCCTGTTCTCGAGCGCGAATAACCGTTCGGCGGTCTTGACCGTGGCGCGAACAGTTCCCGCCGGTCATGCGATCACCTCCGACGATCTCACCACAGCACGGGTGTCGGTCGGTGTTGATGTCCCGACGATGGCAGCCTCCGAACGCGACGTCGTCGTCGGACGTGTCGCCGCAGTGACGCTCATCGCCGGTTCGCTCCTCCTGCCAGCCGACGTCAGCGTGACAGCCGGCGTCCCGGTCGGCATGGCGATCGTGGGCGCGTCACTCAAACCAGGCCAGTATCCCGTGTCGCTCACGGCCGGCGACCACGTCGACCTGGTTGAGACCGCCTCGCCGTCCGCGGTCGGGAACGCGCCCTCACCGGTCGAGTTGGGCGCGGCGAGCGTGCTCGACGTCGAACCATCGCAGGACGGCTCGGACACGCTGGCGTTGTCACTGCTCGTCCCGGACGGCGCGGCTGCCAACGTCGCCGGCGACGGCGCGGCCGGTCAGCTCTCGGTCATGGTCGTCGGCGGATGACGACGATCGCAGTGACCGGCACGAAAGGTTCGCCCGGAGCCACGACGCTCGCGCTCGCACTCAGCGCGATCACCGCGACACGGTCGCCGCTGCTCGTCGAAGCCGACCCGGCCGGCGGCGACATCGCCGTGCGATGTGGCCTCACCCTCGACGCCGGCCTGCTCACCTTCGCGGCGTCGGGTCGGCGCGGGTTCGACCAGGCGACGATCGACGCCCACGCCCAGCTCCTGCCGTGCGGCACCGCGGCCCTCCTCGCGCCGACGTCGGCTGAGCAGGCAGCCAGCGCGCTGGCCAGCATCGGACCCGCGCTCGATGAGACACTCCGGAACCCCGCTTCGTTGGTGATCGTCGACGGTGGCCGCTGGGACCCACGCTCCCCCGCCGCCGAGGTTGTCGCGGCGGCGTCGGCCGTGCTGCTCGTGCTCCGTCCCACGCTCGAAAGCGTCGAGCACGCACGCTGGCAACTGACGTCGTTGGCGGCGTCGGTCGACCGTGCGATCGTGGTGTGCGTCGGCGAACGTCCATACCCGGCCGACGAGGTGCACGCCGCGCTGCATGTCGACGAGCTGTACGTCGTCGCGGCGGACGCGCGCGCCGCGAACGCGCTGGGTCGGTGCGCACGGCCGGATCGCTGGCTTCGCCGATCGCCGCTGCTGCGCAGCGCATCCGCGCTCTGCGACCGGCTGCTCGGTGCGTACGACCAGACAGACGTCCGACGATGACGGCACCGGACGTCGACGTGGTCGTCGTGCAACAGGTCCGGGCCGCAGTCGCGGCCGAACTGACCCGACGGGCCCGGGCTGCGGAGCTCGCAGGTAGCCGACGGTTGCAACGCGACGACGAGATCGCTTTCGCACGCCAGCTCGTCAACACCGAGTTGGAACAGCTTGCCCGCCGGGCGATCGCGGCTGGCGAGTCCGGTCTCGATCCCGATCGGGAAGACGCACTCGCCCAAGCCGTGTTCGACCACCTGTACCAGTTCGGTCGTCTGCAGCCGTTGCTCGACAACGAACGTATACAGAACATCGTCGCCAACGGCTGCGATCAGGTGTTCGTCGAATACGCCGACGGCACCAAGATCCCGGGCCCGCCCATCGCCGGCTCCGACGCGGAGCTCATCGACACGTTGCGTGAGATCGGACGTCGGTACGGGCTGTCAGAACGCGAGTTCAACCCGAGTCATCCCGCACTCAACCTCCAACTTCCCGACGGGAGCCGCCTCTTCGCGGTCGCGTGGGTCTGCGATCGGCCTGCTCTGGCGATCCGACGTCACCGCTTCATGAAGGTCACCCTCATGGATCTCGTACGCCTCGGCGCGATCGACGTCACGTTGCAACATTTCCTCGCAGCCGCGGTGCGTGCCCACAAGACAATCATCGTCGCCGGCGCGACCGGCGCCGGGAAAACCACGATGCTGCGCGGCCTCGCCGCCGAGATCCCCCAACACGAACGTATCGTGACGATCGAAACCGAACTCGAACTCGGGTTGGATCGTTTCCCCGAGTTGCATCCTGACGTCGTCGCGCTCGAAGCCCGCGACGCGAACATGGAAGGCGTCGGTGAAGTCGCGGCCGCCGAACTTGTGCGGATGAGCTTGCGTATGAACCCCGATCGCGTGATCGTCGGCGAGGTACGGGGCGAAGAGATCGTCCCAATGCTGAACGCGATGAGTCAAGGCAATGACGGCTCCATGTGCACGGTCCACGCCGACTCGTCGGCAACCGTGTTCAACAAGCTTGCGCTGTACGCGATGCAAGCTCCCGAACGGCTTTCGTTCGAAGCGACGAATCAGCTCGCGGCCGCGGCGATCGACCTCGTCGTGTTCATCGCCAAAACGAGAGTCGGCCGCTTCGTCGCGTCGATCCGTCACGTTGTCGACGCCGACGGCCGCCAGGTCGTCACAAACGAGTTATTCGCGCCCGGACCGAACGGACGGGCAGTCCCCGCCGTCGCACTCCCCCACGCTCTCGCCGACGACCTGATCGCAGAAGGTTACGACGTGCGCCGTCCCGAACGATCCGAAGGTTTGTCGCGGTGAGCGCGCTTTCGGTCCTGTTGGGGGCTGGTTTCGCGTTTGGTGTCCTGACCGTCGCATCGGGTTTCGAACGGCGCCAGCGTTCGACGCGCCGTCCTCGTAGCGCGGCGCAGCTCGCTGCGTCGCGTACGAGACTTGCACGCACCTTCGCGTTGGGTGTTCCGGTACTCGTCGCGACGCGGTGGCCGGTCGCTGCGCTCGCGTGCGGACTGTTGGGCTGGGCGTCACCCGAACTGGCCGGCGGGCGTACCGAACGCGAGGCCGAAGTGGCGCGTACGGAAGCGATCGCGACGTGGACTGAGATGCTGCGCGACACGATCGCCGCCGCGCACGGCCTGGAAGCTGCGATCGCGGCGACATCACCTGTCGCACCCGAACCGATCAGACGTGAGGTGCTCGCATTGTCGATCGCGGTGGAACGCGAACCGCTCCCGGCCGCGCTGCGAAGGTTGGCTGACGATCTCGCGCATCCGATCGCGGACCTGGTCGTCGCGTCCCTGAGCGTCGCGGCCACCGAATCGGTGCGCGACCTGACCGACCTTCTCGGGACGCTCGCACAAGCCGCCCGCGACGAAGCCGCGATGCAGTTGCGCGTCGAGGCGGCCCGGGCACGGATGCGCACCGCGGTGCAGGTGATCACCGGCTGCACCGCGTGCACCGCGGTCGGGCTCGTGGTCCTCAACCCGACCTACGTCACCGTCTATGCGAGCGCGCTCGGCCAGACCACCCTCGCATGCATCTCGATCTGCTGGGGTGTGGCGCTGTGGTGGCTGGCGCGCATGAGCCGCTTCCGCGCACCCGAACGGTTCCTGCTCGACGAAACCGCGACCGCGGGAGCGAGACCGTGAGCCTCGGGTTGGTGCTCGGCGTCGGCATCGCCGCCGGCGTGCTGATGCTCGTGTCGGGACTCGTGCCGGCCCGGCCTGGACTTTCCGACGCGCTCGCGGACTTGCACCGGCCCCGCGACCGTCAGACCGCGCAGCCGGAAGCGAGCCTGTTCGTGCGGGTCGTCGGCCGCCCGACCGCACGGTCCGCGGCCGGCCGCCAGGTGGCGCATCGCCTCGAACCTGACCTTCGGGTGGCAGGACAGTCGGCCGACGAGCTGTTCGCCCGGCAGGCGATCTGCGCGTTGGCCGGACTGTTGTGGGCGCCCGCCACCGCGGCGTTGATGATGGCCGGAGGCGTGCACGTATCGTGGGTGTTCCCGGCGTGGATCTCGGTCCTGTTCGCCTGCGCCGGCGCGGCGATCCCGCTCGTCGCGCTGAAGGTCGTCGCCGCCGACCGTCGACGGGCGTTCCGTCATGCGCTCGGCTGCTTCCTCGACCTTGTCGCGGTTCGACTCGCGGGCGGTGCCGGCATCGACAGTGCGCTGCAGCTCAGCGCGACGACCGGTCACGGATGGGCGTTCGCCGAGCTGCGCCAAGCCCTCGCCGAAGCGCGGCTCATGGGTCAGGCGCCGTGGGCAGGACTCGACCGGCTCGGAACTCAGCTCCACGTCAGCGAACTCAACGAACTCGCGGCGAGCGTCGGCCTGGCCGGCGACGAAGGCGCACGCGTGCGTCGTTCGATCGCGGCGAAGGCCCGCACGATCCGGATACGCGGCCTCGCCGACGCCGAAAGCGCCGCCCAGGCCGCGAGCGAACGGATGTCGTTACCCATCGTCTTGTTGATGGTCGGCTTCGTCATCTTCCTCGGCTACCCGGCCGTCCATCAGGTACTCACCGGCCTTTGAGACCTGCTCGGGTTCATGCCATCTGAAGCGTCAAAAACAACGAACCGAAGTGGTCGGAGATGAATAGCAGGGTACCTCAACGCTCGGGTTCACGAACTGAGTTGCTCGGTTTGATCTGTGGTGTGGGCATAGCGTTCTGCGCCACCGGTCGTGAGGCCGAACAGGTCGATCAAGATTCGAATGTCGCCGTGATTGGCGAGTGCCTCGTGAAGGATACGGTCCTCGCGGATCGCCTGTACGGGGATCTTGTTGGCCTGACTGATCCAGTTGCTGCTCACGCACCCCAGTCGCAATGCGGTGTGCTTGTTGACGAACAGATAGGGGTTGAGGGTCTGTGGCCAGCGGCGGGTTCGCTCGTCGAGCCAGACGGCAATGCTCTTTCGAACGGGTTGGGCGATCACGATGGAGCGAGTCTTGATGAGCAACCGTCCGTCTCGAAGATCCGTCGTCTTGAGGTTCTGGATCTCGGACGTACGCAGTGCATGGAAGGCAACGATGGCCGCCATCGCGGCTCGTGCCGGCTGATCACTGTTCAGCGCCTCGCGCAGCACCCGCAGATCCATTGGAAGCGCATAGGTGGGCTGCAGCGGGACTGCTTTGAGCCGTGCGGTTGGATTGACGAAGACGATCTTGCGACCCTTGAGGAACCGGAACAGGCTGCGCAGGCTGTCGGCCATCTGACGTTGACGGACGGCGTCGGGTGGCAAGGAGCCGATGACGTCGTCACGAGTGATCTCTCGCAACGATGTGTGTCCGGCGTTGCTCCATTGCACCAGCGCCGGTCTCACGGCGCCGACTCGATGACGAACAGTTCCGATGCGGCGCGGACGGGTCCGGGGCGTGGTGGGGCTTCCGTCGCGCAACGCATGGAACCATTGCGCTACCTCGGCGCAGATCTGCTGGTCCACGTCGATCATGTGCTCGCCGAACCATGCTTCGAGTTCGGGTTCGCGGTCGTCGTCGAGCATGTCCGAGGCCCGCAACACGTCGAGGACGAGGGTCATGGCATTGAGACGGAGCGGCGCGAGACGGGCGACTTCGCTGGTCCTGATCCTGGCCCCCGGGGTGTCTTGGACCGACAGGAGAATACGGATGCTCCGGCGCGCCGCGGCCCGACGACCATCACTCCAACCATGGGACACGCCATGGCCCTCTACGGCGAGGTCCAGCGCGGCCGCGAGCGCGGGTGCCCGCTGCTCGGGCATGTGCTCAAGCCGGACCACCAGATCGAGTGGAGCATCGAACAACGTGAGTTGACGGTGTGCCACGGGGAACCTGTAGGGCCACCCCGCCGCTCGCGCATCCTGGTTTACTCGAGCTTCGAGGGCACCGCGGTTGCGGGCCATGTCAGCGAAAAACAACTGCTGGCCCGAGGCATTGGCACGGGCAACATCGATGCTCTGGTGTGCCGGCCGGACCAAATGCGCCTGGCGACAGCACAGGCGGCAATAGCCACGCTCGTTGACAGGCACGCAGCGCTGGCACGACGGACACTGCTCGAGCGAGGGAAATCGCTTTCTCCAACCCCGGCATGCTTCACAGCGCCAGTTGCGCCTCCTCGACACGCCCCAGGCGAAGCAATCCCGACAGCTACCGCGTACGGGCGCCATGCGATGACATCGCCGACACAATCCCGCCCGGAAGTAGTCGACCTCAGAACCGCAGCGCTTGCACCGCAACATCGCCCTGCGTCTTCGAGGCACGCAACCAAAGCAAGTCTTCCGGTTCTGATAGGCGATCGGGTTACGGCCGCATTGCTCGCACATCGCCATGACGGCACGTTTACGGGGAACACAGTCAAAACACGTACCTCGAGTTGCATAGGCCACCGGCCTGAGACCGCAACATTCACAGGTCTTGACGACGTCGCCGTGGCGGGGCACGCAGCCATAACAGGTGGTCCGTCTTTTGTGGCCGACGGGATCCACGCCGCAACGCTCGCAGAGCAGCAGCTGCTTCACGCGGGAGGCAGCGTCCGGTTCCGTCCGAGGTGGGGTGTGATCGGGGTCACTCCCGATGACGACGATTCAACCTGCTTGGGCCGACGTGCTGCCACCTTCTCCGGCTCGGTGATGAGCAAGTCCGATGGACTGCATTCGAGGACGTCGCACATGACGTCAAGGTCTTCGATGCGAACGGTCGTCGGCGTCTGGGTCCACAGTGCCGACATCTTTCCCGAGCTGATCTCAAGCCCAGCATCGGCGAACTTGCGTCGCAGCTCGGAGCTCTTCCAAATTCCCCGTTCGGCAGCCGTCAGTCGCAGATTCCATTTCATTGCGCTACCTCGCTTGCTCAGTCAACCGGGCCGCCACCCGGTTATTCGCTTTCGCCCACGCCTCTTCGACGTAGGTGTCATGGACGTGGATGTAGCCCGTCGTGGTCGAAAGCCACTCGTGGCCCAAAAGATCCTGGATGGCCTTGAGACCCATCCCTTGCATATAGAGCGACGACGCGCAGTAGTGGCGCAAGACATGGGGGCTGAGGCGTCCATTCCATTCCGGCAGCCATGCGCTCACCGCGGTGGCCAGACCCGAGCGCAACGCGTTGTGGCCGGCGCGGAAACAACAGTCCGTTTCCCGGTTGCGCCGCTCGCTCGGCAACAGCGGAGCATCAGGATCGGAGTAATCATCGCCGAACTGATGGCGAACATCGGTGAACCACCAGTCCAACAACGAGTCGACGGAGTTGATCGCCGGCACCAGACGAACTTTCGGGCCGCGGCCCATGCTGCCCTTACCGAAACGGACGTGGAGCTTGCCGCGCTCGCCGAGGTCAGGGTGCCAGTCCCGGATGTCGAGCATGACGGTCTCGCTGATGCGAAGTCCTGCCCGGCGCCACAACGACGCCGCCAGATAGTCACGGGCCGCAGGCAGATACTTGCGGGCAGACGGCAACCACGCTCCCCACGCTTCGAAGAAAGCATCGACCTCATCGTCACGAGGTGGGATCCGTTCGACGCCCCTGGGATGCACACGCGCGGGACGGTTGAACTCGTCGATCGGCTGGGTGACGACATGACCGGCGATCGCATGAATGTCGCCTTGGTAACGCACGATCAAGAAGTCGAAGAACCGACCGATTGCTCCCGCCCGGCTCTTTACCGTGCTCTTGGCCAGCTGGAGCGTCTTGCGTTGATGGGTCAAGAACCGGTCGGCGTCGTCGACGGTCGCCGTCCAAACATGGCGTCCCATGAAACGTGCGAACGACACGATCGCCGCACGCTCGCTGGCGATCGAGCCATCAGTCAAACCCGACCCCGCTCCCGCCAGCGCGTACTGGTCGACCAGTTCCTGCTCGAAGTCGTCCAGCTCAGCCTCCGAGCGCCACCGACGGCCCGTGTCGATCGATCGAACAGATGTCAGCGTCACCAAGTCTTCGGTTCACGGAGATCGACCACCAGTCATGCTTACCACGGAACCATCAGAAATCACGACCAATCGTCAGATATCTCAAAACCGCGACAGCGCCACCAAGGTGCAGATCACCAGACCAATCGGGACACCCAATCACTCGACAGCACCCATCGAACCCAAGAGTGTCCCGACAAAAACGATCGTTGCCATACCCACGTCCTGAAAGGACTCGTCGCACATGAACGAACTCGCCGTCTTGAGTGTCCTGTTACCAATCTTGCGGGCCCGTTGGGAACGAACCTGTCGCGATGAACGGGGCGACGTCACCGAGAAGGTGATCATCGTCGCGATCTTCGCGGCGCTCGCGATCGCGGCCGGCGCCATCATCGTGACCAAGGTGACGGCCAAAGCCAACGCGATCCCGACCAACTCGCCGTGAGACTGCGACAAGCACACGACGAACGAGGCGACGAGACCATCGAGGCCGTCCTCGTCACGCCGGTCCTGTTGCTGCTCATCATGGTCGTGATCCAGTTCGGACTTTGGTATCACGCGTCGCACGTCGCCGAAGCGGCCGCGCAACAAGGCGCCAGCATCGCCCGGGTCGAAGGCGCCACAGCCGCCGACGGTCGGGTGAGCGCCGACCAATTCATGGCCGACGCCGCGTCGGCGCTCGTCGACAACGTCACCGTCACCGCCACCCGCGACAACGAGACCGCCCAGGTACATGTCGACGGGATCCTGCACTCGATCGTGCCGGGATTGACCCTGCACGTCCACGGCGAGGCCCAAAGCCCGGTCGAGCGGTTCCGGCCGGACCTGCCATGACTTCCAGGTCCGATATCCGCGAACGAGGCTCCGCGACGGCCGAGCTGGTCCTGCTCACGCCGGTGCTGCTGGTCGTGTTGGTGTTCGTCGTCGCGCTCGGCCGGATCGGGTCGTCACGCGCCGAAGTCGACGCCGCGGCACGCGACGCAGCCCGAGACGCCGCGAACGCCCGATCCGTCGCGCAGGCGGTTACGGACAGCGACATCGCCGCACGGGGCGACCTGACCGACGCTGGCGTCACGTGCCGCGCCCTGACCGTCGTGCTCGACACGACAAATTTCCGAGCGGGTGGCACTATCACCGCGACGGTCTCGTGCACCGTCGCGTTGGCGGACCTGACCGGCCTCGGCCTGCCATCGTCGAAAACGATCTCCGCGCGGTACACCGAACCGATCGACGTCTATCGAGCCATCTCGTGATCGGTCCCGACGATCGAGGTACCGTGACCGTCTTCGTCGTCGTGTTCATGGCCGTGCTGATGCTCGTCGCCGGCCTCGTCTTCGACGGCGGCAACGTTCTCGCCGCCCGCCAGCAGGCCGCGAACGTCGCCGCATCGGCGGCGCGTGCCGGCGCGCAAGCGCTCGACATCACAGCTGCGCGTACCTCAGGTGGTGCGCCGCTCGATGCCGCCGCCGCGATCGATCGTGCGGACAGCTATCTCGCCCAGACCGGCTATGCGGGCACGACGACGGTGCGCGGCGACGAAGTGATTGTCGAAGTCACGATCACCCAGCCGACGTTCTTCCTCCGGCTCGGCGGCCTTCCGAGCACGACGGTGCATGGGCGAGGAGCCGCACGTGGTCTGCGCGCCGTCGAACAGGCGGGAAACTGATCTGATGGGGTCCCGCGCGCGATTGCGGAACATCACGACGGGTGTCGTCTCGCTCGTCGCGCTCGTCGTGCTCGCCGCCGGGGTCCCGATCGCCCTGTGGACATTCGTCGGATGGCCGCTTCCAGCCTCGCTCCCGTCGCTTGGAGATATCGGCCAAGCCCTGTCCCGAAACCAGATCTCAGACGCGACCGTCTTCAAAGCGGTCGCGTTGCTCGGATGGATCGCATGGCTGCAGATCGCAGCCTCGACGCTGGTCGAAACTGTCGCGTGGGCACGCGGACGTGCGGCGCCGCGCCTGCGATTTGCGGGTGCCGCGCAGCCGACGATGGGCAAACTGATCGCGTCGGCCGCGCTCGTGCTTGCGACCGCTCACCTGCCGAACAGCACCTCACCAACCCCGCGACTCCACCAGCGGCCGGCGTCGTATCTCCGGGTCGAGATGCCGACCGCGTTCGTCGTGCGTACCGAAGCTGGCCTGCACGACGACGTCACGCGTCTGCCCGCCCAACAGACCACGAGCTACACGGTGGTCCGCTACGACACGCTGTGGGGAATCGCGCAAAGCCGTCTCGGTGACCCGCTGCGCTGGCGCGACATCTTCGAACTCAACCGCGGTCGGCCTCAGCCCAACGGCAGGACCCTCGAAGAACCACAACTCATCATGCCGGGCTGGGTCCTCACCTTGCCCGCGAACCCGACCGGCCAACGTGTGCCACCCGAACCAACCCCGCCCCGACGAATAACGCAAACGCACACTTCGCGACATGGGTTACGACCCGACCCGGTCGAACACTCCCAGCCCGCCGCGACTCGGCCGATCCCGGCGGTCATCGCCCGGCCGGCACCGAGCACCGCACCCGACGTCGCCGCCGCGCCCGCCGACGTCCGCCATCACACGCACGAGCACCAAGCCCAACGCGACGTCGATCCTGCGCTCCTCATCGGAGGTGGCCTTTCAGCTGCGTCGCTCGTCGTTCTGGTCGACCGGCTCCGCCGCGTGCAACGCCGCAGGCGCGGCGCGGGCCGACAGTTCAGCGCATCTGACCCCACGTTGGATCACGTCGAACGGCGGTTGCGCCGCGCCGCCGATCTCGACGGCGCCGAACTCCTCGATCTCGCATTGCGCGCATTCGCCGCGGGAACAACTCAGAACAGTTCCTCGCCGGCCACGATCCTGGCGGTACGGGTCGGCGGCGGTCAGGTCGAGATCCTGTCCGAAGATCCTCCCGAACATTCGCCGCCAGGTTTCGTCGCGACCGACGATGCACGCGGCTGGATCACCGATCCCGAACTGAGCGTCGACGACCTGCGCGAGATCGGCGCCGGGACCGCCGCACCACTGCCGGCCCTGGTCGCGCTCGGCGATATCGACGGCGACCGGTTGCTCATCGATATCGAGTCGGCAGGCACACTGACCGTCGACGGTCCCGCAAACCAAGTCAGCGCCTACATCCGGCGGGTGGCCGTCGAACTCGCGACGAGTACCTGGGCGGATCACGTGGATGTCCTGTCGGTCGGCGCGTTGGAACTCGACATCGCTGGCGCCCAACGCGTCCAGCACTTCTCGGACATCGACGCCGCGCTCGACGAGCTCGACGCCGCGGCACGCAACATCGCCGAGGCACTCGCGGCGGCGCAATGTTCACGCACCCTCGAAGCGCGCCTGGCGGAGTACCCGGACGACGGATGGATCCCGACCATCCTGGTCTGCGCTGAACCGATCGGACTCGACGTGCTCGCCCGCATACGGAAAATCACCGGTGATGGTGGGTGCGGCACCGGTGCCGTCGTGTCCTGCGACGTCCCTTCGGTCTGGCACGCGTCGCTCGGCGACACAGATCTTGTCCTGTCACCGTTGGGTCTGCATGTCGCGCCGGCGCTGCTCGATTTCCCGACGGCCGCAGCCATCGACGCACTGGTAACCGACCTCGCAGTCGGCGAACCAATCATCGCCGCCGCCGCGGTGGCGCCCGCCGACGAGACGCCAACGGACCCAGACATCACCGAGCCGTACGTCGACCCGCCGTTCGAGGTCGAGGTCCGAGTGCTGGGACCGGTCGAGATCGTCGGGAGCAGAGTCGCACTCGGGCGGCGCGAGTGTGTCGAGCTCGCGACCTATCTCGCGTTGCACCCGAACGGCGCGAGCGACGAACGTCTCATCACGGCGCTGTGGCCCGACCGCACGCCGGCGAGGTCGACCTTCAACACCGCGGTGTCGACAACGCGGAGCCGGCTCGGCCGGGCGAGCGACAGCACACCGCATTTCCCGCGCAACGCCGCGACTGGCGGCACATATCAACTCGGACCGCTCGTCATCACAGATTTCGCCCGTTTCACCGCACGCGTCGCGCACACTCGCCGCTGCGTTCCGTCCGCCGCAGCCGAAACGCTCCGCTCCGCGATGGACCTCGTCCGAGGCAAGCCGTTCGACAACCCGCGCGGGTACGAATGGGCGTACAGCGAAAGCCTCATCGCGCATATCGAAGCAACGATCGCCGACGCAGCCCATCAGCTCGCGCAGCTCTGCCTCGACGCGGGCGACGCGGACGAAGCGATCTCGGTCGCAATTCGAGGGCTCGTCGCAGCACCGGGCGACGAGATCCTCTACCGCGACCGCATGCTCGCCTGCGATCTCGCGGGCAACCCGGCCGGCGTCGAAACGGTCATGGACGAGCTGTGCGAATTTGTCGAAGCCCTCGAACCGTACGACGAACTTCACGCCGAAACCCTCTCGTTGTATGAGCGCATCAGCCATCGGAAACGAACCAGGACGCTCGACATTCGCCAGACCCACCACCGTTGAGCGCGAACGCACGCCCCGACGACACGTGTCCGTCCCGCAACGTCAGGACACGCGACTCACCTGGTGAGGGAAACGGACGAGGCTCGACCGACAGACCAGTGCGTTTCAGTTCCGTCGTCTTGGCGGGCGGTGCTCCACGATCTGCGAGCCGAACCAACCCACGCGAAGTCGGCGACGCCGTTGATGCCGGTCCGGCGGAACAACGCCGGAGCGACGTTCGATGCGCTCTTGCCGCCAAGAGGTCCCGGAATCACTTCAGACGTCGCCTGACCTGCGCATCTTCGTCACGATGACGAGCATGACAAGCCCTGACGACCAGTGACTCTTGGATCGCGGCCCCTCGACGAGGCCTGAGCGGTGGACGGAATGCGGCGGGTCCGACACCCACTCAGCTCGAACATCAACGCTAGACATCGATCCGCACTCTCACGCTGGACTCTGCCGCTCGTCTCACTCGGCTGCGGCCGTTGCGACCGACGTACTCCCAAACAATGAGACACGGCGTTCACCGATCCAAGTTGAGGCCGGTGCTCGGCCGCCTGGGTCGGCGTGCGCTGCCAATCGTCATACTCTGCGCTTGTCAGGCGTTGGGCCGTCAATAATCGGCCACCCGCGCCAGACTCTGGGCGGTGTTGACAATTCGTTTGGCAGTGTTGACCGTCGTGGTGTTCGGCGCGAGGTCGACGATGCAAGAGATCTCCGGCGTCGCGTACAGTCCACAAGATCAGACGGCGATGATCTCGATCAAGTGCTCGACCGCACGCAGATCCTTGGGATTACGCGTGTACAACGGCAACCCGCTCGCCAGCGCGATCGACGCGATCTGCAGATCGAGCGCTCGCGGACCTGGAGCCTTCCGCCCGGCCGCGACCACCGCTGCGTAGATCCGTCCATACGCGCGAGCAGCCTCATCGTCGAAGGGCAGTGGATCGAAGGTCGCTTCCACCCGCTGCAAACGTTCCTGACGCGCGGCGCGCTCTTCGGGATCTCGGGTCGCATGGGGACCGGCGGCGAGCTCGGCAAGCGTGATCGCGCTGATCGCGATCTCGGCCGGCAGGTTCGCGTCGGCGAGGCGATCGAGATCGATGACCACCGACGTGTCAACCAACCCCTTCGCGTGACCCTCAGCCACGGGGTGTCGGATCCTGGTCGATTCCGCGGTCGACATCTGCACGGAACCGACGGGCATCGGTTGGCGCTGACGCGGCGAACGCACCAATGACAACGTCAGCCGCAACGAATCGGCCGCGACGGACCGGCCGCAACTCACCGACCGGCACGCCATTTCGAGTCACGACGTAGCTCTCACCCCGATCAAGCCCGCGCATGATGTCGCCACTGTCGTTCCGAAGCTCGCGTTGGGTGATCTCCCTAGCCACGACCTGACTGTAGCACGCGTGCTACAACCGGACAACGTTCCGACGGAACCTGTTGGCACCGAGAACGCATCCGAACCGCCCGGCTCGCACCCACGCGACACAGCTGCTCGAAATGCCTGGGCCGATATTCGGACCCGCAGGTAGAAAGTCCTGTCCGTCCGTCGCTGACCAGGCCTCCGCAAGCGCGGGCGGCGCATAATCGCCGCCGTCCGGCATCCCTAACGTTCGCGCGCGGCCCATGGACGGAGAGCCCGGATTCGGTAGTGTCCAGGGTGATGTCGCCGCCACGCCAGGGCAAGCGCCGACACCAGGCGAGCCCGGGCGGTGGTCCTGCGACGCTGCCTCCCCGAACCCGTCCATCCGGTTCGGACATCGATTCCGGGCCCGTGGAGCTGCCTGGATTGTCGGTGCTCGATGAGCTGCTCGGACCACTCGACGATATGAGGTTCGCTTCGCCGTTGGAGGTGGAGCTCTTCGGATCGTTCGTACTCTCCGCGCTCGCGGAGAGCGACGAGCCGGACATGGTCGATTCCATTAGCGGTTTCCTTGCTGAGCACGCCTCCCGCGGAGCCCGTCTGGCCGTCGACGCGCTCAGGCTGTTCGCGGTCCTCGCGCCAGGAGCGAGCGCAGAACTCGCGGCTCAGGTGTGCAGTGCCGTCGGTACGCGAGTGACG
This sequence comes from Acidimicrobiia bacterium, assembly GCA_052148155.1. Taxonomy (GTDB): domain Bacteria; phylum Actinomycetota; class Acidimicrobiia; order IMCC26256; family PALSA-610; genus JBBQER01. The sequence goes on along the minus strand of JBKQIY010000076.1, from coordinate 3,978 downwards.
GCACCGCGTTGGTCCGACTCGGTTGGGCGTGCCAAAGTTGAATCAGCGCAGGTCTTCGAACATCCCACCGGAGACGGTTACAACATCTGCCTGCGGCTGCGTTATCCCCACGCGAGCACCGCGCACCTCCTCGGCGTGTACGTCGACGTCATCCTCGGCGGAATGGCCAAGGACATCGTCGCGTTCCCCGACGCCGACGAGTACCAACGACTCTTCCTCGGTGGCGACGGGAGCATGACAACACGGCCAATGCCATTGGCCGAAGCCAAGGCACGCCTCACCCATGCGTTGTGGATCACCGACCACACGCTCGCCGCACCGATTACCGAGGACTTCGCGACTGATCGCCTGCTGCTCGATCACTACGTGGCCGTCATCCCCGACGAAGGGTACGAGCTTCCCGACGCCGAGCCACTCACCGAAAACGAGCGGGGACGGCTGGTCGAGCGTTTCCTGGCATGCCCCGAAGCGATGCCGCTGCGAGACTCAGCCCCGCCCTTCGATGACGACCAGCTCCGTTTCATTGCGCGTCTCGCCATTGATTTCGCGGCGGACTTCGCGGGTGGCGACCCGACGCGATGGACTCCATCAGTGGTCGAATCGTTCCTCATGTGGGTCCCGCGCAAGGTCGCCGCGCCCCCTGACCGCCTCGACCAGGTTCCCACGTTTCTCCGCGCCTTCGTACCGTTCGCGCATCGGGAAAAGGGTTGGGGCGACCGTTACCTCACGGACACGCTTTGCGCGATCGACGACATCGCCGACGAGTACCGCGCTGCGCTGGGCGAAGAACACGACTGGGGCCCCGGGAAGCAGTTGATCATGGCAGCGCTGATCGCAGGCGTCGACCCAACCGACTCCGAGTCACTCACTCGATTCATCGAGCAGCACAACACGCTCGCTTCCGTTGATCACCCCGAGCCGATGAACTGGCACAGCATCCCGTCCGGACTGCGCCCCCTCCTCGAGGAGATCCTCGCGGAGATCGAGTCGCTGTGCGACGAATCACTCGATGAGGAGTATGTGACACTCGCACGTCGGTTGACGGCAGCACTCGGACGCAAGCGTCCCACACCGCTCACACGGGGACGCCCGAGCATCTGGGCTGGCGCGATTCTCTACGCGCTCGCGCAGATCAACTGGCTGTTCGACAACAGCTCCAAGCCCGCATTGTCGGCGACCGAGCTCACGAGCCACTTCGACGGATCGCACTCGGCGATCGTCAACAAAGCCCGCGAGATCCGGTCACTGTGCAAGCTTGACGGGTTCCCATCGCCCAGCGAGTACACGAGAGCCGAGTTGCGTATGTGGTGACCGCGCCAGACCGGTCGCGGGCAAACGTCGCAACACAAACCCTGCGACCCCCTCGCACGCACAAGGTCTGGCTCAGTCCTGAACGCGTCACGCGCGAACGCTCGACCCGCTCATGGCGACTCTCGACCGACAACGACATTGAACTCCCGGAGTTGCACATCGTTCGCTCTCAGATGCGAAGAAGCAGCCGAACGAACAACTTCGGCGCGGCCGCGTGCAAACCGTTGACCTCCTGCCTGATTTCCTTCCCGAAAACGCTTCACGTCTCGTCATACCTCGCCGTCTTCGTCACGATGACGACCATGACGAGCCCGGGGGACCGTGATTTGTTGAATGGATTCTTGGATGCGCGCGTCGCGCAGACGGCCTGAGCGGTCGAAAGGGCCCTTGACCAGGACTTTTCGGTGGGCGCTGGCGGGCTCGAACCGCCGACTTCCTGCTTGTAAGACCACAACCTCGAGTCGGTTCGGATTGCGCGACGCATACGGCGCGGATCTCTCCAAACGCTTCGTACCGGTCACCAACCAGCGCAACCACCAAGATCGCGGCGCTCACGACTGCGCCTGGCGACCAACGCTTCCCACACCCAGCTCGTCCGCCGGACCGCCACAGCCCACGACATAGACCGACTCGACGCGGCGGTAGGCCGGCGCACAGATTCGTCTCGGCTCTGGCGGTCATGCCGCTTGCCGTCCCGACGGCACCGGCCACCCTCGACCAACCCGCGCCGCCCACGACGTCGCAACGCACACCCCTCGGTCACGACGTCGGCCCGCCAGACCGCTTCCCTGGGGTGAAATGTCCGGCCGATGCCGCTCCGGTGCTGGAACACCGCAACCATCCGGCGCCTCGCGCACGCCGGAAACGCCGGCGGGCCGCCATGCGACAGTGCCGGCAAGGACCCCGAGCGACGGGCGCGCGCGTGCCGAGCTGTCCCGACCGGCGTACGATCAAACGCGAACGATGGAGGGGGTTGCCGTGAACCGGTCGAAGGTACATGCCGCGTCCGCGGTCGCTTGTCTTGCCGTGCTCGCGCTCGTGATCGGCGGTTGTTCGAGTTCGGCAGCGAAGGCCAGCGCTCCGAAGTCGACGTCCAAGCCCACGTCGACGCCGACGACCCCGCCGACGACTGCGCCCGCAATCGAGACGGTCGGTCAGCTGAAGGTGATCACCGGAACCGCGACGGGCACGTCGCCGTGCGAGATAGCTGCGCCGACGCCCGCGTCGCCCGGTGAGGTCGGCGCCGGAACCGGCGGAGCCGAAAACGATGTCAGTGTCCTCGTCGCCGAGCACGGCCCCCGCGGGATGGTCGAGCAATATCCGCTCACCCACGCCCAACGCCTCGAGTTACAAGTCCAGATGACACAGGCACGCGCCGCGGCGGCACGCTACCCGACGGTCGCAACCGCCCTCGCGGCCGGATACGCCCAGTCGACGGTGTACGTCCCATGCATCGGCGCCCACTACACCAACGTCAGTCTGGCTGGCTCGTTCAATCCTTCGACGCCGGCCGAGTTGCTCTACGACGGCACGACCCCCGACTCGAAAATCGTCGGGTTGAGCTATCTCGTCTACCACCCGGGCGGCCCACCGACCGGTTTCGCCGGACCGAACGCCCACTGGCATCAACACAACGCCAACGGCGGACTCTGCATGCGCGGCGACTTTGTCGTCGGCGGAGAGATCGACACGCCAGCACAATGCGCCGCAGCCGGCGGACACAAAGCCCTGCTCCTCGACGTGTGGATGTTGCACGCCTGGGTCGTACCCGGCTTCGAATGCTCGTGGGGAGTGTTCAACGGCGAATGCCCCGAACTGGGCGGCCGTCTCGGCGGCAACGCATGGGAAACACCGACACCGAGCCAGGCATCGTCGAGCGCAGCCAGCAACGGATAACGGCAGGCGCGTCGAGGCCAGCTGAAGGTGTCGGACACGGCCCGCACACACGCGACCGGAGCGCCAACGACGCGACGCCCAACTCGGCGGCGATCGTTCGCCGTCGACGGACCGACATCCCGTTTTCGAATATCGGTGCGACGACACGTCAACTGCTGAGCTGGCGCGACAACAAGCCCGCATGCAGCGCTTCGGTCTTCGGTCGCGCCGACGATCTCGCTCAGCTACCGTGCGTCTGCACCGCCCGATCTGGTGCACCCTCAAACCGTGACGCCACGACGATCTCGCCTGTATGTGAACGGACTGTCGTGTCCGACGTGTCGGAAACCGTCCGTGCACCGGCTCACCCACACGGAGCGTTTCGCGTCCGGGATCGTCGGCCGACTTCTGTTCAGTCGCAGCACACGAGCGCAGTTTCATTGCAAGTCATGCGGCCATCTCTGGTAACCAAACCCCGCCGTTCGAACACACCCCGTTGCGCTGGTCCGATGTGGGGCCACGAAACGGCCGACGACGTCGGCGCGATCACCTTCGACCACAACCTGGCGCGCCCGCTGACTGCCGACCACGTCGACGGTTGTTCGATCGCCGCCGCCACGACGCTGCGGCGTGCTCCGCGGCGGAATGCCGGCACGCCCGGAGCCTTGCTGAGCCGGTCTGCCTGCCGCGAGGACCGGTCGGGCAGCTCACCGGCCGGTACCGGGACGGCCGTGACGTTTGACGCGTCGTAGCGTCCCAGTGATGCGTGCGCTGGCGGGCCTGACAATCATC